>NZ_RRAZ01000043.1 GCF_003863335.1 Falsigemmobacter faecalis | reverse complement strand
GCGTCTACCAATTCCGCCACAACCGCACCGTTCCGAACTGGTAGGAGCCTTCTAGCCATAAGCCTCCGGGATGAAAAGGGGATTTTTCAGAAAACTTCACCGCCGCGCGAATTTTTTCTCCCGATTATCGGGACCCGCCCTGCCCCATGGCAAAATCTGCAGCCAGGGCCTAAATCGGGCAGGAACGGTGGATGGCCGAGAGAGGTTCGTGATGCTCATTGATGGTGTGGAATGGTGCTGGCTGCCGGGGCTGTCGGACTACCGGGAGACGCTTGCCGCCATGGAAGCGCGGGTTGAGGCGATCTCGGCAGGCACCGCGCCCGAGGCGATCTGGCTGCTGGAGCATCCGCCGCTTTACACCGCCGGAACCTCAGCGCGGGCAGAGGATCTGACCGAGCCGGAGCGCTTTGCGGTGCATCCGGTCGGGCGCGGCGGGCAATATACCTATCACGGCCCCGGCCAGCGGGTGATTTATGTCATGCTCGATGCCGGGAAACGCGGCCGCGATGTGCGCTGCTTTGTGCGCGCGCTGGAGGCCTGGGTCATCGCGGCGCTGGCCGAGTTCAACGTGAAGGGCGAGATCCGTCAGGGCCGCGTGGGCGTCTGGGTCCCGCGCCCCGACAAGCCAAAGCAGCCCGACGGCAGTCTGGCTGAGGATAAGATCGCCGCCATCGGCATCAAGCTGCGCCGCTGGGTCAGCTATCACGGCATCTCGATCAATCTCGAGCCGGACCTGAGCCATTTTTCCGGCATCGTGCCCTGTGGCATCCGCGATCACGGGGTGACCTCTCTGGTCGACCTGGGGCTTCCGGTGACCATGCAGGATCTGGACGCGGCGCTGATGAAAAGTTTCTCCGAGGTGATCCCCACCCATCCCGGCACCAGCAGCACCGGGCAGTGCACGGCGGTGTGATGGCGCTGGCAGGGGCGCGGCCTCTTGCAACCAGGAGGGCTGCGCCTCAGATATTACCCGAGCGCCCCCGACCGACGCCCGCCAAAAGGAGACTGAGATGCCCCGCCTGCCCCTCATTGCAGCCCTTGCGCTGACCGCTGGTCTCTCTGCCTTTGCGCCGCAGTCGGCGCTGGCACAAAACGGCATGCGACAGCCGCTTTACGGCAAAACCGACAGCCTTGGTGATCCCGGACGGATCGGCCCGAACGGCGCTTTGATCAAAAAGGTCGTCGCGGGAGATTTCTTCAACTTCCGCGAACTCGCTGAGATGGATCTGGAGCCGCAGGACGTCATCACCCTGACGATGTTCACCACCCTGCCGCGCCGCGCGCCGCGCGATTATCTGCAGAGCCCCTTCCCGGTTCGCTGAGCCAGCCACTTCCACACTCGGGCAGTAGCGGGGGCCGCGGCCCGCAATCCCGGCGCGGCTCAACCCTGAGGTGGCATGGCGGTCCGGCATGGGACAATTGCATCCCTTGACGGTGAAGTGCGCTCAAAACATGGCAAAATCTGGCATTTGCATCACGCTCTGAGGCTCTGGCGCAAACTCCGCCATTGCGACGGGATGCCGCACGTCTTACAACCCCGACAGAGAATTGGCACGTGCAGGCAGGATTCTGCCCGATTCCTTCCTGCGCGCACTTAACACCGAACGGGAGACGAGCATGGCCGACGCCGCCATCCATGGCCATGGTGAACACGACACCCGCGGGTTCTTTACCCGCTGGTTCATGTCCACCAACCACAAGGATATCGGGATCCTTTACCTTCTGACCGCAGGCCTCGTCGGCCTGATCTCGGTCTTGTTCACCGTCTATATGCGCATGGAGCTCATGGAGCCCGGCGTTCAGTACATGTGCATGGAAGGCGCGCGCCTGACGGCAGCTGCCACGGCAGATTGTACGCCCAACGGTCACCTCTGGAACGTGCTGATCACGGCCCACGGCATCCTGATGATGTTCTTCGTGGTGATCCCCGCGCTGTTTGGCGGTTTCGGCAACTACTTCATGCCGTTGCAGATCGGCGCGCCGGATATGGCGTTCCCGCGTCTGAACAACCTCTCCTACTGGCTTTACTTCGCCGGTACCGCGCTGGCGGTCTGCTCGGTGCTGGCACCGGGTGGCAACGGCCAGCTCGGCTCGGGCGTGGGCTGGGTGCTTTACCCGCCGCTTTCGGTGCGCGAAGACGGTCTGTCGATGGATCTCGCGATTTTCGCGGTGCACGTCTCGGGTGCCTCGTCGATCCTTGGTGCGATCAACATCATCACCACCTTCCTGAACATGCGCGCCCCGGGCATGACGCTGCATAAAGTGCCGCTCTTTGCCTGGTCGGTCTTTGTGACTGCCTGGCTGATCCTGCTGGCCCTGCCCGTTCTGGCCGGCGCGATCACCATGCTGCTGACCGACCGCAACTTCGGCACCACCTTCTTCGACCCCTCGGGCGGCGGCGATCCGGTGCTTTATCAGCACATCCTGTGGTTCTTCGGCCACCCGGAAGTGTACATCATCATTCTGCCGGGCTTCGGGATCATCTCCCACGTCATCGCAACCTTCTCGCGCAAGCCGGTCTTCGGTTACCTGCCGATGGTTTACGCGATGGTGGCGATTGGTGTTCTGGGCTTCGTCGTCTGGGCGCACCACATGTATACTGTGGGGATGTCGCTGACGCAGCAGTCCTACTTCATGATGGCCACCATGGTCATCGCGGTGCCAACCGGCGTGAAGGTCTTCTCCTGGATTGCCACCATGTGGCGCGGCTCGATCTCGTTTGAGACGCCGATGCTCTGGGCCTTTGGCTTCCTGTTCCTGTTCACCGTGGGCGGTGTGACCGGGATCGTGCTGAGCCAGGCCGGTGTGGACCGTGCCTATCACGACACCTATTACGTCGTGGCGCACTTCCACTACGTGATGAGCCTGGGTGCGATCTTCGCGATCTTTGCGGGTATCTATTACTGGTTCTCGAAGATGACCGGCAAAGCCTATCCGGAATGGGCGGGCAAGCTGCACTTCTGGATGATGTTCATCGGTGCCAACCTGACCTTCTTCCCGCAGCACTTCCTGGGTCGTCAGGGCATGCCGCGCCGTTACATCGACTATCCGGCTGCCTTTGAGTACTGGAACTACGTCTCGTCGATCGGTGCGTTCATTTCCTTCGCCTCCTTCGTGTTCTTCCTTGGCGTCATCGCCTGGGCGCTGAAATGGGGCAAAGCGGACACCCGCCCGAACCCGTGGAACGAATACGCCGACACCCTTGAGTTCACTCTGCCCTCGCCGCCGCCGGAGCATACCTTCGAGCAGCTGCCCAAGCAGTCGGACTGGGATCGCGCCCACCACTGATCAAAAAGGCCCCGGGAAACCGGGGCCTTTTTCTTTGCCGTGCCACCTGCAAATAGAGGCGAAAGAGACACTCTCAACCTGCATTCTGACCGCCGGCCCCCTTGGCCGAGGATGCGCGATGACCTTGAGAGGTCTGAGGACAGCGGCGCTTGTTGCCACCACCTTTACCCTGCCGCAGAGCGCCGCAAGCGCTTACATCAGGCGGGCTTTGACCGCGGCCCCGACGGTCGAGAAATCCATCGAGCCGGTGTATGTCTCTTTCAGCGCCGCCATGACCTTGCCCATATCGCGGATGCCCGAGGCCCCGGTCGCGGCGATCACCGCAGCGATAGCGGCCTCCGTTTCCGCAGCCGTCAGCTGACGCGGCAGGAAATCCTCAATGATGGTGATCTCAGAAAGTTCCTTCGCCGCCAGTTCCAGCCGGCCGCCCTCCTCGTAGATCTTTGCGCTTTCCTGGCGCTGGCGCACCATCTTGCCCAGCAGCGCCAGGATCTCGCCATCGGCGATCCCTTCGGCGGAGGCGCCCTCACCGCGCGCGGCGATATCCCGGTCGCGGATGGCCGCGCTGATCAGGCGCAGGGTCGAGGTTCGCGCCGCGTCGCGCGCCTTCATAGACTGTTTGAGGCCGTCGTTAATGCTGTCGCGCAGAGACATGATGAAACCTTCCGAATTGGGACGCGCAAAGCCTAATCTGACCACCCTTTGTGATCAAGTCTTCACCATTTTCGCAACGCATTGATTTTACTATAAAAACCTTTTCTCACAAACCCTTGACCCCGGCCCTCCGGAGGCATAGTTTCCGCCCCGTTTATCCCGGAGTTGCCCATGCCAAACGCTGCCCCCCGCCCCACCGCCTGCCTGGCCCTCGCTGACGGGACGCTGTTTTACGGTCAGGGTTTCGGCGCCGTTGGCGACACGGTTGCCGAGCTGGTGTTCAACACCTCGATGACCGGCTATCAGGAAATTCTGACCGATCCGTCCTATGCCGGTCAGGTCGTCACCTTTACCTTCCCGCATATCGGCAACACCGGCGCCACGCCCGAGGATGACGAAAGCGTCGAGACCCCGGCCGCGGCCGGTCTTGTGGTGAAATGGGACCCGACGGAGCCGTCGAACTGGCGCGCGACCGATGATCTGGTCACCTGGCTGAAAAAGCACAACCGCATCGCCATCGGCGGCATCGACACCCGCCGCCTGACCCGTGCCATCCGCCAGCAGGGCGCGCCGCATGTGGCGCTGGCCCATGATCCGGAAGGCAATTTCGACATCGAGGCGCTGGTTGCCAAAGCCCGCGCCTGGAAGGGCCTGGTGGGTCTCGATCTCGCCAAAGACGTCACCTGCGCGCAAAGCTACCGCTGGAATGAAAAGACCTGGGCCTGGCCCGAGGGCTATACCCAGCGCGAAGGCGAAGGCCTGCGCGTTGTGGCCATCGACTATGGTGCCAAGCGCAACATCCTGCGCTGCCTTGCTTCGGCGGGCTGCGATGTGACCGTGCTTCCGGCAACCGCCACCGCAGAAGACGTGCTGGCGCTGAACCCGGAAGGCGTGTTCCTCTCGAACGGCCCTGGTGATCCGGCCGCAACCGGCGTTTACGCCGTGCCGATGATCCAGGACGTGCTGAAGAAAGACATCCCCGTCTTCGGGATCTGCCTCGGTCACCAGATGCTGGCCCTCGCGCTTGGCGCAAAGACCGTGAAGATGAACCACGGCCACCACGGTGCGAACCACCCGGTGAAAGACGTTGAGACCGGCAAAGTCGAGATCACCTCGATGAACCACGGCTTCACCGTTGACAGCCAGACCCTGCCCGAGGGTGTGATTGAGAGCCATGTCTCGCTTTTTGACGGCTCGAACTGCGGCATCCGCATGACCGATCGTCCGGTCTTCTCGGTGCAGCACCACCCCGAGGCCAGCCCCGGCCCGCAGGACAGCTTCTACCTGTTCGAGCGTTTCGCTGACGCCATCCGCGCCCGCCGCGCCTGATCGTTAAGACCCGCATCCCGGGTCCGTCAAAGCCGCGCTCCTGCCAGGGGGCGCGGCTTTTGCGTGGTGGCTGCGCGGCTGGCGGGGCCTGCTTAACCGGCGATTAACCAATCGCTGCGAAGCTCTGGGGATGAAGACCGGATATGCCTTTCCCGCCCTGCCGCAACTTCCCGCCGCCCCCGATTCCCCCGGGTCGGCGGGGGATGCGCAGCTGTTAAACCTGCTGCTGAGCCGCTTTCCTGAGCAGCGCCCCGCCCTGCGCAGCGCGGGGCTGACGGCGATGCGCTGCCGCATCCCGCTGACGGATGAGCTGCGCGCGCGCAATGTGCTCTCCGAAGATCTTCTCCTGACCCTGCTCAGCGAGGTGAGCGGGCTTGCGCGCCTGACCCAGGGCCCGGCACGACCCTGCGCGGACCTGCTGCGGCTTTGCGGGGCTGCGGCCTGCCTTCAGGCGCTGTGCCTGCCGCTGGGGCGGCGTGGCGACCGGGTGATGATTGCCGTCTCAGATCCCCATGCGCTGGCCCGCATCAGGGGCTGGCCTGCATTTCACGGCCTGCGCGTCGAAGCCTGCCTCGCCGCGCCGGCGGAGATCCGCGCGGGTCTTGCGCGGCGCGCGGCCCCTGCGCTTCTGCGCCTGGCTGAGGGGCGGCTGCCCGCGCAGCTCAGTGTGCGGGGCCTGCGCGTCGCGCGGCCCCGGCTGGCCCGCGCCGCACTTTGGTGCGCGCTTCCTGCGGTGCTGATCCTGCACCCACTGGCGGTGTTTTTGCTGCTGACGGCCTGGCTTTGCGCGGCGCTGCTCGCGTCAACGGCGCTGCGGCTTTATGCGCTGCTGCAGGCGCTGCGCCATCCGCCGCAAAAGCGCGCGCCCCCCGCCCTTGTGGCCGAGCCCCCGGTGATCTCGATCCTCGTGCCGCTTTACCGCGAGCCTGATATCGCCCCGCGCCTGCTGCGCCGCCTTGAGGCGCTGTCCTATCCGCGCGGCTGCCTTGAGGTGCTGCTGATCCTCGAAGAGCATGACCCCGACACCCTGAAGGCGCTGCGCGCGGCGGGTCTGCCTGGATGGATGCAGCTGATCGTGGTGCCAAAGGGGAGTGTCACCACCAAGCCGAGGGCGATGAATTATGCGCTGTCTTTCGCGCGCGGCAGCATCATCGGGATCTATGACGCTGAGGACGCCCCCGACAGCGATCAGCTGCTGCAGGTGGCCTCGGCCTTCGATCAGGCGCCGGATGATCTGGCCTGCCTGCAGGGCGCGCTGGATTATTATAACCCGCGCAGCAATCTGATCGCGCGGCTTTTTACGGCCGAATATGCCGCCTGGTTTCGGGTGACCCTGCCGGCGCTGCAAAGGATCGGCTTTCCGATGCCGCTGGGCGGCACCACGCTTTTCATCCGCCGCGCGCATCTGGAGCGGCTGGGGGCCTGGGATGCCCATAACGTCACCGAGGATGCCGATCTGGGCATTCGCCTGGCCCGTCACGGCCTGCGCACGCAGATGCTGCCCGTCACCACCCATGAAGAGGCAAACTGCCGCCCGCGCCCCTGGGTGCGCCAGCGCAGTCGCTGGATCAAGGGGCATATTCTGACCTGGGCCGTGCATATGCGAAGCCCGATCCGGCTGTGGCGCGATCTCGGGCCAGGCGGATTTATCGGCTATCAGGTGCTGTTTCTTGGCGCCCAGAGCCAGGTGCTGCTGGCCCCGCTGAACTGGTCGTTCTGGCTGATCTTCGCGGGCCTGCCGCATCCCGCGCGCGGCCTGATCCCCGAGCCCCTGCTGCTGGCGATGACGGGGGTTTTTCTGCTCAGTGAGGTTTTGCTGATCGCCTGCGCCACGCTTGGCCTGCAGCGTACCCGCCACGGCGGGCTCTGGACGATCACTTTACTGTTTCAGGTCTATCACCTGATGGCGGCTGTCGCGGGCTGGGCGGCACTGCGCGAGGCCTTTCGCAATCCGTTTTACTGGGCCAAAACCTCCCATGGTCATTTCGACGGAGACGCCGCGACAGAGCCGCCGCCCCCGCTGCCGCCCGGCCCCGAGCCTGCCCTCGGCGCCCCCGGGCCCGGCCCGGACCTGCACCACCCCCCCGGCGGCCCCGGTGCGCGGGCAGAGCTGTTTTCAGCCCGCGCCCCCTCCGGAAAGCGCAGCCTCTTCACGGCGAGATCCGCAGATCCCCCGGCGTTTTAAGGTGACCCGCTCAGGTCGCTTCATCCGGGTCTTGGGGGCCTTGCGCGGCGCAGAGTTTACGCTTTTCCGCGTTACCGCCGACAGGACCACAGCAGGTCCTGTCCCGTCTCAGCCTTCATGAACAAAGATGCCCCGTTCATCCCGGCACAGTAGCCCGACCGCAGGCCCGGATCGGGGAGATCCGCTGACCTGACCCGCCCGGCGCGCCGTGTTCTGTGCTCTGTGCTCTGGCACAGATGTCCGGGACCTTTGATGCGGGCAACACTGCCCCCTGGGGTCGAAGCCTCGCGGGACGGCCCCATTTCCCAGGGCATGTGCAGAGCCTGAACAGCACCCGATGCGGGACTCGCCACGGGCCGCACCCCAAAGGTTGCAGAGCGGGAGTGGCTGGAGGACGGCGTGATCATCCGGGCTTCGATGCGCACATCCGGGTTCGGACGTGATCCTCCGGGTTCCGACGCACAGCTCTCAGGGGATGAGCCTCTGTCGCCGCCGAAAAGAAGATGTCACAGCCCGTCGAAGCGCCCGGGCCATGCAGCCGTCAAAACCAAAGAACCCCACCCGGCCCAGCGTCAGGATTTGATCTCAGAAACAGCCGGTCCCGGGCGCTGACGGGCAGACCGGCCGCTCTCAGACCATCTTCACTTCCCCCGCATCGATCATCAGGCGGGTCTCAAAGGCCAGCGAGATATGGCGGCGCAGGGCCTCGCAGGCGGCGTCGCCGTCGCGCGCGGCGATGGCGGTGACCAGGGCCTCATGCTCGGCGAGCGCCGCCGAGTCGCGCCCCTCGGCCGCCAGCGAGGTCGAGGCCAGCAGCGCCATGGAGCGGTGCACCAGATCAAGCTGCTGGATCAGATAACGGTTGTGCGAGGCGAGGTGGATCTGCTTGTGAAACCGCCGGTTGGCGCGGGCGAGCGCGCCCGGATCACCCAGCAGCTTCCTGTCTTCGCGCACCATGCCCTTCAGCAGGCGGATCTCTTCTTCGCTGGCGTGCTGGGCAGCGAGACGCGCGGCCAGCCCCTCAAGCTCAGCGCGCACGGCGTAAAGCTCGGCCAGCTGGTTGTGATCGAGCGAGGCCACGATCAGGCTGCGCCCGTCGCGCGACAGCATCGACTGGGTCTCAAGCCGCTGCAGAGCTTCGCGCACCGGCGTGCGCGAAACGCCGAAGCGCTCGGCCAGTTCGGATTCCACCAGCCGGTCGCCGGGGCGATAGATCCCCGCATCAATCGCCTCAAGAATCAGCGTATAGGCGTCTTTTTGCGGCACGGGCGGGAGTTTTGCGTGTGATGCTGTCATGGGGGGGAAACCTAAGACCCCGGCGCTGCCCGGGCAAGCAAAGGATTGCGCCTGCGACGATCTCAGCCTAGCTCTGTGGCATGGAACACGCCGCCGATCCTCAGCCCGCCTTTCGCCATGTGTCGACCTGGGTCTTTGACCTCGACAATACCCTTTATGATCCCTCGGTCCGGCTGTTTGACCAGATTGAGGGGAAGATGGTCGATTACGTCATGCGCACCCTGAAGGTGGAGCGTGACACCGCCAACAGGCTGCGCCGCGAGTTCTATCTGACCTATGGCACCACGCTGGCAGGGCTGATGGAAAAACACGGCGTCGAGGCCGATCCCTTCCTCGAAGACGTCCATGACATCGATCTCAGCGCGCTGACGCCCGATCCGCTGCTGAGCGCGCGGATTGCGGCCCTGCCGGGACGGCGCATCGTTTATACCAATGCCACCGTGCCCTATGCCCGGGCGGTGCTGGAGGCACGGGGGATGACGCCGCTTTTTGATGCGGTCTATGGCGTCCAGGAGGCGGATTATCACCCCAAGCCCCGGCGGGAGGCCTTTGAGCGGATCTTCAGCCTGGATGCGGTGGTGACCCGTCAGGCGGCGATGTTCGAAGATGACCCCCGCAATCTCGCCGTGCCCCATGAGATGGGCATGCAGACCGTGCTTGTGGGCCCCGAGCCGGTGAAAGCGCCGCATATCGGCCATCATAGCCTTGATCTGAGCAGCTTTCTCGGCCGTCTGACCGGGCTCTGAGCGCCCGCCCCTTCAAGGGGGTGCGACATCACGTCCGGCTGCCGCAGAGCGGTGATAAACGGTATATCGCCCCCGCAGCTTTCACTGACGGAGGGCCCTATGGCCGCAACCGACCAACCGCGCCGCAAGGGCCTTCTCTGGCGCCTGCCGGTCATCGGCACCATCCTGCGCGACATTGAGCGTGATTTTAACTCGGTCTTCTACCTCATCGGCGGTGCCGTCAGCCTGGCGCTGTCGGCGGCGATGATCTGGGGTCTTCATGTGCTGACGCTGGTGGCGCTGGTCGAAGTCTTCCTGATGTTCTGCTTCATGATTGCGGTCACCCGCGGCTGATCACAGCCTCTCGGCTTTTCCTTTCAGGCCCTTCCGGTTAAACCGGGAGGGCCTTTTGCTGAAGGAGGGGCTGCCATGACGCGCGAGAGCTTTGATATCCTGGTCTCGGGAGGCGGTGTGGCGGGCCTTGCGGCGGCTGCGGCCTTTGGCCAGGCCGGGTTTCGCACCCTCTGCGTCGATCCCGCCCCGCCCGTAACCTCCGAGAGTGCCGCGGGGGCCGATCTGCGCACCACCGCCTTTCTGCAGCCCTCTGTGGCGCTGCTGGAGCGGGCGGGCCTTTGGGCGCGGCTCTCCCCGGAGGCCTCGGCGCTGCAGGTGATGCGGATTGTTGATGCCGGCGGCCCCGAGCCTGTGGCGCGGCTGATCCGTGACTTTGATGCCGCCGATATCTCGGATGCGCCCTTCGGCTGGAACCTGCCGAACTGGCTGCTGCGCCGCGAAATGGTGGCGCATCTGGCCACGATCTCTACGGTTGAATTCTGCCCCGGCGTGGCCACGACCGCCGTTCTGGCGCGGGAAGATGCCGCCCTGGTCACCCTGTCAAACGGACGGCAGATCCGGGCGAAGCTGCTGATCGCGGCCGACGGGCGCGATTCATTCGTGCGCCATGCGCTTGGGATTGCTGCCACCCGCACCTCTTACGGGCAAAAGGCGCTGGTCTTTTCCGTCACCCATGATCTGGCGCATGAGAATGTCTCGACCGAGATCCACCGCTCGGGCGGGCCCTTTACCCTGGTGCCGCTGCCCGCGCGGGAGGGGCAACATGCCTCCTCCGTGGTCTGGATGGAGCGCGGACCCGAGGCCGCGCGCCTGGCCGCCCTGCCCGAAGCCGCCTTTGAGGCGGAGGCCTTCACCCGCTCCTGCGGTATTCTCGGCGCGCTGAAACTCGCGACCCCGCGGCTGCTCTGGCCGATCATCACCCAAAAAGCGGCGGAGTTCACCGCGCCCCATACCGCCCTGATCGCCGAAGCCGCCCATGTGGTGCCGCCGATCGGCGCTCAGGGGCTGAATATGAGCCTGAGTGATGTGGCGAGCCTGCTCGATCTGGCCGAGGCCGCGCCCGAGGCACTCGGCAGCGCCGCCATGCTTGAGACATATGCCCGGGCGCGGGCCGGTGATATCGCGCTGCGGGTGCAGGGGATTGATCTGCTGAACCGCGCCTCGATGCTGGCACCGCAGCCTTTGCGCGATCTGCGGGCCGGGGCGCTTGGCCTCTTTTACGGCATTGCGCCGGTGCGCAAAGCGCTGATGAAAGCGGGGCTCGGCCTGCGCTGAGCCCCGCCTGACGCTCAGCCCGGGAAGCCGGGCGAGAGCCGGATATCGCCGGTCTCAAAGCCGCGCCAGTTCTTCTGCACCGGGTTCAGCCGCTTTTGTGCCGCCGGATGGGCTGCATCAAGCACGCCGTGGCGCACCAGCAGAGCCGCAATCGCAGCCTCTGAGGCGCGGGAATTGCCATCCTCAATCTTCACCGCCATGCCGAGCTTTTTCCCGGGGATGATGGCGATGAAAACCGCCTCTGCGCCGGTTTTAATGCTGACGCGGTGATCCATCGCCCGCATCAGCTCGGTGCAGGCGCGCCCCTCTCCGGCCACATACTCCGGATGCGCAGCCATCGAGCGGGCAAGCGTGAACATCGCCCGGTCGCGGGCATCCCCCTCGCCCGTCGCGCCGGCAAAGGCCGCCATAGCGCGGGCCAGACCCGTCAGCGAGGTGGCGAAATTCGGCGCCGAACAGCCATCAATGCCAAAGCCGGGGCTGCTCTCCCCCGTCACCTCATCATGGGCCTGCGCGATGGCGCGCTGCAGCGGGTGGGCGGGATCAACATATTCGGCATCGCCCTTCAGATGACGGTTCATCATCAAAAATCCGGTGTGCTTGCCAGAGCAGTTGTTGTGGATCTGGCAGGGCGCCTCACCCGCGCGGATCAGGCGGTTGCGCTCGGTGAGATCCGAGGGCTCATGACAGCCGCAGCGCAGATCGCTTTGCGACATCTCCATATCCGAGAGCCAGCGGGTGACGGCCTCAACATGCAGCGCCGCGCCCTGGTGGCTGGCACAGGCCAGCGCGATCTGATGCGGCTTCAGCCCGGCCCCGGCCCCGCTTTCCATCAGCGGCAAAGCCTGGATCATTTTGCAGCTGGAGCGCGGAAAGATCATCGCGCCCGCATCGCCCCAGGCCTCCACCAGGCCGCCTGAGCTGTGCCAGACCACCGCATGGCCGCGGTGGCGACTTTCCATCCGCCCGCCACGCCAGAGTTCTGCCATCGGAACTGCCGTCATTTTCTCATCCTTCCCGTTGAACCGTTTGCCCGTGTTTGCCCGGCATAACAGATACGCGATTTCCCGCTCAGGGGGGTTTCAACTGGCAGGGTAAACGCGCTAAAAGATGGCATATCGAGTTGAAATAACCCTCGCCACCGGAAAAGCTGGCAAAGCTGATGAGGCAGGGAACGGCTGGAGGCTTTGGGCTGATGATGAAACGAATTTCGGGCGTGCTCGCAGGTGCGGTACTCGCCGTGGGCTTCTCTGCGGCAGGTGCTCAGGCACAGTCGGCGGCACAGACGAAATGCGTCTCGGCCAAGACCGACTGGAGCGTCTGCGTCTGGGAAAAGCCGAAAGAATGCTGGGGCGTCTCGACCCCCAAGGAATCGGTCAACTCGCGCGGCGGCAAGCCGGTTCAGGTGCGCCGCGGCGATACCATGCTCTTTGTGACCTATCGGCCGGGCCAGAACGCCCGTGGTGAGGTCTCGTTCACGCCGGGCTATGCCTATGGTGCGGGCGCAACCGTGACGCTGGAAATCGGCAGCGAGAAATTCAACATGGTCACCGATGGCGAATGGGCCTGGCCGCGTGATGCCGCGCAGGACACGGCGATCCTCGCCGCCATGCGCCGCGGCAATGAGGCTGTGCTGACCGGCTCGTCCTCGCGCGGCACGGATACCCGCGATAAATTCTCGCTGCGCGGCTTCACCGCCGCCATGCAGGAGGCCGAAGGCCGCTGCAAATAAGGCTTTCGCAAAAAATATGAAAAAAGTTGAGGGCTGCCATCCGGCAGCCCTTTTCCTTTCCGTTTCCACAGGTTAAAGAAGCGCCAGTGCCGCCTTAGCTCAGTTGGTTAGAGCGCCGGATTGTGGATCCGGAGGTCCCCCGTTCGAGCCGGGGAGGCGGTACCACTTCAAAACCCGCCCGCAGCCCCGCTGCGGGCGGGTTTTGCCTGTCTGGCCTGTGGAATGTCCCGAAAAGCCAGATATGCGCTGATCCAAGGGCGCCCTCTGTAAGCCCGGGCAGTGCCCCGCAGGCAGGCATCAGATACCCCGGCGAACGGCCGTTATCAGCCATGAAACCCAGGAGATATTTGCCGATCCCCCTCAGAAAACTCTGAACCCGGCCAGGCAGAGTCAGCGCAGAGCCCCCGCCCTGCCGACAGACAGGCCAGGGAGCAGGTCGTGGCCGCGCGGCAAAGTGAACCTGCCGCCGCGAACTGCGCCGTACCGGAAGGCACCCCAAAGTGCAAAAGACGAAGCCCCGATCTTGCGCCCGCACGTCCGGCCTGGCGCGTGGCAAGGCGTAACCAGGCTGAGATCGCGCCATAGGTCCAGCCGCAGACACCGGGGGGCGTAGCGCATTTCCCCGGCTGCTTGCTGACCTTCCCCTTTGTGGCCAGAAATAAGGTCTGCGTATGGGGCCTGCCTCTGTCGGGATGCCGGTGGCGATGCTGTGAGCGGTGCTGGCCGATCTTTTGTACCGGGCAGATCCGCTTTATGCCTCACCAGAACGCAGAAGCGTCTTCCTTTTCAGGGCTATACCGGATGATCTGCGACGGGCGTTGTGTCCCCCGGAACTATTCTGGCGATAGCGGGCCAAGGAAGGGACGCAAAATCAGGCTGATGGACCGGATGCCCTGTGCCGGACCGGCGCGGGGTTCAGCACGACGCCGAGCAGGCGGTCAGGAGGTCCCGTCCCCTCGCGGGCGTCAGCATTGCGCCCGCCTGGCAGGAGGCGCACAGCGGGCCACAGGGGCTCCGGCTGTGCGGCGCAGACCGGCGGCGCGACCTTTCCGCCACTGCGATGTCCTGCATCCCGCATATATCCCCGGTGCAGAAGGGAAAAGCGCCGCCCCCATGGGGAGCAGCGCTTCAGGATGTCAGCGGATATTCACGGGCAGCACGAGATTGGTCGGCCTGCCGTCCGGGGGGGCATCCACCGCGCCGCGGCTGCGGGCCTGGGCCACCAGCTGCTGATCGACATTCGCATTGCCCGAGCTTTTGCGCAGGCTGACCCCGGTGATCTGACCACCGCCGGTGATCGAGATTGCCAGCACGGCCTGGATCCTTCCACCGGCAAAGCGCTGGCGGCGCATATGGCGGTCAAGCTGGCCCTGCACGCCGCGCTTCCAGCGCTGCATGGCATCGGCACTGGCCGCCCCCCGGGCCGAAGCGGCAGCTCCTCCGTTGCTGGCAGCGGCAGCCTGCTGTGGCGGCTGCGGGCGACGCTCGCGGCGGGGCTCTTCACGGCGCGGACGCTCTGCCCGTTCCTCGACCTTCGGAGCCTCGGGGCGACGTTTGGGACGGGTTTCGGGCGGCGGCGGCGGAGCGACAGGCTCGGGGATATCCTCGGGGGCCGGAGGTTCCGGCTCAGGCTCAGGTTCCGGTTCTGGCTCAGGCTCAGGCTCAGGCTCAGGCTCAGGCTCAGGCTCAGGCTCAGGCTCAGGCTCAGGTTCCGGCGTCTCAACCGGCTCTTCAACCGGCTCTTCTTCCTTCACCTCTTCCTGCGCTACCGAAGGGGGCTCGGGCGGGGCGGGCTCTTCGGCCACCATTTCCATGACCGGAAGATCGGTCAGATCGATGAGCAGCGCCTCGCCGCCCTCTTCGCGCCCCATCCGAACATTCAGCCAGGAGGCCAGCGCCACGGCGCCCGAAAGGGTCAGCGCAACCGCAGCCGCCGAGAGCACCCAGGCAAAGTTTTCTGCCAGGGCCCGCGAGCGCGCGATCTGCTGCGACCAGTCGTTCATGGGCGCGCCTCCGCGGCGGGGGCGGGCGCAGGACCGGTTGTGGCCGCGTCCTGACCGACCAGACCGACCTGGGTAAAGCCGCCGCTGCGCAGCAGGTTCATCAGTTCCATCAGCGCGCCGTAAGGCACCGTCTGATCGGCGCGGATGTAAAGCCGTGCCTCGGGGTCTTCCGCCGTGGCAGCGCGCAGCACCTCGGCCAGGGCCTCCCGCGCGATGGTTTCATTGCCGACCGAGATCGTCAGATCGGGCTGCAGCGTCACATAGACCGGCTCCTGCGGGCGCGGCGCTGCTGCGGCATTTGAGCGCGGAAGATTGACCGGCACATCCACCGTCGAGAGCGGAGCCGCCACCATAAAGATGATCAGCAGCACCAGCATGACGTCGATAAAGGGCGTGACGTTGATCTCAGAGTTTTCCTGCAGATCGTCGTCGCCACCACTTTGGTTGATCCCTCCGGCCACGGCTCAGTTCCCCTTCAGGTGACGGAAGTCGATGTCACGGCTCAGAAGGCGCAGCGCAGCCGCCCCGGCATCACCGAGGTTCAGTTTGTAAGCCGCGATACCACGGGTGAAATGGTTGTAGATCACCACCGCCGGGATCGCCGCCACCAGGCCGATCGCGGTCGCAAACAGCGCCTCAGCAATGCCCGGAGCCACGACGGCAAGGTTGGTGGTGCCGCTTTCTGCGATGCCGATGAAGGAGTTCATGATCCCCCAGACGGTGCCGAAAAGCCCGACAAAAGGCGAAACCGAGCCCACGGTGGCCAGCACGCCCATGCCGCGGCGCAGACGCGCGGTGGCCTGAGCGTCCACACGGCCCACGATGGAGACGGCGCGTTCTTTCAGACCCTCTGCGCCAGCGGCGTCAAGGATGGTGTCCGAGCGGCCATATTCTTCATGGATCGCGCGGGCGAGGAAAGCCGCCGGATCGCTGCGGTTGCCCAGATCGCGCACCGCCGCATCAAGAGAGGGGGCGCGGTTCAGCAGCCGCGCTGCTCTGCGGGCGCGGGCTTTGGCAAAGCCGATCTCGAACATCTTGAAAACAAAGATCGTCCAGGTGAGGAAAGCCGCAACGGCCAGCAGGATCATCACCGCTTTCACGACCGCATCGGCCTGACGGTACATGCCTTCCGGCGAGAGATCATGCGCGACGACCTCAGCGGCTGCAGCGGGGGCGGCCTGAGGGCGGTCACCGCCGCGACGCCCGTCGAGACCGACCTCGCGCAGACCCTCGGTCGCTTCCGCGCCCTCTGCGGCAGGGGCCGGCGCATCGGGTCCGGTGACGGCGGGAGCAGGGTCCGTGGCGGGCGCCGGAGGGGCGGCTTCAGAGCCGGTCCCGGTCGCCGCCGCCCCGGCAGCAGGAGCAGCGGGAGCCACCTCGCCGGCCGGTGCAGTCTGCGGTGCCGTCCCGGGCGCAACAGCAGGCGCAGCCGGAGCCACCTCAGCCGCCGGAGCCGTCAGCGGTGCGGTGACCGGTGCCGCAGGTGCAGCCCCCTGCCCGGGATCCGCCGTCTGCGCCACGGCTCCGACAGCCAGTCCGAAAACCAGAAGGGCGCTGGCGGGGAGAGTAGAAAGCCGGGGCATGGAAAGAGTCCGATCTCTGGTACGATTCGCGCGAGTTATACAAAAATAGTCAGGAATTTACAGCCCACCCTTCCCGGCCAAAGGTGACAAACTGTGTCACATCACAATTTCTGACCCGCCCCTTTTGCTTTTCGCTACATTCAGTCTATATACGGCGCTCAGCCCGAGGATTTGCCCATGACCGCCGCTCAGACTGCTGCGCCTGCCGCCGCGACCGCCCCGATCACCCAGGATGTGATGACCATTCCGCGCAAACTGCCGGAAGGGGGAAAGGTGAACCTTGTGGGTCTCACCCGCGACCAGCTGCGCGACGCTCTGCTGACCGCGGGCACGCCGGAGAAACAGGTGAAGATGCGCCTCGGCCAGATCTGGCTGTGGATGTATCACTGGGGCGTGCGCGATTTCGCCTCGATGACCAATCTGTCGAAAGACTACCGTGCGCTTCTGGCCGAGCATTTTGAGATTGCTCTGCCGGAAATCGTCACCCGTCAGATTTCCGCCGATGGCACCCGCAAATATCTGCTGCGCATTGCCGGCGGCCATGAAGTTGAGGCGGTCTATATTCCCGAAGAAGGCCGCGGCACGCTGTGTGTGTCGAGCCAGGTGGGCTGCACGCTGACCTGCTCGTTCTGCCATACCGGCACGCAAAAGCTGGTGCGCAACCTGACCGCAGGCGAGATCGTCGGCCAGCTTCTGGTGGCGCGTGACGATCTGGGCGAATGGCCCGAAGTCGGCCAGGGCTCGATTGAGGGCCGTCTGGTCTCGAATATCGTGCTGATGGGCATGGGCGAGCCGCTTTATAACTTCGAAAACGTCCGCGATGCGATGCGCGTTGTGATGGATGGCGAGGGTCTGGCCCTTGGCCGCCGCCGCATCACGCTGTCGACCTCGGGTGTGGTGCCGGAGATTGCGCGCACCGCCGAAGAGATCGGCTGCCAGCTGGCGATCAGCTTCCACGCCACCACCGATGAGGTGCGCGACAAGCTGGTGCCGATCAACAAGAAATGGAACATTGAGAAGCTGCTGACGGCGCTGCGCGAATATCCCAAACTGTCGAACTCGGAACGCATCACCTTTGAATATGTGATGCTGAAGGATGTGAACGACTCGGATGCCGATGCCCGCCGCCTCGTGCGTCTGATCCAGGGCATCCCGGCGAAGATCAACCTGATCCCCTTCAACGAATGGCCGGGCTCGCCCTATACCCGTTCGGACTGGGAGCGGATCGAGGCTTTTGCCGATATCGTCTATAAAGCGGGCTATGCCTCGCCGATCCGCACCCCGCGCGGCGAAGATATCATGGCCGCCTGTGGCCAGCTGAAATCCGCGACCGAGCGCCAGCGCAAGAGCCGCGCTGAGATTGCGGCAGACGCCGGCCTCTGATCCGGGACGACATTCCATGAAACGGCGGGCTTTGCCCGCCGTTTTTTAGTGCGCCAAAGGCAGAGATAAAGCAACCTGAGCGTGTATCGCAGCGGGACCCAGGCGGTCAGATCGGAGCCCCCCCGTGTTTGCCAGACTGTCCCTGCTGATCCTTTTCGCGCTGTCGCTGTCTGCCTGCAGCCCGCCCGCAGCGCGAAAGATGACCCGCGCCCAGGTCTGCGAACTTGCCGCGCAGCGCCGCGCGGAGTGGCGCAACATCGACGGATCTTCGATTTATTCGAACTCTGCCGCCTTCCGGCGGGCGCATCTGAGCGAGATCGCGGAGCTTGAGGGGCACTGCAGGGCCGCCCCGGCGTCGCGCGGCAGATTGTGAGACGCGCTCAGGCTGTGACAGTCGCGATGGCGCTTCGATCGGCCTGACTGCGGCTTTTCCGGCGGCTGCATTCCTGATCCCTGAGCCGCCACCCTGCCCTGCAAACCAGGCTCTGGCGCAGCAAAAAGGCAGCCCCGAAGGGCTGCCTTTTCGGGTCAGACTGCAAAGCAGATCAGAAGCGGGTGGTGATCCCCACACGGAACAGACGGCCGTTTTCGGCATAGCTCACTTCTTTTTCCGGCTGGCGGTCAAAGAGGTTCTCGATGCCGATGTTCAGCGTCGCCTTCGGCGTCAGATCATAGCTCGCGCCGATATTGACCAGGGTATAGGCCTTGGTGTTCTGGCCCGCCGGGGCCGAGCCGGTGAAGCCGCCCGGCAGAACCACGCCGGTCGCATCAAAGAGGTTCGCCTGTTTGCCGACGTAATTCACCTGACCGTTCAGCTTCAGACGGTCATTGGCCTGCCAGGTCACACCGGTGCCAAGGTTCCACTTCGGCGTGGTGCTCATCGGGAAGGTGACATTGGCATTGCCATATTGGAACTCAGAGATCGCCATATAGGTGGCGGTGCCGTTCCAGGTCAGGCTGTCATTGACGGTCCAGTTAAAGCCCGCCTCGATCCCGGCGGTGCGGCCTTTGTCGAAGTTGTCGCGCACGAATTTATAGCGGTCGCGCAGAACCGGAGTGCCGGTTGCGCGGTCGGTGACCCAGACCTGATCGAAGACGTCATTGGTCCTGCGCGCACCGATCATATCGGTGATGTCATTGTAAAAGCCGGTGACTTCCCAGCTCAGATCCGCGCCCTGATAGTTCAGGCCCAGCTCAAAGTTATCCGAGGTCTCGGGCTTCAGATCCGGGTTGCCGAAAATGATGCAGGGGCCCTGATAGGGTTTGCAGCCATTGCCGTTGGAGCTCATCTGATAATTCGGGCTCAGGTTGCGCAGATCGGGGGCGACAAAGCCCTGGCTGTAGCCTGCCTTCAGGGTCAGACCGCCGCCGAAGTCGTAGTTCGCATAAAGACGCGGGGTGACATGGGTGCCAAAGCGCTCATGCTGATCGACGCGCAGACCGGCGGTCAGGGTCAGCGCATCATTGAAGCGCAGGCGGCCCTCGGCAAAAAGCGCGCCCGAAAGGGCGGCATCATCGACCACAGTGCCGGTGCTGGAGCTTTGCGCATCAAAGAGCTTCTCTTTGGTCGCGGTCAGCCCGAGGGTATATTCGAACTCCCGGCCCGCAAGGGTGCTCAGATCGCTGTAGCGGGTCTCAAAGTTCAGCGTGTCAAAGCTGTTGGGCGCAGCCGCCCCGGCCGCCAGCGAGGTGCTTTTGGATGTCTCAAAGCGCAGCGCCGAGTCCAGACGGCCGGTGCCCAGCGTCAGACCATGGCTCAGCACCAGGTGGTTACGGCTGACCTCGCGGGTGCCTGCGCCCCCGGCAGCATCGGTGGCGAGATAGTCTTCAACCGCATTGCCAAGCTCCAGCCCCCAGTCCGAGACATCGCTTTGCTTCCAGTTCAGCCTGGCGCCGAGCACGCGGGTCTTATCGCCTTTGTTGGAAACGCGGGTGCCGGTGCCGGTGGTCGGCACCGCGACCGGGCTGCCGGTCTCAGAGAGTTTGCCCCAGGCCGAGAAGGTCAGATCCTGCGCCACCGGGCCGGTGACAAAGCCCGACAGCGAATTGCTGTCACTGGTGGTCGAGGCATCGCCGCGGGTGGCCTCGGCGGTGACCGAGCCCGACCAGACGTCATAGCCCTTTTTGGTGATGATATTGATCACACCGCCCATGGCGTCTGAGCCGTAAAGCGTCGACATCGGGCCGCGGACCACTTCGATACGCTCAATCGCGTCGATCGGCACCACACCAAGATCGCCCTGATAATCCCGCGCCATGGTGTTGCGGCCGCCAATGCGGCGACCATCGACCAGTTGCAGCGTGCGCGAAGCCGGCATGCCGCGGAACGACAGGGTTTTGCCGCCGTCATTGCCATTGGTGATATTGAGGCCCGGCACGGTGCGCAGCGCCTCGCGCAGATCGCGGGCGCCGGTCGCGGCCAGCTCTGCGGCATCAATCACCGTGATTGAGGCGGGCGCATCCTGCACCGAGGTCGCCTTACCCGAAGCCGAGCTGACAAGGATCGCATCAAGCTGCACGTCATCCTCTGCCGCGACATCCTGCGCCAGCGCGGCAAAGGGCAGAGCGGCGCTGATAAGCGCACAGCCGGTCAGCAGACGGGCACGGGCGAGACGGGAGGCGGTCGTGGGGGCGACGGACATTCAGGCAAACTCCGGCAGAAACAGATGGGGCGGGAGAGGGGCTGCACACCAGGGCTCCCGCCGATTGAGGCAGCGCTTACGCCTGCCAAAATTTGAAGTCTACCGTTTCGCTCGGGAATAATTGTAGCAGTGCCTGTCACAAGCGCGGATCCCCCGCTCTGGCAACAAATTGCAACAATTTAACTGTGAAAGATGTCAGTCTGGGTAACAGTTTAAACGTGTCTCATCGCCGCCGTGACAGCGCGGTTTGCCGGCGGACTGCGGCAAAAGCCGTTCACATCCTCTGCGGCGCAGCCGATTTCGGGCGTGGAGACGCGACCCGCAGAGGACACTGACGCTCAGGCCTCAAACCGCCCGCGACAGGCGCAGTGTCACAGTCATCATATGGGGGGAAGGTGCAGGTTTCTGTTGCCAGGTACCTGCGAACCCCGCCTTACGGTGCTACCCGCAAGGACTTAGTTTCGGTACCCGAACTGCTTACGCAGCAAGGGCCACCGGAGCACGGTTGTCGTTTGCAACTGTACATTTGCACCGATAACGGTGGTGGCTCACCGAGACAAAGCAAACATCTTTAGACGTTCGTCGATCCTGTTTCGGCCCCACACTCCCCAAACGAAGGAGAATGATGGTGGAGCCGCCGGGTACCGCCCCCGGGTCCGATCCGTGTATTACATGCGCGTTTATGTCCATAGTCCCCGTGGGTTGCCCCGGCGAAGACAGATCTAACATAAGCGAGGCGCCGCCGTTTCGCAAGGGGCGCGTCACAGGCTGTCGGGGTGGAACTGGACGCGCCCTGCCGCGTCAGTTAGAGACAGATCATGACCACCCGCGACATTCCGAAGAAAACCCCGCCCTCCGCCCCGAACAGCCGGGACGCGCGCCTGAAGGCCGCGCTGAAAGCCAATATGGCAAAGCGAAAGGTGCAGGCGAAAGAACGAGCGGCCGAGGCAGACGATACCGATAGTGACAACGGGCAAGAGGACTGAGGCGATGGATGCGATCCTGGTGCGCGGCGGCGCAGAACTGAATGGTGAGATCCCGATCGCGGGGGCGAAAAACGCCTGTCTCACGCTGATGCCCGCGACGCTGCTGTCGGAAGAGCCGCTGACGCTGACCAATGCGCCGCGCCTCTCGGACATCCGCACCATGACGACGCTGCTGCAAAGCCTCGGTGCCGAAGTGCAGCCGCTGCAGCAGGGCCAGGTTCTGGCGATGTCTTCGCATGATCTGACCTCGCGCCACGCTGATTATGACATCGTGCGCAAGATGCGCGCCTCGATTCTGGTGCTCGGGCCGCTGCTTGCGCGCTTTGGCGAGGCAGAGGTCTCACTGCCTGGCGGCTGCGCCATTGGCGCGCGCCCGGTCGATCTGCACCTCAAGGCGATGGAGGCGCTCGGCGCTGAGATCGATCTGCGCGACGGCTATGTGCTGGCACGCGCGCCCCTTGGCGGGCTGCGCGGCGCTGTGATCGATTTCCCCTTCGTCTCGGTCGGGGCCACTGAGAACGCCCTGCTGGCCGCCGTGCTGGCCAAAGGCACCACGGTGCTGAAAAACGCCGCCCGCGAGCCTGAGATCGTTGATCTGGTGGTCTGCCTGCGCCGCATGGGCGCGCAGATTGAGGGCGAGGGCTCTTCGACCATCACCATTCAGGGCGTTGACCGCCTGCATGGCGCGACCCATCCGGTCGTTACCGACCGCATTGAGCTGGGCACCTATATGC
Organism: Falsigemmobacter faecalis; assembly: GCF_003863335.1. Taxonomy (GTDB): domain Bacteria; phylum Pseudomonadota; class Alphaproteobacteria; order Rhodobacterales; family Rhodobacteraceae; genus Wagnerdoeblera; species Wagnerdoeblera faecalis. The sequence continues at coordinate 8,067 of NZ_RRAZ01000043.1, read as the reverse complement.
TGGCCCCGGCGATCTGCGGCGGCACCGTTGAATGCCTTGGCGGCCGCATGGATCTGGTCACCGCCTTCGCGGAAAAGCTTGATGAGGCCGGTGTGGCGGTGGAAGAGACCGCGCGCGGGCTGAAAGTCAGCCGCAAAAACGGCCGTCTGAAGGCCGTGAATGTGGTGACGGAGCCCTTCCCCGGCTTCCCGACCGATCTTCAGGCGCAGATGATGGCCATGCTCTGCACCGCAGAGGGCACCTCGGTACTGGAAGAGAAAATCTTCGAAAACCGCTTCATGCATGCCCCCGAGCTGACCCGTATGGGCGCAAAGATCGACGTCCATGGCGGCCATGCCACCGTAACCGGGGTGGAGCGTCTGCGCGGCGCGCCGGTCATGGCGACCGATCTGCGGGCCTCGGTCTCGCTGATCCTGGCGGGTCTGGCGGCCGAAGGCGAGACGCTGGTGAAACGCGTCTATCACCTTGATCGCGGCTATGAGCGGGTGGAAGAAAAACTCGGTGCCTGCGGCGCATCGATTGAGCGGATTCAGGAATAATCATCACAGGCAGGAGGGCGGTTCATGGCAGATGCACGTTTTGAGGACGGCACCGAAAAGCCCCTGCGCCTGCGGGCGCAGAGCGACGGGGATCTGCCGATCCTCGCAGCCCTGCTTCAGGATGCGGTCTTCACGGCAGCGGATGTGAAATGGCAGCCCAAAAGCCGCCGCTTTGATCTGCTGCTGAACCGCTTTCGCTGGGAGGATGCTGACCATGCGCAACGCGAAAACCGCCCCTTTGAGCGTGTGCGCTGCATCCTGACCATCCGCGATGTGCAAAAGGTCGCAAGCCAGGGGTTGAAGCCCGGCAATGCCGATCTGATCCTGTCGCTGCTGACGCTGGGCTTTACCCCCACCGAAGACGGCGCAGGTTTCCTCGATCTGACGCTTGCGGGGGATGAGGCCCTGCGGCTGAGTGTCGAATGCCTTGATCTGACGCTTTCCGACGTCACACGGCCTTACCGCGCGCCATCAGGCCGCGCACCTGCGCATAAAGACCTCTGATCCGGCTTGAAATTCTGCGCCGGAATGCCTGGATTGGGGAGAGCGGGGGTGCCTCCCCTGCCCCTTTGTCGTTGTCCTGAGAAAGAAAGTCCGCGCCATGGGTGTCACTGAGCTTGCGCAGGATCTGGCCCATGAGGTCTCAAGCCGGGTCTCGGGCCTCTCGGAAAGCCTGTTCGATCCGGTGATCCGGCTGGGTGTGACGGGGCTTGCGCGGGCGGGCAAGACGGTTTTTATCACCTCGCTGGTCTCAAACCTGCTGGACCGGGGCCGCATGTCGCAGCTTCAGGCCGAAGCGGGCGGGCGCATTGAGGCGGTCTGGCTGCAGCCGCAGCCCGATGACACCGTGCCGCGCTTTGACTTTGAGGGGCACTTAGGTGCGCTGACCGGGCCTGCCCCGCGCTGGCCCGACAGCACGCGGGCGGTGTCCGAGCTGCGCCTGAGTTTCCGGATGCGGCCCTCAGGCCTGCTGAAATTCACCGGCCCGCGCAAAGTGCATCTCGATATCATCGATTATCCCGGCGAATGGCTGCTGGATCTGGGGTTGATGGATCTGAGCTATCAGGCCTGGTCCGAGGGCGTTCTGGCCCGCGTCACCGGACGCGAAGAAGCCCGGACCTGGTTTCGCCTGCTCGGCGCGGTGGAGGATGCCCCCTGGGATGAGCCGCTGGCCAAAGATCTGGCCGGCGCCTGGCGCGACCTTCTCGCGGCTTTGCGTCTGGCGGGGATGTCGGACATTACCCCCGGTCGCTTTTTGATGCCCGGAGAGCTGGAGGGCAGCCCCGCCCTGACCTTTGCGCCGCTGCCGCGCCCCGAGACCCCCGCCTCGCGCGGCCTCTGGCGTGAGATGGAGCGCCGCTTTGAGGCCTATAAGTCCCGCGTGGTGCGGCCTTTCTTTCGCGATCACTTCTCCCGCATCGACCGTCAGGTCGTGCTGGTGGATGCGCTGCAGGCCATCCATTCCGGCCCTGCGGCACTCGAAGATATGCGCCGCGCGATGGCTGCGATCCTTGCCGCCTTCCGGCCGGGGCGTGGCGGGATGCTCTCGGAACTCCTGCTGGGGCGGCGGGTTGAGCGGATCCTGTTTGCCGCCACCCGCGCCGATCACCTGCATCACAGCCAGCACGCGCGGCTGGTGACGATCCTCTCAGCCCTGCTGCGCGAGGCCAAAGACCGCGCCGATTTCGCCGGGGCCGAGACCGCCGCCATGGCCATCGCCGCCGTGCGCGCCACCACAGAAGTGGATTTGCAGCGCGGCTCTGACAGCATTCAGGCCGTTCAGGGCCGTCTTGCCGACAGCGGCAAAGTGGCGGCCATGTATGCGGGCGATCTGCCCTCTGACCCCTCGCGGCTGCTGGTGCCTGCGCGCGAGGGCGCGGCGGGCTGGCTCGACGGCGATTATGCGGTGATGCGCTTTGCCCCGGCGATCCAGGATCTGGTGCCCGGCCAGGGCCTGCCGCATATCCGGCTGGACCGGGCGGCGGAATTTCTGATCGGGGATCTGCTTTGAAGCTGACCGACCTGCTGCCCGAAGGCTCTGCCGTTCAGGTTCTGACCCCCGATATGCCGCTGCGGCCTTTGGATTACAAAGCCCCCGAAGGCGGGGTCTGCCGCGGGGCCTTTGTCGAAGTGCCGCTGGGGCCGCGGCGGGTGAAAGGTGTGGTCTGGGGACCGGGCGCGGGGGATTACCCGCTGGCAAAGCTGAAACCCGTGAGCGCCGTTCTCGACGCGCCACCCCTGCCCGAGGATCTGCGCAATTTCCTCGAACGCGCCGCCGCCTATACGTTGACGCCGCTGCCCCTGATGGTGCGGCTGGCGACACGGGTGCCAGGCCTGGGCGATCCGCCGCAGATGCGCCGCCTGCTGCGCGCCACCGGCTTTCGACCCGAAAAACTGACCGAGGCACGGGCGCGGGTTCTCGACGCGCTGCAGGACTTCGGCGGCGCGGCGCTGCCGCTGGCCGATCTGACCCGCGCGGCGGGGGTCGGCAGCTCTGTGGTCAAGGGATTGATCGGCCTTGGCGCGCTGCGCGAAGAGGAGGTGGCGAAGGACGCCCCCTACCCCCGGCTTGACCCCGGCCGCCCCGGCCGGGCGCTTTCTGAGGATCAGGCGGCCGCGGCAGAGAGCCTGCGCCAGGGCCTGCGCTCAGAGAGCTATGGCACCACCATGCTGAAGGGGGTGACCGGCTCAGGTAAGACCGAGGTTTACCTTGAGGCCGTGGCCGAATGTCTGGCCATGGGCAAACAGGCCCTGGTGCTGCTGCCCGAGATCGCGCTGACGGCCGATTTCATGGCCCGGGTGGAGGCCCGCTTTGGTGCGCGCCCCGGCGAGTGGCATTCCGGCATGACCACCACAGAGCGGCGACGCCTGTGGAAGATGTGCGCCGAAGGCGGCGTAGGCATGGTGGCGGGCGCACGCTCGGCGCTGTTTTTGCCCTTTCAGAACCTTGGCCTCATTGTCGTCGATGAAGAGCATGACACCTCCTATAAGCAGGAGGACGGGGTTTATTATTCTGCCCGCGATATGGCGGTGCTGCGCGCCGCGATGGGGGGCGCGCGGGTGGTGCTGGCCTCGGCCACGCCCAGCCTTGAGACCTGGGTCAATGCCCATGAGGGGCGCTACTCCCGGATTGATCTGCTGAGCCGCTTTGGCACGGCGGAACTGCCGGAAATGCGGGCGGTGGATCTGCGCAAATCGGGTCTGCCAAGCGGCAAATGGATCGCCCCCGAGATCGCTGAGGCCATCGCCGGTCGCCTTCAGGCCAAAGAGCAGTCGCTTTTGTTCATGAACCGGCGCGGCTATGCCCCGGTCACGATCTGCCGCGCCTGTGGCAGTCAGATCGCCTGCAACCACTGCGATGCGCGGATGGTCGAGCACCGCTTCCTTGGCCGTCTGGTCTGCCACCAATGCGGCGACACAAGGCCCGTGCCGCCCGAATGCCCCTCCTGCCATGTAGAGGGGAAACTCGTGGCCATCGGCCCCGGCGTGGAGCGCATGGCCGAAGAGGCCCAGGCCCTTTTTCCTGAGGCAAAGGTGAAGATCCTGTCCTCGGATCTCTATACTTCATCCCGGGCGCTGAAGGCCGATATTGAGGCGATTGCGGGGGGGGAGGGTGATATCATCGTCGGCACCCAGATCGTCGCCAAGGGCCATAACTTTCCGCTGCTGACCCTGGTGGGGGTGGTGGATGCCGATCTGGGCCTTCAGGGCTCGGACCTGCGCGCCGCGGAACGGACCTTTCAGCTGATGCGGCAGGTGGCTGGCCGCGCGGGCCGCACGGGGCGGCGGGGGCTTGCACTTTTGCAGACCCACCAGCCCGAGCATCCGGTGATCCGCGCCATCCTGTCGGGCGATGAGGAGAGCTTCTGGCGCACCGAAGCCGAGGCGCGCAAACTGCACGCCATGCCGCCCTATGGCCGTCTTGCGGGGATCATCATCACCGCCAATGATCCGCAGATCGCCTTTGACATCGGCAACCACCTGGCCCGCAGCGCCCGCCCGCTGGAGGCAATCGGCGCCGAGGTCTGGGGCCCCGCCCCCGCGCCCATCGCCCGTATCGAGGGCCGTCACCGGGTGCGCCTGCTGATCAAAGCCAGCCGCCGCGCGCCCCTGCAGGCCGCACTTCACGACTGGCTGAAGGGGCTGAAGCTGCCCGCCCATGCGCGGGTCGCGGTGGACATTGATCCGCAGAGCTTCCTGTAGCCCCGGCCCTTCGCCGCGCGCTCTGCAGGCCGCGCTGAGCGAAGGCCCCCACCCCATCGGGCGGATCGGGGGCCGCCACCATCTGCGTCTTCTGATGAAAGCCCCCCTGCTGACCGCCTCAGCGACTGGCTAAGATGCTCAAACTCCCCGCCAGACCGCGGGTGTCAAAGGAACATGGCTGCGCTGTTCGGTGTGCAAACGGCATTCTCCCCTGACCAGGGGAGAATGGTCCCAACATGCCATGTGCCGTGGAGCGGTTCATGACTGAGCAGCCGAACTGCCCCAGCTCCGAGCAAGGCTGCGAAGAAACCGGATTTGACCCTTTGCGTCCGGCCAGTCGAAATCTCCGGCCATGGTACGCTCGCCGAAGAGCTTAACATCAGGCAGGTTCGAGTGAACCAGAGACGTCCGCCCCGTCCATGCGTCAGCCATGATATCCCGGCCCTTTCTGCCATTGGCCCTGCCGAAACGCCTGTACGCGCGCAGGGCCTCATTTCGTGATCGCCGCCCCGGATCGTAACCCTTCGAGGCGACATACTAGCAGCGCACCTCGGGCAGCGGTGGCCGTGTGGAAGGTTTTGCTCTCCCCGATCCTTGCGGCGGTGACACCGGCGGCCTGCTGATCGGCGGGTCAGACAAAGCTCCCGATGCGGTCGCCGGTCATCTCTGCAGCCCGCATTCCAGCGTTTCTGATCATCCTGAGCCGCCAGTCATGCCCGCCAGGGGAGCCGGAGCCGATGCCGCGCCCGGCGTCGGCTCGCCCGGATGAACAGGGCCAAAAAACAGTTCGGGGAGCTGCAGTCCCGGCGATTGGCCACGCTTTGATGCCCGGGAACCTGCCCCCCGCTCGCCATGATCAGTCGGACCAGTAGCCTCCCCATGGCTCGCTCTGCCGGAGGGGGAAGCCAATAAAAACCTCTGCCGAGCGGCAAAACTGAAATACCACGGCTCAAAGCCGCTCAGGATAACCCGGATTATCGCTCGGCACCGCGAACCATTCCCTTTCAGGGTCAAGCCAGCCCCGCAGCTTCAGGGCGGCAACATTGCTCGACCTGTTCATGGTTCGGGACAGGGGATCGGCTTGCCCGGAGGCCTGATCTGAGACCTTGACCCGCAAATATGAACCTGCAGAGCCAGGGAATGCCGCAACAATTCCGACGGGCGACAGTCTGCGGGCAAATCACTCCCTGGAGGAGTCTCCTGAAATATTTCCACCCGGAGCTTCTTTAACTTCTGTTCTGCGAGGAACTCGCGATCCGGGATGCCATCGCGCGCTGCACGCTCACGTCGCTCCGAAGCGCAGACGCGATCCGGCTGCGAATGTCCCTCCGACCCTTCGGGAGGTGCAAACGACAAAAGGCAGCAGTCCGCAGCCAGTATCTCATTCCAACGCCGAAGCTGGCTGAGGAGCGGTCAGCGCGCAGCGGCGCGCAATGTCAATACGCCCGGCAGAGCGCAACTGGTTGTCGCAAGACCTTGCAACAGGTCATATCTATGCAGTGGAGGTATTTGAAAGGTCACCGGCCCAAAATGGTGATTTATGCGATAAAATCAGAGGCCTATGGCGGAGCGAAACTCCGCATTACCCTGTTCCGACAAATTCCGCCGAGCACAAAAATCCAATAAAATAAGGGATTTTGTAGGCTTGCAGTGCCACTGGGTTCCGTTGGATTCCCTCTTAAACCCTGGTCTATTAGGGGGCGAAATGGGGGGCGAATGACAAGCATCAACAGGCGTCCGGTCAAAGCCCTCACGGTCCGGCAGATGAAAACCTTCGCGAGCCGGGCAAGTCCTTCGATGGCCATGGTCTCTACCCCCACATCCGCGCCAGCGGCAGCAGGGCATGGACCCAGCGCATCGTGATCAACGGCAAACGCTCAGAGATCGGCCTTGGCTCAGCCGACCTTATCAGCCTTGCTGAGGCCCGCACGATGGCACTCGGGTACCGCAGACAGGCCCGCACCGGTGAAGACCCCCTTGCCTCCCGTCGGCACGAGCGCGAGATCCCCGCCTTCGAGGTCGCTGCACGCAGGGTCTATGAGAGGCACCGCCCCACATGGAAGAATACGAAGCACGCTGAGCAGTTCATCACCTCACTTGAAACCTGCGCTTTCCCAAAGCTCGGTAAGCGCAGGGTGCCTGAGATCACGGCCGCTGCCATCCTGTCGGTTCTGACGCCGATCCGGATCGACAAGGATGAGACTGCCCGTCGGGCCCGGTACCATCCTGGAGTGGGCTGTAGCGCAGGGCTGGCGCAGCGATAACTCCGCCCAGGATATCGATCAGGCGCTTCCCCGCCCGAGCGGCCAGAAGGCCCGGCGCAAAGCCATGCCCTATGACGAGGTGGCAGCCTGTCTTGAAGCCATCAAGGCCTCCATGCCCTCCCTGCCACGAAGCGCGCCCTTGAGTTCATCACTCTGACGGCTTCCCGCTCCGGTGAGGTGCGGGAAGAGATGGACCTCGGGAAAGCCCTCTGGGAGGTCCCTGAAGCCCGCATGAAGGCAGGCCCCATCATGGAGCTCCCCTCAGAGGCCCTGCAGGAGACCGGAGGGCAAGGCTATGTCTTCCCCGGCACCAAGGCCGGAAGACCTCTGTCAGACATGACGCTCTCCAAGCTGGTGAAGGAGCTCGGCTTCCCCGTCGACGTGCACGGCTTTCGCACCTCTTTCCGGACATGGGCGCAGGAGCAGACGAACTATCCCCGTGAGGTGGCAGAGGCCGCCATGGCGCATCGGACCGGTGATAAGGCCGAGCAGGCCTACACGAGGTCAGATCTGTTCGAGAAGCGCAGGGAGATGATGGGGGAGTGGGCGGCCTACCTCGGGCACCAGCCCCGGGCCCCGCAATGACGTCTATCGGCCGAGGCTGTGTGGAAACTCGAAATCCATGGACGCGCCGAGAATGACTTCCCTCTGCTGTTGCTCAACGCGGAACAGAACCGAACATCTTCACACCATTTCCGCGATGAGAGAACACTGTCCCGCGCTACCAGCCGCCCAGCTAAGTTTTCACACAGCCTCGGCTCTGTGCGTCGATCTGACCGCCAGTGGCGCTGGACCGGGGCACGGCGTCAGCTATGCGGGACAAAGCGGCGGCTCACATGCCATACCGGGTTCAGAAGAAACCCACGGAGTCCGTCATGGAAGCGGATCTGCGATTTCTTCAAGGTAGATGGACGCAAGTGGCGTTTGAGGAGAATGGGGCGACCGATGCCCCAGATGCACACGGCTCGCCCAAGGCGGTGACGACTATCGCAGGGCAGACGTTCCATGTCGCGGTCTGAGGTGATCCCCATCTCTTGGACAGGATGTGGCGCTTTTTAAGC
>NZ_RRAZ01000042.1 GCF_003863335.1 Falsigemmobacter faecalis | reverse complement strand
TGGTCAGGACAGCGAAATCAGCGCCTTACTTGGGAAATGTGGGCTAGTACCTGATCCAGCATCTCGCGATGTTGAGCCGTTACACAGACCCGCGCGTCGATATCCTCAGCTTGCGCCAAAGCCCTCACAACGGGTGCCATTTTGATTGCTTCCGGCCGTGTGCCGAACACAGACAATACACGTATCATACTTTCTCCTTATTAGGGAAATACCCACTATGTCAGTTCTCGAGGAATACTAATGAGTTATTATAGAAAATCTCAGCCGATGAAATTTTTACGGACAGATAGGCGTGTACAATTTCAATCTCGCGAACTAATCGTGGTAATCCGCTATATGCCGATGAAGATTTCTATAATCAAGGCAGATTCTCTTCATTGTTCCTCTTGCGAGTAGGGATAAGCGTGGCCCCGCCTATCTTATGAGCGGATGCATTTTTATCCCCATTGGGCCTTTCTGTGAAAGAAACTTCAAGTCATAATATTTCTGCCATCAGTCACCCCAAGAGCATTAGCGAAGTGTCGCTGACCAATCGAAGAGATTTTTTGCACTTTATCTAGAATGCGGAAATGAAGTCCTTCGTTCACTCCAACTCTACTTGCCATGCCTCGCCTTGCGTTGATTTTTTTACGTTAAACGCTCACGTAGGTGCGTTTAACCGGGATCTTTTGGTTTAAAAAGAAAAAAACGCAAATATTTGGGCAACGGGATACTTTTTCGTTCTCTCGTCACATCATCGCCTGTGAGGTAAACCTTGCAAGTACATCGGACAACGCGACAACATACTATACTTTAGTATAATACGAGCCATTGTGTTTGATCTGCTTTTTTAAGTAAAATTTTTATATCAATTTTTGGTTATGAAACATTGCCCAAATATTTTAAAATAGTTAGTATAAATGATGTGAATTACTTTAGCATTCCAAATTGAAACTGCGGTTACAGCATAAAATATTTTATCTCACGTGTCGGAACAAAACATTTTTTCCTTCTACCCGTATTATTTCAACAAACCTTTGATCTGCCTGCAGCAGGAAAGTCCCAGATGTCCCTCTCCCTGATCCTTCTCGCTGCCGGCCAGGGCAGCCGGATGCAATCCGATCTGCCGAAGGTGCTGCATAAAGTGGCCGGCGCGCCGCTGTTGCATCATGCGATGACGGCCGGGCGGCAGCTGAGCCCGGGCAAAACCGTGGTGGTGACCGGCCATGGCGCGGAACAGGTGGCAGCCTCGGCGCGCGCCTTTGACGAAGAGGTCAGCGTGGTTTTGCAGGCCGAGCAGCTGGGGACCGGCCATGCTGTGGCGCAGGCCGCCGAGGCGCTGCGCGGGCAGAGCGGCGATGCGATCGTGCTTTACGGCGATACCCCCTTCATCCGCGCCGAGACCCTGGAGGCGATGCTGGAGGCGCGCGCGCGCCATGCGGTGGTGGTTCTTGGCTTTGAGGCGGCAGATCCCGGCCGCTATGGGCGTCTGATCCTTGAGGGGGAGACGCTGTCTAAGATCGTTGAGTTCAAAGACGCCTCGGAAGCCGAGCGCGCGGTGCGTCTGTGCAATTCGGGCGTGATCTGCGCCGACACGGCCACGCTCTTTGATCTGGTGGCAGCGGTCGGCAATGAGAATGCCTCGGGCGAATATTACCTCACCGATATCGTGGGTCTTGCGCGGGCTCGCGGACTCTCGGCCGGGGTCGTGCTTTGCGATGAAGCCGAGACCATGGGGATCAACACCCGCGCGGAGCTCGCCAAAGCTGAAGCCGCCTTCCAGGCCCGCGCCCGGGCTGAGGCGCTGGATCTGGGCATCACGCTGACCGCGCCGGAGACGGTGTTTTTTGCCCTCGATACCGTGGTCGGCCGTGATGCGGTGATCGGGGCGAATGTGGTTTTCGGGCCGGGTGTGACCGTGGAATCCGGCGCGGAAATCAAAGCCTTCTGCCATCTGGAAGGCTGCCATATCTCGCGCGGGGCCACTGTGGGCCCCTTTGCCCGTCTGCGCCCGGGCGCAGAGATCGGCGAAGACGGTCATATCGGCAATTTCGTCGAGGTGAAAAACGCGATCCTCGGCGAGGGCGTGAAGGTGAACCATCTGACCTATATCGGCGATGCTGATATCGGGGACGGCACCAATATCGGCGCGGGCACCGTGACCTGCAATTACGACGGCGTCATGAAGCACCGCACGGTGATCGGCAAAAACGCCTTCATCGGCTCGGACACCATGCTGGTGGCGCCGGTGAAGGTGGGCGACGGCGCGATGACGGGTTCCGGCTCGGTGATCACCGAGGATGTGCCGGCCGGTGCCGTGGCGCTTGGCCGGGCGCGGCAGGTCAACAAACCGGGCCTTGCCACGCGGCTTTTTGAAAAGCTGCGCGCCATTAAGGCAGCCAGGGGCTGAAACATCATTTCAATAGGTTGATTGCCCCGGTTTTGGCCGGGGTGGCTCGACGTCAGTGCTTGTTTTAAACACCATTTCACCATCGGCCCCCGAACGGCGGCCCGTTTAACAGGAGTTCTCTCATGTGCGGTATCGTCGGCGTTCTGGGACATCACGAAGTGGCCCCTCTGCTGGTTGAGGCGCTGAAGCGGCTGGAATACCGCGGCTATGACAGCGCAGGGATTGCCACGATCAACGGCGGCACGCTTGATCGCCGCCGGGCTGTCGGAAAGCTGGTGAACCTCTCGGATCTGCTGGTGCATGAGCCGCTGGCCGGGAAGGCCGGGATCGGTCACACCCGCTGGGCCACCCATGGAGTTCCTTCCGTGGGCAATGCCCATCCGCATAAGGCGGGCCCGGTGGCCGTCGTGCACAACGGCATCATTGAGAACTTCCGCGATCTGCGGGCCGAGCTGGCCGCCGCGGGCTATGCCGCGCAGTCTGAGACCGACACCGAGGTCGTGGCACTTCTGGCGCAGCGCGAACTGGCAGGCGGTGCGGATCCGGTGGAGGCCGTGCAACGCACGCTGAAGAAGATCCACGGTGCCTTCGCGCTTTGCTTCCTCTTTGAGGGCGAAGAGGATCTGATGATCTGCGCCCGCAAGGGCAGCCCGCTGGCCGTCGGCCATGGCGAGGGCGAGATGTTCGTGGGCTCGGACGCCATTGCGCTCGCGCCGATGACCGACCGCATCACCTATCTCGAAGAGGGCGACTGGGCGGTGATCACCCGCGAGGGCGCAGTGATCCGCGATGAGGCCGATCAGATCGTTGAGCGCCGCATGACCCGTGTGGCGCTCGATTCCGTGCGCATTGAAAAAGCCGGTCACCGCCACTTCATGGCGAAAGAGATCGCCGAGCAGCCGGTGGTTCTGGCCGATGCCATCAGCCGCTATTCCACCCCTGAGGGTGCGCTGAACCTGCCGGAGGGCCTTGATTTTACCGGCATTGACCGGGTCATGCTGGTGGCCTGTGGCACCGCCTCTTACGCCTGCCATGTCGCGAAATACTGGTTTGAGCAGGTCGCGGGTCTGGCGGCGGAGATCGATATCGCCTCAGAGTTCCGCTACCGCGATCCGGTGCTCTCAGAGCGCTCGATGACCATCTTTGTCAGCCAGTCGGGCGAGACCGCCGATACGCTGGCGGCGCTGCGCTATGCCAAGGGCAAAGTGGCGAAAGTGGTCTCGGTGGTGAACGTGCCGACCTCTTCGATTGCGCGGGAAAGCGATCTGGCGCTGCCCATTCATGCGGGCGTCGAAGTGGGCGTGGCCTCGACCAAGGCCTTCACCTGCCAGCTGGGCGTTCTGGCGCTGATGGCGCTGAAAGCGGGGGCAGACCGCGGCCGTCTGGACGCCACGGCGCTGGCCGCCCATCTCGAGGATCTGCGCCGTCTGCCGGGGCTTCTCAATGTCTCTCTGGCGCTCTCTGAGCCGGTGACGGCGCTGGCCGATGAGCTGGCCCGCGCGCGCGACATCATCTTCCTTGGCCGCGGGGCGATGTATCCGCTGGCGCTCGAAGGTGCGCTGAAACTCAAAGAGATCAGCTACATCCACGCCGAGGGCTATGCCAGCGGCGAGCTGAAGCACGGCCCCATCGCGCTGATCGACGACCAGGTTCCGGTCATCGTTATGGCGCCGCGCGACGCACTTTTTGAAAAGACCGTCTCGAATATGCAGGAGGTCATGGCGCGCTCGGGCAAGGTGCTGTTGCTCTCGGATGCGCAGGGTATCGAAGAAGCCGGCCCAGGGGTCTGGCAGTCGCTGACGCTGCCGGAGGTGCCGCCGGTCTGGGCGCCGATCCTTTATGCGGTGCCCGCACAGCTTCTGGCCTATCACACCGCGGTCGCCAAAGGCACCGATGTGGATCAGCCGCGCAATCTCGCGAAATCGGTCACGGTGGAGTAACCCCTATGGCAGTCAAACTCTTTGGCACCGATGGCGTGCGCGGCACCGCCAATCAGTTCCCGATCACCGCGGAAGCGGCGCTGAAACTCGGGATCGCGGCGGGCAGCTTCTTTCGCCGCGACGGGCGCAACGGCCACCGCGTGGTGCTTGGTAAAGACACCCGGCGGTCGTGCTATATGCTGGAAAACGCGCTGGCCGCGGGGCTCTCGTCGGCGGGGATGAATGTCATCCTGCTGGGGCCGGTGCCGACGCCTGCGGTGGGCTTTCTCACCCGCTCGATGCGCGCCGATCTGGGCGTGATGATCTCGGCCAGCCACAATCCGGCCCAGGACAATGGCATCAAGTTCTTCGGCCCGGATGGCTTCAAGCTGCCCGACGCCGATGAAGCCAGCATCGAGGATCTCTTTGAGAACCAGCCCGAAGCGGTCGCGCCCGACCAGATCGGCCGTCTGCGCCGCCTCGAAGACGGCCGCGGGCGCTATGTCGAATTTGCCAAGACCACCATCAATGGCGCGCGCTTTGACGGGCTGAAGGTGGTGGTGGACTGCGCCAATGGCGCGGCTTACCGCACCGCCCCTGAGGCGCTGTGGGAGCTTGGTGCTGATGTGGTGCCGATGGGTGTCTCGCCCGATGGCTTCAACATCAACCTCGACTGCGGCTCCACCCATCCCGAGGCCGCCGCCGCCATGGTGAAGGCCACCGGCGCGGATCTCGGCATCTGTCTGGATGGCGATGCGGACCGCATTATCCTGATCGATGAAACCGGGGCGGTGGCGGACGGCGATCAGATCATGGCGCTCTTTGCCGAACACTGGGGCGCAGAGGGCAAGCTGAAGAACGGCGCCCTGGTCGCGACCGTGATGTCGAACCTTGGCCTTGAGCGCTTCCTCGAAGGTAAGGGGCTGAGCCTTGAGCGCACCAGAGTCGGCGATCGCCATGTCGTTGCGCGGATGCGCGAGGGCGGCTTTAACCTTGGCGGTGAGCAGTCGGGCCATATCGTGATGTCGGACTATGCCACCACCGGCGATGGTCTGATGGCGGGTCTGCAGTTCCTGGCGCTGATGACGCAGACCGGGCTGCGCGCGAGCGAGCTGGTCCGCCGCTTCACCCCGGTGCCTCAGGTGCTGCGCAATCTGCGGCTCGACACGTCGCTGTTGCAGCGCCCGGAGATCTCCGCGCTGATCAAAGCCCAGGAGAGCCGTCTGGGCAAAACCGGCCGCATCCTGGTGCGTCCCTCTGGAACCGAGCCGCTCATCCGCGTCATGGTTGAGGCCGAGGATGAGGATTTGATATGGACAGTTGTCAGTGAGATTGAACATACTTTGCTTAAAAGTATTTAAAAATATATAAATATGGCAATCTATGAGCATTATTAAAAATTAATGCTCATAAATCAGTTGTTTCAAAACATCCGATAATCTTGCCTTATCGGGCATGTTTAGCACATCAAATCGCATCCAGCCCGGAGGCTTTTTTGTGCAGAACAGGGTATGTGGCAATCGCTCATGGCCGCCCTCGCTTCTCATACCATTTCCGACAGAACCCGAGGAATGCAGCGTCCGGGTTCTTCGGCATTTCGGTTGCCCATGAGCGCCACTCGTGCTCGATCATGCGTACATCCCACCCCGGCGCAAGCGCGCGTGCCAGGTCGTAGGTATCGCCGTCCAACGTAGGGATAGGCGCGTGTGTCACTACCTGTACTGACACTGTCCCACGGTTCGTAAAGATCACCATGTCACGGCCTTCATCCAGATTGATGTCATAGTCCGGGATATGCCCGTGAGCTTTGTTCTCCGCGATGATGCCTGTGACCATGCGACGGAATTCTTTCAGTTTTGCTGAGGACCCGCATTTATTATGGAGTTTTTCCAGCCCGATGGACCATGAGGCCTGCGCACCGCAGTGCTTGCGGGCGATCTCATAGATCCGCCGCTCCAGAGGTTTTCGGAGACGGAAATAGTCCCGGTGCAGGGTCAGAACCTCTCGCGACCGGATCGCATTGAAGACCCAGTCCGAAAGCTCTACCTCGACCTCCTGCATACGACCGTCTCTGCTTTCCCGGGCGATGCGGAAGCGGTTGATCAGGCCGAAGCCATCAATCTCTTCGATACCGCCTGTCGTGATGTTGGTTGTGATCGTGGTCCCGCGCAGGCGCTCCATAGCCGCTTTGAGTTGTTCGTAGCCACGCCCGTCTGTCCCGCGGTTCGTCGCCGTCAAAAGCTCATAAGCCTTGAACCGCACTATGCGGCTGATCTCCCGCCCCTCATTGAGCGCGGCCACGCACTGGCTGATACAGTAGATCAAGACATCACGATCATGGACCGTGGCCAGCCCCTTCACCGAGGGCGTTATCTCAATGAAGAGGCTGCTCCGATCGCCATATTGACGAACGTTCAGATCAGGACGTGTCGCGATAGAGAATACAGGGTGCTCCATGCTGGCCATGTCAGCCTTAAGCGCTGCATCAAAGATATCGCAGACGAAAAAATCACCCTGCTGCATCCGATCCGGCAGCAAGGGTGACTTCGGATTGCTCACGCCTCCGGCCATCGCTCATCTTTCGTGTTATCACCCACCCAACGATAGTTCGTGTTATCATCCACCACCGTCAAGAAGTTTCGTGTTATCACACACCATTTAACGTGTTATCACACACTATACTTCGTGTTTTCACACACCGCACATGAAAATTTCATAAATTATAACAATGACTTATGGGATATATTTTACCCTTAACACTATATAACACATATTTAACACTAGATTGGCTCGGGACAAGTGCAGTTACAGACTTCTGTCCCTAACGAACAGAAAGGGGAGTAGTTGCGCAGCAACCTCTGCCATATCGGCCCCCCAATTCATTCCGGCCGGGAACGCCGACGCTTTCTTCTTCAAAAGCCGGGCGTCATCGAGACTGCTGCGGACCGCCGCCTCTGTGGGATCCCCCTTTCTTCGCCGCATGGCAGCCGCCACGACCCATGCGGTCAGAGCCCCTGCGCCCACAGCGACGGCCGCCCAACCACGCGTACACACCTCGGTCAGAAACACGGCCAGCGGCGCCTTTTAAGCGCCATTCGGATCTGTAGGAGAGGACGCGCTTGATAAATGCGTAAGCGCGCAAACGGGCCACACTCCCGCTCGAGATCTCTCAGCGCCTGCTGCAACCGGTCAGGACCGCCGGACAGATGGCGCTCAGGCATCACGGTCGCCCAGGTGGCGAGGTCGCGGCAGAGCTCCGGCTCGAACGGACCCACGAGAAGATGATCCGCCTCCATCGCAGGCCCAGCCGCTCGCTTGCTTCGCGGCAGAGATCCGCTCCGGCGATGTGTTCAGCCGTTCGGGCGCAGATGAAACCGCCGCCGCAACTCTGTGACATTGCGGGTCAGGGACAAGCCAACTGCCCAAGTTCTTCACGTGGAGAGCACTCCCCAAGAGCCGCAGAAAGGCCGCACGCTGGCGAGGGGCTGCTGACAGCGCCCGCAACTGAGCCACCGTCGCCCGCCACGTCAGTTCCCGAAGGTCTTTGCTGATGGCTGCTGGGAAGGTCCCGAACCAGTATGACCTGCCGCCCGCAGTGCAGCCAGTCAAAGCCCTCAGAAGCAGCCAATTGACGACAAATTAACGATGAAAGTGCTGGAATTCGTATAGTCGCCCCAGCCGCATTCACACAGCTTCTGGGGCCGGTCTCAGCCTTGCGAAACGGTGGTTTATCGTAACAACACCAATGTCGCCGTTCGGATAAAAGGCAAAGCAGGCTAGGTTTCCAAGGGCTTCCGCCGGTCCGCTGGCTAAGGCTGACAGATCAAGACGCTTCCGGCCGGGGACGGAAATATGCTGCAGATCACTGCGCCAGGCGTCCCCATACCAAAGCCCGTTGTTCGGACCGATCGCCAGCCTGCCGTGCCAGGACTGCTCTACCTCAATCCGGCGCTACAGCTTTCCGTCTGCGTTGAACTCAAAGATCCCGCCCCGCAGATCGTTATCCTCCTGAGCGCGGATATTGAGATAAAAGCTGCCCGCCGCATCCACCGCAATTGCGGTGACCGAAGGCCAGGCCTTCACCATCGGATCATGCGCAATGGCCTGTGCAAGAAGGCCCGTCACCCGCCGCTGCTCTTTCAGGTCCGCACCGAAGAAGGTGACCTGATCAGGCACGGGCGTGGGACCCGATGAGCCGTGCCCATGACTCTCTGTCGAATAAACCGCGATGCCCCCCTGCGAGGTCAGGGCATAGGCAGAGTTCCAGCCACGGGTCTCGCTTTCGGTTTTGACGGTTTCCAGCAAGGCACCGCTTTCGAGTGAAGCCCGGTGAAAGCTGCGATTTCCGGCGAAAATCAGATCACCACCGGGCCTCAGGGCGCAGAATTTACCCTCATAGCCCTCACCCTGAGGGTAATGGGTGATGAACTGACCTTCAGGGCCAAAGACATAGATCCGGTCGTCGTTATCGACCAAAGCCGCGCGGCCCAGACTGTCGATGCCGGATGTTGAAGACATGATCCCGGAACTGGCCGGGGCCCTCGCCGCCGACATTGAACAACACGTCAGCGCCCTTCTTCGGGCCGCCCGGTGTCTTTCCTGCTCTGCGATTGAGGCCTAGGACGCTCGCCGCAGCCCCCGCAAGGCGATGCCCCCCAGCCCGAGACCGATGGCGCGCCGGTTGCTGAGGCGGGCTCGGGAAAGGGGGCGGGGCCGTCAGGAAAGCGGTGCTCAACAATGACATGCTGGCGGCCTTTCGCCTCGATTACGAATTCGGCCGCGCAATGGGTGCAGCGCCCCAGAACATGCCCCTCGGCCGAGGTTTCCAATCTGACCTGCCCGCCGCAATCCGGGCACTTCAATCGCTTCATAACAATGCCTTACTCTTCAAACTGGTCGCGACGACTGAGCCGCTGGCTCACCCGCGCCAACCCGGACAAGCGCGGTTCTGTCAAGCGGAACCGGTCATCTTCCGGGCGGCTGCTCTGTTGCTGTGTCCCGTTTTTTACAGAAAGTCTTCAACCGGAGATGCCTTGGCAAACGCGGTGCTGAGATTACCCGTTGCATCGGCTCGCCGCTCACATGCTCAGGGGCGCCCGCGCTTCTCGAACCATTTCCGGCAGAACCCCAGAAACGCCATCTCCGGGTTACGAGGGGCCTCTGTCGCCCAGGCACGCCACTCTGCCTCAATGTAGTGCACGTCCCAGCCCGGGGTGGCCTCCCGCGCCATCTCATAGACCTCTGGATCGAGGGCGGGGATTGTGATGGTCTGGACCACCTGCACAGGCATACTGCCCCGGTTGATGAAAACGACCATGTCGTTTTCATCAACCAGCGCCATGCGGTAGTCGGGCAGGTGATCCGTGGCCACGATCTCGCGGATCGCCTGTTTGAAACGCTTTGGCTGGCTGGTGGAGCCGGTCTTGAGGAGCAGCTTGTCAAGAGAGACGCGCCACTGCTTCTGCTGGCCACAGTGCTTGCGCGCCAGCTCATAAAGGCGCCGCTCAATCGGTTTGCGAAGGCGGAAATAATCGCGGTGCAGGGTCAGGACTTCGTTCGATCGGATCGCGCTGAACACCCAGTCCGACAGCTGGATCTCGCAGGATAAAAGCCGCCCGTTCAGGCCGTGGGTCCGCTTGGTGGAGGTGGCATTGATCAGGCCAAAGCTGTCGCTTTGCTCCTCTGCGCCAGTGCGGATGTTGGTGCGGATCCGCGTTCCTTCCAGCCGGTCGAGCGCATCAATGAGCGTCTGATATTCCCGCCCCCCCGTGCTGCGGTTGGTGAAGATCAAAAGCTCACGCGAGTTCAGCCGCACGCGCGGTGAGACCTCTTCGCCGCGCTTCATCTTGGCGACGATCTGGCTGATGCAGTAGATCAGGATGTCCTTGTCGTAGATCGTCGCCAGACCTTTGACGCTGGGAATGACCTCAATCCAGTCCTCGCCGTTTAGGTAGCGCCGGATGCTCGTGTCAGGCTTTTTGGACAGCGAGTAAATCGGATGCTCCATCTGCTGCATCACGTCTTTCAGAACCGCGTCCGAGACGTCGCAGATAAACAGATCATATTGAGGATGACGATCCGGAAGCAGGGCTTGGTTTGGCTGATCGCTGTCCATAGGTCCTGCCTTCGTGTTATCGGGTTCGCTCCGAATATTCGTGTTATCAGGTTCCAAATTCAGGATATCAGGTGCCAAAGTTCGTGTTATCAGGTTCTTATGCGTGAATTAAGAACCTGATTATATTGGGTAAATTCGGCAAAAATTGCTCCTTAACACTATATAAAACATATTTAACACTAAGCTGACTGGGGATAACTGCACCCAACTGCTCAGCTTGCGCAGGCCAAAGGTCATAGGAAGCCACCTGCTGAGCGACGCGCAGTCACTCACGGCCCCCCGGATCTCAAACCCCAGGAGCCGCCATCTCAGGCGACTTGCCGCAAAGCCGCAAACATCGCACTGCGCTCCAAAAGCACAAGTCTGCACTGTCATCGAAAAATGGGGAAAGCGGTCCACCAGACCGCTATTCTTCACCCCAAGCAGCGTTCATCACTCGCTATAGAAAGCAGATGCTCTGATCCGGAGACCTCAGCCTCGAACGCGCGCCCTTCGGCCCTTCATCTGCGCATCTTTCCTTCTTCCCGCCTGCAGCTCAGTCAGCTCGCAATGACTATCCCGGCAATATCATGGACCGTCAGTTTCAGGAGATGAAGCCAACTGACCAGTTTTGAGCGACGGCTGATCTTCTCTCAAGGAGGATGAGATCGAGGGCGTGTGCCCTGCCCTCGATCTGGCCTTTGAAACCAGCCGAAACCCTCAGACCGAGTGCGGAGGTCTGCTTCACCAGCGCAACATGGGGTGAAGGGATAAACTTGTTGGGGCCCTGTTTGCGAAAACAGCGATCGGCGCTGAGCCTGACGGTTTGGAAGACGACCCCGACAGCGATCAACATAGCGCTGAATGCGCCAGAAATCCACATTACAGCTGTCGCCGGCCCCATTCAGCAAAGACCGCCCGTGCCGTCTGAAACCCGTGGCATCAGCTTATGAACCACCTTGCAGCGGGGTCCACCCTGCTCATGTACAGGCGTAAAGAGAGATCTCAAGGCCAGCGTAGGCCATGGAGAAGCCTGTCGCGATGGGGGCCTCGGATCATTCCACCGGTTGCGCCGTGACGGTCACGGACATGCCCGGCAGCAGGGCCTCGGTCAGGCTCTGGCCGGGATCGATCTCAATGCGGGCGGGGATGCGCTGCACGACTTTAGTGAAGTTACCCGTCGCATTGGTGCCCGCGACCAGGCTGAACTCTGAGCCGGTCGCCGGAGAGAAGCTGCTGATATGGCCCGAGAGGTTCTGCCCGCCCAAGGCGTCGACGCGGATGGTCACCGGCTGATTGAGGGCCAGATCCTCAAAGCGGGTCTCGGTGAAATTGGCGATGACCCAGGGCTCTCCTTCAACAAGGCTGCCGAGCGAGGTGGCGGCGGCCACATATTGCCCGACCCGCGCGCCCACCTGCCCCAGCGTGCCTGCGGCGGGGGCCGTGATCTCCACATGATCAAGGTCGAGCTTTGCCAGCGCCACGCTGGCCTCGGCCTGAGCGATGCTGGCCTCCGCGGCCACAACCTGCGCCCGGAGCGCGCTGAGCTTTTCCTGCAGCGCGGCAAAGCCCGCTTCCGCTTCGGCCAATTGCGCGCGCGCTTTGCTGAGCGAGAGATCCGCCTGTTCCGCAGCTGAAGTCGAGAGGATCCCGCGATCCTGCAGCGAGTGCTGGCGGCCATGTCCGGCAAGGGCCGTCTGCACCGCCAGCTTTGCGGCCTCCACCCCTGCAACATTGGCCTCTGCGGTCAGCTCCGTCGCGCGCAGCGTGTTCACCGCTGCGTCCCGGCTCGCCCGCGCTACGGCAAGGCCCGCCTCGGCCTGACGCAGCTTTTGCTCAAAGCTGCGGGCATCGAGACGGAAGAGCACCTGCCCCGCCGTCACCTTCTGGAAATCGCTGACCAACACTTCCGAGACATAGCCTGCCACCTGCGGCGAAAGGCTGGTGACCCGCCCGCGGACATAGGCGTTCTCGGTGGTCGGCAGACTGGCCGAGAAGGGCGGAAGCTCCCAGGCGAAAGCGACCAGACCTGCGCCGGCCAGACCGAGGGCGGCTGTCAGTGCCAAGGGCAGAAAATGCGATTTGTTCATCGTGTCGGACCGGTTTCAGAGGGGCTGGGCACCGGCGCGGCAGGGGTCAGCCGCGCCGTGAGGAAATTGTAAACCTGATGGAGGAGGAGCACGGCCAGCGCGCCAAGCGCGGCCAGCGCTGTCAGAAGATAGGCATCGTTATAGGCCATGACCGTGGCCTGACGACCCGCCTCCTGGACAAGCGCTGCGACTGCCTGCGTCTTATTAGCGGCCATATCCGCACTTTGCGCGGCAAGGCCCGCCATATTGGCTGCGATCTGGTTTTGCACCGTGATGAGGTCGGGGCGCAGCTGCTCGGTCAGGGTTTGCAGATGAAAGGCCTGCCGGTGGTTGATGATGGTGCTGAAGAGACCTGAACCCACCACACCGCCCAGGCTTTGTGTCGAGAGGAAAACCACGATGAAGGACATAAGATAGGCCGGCCCGCGCTTCAGCGCCGCCAGAAGCCCCATCACCATGGCCGGCGCCATAAACAGCATGCCCGCAAAAGCAATCAGCGTCTGGCTGAGGTACATATCCGCCGGCCGCGTCAGCACGGTGCTGGCGCTGTCCATGAAGGCGCCCACAGCGATCAGCACCAGCGCCACCGCATGAAACCAGGGCTCGCGCCCCGGGCGTAGCAAGGCCAGACAAAGCGGTGCCACCAGAAGCCCTGCCACAACGATCAGGCTGAAAAGCCCCATAAAGGCGTCCGGCCCGAAGCCGAGCACCTGAAACATCCGCGGCGCACCGCTGCTCTGCTCTGAGAGCAGCAGCCGGAACACCAGCATGGCCCCGGTCATCTGGAGCATGGCCGGGCTTGCGAGCCAGCGGAAGTCGATCAGCGGGGCTTTACGGTACAGTTCTGAGATCACTGCGAGGGTGAAGCCCAGAATGGCCAGGATCATCAAAACCCCGATCCAGTCCAGCTCGGTCCACCAGTAGATCGGCCCCAGGATGCTCGCCACGGTGATCGCCCCGAAGGAAAAGGCAATCAGCGCGAAGGTGCGAAGATCGGCGACCTCAATCACCTTCTGCGTCGGAGCCGGGGCAAGCGGCAGCCTCCAGGCAAGGGCCAGGGTCACAAAGGCCATGCCGAGGGTCAGAAGATGGACCTCCAGAAAGCCGCCATCCCCGATCAGCCCGGGCGATAGCACCCGTGCAAGGCTGGGCGCGCCCATGATCACCGCCATGGCCATCGGCAGGCCAAAGACGATCTTCAGCTTCTGCGACAGCGGCTCGAGCATATAAAGAAAGGCCAGGGTCGACATCGGCGCGGCCGCGATCCCGGCGACGAACTGCAGGGTCAGCGCAGAGCGGTAATTTTGCGCAAAGCAGGCCGCCAGCGAGACCAGCGCATAAAAGATCAGCGCAGAGCGGGTGAAGGCCAGCAGCCCGTATTGGGTGCGGAGTTTCGTCAGCAGCAGCGGCAGCGCCGCGCGCGGGGCCATATAGGCCGCCATCAGCCAGCTTGCATCGGTGACCGAGACCCCCAGATCCCCGGCCAGCTGCGGCAGGTTGTTCGAGACAAACCCCTGCCCCAAGCCCTGCGCCAGAGCGATCAGCGTGGCGAGGATCATATAGGGCAGGACCACCCGTTTCGGAGCGTCCGCTGCCTGCGCCGTGGCGGGAGGTGCAGAGGCGCTCACAGCTCTTCCAGCCGGTCAATATTGCGGTGCAGCCTTTGCAGCACCGACTGAAAGACATCGAGGTCTTCTCCGCTCACTCCCTCAAGCAGCAGCTGTCGGGTTTTGCGGCTGAACTCGGTCAGCGCATGGGTCTGCCCGAAGGGGGTCAGATAAAGCCCCTTTCCCCGCCCCCCGGCCGGCAGCGGACGCCGCTCCAGATAGCCGTCACGCACCAGCGCATCGATCTGGCGCTTCAGCGTGGGCGCTTCGATTTGCAGAGCCTGTGCCAGTTCGATCTGAGTCAGCCCCTCACGATCGCGCAGACAGAGCAAGACCCTCACCCGCGCCAGCGTGAGCCCATGCTCCGCCGCACGGCGGTCATAGATGGTGCGCAGACGCCGCGCCGTCGCGCTCATCAGATCCAGAATATCGCCTTCGCGGCTCATGAGCACTGGTTCCCGTTCCGTTAAATTAGCATGCTAATTATGATGGGTTCCGGTGCTTGCCAAGATCGATTCTATCCGACGCAGCAATGCCGCATCATACCGCCGCAGAACGCTCCTTCCTTGCCAGTGGATGAAGACCCGGGTCAGCCCACTCTCGCGGCTGAGTGGAGGCTTAGGCACAGCCGCGCTGTGCTCTGCCACAAACGCCCACCCAAAAGCGGCGGCTGCGCAGGAAGAAAGACCGGGGCTTCGCAGGCACCCCTGCATAGGGAACCGGACTCCAAACCCACAGCCTTTCTGAACACAGCCACCGCTGCCCTGAAGCTGACAGGAAGGGTTCGGGACGCAGACCCGTTTCAGCGATAGCCGTAGACCTCTCCCACCAGCTCATCCAGCTGCTCGTACTCCCCGGCAAGGCGGTTGAAGGTTTTCCAATGCATGCCCTTTGGCTTGTCGCCCCGCAAATCAAGCGGCCCACCGGGCCAGTCAAGCTGCTGGCGCAGCCGGTTCATGCGGATGATCTGGCGATCAAAAGCATTCGCACGCTGGCTGTCATAGGACAGACCCCGGCAATGGCGGCAGAGAAAGAGATCACCGCCAAAGAGCACGGCCACCCGCCGGTTGCAGGTGATCTCCGGGCAGTGAAACCACAACCGCGCACCGCCCTTAAAACAGGGCGTCCTGCTCAGCGGGACGAAATACATCGAACACTTTTCAAGGGCCGGTTCATTCCAGAGCCAAAGCCCCTCTCCCTCTGCCTGGAGACCAAGCACATAAAGTTCCTCAGCTCTGCCCGGTCGGGACCAGATGATCCGGCCTGTTGCATCGGGTTTGAGAAGTCCGCTCCGATGCAGACGCCGGACGTCGATCCGGCGATAACAGGACTCCGTCGGGCTCTGTGCCCAGGCCTTACGGCCGCTTCCGTAGCCGCCCATTTCCGCCTCAGATTTTATCGAAATCATTTGGCAGATTAGGGGTTTTATCGGTGAAAATCCACATTCTCGCTGCCTGGAAATCTGTGCTCTGAATCCTGTGAAAAACCCGTCAGTGAAAGCCTTCTGCTGTGGCGGGAGAGCGGTTCAACAGCCATTGATCCGGTCTCTGAAAACCGCTGCTACGCTGACAGCTTCCACGAAGACGGGGGCTGTTATGCGCATGCACACCATCGGTCGTGACCTGACCACAGAGCCTGTTTTGGGCAGGTCGGGCTCGTGGTGACAGCGCATGCTCCCTTTGAGGGCCGCTGTGCACATTCCCTGGGCACCACACTTTGGGGACTACGCCTGCGCCTTTGGTGGGCCACAGGGGCGGGCAGTGCCACTCAAACTGTGGAGCCCGCGAAGGATATGACCTCCGGCATCAACAGCGGGCCTCTTTGCGGACAAATCCGCCCGCCCGGTGAGCGGAGAGAAGGCCGCTCATCGATCTGATGAGACCGCATAGAGCGCTGCGCCGGGGCGGGAGGCTTTTACCCAAACCGCATCATTTCACAGAACTATTACTCCTTCGTTGTCTCAATGTTGCGAGCCTCGCGCAGTGACACTCCCCAATGGCTCCCGATCTCGTGGCGGGCCGATGGCGGAAGAGAGAGTGCGCATGGCTTCGTCTTTAACGATCAGCAATGTGGTCAAACGCTATGGCAGCCAGACGACGCTGAAGGGCGTCAGCCTTGATGTGCGGCCGGGCGAGTTCATGACGCTGGTCGGGCCCTCGGGCTGTGGGAAGTCGACGCTGCTGCGGATCATCGCGGGGCTGCTGGCACAGGACGCGGGCCAAATTTCCGTGGACGGGCAGCCGATTGATGCGCTGTCGCCGGCCGCGCGCGATATGGCGATGGTGTTTCAAAGCTACGCGCTCTACCCGCATATGAGCGTGGGGGAAAACATCGCCCTGCCGCTTCAGACCCGCCATCTGCCGCTGCCCGCCCGCCTTCTGGGCCGGGCCTGGCCTTTCCACGGCGCAGAGAAGCGCGCGATCCGCGAAGAGGTGGCACGGGTCGCGGATCAGGTGGAGCTGGGCCATCTGCTGAACCGCCGTCCGGCCGCGCTTTCGGGGGGCCAGCGCCAGCGCGTGGCCCTGGCCCGGGCGATCATCCGCAAACCGCGGATCTTTCTGATGGATGAGCCGCTCTCGAACCTCGATGCCCGTCTGCGGGTACAGATGCGAGCTGAGATCAGCGCGCTCCACCAGCGCCTCGGGGCCACCTTCATCTATGTCACCCATGATCAGACCGAGGCGATGACCATGTCCTCGCGCGTCGCGCTGATGATGGAGGGCGAGATCGTGCAATGCGATACCCCGGCGCGGCTCTATGCCGATCCCCAGGACCTGCGGGTGGCGCAGTTCATCGGCTCTCCGGGCATGAATGTGATCGGCGCGGATGATCTGGCGCTCTGGGGCGAGGCGGGCGCATTGCTGGCGGCGGATTACCACAATCCGGTGCAGTTTGCGCTGCGGCCTGAGCATATCCACGCAGGCCTGCCGGACAGGCCCGGCGCCCTTGTGACCCGGCTCAGGATCGAGCGGCTGGAGGATCTGGGACACAGCGGTCTGGTCTTTAGCGCCGATGTGCAAAGCGGCGCGAAGGTCACCCTGCGGCTTGCTCCGGGGGCGGCTCAGGCGCTGGACCTGAGCAGCGGCCTGCTGCCGGTTCACGCTGATCCCGCCGATGCGCTGGTCTTTGACGCGATGGGCAAACGCCTGAGCAGCCGCGCTCCTGCTCATAAGGCGCAAAGCGGGGCCATGCTGCATGTCTGATCTCTCGCTCTCTCACCCGCCTTTACGGCGCGGAAGCCATGGCGCTTTGCGCTCCGGTCGCGCGGCCTGGGGGCTCGCCCTGCCTTCAACTCTGCTGCTGGTCGGCCTGATGCTGGTACCGGTTGCGCTGATCATCCTGATGAGCTTCACCGATTACAGCTTCGGCGACAGCAGCTTCAGCTGGGTCGGCTTGGAGAACTATCAGGCGCTGGTGGAAGATGACGTCTTCTGGAACGCGCTTGGCAATACGCTGCGCTATGTCGCCATCGTCGTGCCTGGGGCGGTGGGGCTGGGCCTGCTCCAGGCGGTGCTGGTGCATAACCTGCGCCACGGCCGCAGGCTCTATCAGCTTTTGCTGTTCTTGCCCGTCACCTCGACGCTGGTCGCTATGGCCACCGTCTGGAAATACCTGCTGCACGGCAATATCGGGCCGGTGAACCTGCTTCTTGAGGCCATTGGCCTCAGTAAGCTGGAGTTCTTCGGCAGCCCCGATCTGGTGCTCTGGGCGCTGGCGATCATCGGGATCTGGGGGCTTGCGGGCTTCAATATGGTGATCTTCACCGCGGGTCTCACCTCTATCCCGCAGGATCTTTATGAGGCGGCTTCAGTGGACGGGATAGAGCATCCGCTGGATCGCTTTATCCGCATCACCCTGCCGATGCTGGCCCCGACAATGGTCTTTGTGGTGATCACCAGCTCGATCACCGCCTTTAAGATTTTTGACACCGTGGCCGTGCTGACAAAGGGCGGGCCGCAGGGCGCGTCGGATGTGCTCCTCTACACGACCTATCTGGAGGGTTTTCAGTATCTTCGCATGGCCCCGGCCGCCGCGATGACGGTGATCTTTCTGATGATCATTCTGGGGCTGGCACTGGTGCAGAACCTTCTTCTCGACCGTAAGGCAGGCAAAGCATGAAAGCCCTGAGCTTTAAGGACATCGCCTCGCATCTGGTGCTTCTCGCGCTGACCTTTGCGACGCTTTATCCCTTCTTCTGGATGATCGTGACTTCGTTCCGCCCAGCGCAGGAGGTCTTCACTGAGAGTTACAGCTGGCTGCCGCAGACCTTCACGGGACTGACCCATTACATCACCGCCTTTGAGCAGGCCCCTATGCTGCGCTTCATGCTCAATGGGGTGATCGTCTGTCTGGGCGTGCTGGTGGTGCAGCTTTTGACCGCCATTCCCTGCGCCTATGCGCTGGCGAAGTTTGAGTTTCGCGGCGCGAAGCTGCTCTTTGGTGCGGTGCTGCTGATCCTGACTGTGCCGATCCAGGTCCCGGCGCTGCCCCTCTTCATGGCGCTGGCGGAGTTTGATCTGCTCGACACCTATTTCGCGATGATGCTGCCCTTCTTCCTGTCGGTCTTTGCGATCTATCTCTTCCGCCAGACCTTCCGCGCTTTCCCGGATGAAATCATCCAGGCCGCCCGCATGGAGGGCATGGGCGAATGGGAGATCCTGTGGCGCGTCGTTGTGCCCTCTGCCAGACCCGCGATCGCCGCCTTTGCGGTCTTCTCGATCACCGCGCATTGGAATGATCTCTACTGGCCGCTGATCGTCATCACCGACACCAGCCTCGCGCCGCCGCCGCTGGCGATGATGTATTTCGCCGACAATGAAAGCGGCGCAAATTTTGGCGCCCTGATGGCCTCAGCCACGGTGCTCAGCGCACCGCTGATCCTGCTTTACCTCTGCGCTCAACGTCAGTTCGTCGCCGGTATCACCATGACCGGTGTGAAATGAGCCTGTCCTCTCCCGTCCTTCCCATCCCGTATCGGAGTTGAGATGACCTCTCACGCTGTTACCCACCCGCTCGTGACCCTTGCCGGTCTGACTGCCACTCTGCTGGCCGCGCCGGCCATGGCAGACAAGGTCACCATCGAAGTGCTGCAGGCCTTTCCGGGGCACGCGCATTTCCATGAGGCCGTCGCCAGAGAGTTCATGGCGCAAAACCCCGATATCGAAGTGAAATTCCGCATCGGCAACGGCTCTTATGATGAGACCCATCAGGTCATGCTGCGCGCCGCCATGACCAACCGGATGCCCGATGTCTACCACTCGGGCTATCACCTGCTGCCCGAAGTGGTCACCCATCTGGCTGAAAAGGGCAAAGTGATCTCCCTTGATGCCTATATCGCGGCAGAGGCACCGGACTTCGTCTCGAGCAACTATGCGCCGTCCCTCTTCTCACAGTGGCAGGTCGATGGCACCACCTGGGGGATCGGGTTCAACGCCTCGACCCCGATCTTCTTTGTGAACGGCGATCTGGTCAGCAAAGCAGGCGGAGATCCGAATGCCCTGCCCGACACCTGGGACGGGATCATCGATCTGGCGGGCCGCATCTCAGCGCTGGAGGGCGATGCCGATGGCATGGCCTTTGACATCCACTCCTGGCCTGATGACTGGCTGTGGCGCGCGCTCATCATCGAGCAGGGCGCAAAGATCATGGCTGAGGACGGCCGGACCGTGGCCTTTGGCGATGATCATGGCGTGAAGGCCCTGACCCTTGCGAAACGCATGGTCGATGAAGGCGGCATGGCGCTGCGGGACTTTGAGCAGTCGCGCCAGCAGTTCGCCGCCGGACAGATCGGCTTCATCATGGCCTCGCCCAACTCCAACCGCTCTTTCGCGGATCTGGTCGGCGATAAGTTTGAGCTGCGCACCACCACTTACCCGGTAAGCAACAAAGAGACCGGCCGCATCCCGACGGGTGGCAATGCCATGATGATCACGGCCCAGGACAAGGCAAAGCAGGACGCCGCCTGGGCCTATATCAAATTCGCCTCCGGCCCGAAGGGTCAGGAAATCGCGGTCCTGGGTTCAGGCTATAAGCCCACCAATATCGCGGCCCTGGCTCCGGATCTGCTGGGCAAGTTCTATGCCGAGAACCCGAACTTCAACACCACCAACCTGCAGATCGACCGCGCCGCCGCCTGGGAAGGCTATCCCGGGACCAATGGCGTCGAGATCTGGCGCGCCCAGCGCAAAATCATCGGTGAGGTGATGACCGGCGCGCAGAGCGTTGAGGCGGGCCTGGCCGCCATGGTGGAGACCACCAACCGCCTGATCGCGAAGTAACGCCCCTTCTTCGCCCCCTGCAGCGCTTGCGGGGGGCGTGATCTCTCGCCCCCCCGCATCTGACGGATCTGCCATGAAATTCATCCATCTGACCGACACCCATGTCATCGGCGAAGACCGCAGGCTTTACGGCGCCAATCCCGCCCGCCGCCTGCGCCTTGCCATTGAAAGCATCAATCGCGAGCATGGCGATGCTGCCTTTGTCGTGGTGACCGGGGATCTGACCCATTGGGGCGATGCGCAAGCCTATGAGGCCTTCAGTCGCGCGATCGGAGATCTGCAGATGCCGGTGGTGCTGATGGTCGGCAATCACGACGTCACCCCCGCCTTTACTTCTGCCTTCCCCAGCGCGATGCGCGATGAGAACGGCTTTGTGCAGGGCGCGCGCCAGTCTGAGGAGGGCCTGTGCCTCTTCCTCGACACCCGCGTTGAAGGCAGCCACGCCGGCGGCTATTGCCCGGCCCGGCTGGACTGGCTGGCAGCGCGTCTCTCAGAGAGCGAAGGCCCGGTCATGCTCTTCATGCATCACCCGCCCTTTGAGATCGGCTGCGGGCATATGGATGACATCCGTATGCTGGATCACGAAGCCTTCCGTGCGGTCCTTGAACCGCATCGCGCTCGTATCCGCCATCTCTTCTTCGGCCATGCCCATCGCCCGATCTTTGGCAACTGGCAGGGGATCTCCTTCTCCTGCATGCGCGGGCTGAACCACCAGCTCGATCTCTTCCTGATCCCCGATGACGGCACCGCACCCGGAAACCTTGCAGAACCGGCCTATGGCGTCGTCCTCGCGCAAAAAGGCAATATGATCGTGCATATGCATGAGTTCGCCCTGCGCGCGCCGCGCTTTGACCTGATGGCGCCCCCCGGCGTGGATCCGGTGATCTATGCCACCACCATGCAGCATCCGGATTTTACCGAGATCTGATCCTTTGGGCCAGGCGAGGGGAAGGCTTCATGTCCTTCTCGTCGCCCGCCCTGATCATAGCCCAGGACAGAGCGTAAAGCTCTGGCTCCCCAGCGCAGAGTGAAATGTCAGAACAAGCCATCTCCAGAGCCTCTGCAGAAGGGCCGGACATAACCTTCCCTTTACGCCGGTCATGGCACCTGAGAGACCAGCGGGCCAAGTCAGCTTTAACTCGCCTGCGACAGCACCACAGTCCAAGGGCAGTCCCCTTCACTCAATGATGTCTGAGTTCCTCCGGATGGCGGCATATGCGGCTTTCCGGCCCGCTATGTCCTTTGCAGCCCAGGCGATACGGATCGCCTCAACCTTCCGTCCTACTTTCACAGGCTCAAAGGCTACGCTGAACTCTGCCAGCCGGTTCACTTCGTCAAACGCAGGCTGAATCGCGAACTTCAGAAGGTTGGAGTAGGTGCTGAGTTTGCCTGGCTCAACACCCAGCAGAACGCGCAGATCTTCCAGAGCAAAGACCTCACTTTTCACGAAAGACAGGCGTACCCGCTTCGCGACGATCTCATAGAGCGCCAGGGCATATTTACTGGAAACCGCATGGATCACGTCAAGCTGCAGCTTGGCAAAGATGCGGCTGTCGCGCAGCAGCACGATGAGATCTGGATCAAACTGATATGTCAGCACTCCGCGCTCACGCCGAGGGTCAGTGATCGAGGTTTTGGCCACCAGGGGGAAGAAGGTGCTGCCACCATCCTCAAGCCGCACTGTCACTATGGTCTTCATCAAAGCTTTGATTGCGGGCACCAGACGATCATTCCCTGCATGGGCGAACTTCAGATCCGAGAACGCAATACGGAACTGCTGCTGGGGGTTTCCAAGGTCCGGACCATGCGCATTGTGCAACAGAATATTGTAGATGCGCCGGGCATTGAGCGACAGCTTCTCGGCCCCATCGATCTCGATCAACTCAGCAGGCTTCAACATCTCCCCATCATTGGGACGCAGGTTGAGGATTGAAGCCGTAGAAATTGGGTCGATGGGCGCGACAGCTCATATTTCGACCCGTTTTCTACGGATAACCGACCCAATATCTACGGTTTAGGCACCATATATCGACCCGATTCCTACGCTGAACCGACCCAAAATCTACGGAATAGGCTTAAAAACCCCAAAGAAACATGGTGATTTATGCGGACGAAGAAGAAGATTCTTTAGAAGAAAAAGAAGGTGTCCTTTTGGGGTGACATCTTGAATGCCCCGGATCTATTGGATGGCCACCGCAGTGATGATGTGGCCGCTCCCCTTGCAAACCAACCTTGGCACATCGATGCCATCCGGGGGGGCAGTCACATCATCAATGCCCGCCACATGTGTGGATGCCCTACATAGGTTCACACTCAGGTTCACAATTTGGTTCACCTTAGGCCCGTAATGGTTTGATTTTATTAGGTGCGATTTTTGATGTGGCGGAGAGGGTGGGATTCGAACCAAATGTGAAAAAAACGAAATATCCGAGCGTTAATGAGCTAGAGAGCATACTTGGTTTGCGGCGAAGATACTGCTTTCTGAGTAAGGTAGCGAGCCAGTAAGCAGCTTGAATGGCTTACCAGAACTACTAGCCCTTTGGCCTCTGCGACCTCACCGGCAGCAAAAAGCCAGGGAGAATTTGTGTCATGCAAACCGAAGCCGCCGTCCTTCGGATCTCAATCGCCGTCTCTCTCCTCGTCTCTGCCCTGGGGATTGGTTTCGGGCTGATGTCCGGCTCTTTCTCGATCACCTTCGACGGAGTCTATTCGCTGCTCGACAGCGCGATGAGCCTGCTGACACTCTTCGCTGCGCGGCTCATCACCTCTTATGCCAGGGATGAGGGCATCTCAGAGCGGCTGAAAGAGCGCTTCACCATGGGCTTCTGGCATCTGGAGCCGCTGATCCTGGCGCTGAACGGCTCCCTTCTCATCGCGCTGACGCTCTATGCGCTGATCAATGCAGTCAGCAGCCTGCTGGCAGGCGGGCGCGCGCTCGAGTTTGGCTGGGCGATTGGCTATGCCGTGATCACGCTGCTGCTGTGCAGCGTCATGGGCTTCACCGAGCGGCGCGCCAACCGCCGGCTGCAGTCAGATTTCATCCGGCTTGATATGCTGGGCTGGGTGATGTCGGCAGGGATTACGGCAGCACTTCTGGTGGCTTTCAGCATCGGCTACCTGGTGGAAAGCACCCCCTGGGCCTGGATCGTGCCTTACGTCGATCCGGCTGTGTTGTCCCTCGTCTGCCTGGTGCTGATCGTCATGCCGGTGAGCACAGTGCGCAAGGCGCTGGCGGATATCCTGCGGGTCACCCCTGCCGAGTTGAAAGCGCATGTGGACGAGGTGGCGACAGCGACCTGTGAGAAGTACGGATTTCTGTCCTACCGGGCCTATGTCTCGCGCATGGGGCGGGCCCGAAAGATCGAGCTGTACTTCATGGTGCCGGAAGAGGGCGCAAAGCGGCATCTGAGGGAATGGGATGCGCTGCGCACCGAGATCTCTGAGGCTTTGGGGGATGCCGGGCCCGACCGCTGGCTGAGCATTGTCTTCACGACGGACAGTGTCTGGGCGGACTAAACTGGCTGCATCATCCCGGGGTCCGAAAGGCGTGCCTAAGCTTCCCTTTACTGGCGGTCTGAAGCTCCAAGTTAGCCTCCTGTCAGAAGACATTTTCCGATATGCATCCTAAGACCGGGTGCATATCGAAAGGTTCAATGACGGCGTATGAAAGCAGGATATGCTCGCAGGACCGATGTTGAGCAGTCAGATCCCGTAATAGCTGCGGTACCATGCCACGAACTCGGCCACGCCCTTACGCACGTCGGTCTGCGGACGGTAGCCGGTGAGGCTTTGTAACAACGAGGCTTCGGCCCAAGTGGCCGGAACATCGCCCTTTTGCATCTCCATGTAATTGCGGATCGCCGTCCTGCCCGTGGCTTCCTCAATGGCATCGACAAAGTCTGTCAGCTTCACCCGATCAGAATTACCGATATTCACCACCCGCCAGGGGGCTGCGGGTGAAAGACTGTCGCCGGGAGCAATCTCTGCAGCACTTTCGGGACGCACCGGCACGGCATCGATCAGCAGCCGGATACCTTTCACCAGATCGGTGACATAGGTGAAATCGCGGTACATCTCGCCATGGTTATAAATATCGAGGGGTTTTCCGTTCAGAATACCTTCGGTGAATTTATAAAGCGCCATGTCGGGCCGCCCCCAGGGGCCATAGACGGTGAAAAAGCGAAACATCGTCACCGGCAGGTTCCAGAGATGGGCATAAGAATGCGCCATGCTTTCTGAGGCCTTTTTCGTCGCCGCATAGATCGTCAGCTGGGTGTCGGCCTTATCGGTCTCGCGAAACGGCATTTCTTCATTGGCGCCGTACACTGAGGAAGTAGAGGCCATCAGCAGATGCTGCACCCCGTGCCGCCGCGCGATCTCCAGCACATTGAAGCTGCCGATGACATTGGCATCGAGATAGGCGCGCGGGTTCTCAAGGCTGTAACGCACCCCGGCCTGAGCGGCGAGATGCACGATCACATCGGGGCGGAAGTCATCCGCCACCCGGTCAATCAGCGCCTGATCTTCCAGCATGCCCTCTGTGGCGCTGAAGTTGGGGTGCTGCAACAGCATGGCATGACGGCGCTGTTTCAGAGTGACGTCGTAGTAATCCGTCATCCCGTCATAACCGTGAACGGTAAAACCCTCATCCAGCAACAGCTGGCTCAGATGAAAGCCGATGAACCCGGCCGAGCCGGTCAGAAATACGCGGGTCATCAAGGGATCCTGTTATGGCGATCTGTCAAGATCTTTTGCGTAAAATATTCAATTATCTCAGGCCTAAACGGCGGCTAGGCCTCCTGCAACCCCTGAAAGCTTGCAGGATAAAATGGAAATCTGTAGCTGTGCTGAGATAAGCAAAACATTTTGCGATCAGGAAATTCGAGATGAAAATTGCAGTTATCGGCACCGGCTATGTCGGACTTGTCTCCGGTGTATGTTTTTCTGACTTCGGCCATGAAGTCATTTGTGTCGATAAATCAGTTGAAAAAATTGAGATGCTCCGTAAAGGTCTGGTGCCGATTTATGAGCCCGGCCTCGAGGATGTATTGGCCCGCAATATCGCAGCCGGGCGGCTGACCTTCAGCACTGATCTCACCACTGCTGTGGACGGGGCAGACGCTGTCTTCATTGCGGTAGGTACCCCCACCCGGCGCGGGGATGGTCATGCCGATCTGAGCTATGTGATGGCGGCCGCAGAAGAGATCGGGCGCGCACTAACCGGCTATACGGTCGTGGTGACCAAATCGACGGTTCCGGTCGGCACCAATCGCAAAGTAGCCGAAGTAATCCGTGCCGCCGTGCCGGAGGCGAAATTTGACATCGCCTCCAACCCTGAATTCCTGCGCGAAGGGGCCGCGATTGAGGACTTCATGAAGCCTGATCGCGTCGTGGTCGGGGTGAAGACTGAACAGGCAAAGGCTGTCATGGCGGCAATCTATCGCCCGCTGTACCTTCGAGACTTCCCGATCGTCTACACCGGTCTCGAGACGGCCGAGATGATCAAATATGCCGCCAATGCGTTCCTGGCGACCAAGATCAGCTTCATCAATGAGATCGCAGCGCTTTGTGAGCGCGCCGGGGCTGATGTGAAGGGCGTGGCAAAGGGGATTGGTCTGGACGGTCGGATCGGCTCGAAATTCCTGCATGCGGGCCCGGGCTATGGTGGCTCCTGTTTCCCGAAAGACACCTCGGCGCTTGCCCGCATCGGGCAGGAATATGGGGTGCCGCAGCGCATCACTGAGACGGTCATTGCCGTGAATGACGCTGTCCGCCGCCGCATGGTGGATAAGGTCCTGGACCTCTGCGACGGCAAGGTCGCGGGCCGCAAGATCGCGGTGCTGGGCGTAACCTTTAAGCCTGAAACCGACGACATGCGCGATTCTCCCTCGCTGACCATCGTTCCGGCGCTGATCGGAGCAGGCGCGAAGGTCCATGTGGTTGATCCGCATGGCCGTCGCGAAGGCGAAGCTCTGCTGCCGGGTGTGGTTTGGGAAGAAGACGCCTATGCAGCCGCGAAGGATGCCGACGCCGTGGTGATCCTGACGGAGTGGAACCAGTTCCGCGCTCTTGATCTGAAACGGCTCGCAGGTGACATGGCGGTGCCGCGGATGGCAGATCTGCGCAACATCTACGATCGTGAGAGCGTGCTTGCCGCCGGCTTCGTCGCCTGGGACGGCGTTGGTCGGGGCTAAGCCCCCTGCCCTGTCGTATTGCTGTGGCCAGCTCCAACCGGGGCTGGCCATTTTCATTTCCCGAAGACCCGGATGAAAGCACCGGGATACGCTAGGTGTTCAGTCCCGGTATCTGGTGGATCGGATTGAGGATGAATCTTTCCGGCTCTGAAGTCCAGATTTTGCAGATGTATTCGTAAGGCGTCAGGCCGTTCAGTGTCTTCAGCCTGCGGGCATAGTTGTAGGCTGCCATGTAGTCGCCAAGGTGGGCCCGGAGCTGCTGTTGATCCTGGTAGTGGAAGCGTTTGACCGTCGCGTCTTTGATGGTTCGGTTCATCCGCTCCACCTGGCCATTGGTCCAAGGGTGATTGGGCTTTGTCAGCCTGTGCTCAATGCCATGCGAATCGCAGATCATGTCGAAACGCATGGGGCGGGAGTAAATCTGATTTCGGTTGCGGGGCTGATCTGCGAATTGGATCCCATTATCGGTGAGTATGGTATGGATCCGATATGGCACGGCCTTGAGGAGATGCTCGAGGAACTCCCATGCAGTTTTTCGATCAGCTTTATCGACCAGTTGAGTCACCGCGAATTTGCTGGTTCTGTCAATACCGACAAAGAGATACAGCTTGCCCTCCGCCGTCTGCACCTCGGCGATGTCCATATGGAAGAAGCCAATCGGGTAGCGCTTGAACTTCTGCCTTTTGGGCTTATCGCCGCTGACTTCATCAAGCCGGGAAATACCATGACGCTGCAAACAGCGGTGAAGGGCCGATCTGCTGAGATGCGGGATACTGGGTTGGAGAGCGTAGAGGCAATCGTCCAAGGGAAGCAAAGTGTGGCGCTTGAATGCGACGACAATAGCCTCCTCTCCTTCGCTCAGGACTGTCGAACGAGGCTCTTTCGGCCCCGTCTTCTGGTCGTCAACCGAAGACCTCTTCCGCCATTTAGCGACCGTCTTGGGATTTATCCCAAGTTCTCGGCTCAGCTCCGAGAGCGAAGCTTGCGATCGCTGTATTGCAGCTCGGACCGCGTGCGTGGTCGTGGCGCTTCCATGACGAATTTGTCCCATAGGGCATCCTTCCATTCCCTCGAAAGGTTCACACCATCAAACCGTGGGATCAAACAGCTAGGGTGGCCCAAGGAATTCCGCCGGAGTATCCCGGCTCAACAACATAGTAGCTGATAGCTATCTGGTAGCTATCAGCTACTATGTTGCTATCTGATAGCTATCGGGTAGATGCTGACCAAAACAGGCAGGAGCAGCAGATGCCGGTGATCTCATTCGCCAACCCCAAAGGGGGCGCGGGCAAAACCACAACTGCACTGATCGCAGCGACGATGCTGGCGGAGAACGGCGCGAGCGTCTCCATCATTGATGCGGACCCCGAGCGTTGGATCAGCCAGTGGGCCGATCTGCCGGGCAGGCCCGAAGCCATCCGCATCCTTTCCGATGTCACGGAAGAGAGCATCGCCGATGTGATCGAGGCGGAGAGCGCCAGGTCTCAGTTCGTGATTGTCGACCTTGAGGGCACAGCCTCTCTGATGGTTGCCAATGCCATCGGCTTCTCGGATTTCGTTGTGATCCCGCTTCAGGGTTCAGGTATGGACGCCAAGGGCGGTGCGAAGATCCTGAGGCTGATCGCGACCCAAGGCAGAATGGCGCGTCGCACGATCCCGCATGCCGTGGTGCTCACCCGTACCAGCGCGGCCGTGAAGTCCCGCAGCCTGAAGAATGTCACCAGCGAGTTGACGGAGGCCGGGGTGCCGGTCTTTGAGACGGCCATAGTCGAGCGCGCGGCCTATCGGGATCTCTTCGACTATGGCGGCACGCTCTCCAGTCTCAACCCGTCCAGCACCTCGGGCCTGCCCAAGGCAATTGAGAATGCGCAGGAGTTCGCAGGCGAATTGGTGGCAAAACTGAAGGAGGCCATGGCATGAGCACCCGCGCAAAGATTGGTTTTGGAGACGCCCTCGGGGATCTGAGCGGTTTCGCTCCCCTTCCGCGGGTGAAGACCGCGGCTCCGCCGGCAGAGGCCGCAGCAGTTGCAGGCTTTACCAGCCGCGAAGTCCCAGCCCCTCCCCAGAAGCCCCAGCAGCGCCGCCACCGAACCGGTCGCAGCGCCCAGATCAATATCAAAGCGAAGCCGGAGACTATTGCAGCATTGAACGCCTGGGCCGACGCACAGGGTCTGAGTATCGCTGAAGTCTTTGAAACAATGGTAGAAAACCTAAAAGATAGCTGATAGCTATCTGGTAGCTACTAAGTAGCTTCTCGCTAGCTGATAGCTACCAGATAGCTTGATCCTGCAGCACGCTGGAGAAGCCGTTCGCCATTACGGAGAAGACAGCGGCCCAATCGTCAGAGAACTCTGGTACAAAGCAATCTCAGATGAACGCGGTCGAAGCTTGTCCAGCGCAAGCGTTGTCCCCAAGGCCGCCAGTTCCGGAAAAAGCGGGGCAGGGGGACCTCATCAGGGCCTGCCGCGTTTCTCAAACCATTTCCGGCAAAACCCCAGGAAAGCCGCATCCGCGCTCTTCGGGGTCTCGGTCGCCCAGGACCGCCACTCACGCTCGATGTAATGGATGTCCCATCCGGGAGCGAGCGCGCGCGCCAGGTCGTAGGTCTCTTCATCGAGGGGCGGGATGTTCAGATCGGCCTCATCCACCACATCCAGACGGCCCTTGCTGATGAAAAGAACCTGATCCTTCTCCTCATCGAAGCGCACGGCGTAGTCGGGCATGTGGTCGTGGGTCTCATCTTCCTGCGAGATCCCCGCGATCACCCGGCGGAACTCGCGCAGCTCAGAGCTCGATCCGCACTTCTTCTGAAGCACATCGAGGCTGATCCGCCAGCTCTTCTGCCGCCCACAGTGCTTGCGCGCCAGCTCATAGATCCGCCGTTCGATCGGTTTGCGCAGCCGGAAGTATTCCCGTGAAAGCGTCAGCACCTCCCTGGCGCGGATTGCATTGAAGACCCAGTCGGAAAGCTCAACCTCTACCTCCTGCATCCGCCCGTCGCGGGTCTGACGCACGATCGTGGCCCGGTTGATCAGACCAAAGATATCCAGCTGCTCAACACCGCCCGTGGTGATGTTGGTGGAGATCGTCGTGCCGCGTAGCCGCTCCAGCGCAGCCTTCAGGCCGGCATAGCCCTGGCCGTTAGTCGTGCGATTGGTGGCCGTCAGCAGGTCATAGGCTTTGAAGCGCACAATCCGTGAGGTTTCCCGGCCGTCATTCATGCCGTGAATGAGCTGGCTGATGCAGTAGATCAGAATATCGCGGTCATGCACGGTCGCCAGGCCATCAACCGAGGGCTTCACCTCGATCACCACGTTCCCATGCTCATAGCGCCGGATGTTGGTATCCGGCCGACTGGAGAGCGAGAAAACCGGGTGCTCCATCGGACCGATATCGGCCTTGGGCGCCGCATCGAAAATATCGCAAACGAAGAAATCCATCTGCGGATGGCGGTCGGGCAGGAGCGGCGAACGCTCGACTTTCGATATTTCACCCACGGTCCGCGCCTTTCGATATTTCACCCACGTTTTGGCTTCTTTCGATATTTCACCCACGGGGTCAAGGCTTTCGATATTTCACCCACGTTCTTTCGATGGTTTGCCCACGTTCTTTCGATGGTTTACCCACGGGGTGTTTCGATTCGTCTTTTATTTTCAATTGGTTACAAGGCGTAATTTTCGCTTAACACTATTTAACACATATTTAACACAAGAGAGCCTGTGGATAACTTCCGAAATCGTGTCGAAATGTGCGCTCTCCGAAGCCCTCTCGAAGCTCACTCGCAGCCCCTGCCTTAACCCCGATTTCGATCACGGAAGACCATCTGAGGTCTGAGACCAGATGCAGATCCTGTCAGCGCTTCAATCAAGCCCTCGGGAACTCTGGGAAGGAACACCCCCCCCCTTAAGGGATCATCAACATGCCCGGGCGCTCTCCTGACCGACTAGGCAGCGAGCCTTGAGAGAGGCTTGCTCAGCCAAACTGACATCCTGAAAACCCCACACCCTTGTCACCAAAACAGCCACCGCCAGTCACAGAAGCCCTGCTAGGAAAAACAGGCCCGAAATTCCCTTGAAACATTGGTCCCGCCTGCAAACTGGCGCTTATCGCTGACTTTTTTGCATTTTCGCTCTTGCACCTCTTCGCGGGTCTGTCTAAACACCCCTTCACCGCAGCAGGGCAGCCGGGAACGGCAGCTGGTTGTGGTTT
Source organism: Falsigemmobacter faecalis (assembly GCF_003863335.1). Lineage (GTDB taxonomy): Bacteria > Pseudomonadota > Alphaproteobacteria > Rhodobacterales > Rhodobacteraceae > Wagnerdoeblera > Wagnerdoeblera faecalis. The sequence goes on along the minus strand of NZ_RRAZ01000042.1, from coordinate 111 downwards.
AGATCTGGTGGATACGCGGTCGGTTGGCTCAGCGAAGTTGAGCTTATCCGGTTGTTGTTGCGTCTGCGGGTCGCGCTCTTTGACATTGATGATGATGAAGGGATATGCGGG
>NZ_RRAZ01000004.1 GCF_003863335.1 Falsigemmobacter faecalis | reverse complement strand
ATCAGGCAAAACACTGAATCCAAATAGATTTGTGCAACAGCGCCCTGCTAGCGTGTTCGATGAGTGCGCTTCGGAAAATGTGGATAACCAAAATCAGCGTGTAGCTGTTGTCGCTCAAATCTGCCCAGAGTTATGGGCAGAAGGAGGAGCAATGCATGGGCTAGCATATCGAAAGAAAAAACCGACCCTGCGAAGGGCCGGCTGAATAGGTGGGTTGGCGAGCCACCCATAAACTCAGACATCAGTCTAACAGCATCAGCATAATTGGTGCAACGGACTTGTCGGCTCACCTGATCGAGAACGGAAGAGCTGAGGCTTAACATGTCATCGGATGGTTTGGTGAGCGCAGACGTCGAGTCTGCGAACGGAGAATGTTTGTCCAACGGTGGGGCTGTTTCCCTCCCGTCCCGCAGCGGCGGCGCTGATATCGAAGCTGCATGCGGCTACTCGGGGCGTGCTGTTTTGCGCCGGGAACCTGCACCTAGCCGTGCGCAGCGGGCTGTCAACAAAGTCTCGGAGTGGCATTTCTCTGGCGTTCTGTGTTGGGGTGACAAGCAACCGCAGCGGCTAAACTTTGAGAGCCTGCTCGAATATCAAGCCGCGCTCTGCGCCATTTATCGGCCGGGTTTCGAGGATATTCGTGAACAGGTCGGTCCGGTTAGCCTTCAGTTGCCGGATGGACGCAGAAAGTTCCATTACATCGACTTCTGCGCGACCTATCGTGGCGGGCACCGCATCGGCATGGCGGTCAAGCCTGAGGTCAGGTCGCAAACCCCTGCGTTTCAAGACGAAATGAAGGCATTGTTGATTGCCGGCCAGTCAGTGTTTTTTGATCGTTTGGTCGTGATCGGAAAGCGCAACATCGATCCCGATGAACTCGCGAATGCGGAGTTGTTTCACGCGGCTCGGTTTTCCGATTCTCGGGAAGATCATGCTGTTCGCTTGGCGATGGCGAAAATGGCGTCGCCACTGACCATTGGGCAGATGATTGCCATGGGGGAGAGAGAGGGCGTGACGTTGAGGAGCGTTGCACGCGCTATCCATCGCGGTCAGCTGCGTTTGTTGACGCTTGGACGGATCACCACGGACAGCGCCGTTATGCCCTTCTCGTTGGAGGGTGCGGCATGAGGGAAACCGTTCCCATTCTCGAAGTCGGTGCAAAGTTCGCACTTAGCAAACGGGTTGGCACTGTGCTCACTGTGCGCAGGGCCGACATGGTGGTTCTTTGGGACGAATATGTCGATCCGGAAACTGGAGAGGTATTCTTTCAGATCGCTGATGGCATCGCCCATGATGTCATCGAGGATGCAGATAAACGCGGGGCGTTGCGGATTTTGTCGCGGCCCTCTGTGCAGCGTCATGATGCTGAACGCCCTGCCTTTCTCCGCTCAGAGAAAGAAATCGGGCGCCAGAACTGGCGGCGCTGCCATGTGATGGCGGCAGAAAATCTGATTGCTCAGGGCATCTTGCAGCGGACGCGGGCATCCTTCGTGGAAAATGCTGTGGAGCTTCTGAGGCTTGGAGAAAACATCTATCGTGAGACCTGCTTGCGCAAAACCAACACTGCCAAAAGGCGTGGGGGTGCGGTTGTCGACCTGGGGCAGCAACATGCGCCTCCGACCTCCGCTGCTCAGGTTCATAAGTGGTATCTCAGCTTTCGTAGGGGCGGGGCAGACGCCCTGTTCGATGACTATGCGCGGTCGGGAAACCGTCGGGACCGGCATGACCATGTAATCGCTTCGATTGCGCAGAGCATCATCGAGATGCGCCTTGATGAGGAAAGGCCCACGGTGACCTCCATCACCGATAGTGTGCGGGCAGCATGTATTGTGCATTATGACAGCCTTGGCGAGGACCATCGTGGAAAGTTGCCGGGGTATGACTTCGTTCATGGATTGATCGACGCCATTGCCCCTGCCGAGCATGCAATTCGCACGCGCGGATTCAAAGTCGCCTACAAAGACATGCACTCTTTGGGGGTTGGCATTACGACGACCCGCGCGTTCGAGCGGGTCGAAATCGACGAATATGACGTCGATTTGAACGTCCTCCTGAACAGTGCCGGAGTCTGGGATTGGCTGACAGAGGATGAACGCGTTGGGTTGGGGCTCAACGGTGAAGCTAAACGGGTCAAGCTGTCTGCTGCCATCGACGTGCATACCCGTTGTATCGGGGCGATGCGGATTTCGGCAGGCGATACGACTTCATTGGCGCGCGATACGATCGAGATGCTCTTGCAGGATAAGACGCCGGTTGCGGATGCCTTGGGCGCTCATGATCGGTGGGATATGTTTGGATGCCCGGAGAAGATCGTCTTTGATCGTGGGCCCACCTACATAAAGGATGAGTTCTACGATCTGCTGGCTGGGCTTGGTATCGACTATCATGGCGCCCCGTCGCGCAAGCCCTGGCTTCGTCCTTTCATCGAAAGGCTCTTCCGCACGATCCACAACGGCTTGCTGCAGCGGTTCTCTGGTCGGACGTTTAGCAACGTGGTTGCTAAGGGAGAAAACAAGGCCGAGGAACGGGCTTCGATCACTTTGCCGGAGTTCCTGCAATGGCTGGTGCGTTGGGTGGTCGATGTCTACCACAATACGCCCCATCGCGGCTTGGGAGGGCGGACGCCCGCCGAGGCGTGGCAGCAGGCAATCGCCGTTCATCGTCCTCGAGGTGTGACGCGTGACGAGCTGAGGCGGGCTTTCGGTATCAAGCGGCGCGTGAAGCTCGGCCGTAAAGGCCTCAGGGTCATGCATATTGACTACCAATCCGATGAATTGGCCGAGTTTTGCAACCGCTATGGCATGGGTAAGACCTTCGAGGTCTTTTGGTCGCCGGCCGATATCGGTGTTGTTCTGATGAGGGTCTCGGATGACCATTGGCTTTCTGTGCCTGCCGCAGACAATCAGTGGATCGGAAAGTCTTTCGAAGATTTGGAGCGCTTGCGTCACTACCTGCGTGGTGAGCGGGCTGTGTCTGACGTTGTTCGTGCGAAAGCGATTCAGGCGATCGATGCTGCGGCGCAAGATGGCAAAGTCCGTCGTGGCATGCTGCCCCACATCCTGAACGCCGAGAACTTCGACACGAACGAAAAGAAGTTGCGGCGTTACATGGTCACGACTGATCGGGAACTCGCGGAAAGCGATCGGCGCGATCTTTTTGCTGACGAGGTTCAGCTGCCTACTCCGCAACAGCTGTCCAGCAACGATGTCGATGATGATCTGATGGAGTGACTGTTATGACGAATGATCTTCACTTGAATGCGGAAACCTCTGGCTTGGCAGTCCCCGATGATAGGGAAGGCCGTGTCGCTTGGCTCGAGGCGCGGTATTTTAAGAACCAGCGGGATGAGGCGTTTCAGGACTGTCTGCGCGAAATCCTGGTGGTCGGGGCTGACGGCATGATCCTGCCTGAACCTGTGCGTAGTCCGCTGAATGGCGAAACGTCGGGTATGAGGGTGATCGGGGCCACTGGGTCTGGAAAGTCGGTGATGATCCGGCGCAACCTCACGGCATTGCCGGGATTCGTTAAAAGCACGAAGGAGATCCAGGGCAATCATATTGATATTACGGTCTCTCCCTCAGCGACGATTAAGAGCCTCGCCTCGGACATCTTGGAAGCCACCGGATATGTGCGACCTGATGATAAGGTGAAGGCGCATGAGGCATGGGCCATGGTGCGGCATCGTTTGAGGGAGGCAGGGATTGCCCTGCTGTGGATCGACGAGGTCCACCAACTGCTGAGGGGTGGCCCTGGGAACGATCCTGTCATGGCCCTGCAAACGCTCAAGAACCTGTTGCAGGGGCACGGAGCTGTCGCGGTGATTTTGTCTGGTGTGCCCGAACTGGAGCAACGGCTGAGCAAAGATGACGAGACCTACCGCCGCTATCAATTGCAACTGCGTTTGCGTCCCCTGGTCGAGGGGCAGGCTGAAATCAGGCGGTTCGAAAAGTTCCTTCGGCTTTGCTGTTCCCATCTCGCGCTGGACTGGCCCTCTGATCCGGCCTTCGCCGAGCGGATCGCGTTTTCTCAGCATGGCGCGCTCGGGGAATCTACTGCTTTCGCGAAGAGCGTCATTCGCCGGACTTTGCATGCCGGAAGAAAGGAGCTTACCCTTGAAGAGGCTCATCGTCTCTGGGTGCTCCGAGGCGGTAATGCGGATGGGCTTTCGCCCTTCGACCCTCAGGACTGGTCTAAGTTGTCGAAAAAGCTTCGCCCTCCGGTGGAGGCTGACTGATGTTGCGCCCGTGCTATCCTGCTTACCCGGACGAAGCGCTCCTCTCCTACGCCTGCCGTTTGGCCTATCGGCATACCGGGCAGGGCCTGCGTCGCCTGTTGGCTGACTTGCGGATCAATGGGATCGACTTCGAAGCTGGGGAGCCCGATGCCGTGCTCGCTTTTGCAGAGGCGATTGGTGCTGAGCCTCAGGTATTGTCGCAGAACACTATTCGCCGTTTGAAGCGCTACAACCGGTTCCGCGGCGAGGATTTCTCGCGGAGCTTCCTGTCGGGGCGCATCGTCCAGCTTTGCTCCAGTTGCCTTATCGAGCAGGGTGGCAAGGAAAACTGGCATTGCCCAATCATTTGGTCATTCGCCTCGGTGCCGATTTGCGCCCGCCATGCCTGTGTGATGAAGCAGGTTGAAGCGGAGGATGTCATCGATCTTCGCGATCTGCCTATGCCTGAAACGAGCGAAGCTGAGCCTGCAACCGTGGGGGAGCATATCAAATGGCTTGGCGTCCGTCTGGAGGGACAACCCGTGTCTCAATGGCTGGCAGGTCAGAGTATCGAGCAGGTCCTGCATAGTTCGGAGATGCTCGGTCTGGTCATGCTGCACGGTGAAAAGGTGCGCCCCAAGCAGCTCAGCCGCCAGCAACGTAGTGAAGCCATGGAAGCTGGTTTCCTTGTCTATCGGGAAGGCGAGGCTGCGATCCGCACTGCGCTCTCCGACATCAGGTGCAATGCCGTTGCGCAGGCCGTGCAGGCGGGACCGTTGGCGACCTATGGGCCTCTGTTCGACTGGCTGGATCGTCGAGCAAATATGCTTCCTCCGGGCCCTATCAAAGCGATCCTGCGTGAACACATTCTGGAGCATGAGGTGTGGGCATCTGATGAAATGCTGCTGGGTGAGCGGGTGAAGGAGCGGCGCCTGCATTCGGTGAAGAGTTTGAGCGAGACCCTGAAAACGGATCGCCGCCGCATGTCCCGCCTTCTGCAAAAGCTGGGGCTGGTCCCCGAGGGGGCAACGGACGCGGAAAGCGGTAAGCTTGTCTTTCCGGTCCAGGAGATAGAGCAACTTGTGCAGGACTACCATAGCGCGGTTCCGCTGGCCTTGGTGCCCGAATATCTGGGTGGCTCAAAGGCTATGGTGTTGGCTCTTTATGGCGCTGGGCAGTTAAAATCGCTTATCCCCGCCGACGCGCCAGGCGCTGTGCGGAAAGTGGTGTTCGCCCGCCGTGAATTGGATCGGGTCTTGGCTGTGCTGGATGCGCTGCCTCTGGCTCCTGCGGGAAGAGATGTCGATATTATTCAGCTGGCTGGTGCCTGTCAGAGATTTGGAGTGCGGGCAGGAGATGCTCTTACCGCGATCCTGACCGGTCAGCTTGCAGCTCTGCGTGGTCACGGTGGTCCCAGCCTGCATGCGCTTCATGTGGAACGAGGCGAGATACTGAAATTCCGTGATAAGGTGCGGGCCATGACTGACGCATAAAGATCGCATGTCCACGAGGTGATATCGGTATATGGGGTGGTCGAGGGCGCGGAATATTCCGCGCCTTTTCGTTGTTTTCAGATGGGTCATGTTGCCTGTTGAAGCCTGTGTGGGCCGCTGAGCAGAGGAACGCGGGGGCTTCGCTGATGAAAATTGATAAAAACTATGGTCCTAGCCGGTGAGAACTTTGCTCCCAGTTCCAACGTCACCATTGATATCATAGGGTTTTTCAGGGGCTTTGGCAGCAACTATGGCCGGACCAACAAGAGGTGCAGATCCGGGCATAGTTGCTGCCAACTGGGGGCAAAGATCGCGCCGTTCGGATCATAGTTTTTGCAAGTGATTGAAATGATTGAAGCCGCCCTTTGAGGGCGGCTTTTGCATCTTTCTCTAGTCCGGATTGCGGAGAGAGAGGTTTTTGGGCAGACTTCAGGGGGCGTAATTACAATGCACCCTCAAGTTGGCGGAAACCGAGTCGCAGGATTTTAAGTCATTTCAGATGCAGTCGAGGTGAAAATATTCTTTGCAAAGTCGGCTGGCTGAGACGATGGACCTCGTGGTTCGCGCATAACGATTATCAGCAACTGGCGCTGTTGCACAAAGCAGCCTTTGGATGAGATGGCCCTAGGTGTTTGATCCCAGGGTTTGATGGTGCGATCCTTTCGGGGAAATGGAAGGATGCCCGTGGGACAGCTTCGTCATGGCAGCGCCACGATCGAGCCATGGAATGCCATTGGTCCGAGTGACCATGGCGAGGGCAGGCCGTCCGAGCTGCTATACTGAGGGCTTGCCCGCCATCGGCTCAACGGCAGGCTTGAGTGCTCGCGGAACTGAGCAGGGAACTCTGGAGTGAGCAGGATCAGAAAACGCTCCGGGGGATCGTTTTTCCGACGGTTGGGCGCTGATGCACAAATCTCTCAGGATTCAGTGTCCTGCCTGATCCGGCTGTGCTGTCCGCATGAGCTGTCCTTCGAAGCCCCGCTACAAGACCAGCCACTGGCGGGCCTGTAACGAGGCATTGAAGCGCCGAGGTTGCCTGCCCCTTTGGCTTGATGCGGGCATGGGGGGAGGCCACGCCTTCCGGCAAGCGTAACCCGGAGCGGTAAGGAGGATCAGCAAACCGTCCGGGCATGAGCAGGACAAGTATCTGATCCGGGAGATTAAATGCCCTGCGATTGGTTTACCGGCGGTGGGATGAACTGCGTCAAATAGTTTGGCCCGCGCCTCGTGGCCGGAGTATGCGACAGGCAGGTCGCAGAGGTCCGGATCCGTGTTTCTCTCGGATCAATGGCGTTCGACCGCTTCACCGCCCCGGTACAAAGACGACCGCTCGTGTTGCATCATCCGCGAGGGGGAGGGGGTTGTCTGCTCAGATGCCGGGTGACGCAACAGCGCCCTTCGGAGCTGTGACGAGTGGGTGTTCGTGGCAGGATCGGCGTCCGGCAGGTCGGCGCGCCGGGAGAGGCACCCTGTGAAGGGCGCTGATCTCAGAGAGAGCGGGCGCGGTCGAGGACCTGGGCGAGGACTGAAATCGCCAGCGAGCGCGGGTCGCGCACCGAGGGGATCAGCCCGAAGGGGCGCGCAAGGCGGGTCAGCGCGGGCTCGGGGATACCGGCCTGACGCAGGGCCTCGTCACGGGTGGCCGCAGCGCGGGCAGAGCCCTGAGCGCCGATGAAAAAGGCCTCGGAGCTCAGGGCGCGGGCCAGCAGCTGCGGCTCGCGGTCGTGGTCGTGAAAGAACAGCGTCACCGCGGTGCGGGGGTCGATCGCGACCCCCTCGGGCCAGTCAGATCCAGGGGTCAGGCGGGCCTCCGGCAGCCCCTCCAGCGTCTCAGGATCCGGCGAGAAGACCTCGCTCAGATAGCCCGCGGCATGGGCCATCTGCGCCAGTGCGCGGGTCTCGGGGCCTTTGCCGAAGATCAGAAAGCGCAGTTCCGGCAGCAGGGTCAGGCGCAGGGGCCCAAGCGTCAGATCCGCCTCACGCCGCGCCGCAAGTGCCAGCGCCGCCGCCTCCAGGGCGCGGGCATCGGGGCAGGGCAGCAGCAGAATATCCAGCCCGCCCCCGCAGGGCAGCTGCAGATCCTGCCAGGCCGAGCCCTGGCCATAGCGCAAGTGCCGGATCTGCCCGTCGGCCAGCGCCGCAAGCGCGTGGATTTCGACATCACGCTCAATGCAGCCGGAGGACAGATTGCCAAAGCGCTGCCCGCCGGCGGTGACCACCATGCCCGCCCCGAGAGGGCGATAGGAGGCGCCGAGGACCCCGGTGATCACCGCCAGCGCGGCGGGCTCACCGCGCTGCAGCGCCGCGCGCAAAGCGGCGAGGGGCAGGTCGCTTTCGCAGATGCGGGTCAGGGGGGCTGTGGCCGTCATGGCAGGCGTCTCAAAGCAAAGGACGGGGACAAAACGCCGCCGCCGGAAAAGCAGATGGCCCGGAACTCCGGGCCATCTTTGAACTCAGGCCTCTGCGCGGGCGAAGGGCAGCTGGCGTTTGGTCCTGCCGCTCAGCTGACGCCAGGCATTGCCGACCGCCGGAGCCAGCGGCGGAACCGGCGGCTCGCCGATGCCCGAGGGGGCTTCGTTGGAGGCGATGATCGCCACCTCAACCGCAGGCATCTCGGTGATGCGCAGCAGCGGATAGTCGTGGTAGTTCGACTGCTCAACCTCACCGCCCTCAGCAAGGGTGATCTCGCTGTGAAGCGCGGTCGAAAGCGCGAAACCGATGCCGCCTTCACATTGCGCGGTGATGAGGTTCGGGTTCACCGCCAGACCACAATCGACGGCACACCAGACGCGGGTGACGCGCGGCAGACCGTCTTTCTCTTCGACCTCTGCGACCTGCGCTACATAAGAGCCAAAGGACTTCACGAAGGCAAAGCCATAAGCTTTGCCGTTCTCGCCCCTGCGGCCTTTCCAGCCCGAGATCCCGCGGACCTTTTCGATCACAGCGCGCTCGCGGGTGGCTTCGGCGGGCAGAAGTTCCAGACGGCCCTCGATGGCGTCTTTGCCAGCGGCTTCCAGCACTTCGTCAAGGAAGGTCTCAACCGCATAGGCGGTGTGGCTGTGACCGACCGAGCGCCACCAGAGAACCGAAACACCGGTCTGCATGGCCGACCAGGCGATGCGGCGGGTGCCCAGATCATAGGCCAGATGCGACGAGCCCTCAAAGGCAAAGGGGTCCGGGCCGCCCTGCAGCATCGGCTCCATCACGGTGCCCATCATGATCGACTGGGTCGCCACGATGTTTTCCCAGCCGACGATTTTGCCGTCTTTATCCAGACCTGCGCGCATCTTGTGCAAAGCCGCCGGACGGTAGTGACCGCCGCGGATGTCGTCTTCGCGGGTCCACTGCAGCTTGAAGGTGCCGTCACGGCCCGCCGCTTTGGCGACCTCGGCCATTTCGGTGGCAAAATGCGCCGAGCCCTGGGCACGACGGCCAAAGGAGCCACCGGCCATCAGCACATTGATGGTGACATCCGCGGGCTCAATGCCGAAGGTGCCGGCAAAGGCCATCTGATCGACGGTCGGGAACTGGCAGCCATAGGTCAGCACGGCCTTGCCGTCCTTCACCTCAATAAGCGCATCCAGCGCTTCGAGCGGCGCATGGGCGAGATAGGGCAGGCGGTATTCGGCCTCCAGCACCTTCTCGGCACCTGCGAAAGCCGCCGCCAGATCGCCGTTTTCCTCGACGGTCAGACCGCCTTCTGCCGCCGCTTGGGCGTAGTCTGCAAAGATCGCGTCCGACGAGCGGGTCTCAGCTTTGCTCTCGTCCCATTCGATGATCAGCGCCTCACGGCCCTTCATCGCAGCCCAGGTGTTTTTGGCATAGACCGCCACACCCATGGGAACTTCGCGCACCATCTCAACGTCCGCAACGGCCAGAGCCGCGCTGTCGTCAAAGCTTTTCACCACCGCACCGAACTTCGGCGCATGGGCGACCATCACGACCAGCATCCCCTCGGGGTAATGATCAAGCGTGAACATCGCCGAGCCGTTGATCTTGGCAGCGGTGTCGAGACGCGGACGGTCTTTGCCGATGAACACAAAGTCCTTCGGGTCTTTCAGCTTCGGGTTTTCCGGAACCGGCAGTTTCGAGGCATCGGCCACGAAATCTCCGAAGCCTGCGTTTTTGCCGGTGCCCTGATGGCTCAGGATGCCCGCTTTGATGAGGATCTCATCGGCCGGCACACCCCATTCGGCGGCGGCGGCGGTGATCAGCATCTGGCGCGCAGCCGCACCGGCCTGGCGCATCGGCAGGAAGGACGACAGCATCGAGGTCGAGCCGCCGGTGCCCTGCACGCCAAGCGCGCCATTGGCGTAAAGCGGCGTATTGGCCGGAGCGCCGAGTGCCTGCATCTGGTCCCAGCTGGCGTCAAGCTCTTCCGCGACCAGGGTGGCAAGGCCGGTATAGGGGCCCTGACCCATCTCAAGGTGCTTGATCAGAACGGTGACGCTGTGATCGGTGCCGATGCGGATGAAGGCGTTGGGCTCAAAGGCCTCAACCACGGCTTCACCGGTTTTGGCAGCCACGGCGCCTGCCGGCAGGGTCAGCGAGAGAAGAAGGCCGGAGCCGGTGGCCATAAAGCCGCGACGGGTGGTCTGGATCGTCATGAACTCAGCCTTTCAGCGCGTCTGCGGCGTTGTGGATTGCCTGACGGATACGGACGTAAGTTGCGCAGCGGCAGGCATTGCCTTCCATTGCGGCATCAATGTCTTCGTCGCTCGGGGCGGGATTCTCTGCCAGCAGCGCCGTCGCGGCCATGATCTGACCCGACTGGCACCAGCCGCATTGTGCGACGTCAATCGCAGCCCAGGCCGCCTGAACCGCTTTGGCTTCTTTGGTGTCGACCGCCTCGATCGTGGTGATGGTCGCACCGGCGATATCTTCGATCGGCGTCACACAGGAGCGGGTCGGCACGCCGTCGACCCAGACGGTGCAGGCACCGCATTGCGCCGCACCACAGCCGAACTTCGTCCCGGTCAGGCGCAGCTCATCGCGCAGCGCCCACAGAAGCGGGGTTTCGGGGTCGATGTCGAGCTCACGCTCCTGACCATTCACAATAAACTTAGTCATACCTGGCCTCATAGCGGGGGGTGCGGGGGCTATGCGCCCCACATGCGCGGGGAGCAAGTGATGCGGTCACATACCACTGCAAATTGCGACGATATGTCCGCGACCGCCTGAATTAAATAGAAATCGCTTCGGTCAGGACTTCAGTTTCCGGTGAGTGCGCCGCATCCCAGCTGCCCCGCGCGCGGCGCACTTCGGGCTGCGCGGCCTGGGCCCAGGCCGCCAGCGCCTCAATCCGGCCCAGCAGCGAATGGCCCAGCGGCGTCAGCCCATAGGCGCCACCCGCCGCCCTTTGCGTCACCAGCCCGTCGCGCGACAGGTTGCGCAAAGTCACCGTCAGCATCCGGGCCGAGATCCCCGGCACCACCCGCGACAGCGCGTTGAAGCGGCAGTCGGCGCGGCCAAGCTCCATCAGCACCAGCACCGACCAGGCATCGCCGATGCGGTCCAGCACATCGCGGACGGGGCAGTCATAGCTTCGGGCGCGCGGCGCGGGCATTGTGCTTCCTTTCAGGTAACCACGAGGGCCTTCCCAGAGCTGCAGATCGCGGCTATGCAGGCGGTATCAGTTACTAATAGTAACCTCTGTAATGGGAGTAAATCATGAAAATTTTCCTGCTCGGCGCCTCCGGTATGATCGGCTCGCGCATTCTCGCTGAAGCCGCAGAGCGCGGTCATGAGGTGATCGCCGGGGCGCGCAATCCCGATCAGATCCCGGAGTATCCGGGCGTCACGGCCGTGAAGGTCGATGCCCATGACGCCGCGACCTTTGCCGCCTATGCCGCCGAGGCCGATCTGGTGATCGGTGCTGTCTCGCCGCGCAATGGCGGCGATGCCCTGGCCGAGGCAACGGCCTATGCCAAAGCGCTGATCGCGGCAAAACCGCAGCGGGTCATCATGGTCGGCGGCGCAGGCTCGCTTTCGCTGCCCGATGGCACGCCGGTCGTCGATGTGCTGCCGCCCGAATATGTGGCTGAGGCGCGCGGTATGAAAGCGGCCTGGGATCTGCTGGCGCAAAGCGGTCTGAAATGGACGGTGCTTGCCCCTTCGGCGCAGATCGCACCTGGGGAATTCACCGGCGATTACACCATCGGCGGCACCACGCTGCTGTCGGACAGCAAAGGCAACAGCCATATCTCGGCGGAAGATTTCGCCGATGCGGTGCTCAATGAGGCGGAAATGAAGACCCTGGTCGGGAAACTCGCGACCGTGGGCTATACCGGCTGACAGTCGCCGTTCTGAACGCAAAAGCCGGCCCCGCAAAGGGCCGGCTTTTTTAGTCTGTGACCGGATCAGAGGCCGGCGGCGCTCAGGGTCGCATCGCAGCGCGCGCAGGTGGCCGGATGGGCATGGCTGCCGACGTCGGGCAGGATCTTCCAGCAGCGCTGGCATTTCCCGCCTTCCGCTTTCTCGAAGACCACTTTCACGCCTGCCACATCGTCCAGACCAAAGGCGCCTTCCGGAGCCGCTTCGGTCGAGATCTTCAGCCCCGAAGTGATGCACAGCGTGTCAAAGCCCTGGGCCGAGCCCAGAACCGAGGCCAGCTCCGGCGAGACGAAGACGGTCGGAGCCGCTTCGAGCGAGGAGCCGATGGTCTTGGCAGTGCGCTCGACTTCCAGCGCGCCGGTGACGACACGGCGGGCGGCGCGGGTCTTGGCAAAGCGGGCCGCCAGGCCGGCGTTCAGCCAGCCTGCTTCCACTTGCACAAAGTCCAGCAGGTGCACCGAGTTTTCCTCACCGGGGAAGCGGGTCAGCCAGACCTCTTCCATGGTGAAGGGCAGGATCGGCGCCAGCCAGGTGACCAGCGCGTGATAGGCGTGATCCATCACGCTCAGGCAGGCGCGGCGCTCGAGGCTGTCCGGCGCGTCGCAGTAAAGCGCATCCTTGCGGATATCGAAGTAGAAGGCCGAGAGATCCGAGGTCGCAAAGGTGAAGATCGCCTGGAAGACCGCCTGGAAATCAAAGGCGGCATAGTCACGGCGCACCTGAGCATCGAGTTCGGCCAGACGGTGCAGGATGAACTGCTCCAGTTCCGGCATTTCTTCGCGGGCAACATGTGTGCCGTCCCAGGCGGGCAGAGCGCCCATCAGGAAGCGCAGCGTGTTGCGCAGACGGCGGTAGCTGTCGGCGGTGCCCTTCAGGATCTCTTTGCCGATGCGCAGATCGGTCGAATAATCGGCCTGAGCCACCCAGAGACGCAGGATATCTGCGCCGTATTCCTTGATGACTTCCTGCGGTGCCACGGTATTGCCGAGCGATTTGGACATTTTCATGCCCTTTTCGTCCAGCGTGAAGCCATGGGTGATGACGTTCTTATAGGGCGCGCGGCCAATGGTGGCCGAGCCCTGCAGCAGCGAGGAATGGAACCAGCCGCGGTGCTGGTCGGTGCCTTCCAGATAGACATCTGCGATCTGATCCGGCACGCCGTCTTCGCGGTCACGCAGCACAAAAGCATGGGTCGAGCCGGAATCGAACCAGACGTCAAGCACGTCGAAGACCTGGTTGTAATCTTCCGGGGTCACGATGCCCGCGAGAACCTTTTCTTTGAAGCCCTCAGTGTACCAGACATCCGCGCCATCGGCCTCAAAGGCGGCGGCGATGCGGGCATTGACCTCATCATTGCGCAGCAGGAAGTCCGCATCGGTCGGCAGGGTGTCTTTTTTGGTAAAGCAGGTCAGCGGCACGCCCCAGGCGCGCTGGCGCGACAGCACCCAGTCCGGGCGCTGTTCGATCATCGCATGCAGGCGGTTGCGGCCGGTGGCAGGCGTAAAGGTCACCAGCTCTGAGACCGACTTCAGCGCGCGCTCGCGGATGGTGTCGCCATAGGTGCCCATGCCGTCGTTGATCTTTGCATCGATCGCCGCGAACCACTGCGGCGTGTTGCGGAAGATCACCGGCGCTTTTGAGCGCCAGGAATGCGGATAGCTGTGCTTGACCCTGCCCTTGGCCAGCAGCGCGCCCGAATAGGCCAGCTGTTTGATATTGCTGACGTTGGCCGGACCTTCTTTGCCGTTGGTGTCAAAGACATGCTGACCGCCAAAGAGCGGCAGGTCTTTGCGGTAAGAGCTGTCTTCGGTGACGTTATAGGTCATCGGCAGCTTGTATTTCACGCCCAGCTGATAGTCGTCATCGCCGTGGCTCGGGGCGGTATGCACAAAGCCGGTGCCCGCATCATCGGTCACGTGATCGCCCGGCAGCATGGGCACGTCATAATCCCATTCGCCATTGCCGCCTTCGACACCGTTATAGGGGTGCTTCAGGATCATGCCCTCGAATTCCGAGGCGGCGACGTCGCGCACACGGGTCCATTCCGCCACTTTGGCGGCGGTTTTCACCGATTCAGCCAGACCATCCGCCAGCACCAGCAGCTCACCCGCAACAGCGGTCGATTTTTCCTCGACGGTATCGACGCGGTAAAGGCCGTAGGCGATGCGCTCGCCGTAAGCCACCGCGCGGTTCTGCGGGATGGTCCAGGGCGTGGTGGTCCAGATGACAACCGCAGCCTGCAGCAGCGCGGTGTTCATGCAGCCGTCAAGCTCGGGGAAATGTGCAGCCGAGGCGACGGGGAACCGCACCCAGATCGTATGGCTGGTGTGGTCGTGATATTCGACCTCAGCTTCGGCCAGAGCGGTTTTCTCAACCGGCGACCACATCACGGGTTTGGAACCCTGATACAGCGTGCCGTTCATCAGGAACTTCATGAATTCCTGCGCGATCACGGATTCGGCGTGGAAATCCATCGTCAGATAGGGGTTCGCCCAATTGCCGGTGATGCCGAGGCGCTTGAATTCCTCGCGCTGGACAGCCACCCAGCCTTCGGCGAATTTGCGGCATTCCTGACGGAAAGAGACCACATCCACGTCGTCTTTGTTCAGACCTTTGGCGCGGTATTGCTCTTCGATTTTCCACTCGATCGGCAGGCCGTGGCAATCCCAGCCCGGCACATAGCGCGAATCAAAGCCCATCATCTGATGCGAGCGCACGACCATATCTTTGATGGTTTTGTTCAGCGCATGGCCGATGTGCAGATTGCCGTTGGCATAGGGCGGGCCGTCATGCAGCACATAGGGCTTGCGCGGCGCGCCATTGGCGGCAGCCTCAGCGGCCTGCTCACGCAGACGGTCGTAGATGCCAAGGCTTTCCCAGCGGTCCAGCCATGCCGGCTCCCGGGCGGGCAGGCCCGCGCGCATCGGGAAATCGGTCTCGGGCAGATAGACGGTAGAGCGGTAGTCAGGGGTGTCAGCGCACATCGGCGTGTCCTTCGAAGTCAGGGCTTTGGGTCCCGCGCGGGGCGGGGTCAAAAGGCTTTACCCGACGCGCGAGACCGCTCAGCGCGCCGGGCCGCTAATTCGACGGGAAAAGGCGACCGGTAACTTCATGGCGCGCTTATAGGGCGGTGCCTGTGCGCGGTCCAGAGCCTGACCGCGCTTCCCCTTGCTCCGCCGCCGCTTTCCTCCCACATGTTGGAGAGATGCTGCTGAGAGGATCCCGATGGCCAGCCCGCACCAGCCCTTTGTCCTCGAAATCGACGGGCCGGAGGTTTCCGTAGCCGATGCCCCGCCGGTCCCGGAGGAAGACACCGCGCCGCCGCAGACCGCCGTGGCGGCGATGATGCGGGCCCCCGCGAAACCCTCCGTTGCGCGGCGGCTGTTTTACTGGGCGGGGGGGCTTTTTCTGTCGCTGGCGGTGTCGATCGCGACCTGGGAGTTTATCGCCTCAACGCTGAACCGCTGGCCGGTGCTGGGGTTTCTGGCCATGGTGCTGGCGGGGGTGGCGGCGCTGTCTCTGCTCTGGATGGCGGGGCGCGAATGGGCGGCGCTGATGCGGCTGACGCGGATCGATCATCTGCGTGAGCGGGCGGTTGCGGCGCGGGGCGATCTCGATCAGGCCCGCAGTCTGGTGCGCGAGCTGGATGGCATCTATGCGCGGCGCGAAGAGCTGGCCTGGAACCGCCGTCGTCTGGCCGAGCAGGGCGGTGATCTCTTTGACCCCGATGCCCTGGTGCGTCTGGCGGAAGTTGAGCTTCTGGGCGCCGCCGATCAGGCCGCGCGGCGCGAGATTGAGGCGGCGGCGCGGCGGGTGGCCACGGCCACGGCTCTGGTGCCGCTGGCCCTGGTCGATGTGGCGGTGGCGCTGATGTCAAACCTGCGGATGATAAGGCGCATCGCCGATATCTATGGTGGCCGCGCCGGGCAGGTGGGATCTATCCGGATGCTGAAGCGGGTCTTTTCGCATCTGGTGGCCACCGGGGCGGTGGCGGTGGGCGATGATCTGATTTCCTCGGTCGCCGGGGGCGGCGTGCTGTCGAAAGTCTCGCGCCGCTTTGGCGAGGGGGTGATCAATGGCGCATTGACCGCGCGGGTCGGCATCGCCGCCATGGAGGTCTGCCGCCCGCTGCCCTTTGAGGCGTTGCCGCGCCCGAAGGTGGCCAATGTCCTCAGCCGCGCGCTGGCCGGGCTGTTCGGGACGAAAGATTAACGCAGACCCATCTCGGCCAGAGCCGCCTCAAGCTCAGGCGGCAGCAGGTCATCGGCGGGGCGGCTTTTGGGCAGGTCAGGCGGGCTGTCCGCGGCCTCAAGGTAGCGCCAGCCCTGAAAGGGGCGGCGCGGCGTGGCCTGGGTGCGGATGATCTCGGGATCCAGCTGAAAGGCGCAGCGGGTGATGCCATCCGCGCCGGTCGCATCCTCAAAGCCAAGGATGCGCTGCCGCGCCAGGATCTGGCCCTTGAACACCCAGAAAAGCGAGCCCTTCAGCGCCTCAGCCTCACGTTTCGGCCAGGAGCGGGTGACATGCACAGCCCGGCCCTCGGGCCAGCGGTGGCGCTGGGCATCCTGCCAGTGCTGCAAATCCGAGACATCCTCTGCGCCGACGCAGAGTTTGATGATATTCACCACTTTGGTCATTCTGACACCCCATCCACCCTCTGAGCAGATGCCGATTGAGGCCGGGGAATGCAAGGCGATGAGGGGTGAAAACGCAAAAAGGCGGCAATCTGCCGCCCGTCATTCGCTTTGTTTTCAGGAAGAAGTGGCAGCCCGTAGGGGAGTCGAACCCCTCTTTTCAGGTTGAAAACCTGACGTCCTAACCGATAGACGAACGGGCCACTCTTTCTTCCGACCGTCGCAGTGTGCTGCGCCTGTCGTGTGAGGGGGTATTTACAGAGAGGTGTCAGAGCCTGCAAGGGGGTTTCTTGCGGAAAATGAAAAATTCCGCAAAAAATCGCTTTGCCCGGAAAAAGGCCGGGGAATCAGGCCTTTGCCGCATCCTCCAGACGAAGCTGCACCCGTTGACGCCCGCCCCAGGTATCGACCTCCACCCGGCCAGCCAGATGGAAGCGCTCTCCCACCCCGGCCTGAAGCGCCTGACCCAGCGGGCCGTCCCAGGCGCCGAAGGCCATGCCGGTCAGTTTGGTGGCGCCTGAGCCGAAGGTGATCTTCAGATGGCCCGAGCCGATCTGGCGCACATCGCTGACGCGCTGGCTGGCAAAGGCAAAGCGCGGGGCGGGGGCAGAGGCACCAAAGGGACCCGCCGCTTCAATCTGGGTGACCAGCTCAGGCGTTGCGCCCTCAGGCTCCAGCATGCCGTCGATCTGCAGATCGGCGGGGCCGGCCTCGCCCGCGCCCTGACGGGCGAGGAGTTCGGCCAGACGCGCCATGGCGGCCTCCAGCTTTTCTGCTTTCACGGTCAGGCCTGCGGCCATCTTATGGCCACCGCCCTTTTCCAGCAGCCCCTCGGCGGCGACCCGGTGGATCGCGGCCCCAAGATCCACCCCGGTGACCGAGCGGGCAGAGCCTTTGCCGATGCCATTCTCAATCCCGATCACCACGGCGGGGCGGTTATAGGCCTCTTTCAGACGTGCGGCCGCGATGCCGACCACGCCGGGGTGCCAGCCCTCACCCGCTGCCCAGACGAGGGGGCCGTCGACGCCCCGGGCCTCGGCCTGGGCGATGGCCTCGGCACGGACTTCGGCCTCAATGGCGCGGCGCTCGACGTTCAACTCCTCCAGCCGCCCGGCGATCAGCGCGGCCTCAGCCGGGTTGTCGGTGGCGAGCAGCCTTGCGCCTAAATCCGCCTGACCGATCCGCCCGCCTGCATTGACGCGCGGGCCGAAGAGAAAGCCCAGCGTATGCGAGTTTGGCGCATGGGTCAGCCGCGAGACATCGGCCAGCGCCGCAAGCCCGGGGCGGCTGCGCTGCGCCATGACCGAAAGCCCCGTGCGCACCAGCGCCCGGTTCACCCCGGTCAGCGGGGCCACATCGGCCACCGTCGCCAGGGCCACAAGGTCCAGATAGCCCATCAGATCCGGGCCCTTCACGCCTTCGGCGCGCAGGCGGCGGTTGGCATCGACCAGCATCATAAAAACCACGCCCGCCGCGCAAAGCTGCGACAGATCCCCGGTTTCATCCTGACGGTTGGGGTTCACCACCGCCACGCAGTCGGGCAGGGTCTCGCCGCCAAGGTGGTGATCAAGCACGATGACATCGCAGCCCGCCGCGGCGATCGGCTCATGGGAAAGCGTGCCGCAGTCAACGCAGAGGATCAGATCATGCCGTGCGCCCAGATCCTGCATGGCGGGGACATTGGGGCCATAGCCCTCATCAATGCGGTCGGGGATGTAAAGCGTGGCCTGCAGCCCCATGTCGCGCAGCCAGCAGAGCAACAGAGCGGCAGAAGAGCCGCCGTCGACGTCATAATCGGCAAAGACCGCGATGCGCTGGCGCTGTTTCACGGCCTGGAGAAAGCGGATGGCGGCAGGCTCCATATCGCGCAGCACCATGGGGTCGGGCATCAGATCGCGCAGAGTGGGCGCGAGATAGCCCGCCGCCCCTTCGGGCGCAACGCCCCGGCGTGCCAGAACCCGGGTCACGGCAAAGGGCAGGGCGGTGGCCTGACGGATCGCCTCGGCGGCGCGGTCTTCTTCGGGCGAAAGCCCCAGCCAGCGCCGTCCGGTTATCGAAGTGTCCACACCGAGAAACGTCATGCCAGGGCCTTTCTGAGGTCGTCTGAAACGAAGACGGGGGGCCAGGCAGCCCCCCGATGAGTTTTGCGCAAACCTCAGTGGTCTGCAATCAGAGGGCAATCAGACCGGAGTGCGGTAGGTCATGCGGCGCACCGAGCCGGTTTTCGAGCGCATGAGAACGGTCTCGGTGGTGATCCAGCCCACTTCCCGCTTCAGCCCGCGCAGCAGCGAGCCGTCGGTGACGCCGGTGGCGGCGAAGATCACGTCGGAGGTGACCATATCGTCGCGGGCATAGATGCGGTTGAAATCCGAGATGCCGGCGCGCTCGGCGCGGCCACGCTCATCGTCGTTGCGAAACAGCAGACGGCCATAGATCTGACCGCCCATGCATTTCAGTGCCGAGGCTGCCAGCACGCCTTCCGGCGCGCCGCCCGAACCCATGTACATATCGATGCCGGTCTGATCGGCTTCGGCGCAATGCATGACGCCGGCGACATCGCCGTCCGGGATCAGGCGGATCGCCGCGCCGGTCGAGCGGACGGCTTTGATCAGATCGGCGTGGCGGTCACGCTCAAGGATGCAGACGGTGATATCGGCTGCGGTGCCGCCCTTGGCTTTGGCGAGCTGATAGACGCGCTCGGCCGGATCCATATCGAGGGTCACGACGCCCTCGGCATAGCCCGGGCCCACGGCCAGTTTGTCCATGTAAACGTCAGGGGCATGCAGCAGGGTGCCGCGCGGCGCCATCGAGATGACGGCGAGAGCATTGGGCATGTCTTTGGCGGTCAGCGTGGTGCCTTCGAGCGGATCAAGCGCGATATCGACGCCCGGGCCTTTGCCGGTGCCGACCTCTTCGCCGATGTAGAGCATCGGGGCTTCATCGCGTTCGCCCTCACCGATGACCACGGTGCCGGCGATGTCGAGCAGGTTCAGCTGGGTGCGCATGGCATCCACGGCGGCCTGGTCGGCGGCTTTTTCATCTCCGCGCCCGATCAGCTTGGCCGAGGCGATGGCGGCGGCTTCGGAGACCCGGGCGAGGCCCAGAGAGAGCATGCGATCATTGAAATCGACGGTCTGCGACATGGCATATCCTGACGTTTTGCGAACCTTGGCCCGGGTGTAGCGCCGTGGCTGCTGCTTGGAAAGCGGCGAGAGGGGGCGGGGCGTCATGTTAGCGCCTGAGGTCGCGCAATTGTCGCGGGGATGTGACAGGGGCGGGTGGTTGTGTCGGGTGGTGGTGCCGGGTGGAGAGGCCGGGGGCTGCCGGCCCCCGGACCCCCGGGAGTATTTTGAAAAAGCCAATCAGGGCCGGCGGCCTCAGCCGCGGTGTATCAGGCTTACGAAAAGCGTGGGGTCGAGGCTTTGGGCGGCAAAGAGCGGGCCTTCGGTCAGAAGGCTGACGGCATCATGGCTGTGCAGGCTTTCCTGGTGGCTGGCGATGACGCGGAAATCGCCGATCCGCGGTTCTTCGCGCAGGGCCTCGCAGAAGGAGCGGGCGGCGTCTTCGACGAAGATGGGGTTTGCGGCATTCAGTTCGGCAAAGGCCTGTTCGTCTTCGCGTTTGACCATGACCTGGGTCTCGGTGACCACGGCGCGGCGGGCGAGATCAATAAGGTCTTCAAACCAGAGGCGTTCTGTGTCGCGCAGCTCGACCGAGATCCGCGCGACGGAGCGTTGCGAATGGGGGGTGGCGAGCTGGCCGCGGAGCTGGCGGGCA
The DNA here is from genome assembly GCF_003863335.1 of Falsigemmobacter faecalis. GTDB lineage: Bacteria > Pseudomonadota > Alphaproteobacteria > Rhodobacterales > Rhodobacteraceae > Wagnerdoeblera > Wagnerdoeblera faecalis. The sequence continues at coordinate 179,904 of NZ_RRAZ01000004.1, read as the reverse complement.
TGCTCAGAAAGTTCCAGCGAGCAGGGGCAGGTGGAGCTGTAGACGTAATCGAGATGCAGCAGGCGGCGGCGCAGGCCGCCCTGGTCGAGCAATTCGAGCGCGAGGTCGTAGTATTGCCAGCCGGAGAGGCCCGAGCGCAGGCTTTGCACCTTTTGCGGCCAGGAGAGTTTCAGCTGGATGCGGGCGTCAAAACTGTCGAGGTCGCGTTTGTAGTCCTCGAGCGCCGCTTCGGCGACGCCGAAGGAGAACTGCCGGTCGGCATGGGCATAAAACGAGCGCATGATGCGGCTCATATTGATGCCTTTTTTGCCGGCTTCGAGGCTGACGGTGCCGGTGACGGAGGTCTCCAGCGTGATCTCGCCGCCCGCACGGGTGAGGTAGCGGATCGGCAGGCGGAAGTTGGAGATGCCGACGTGCTGGATGGTGGCCTTTGCGCCAACGATCAGGCTGGCGGGGCCGTTCTGCAGATCGGGCATCGAGGCCTTATAGGCCGCATCGGGGGTGAAATCTTCCGGGTAGTCGCGCGAGAGAGCCGGGGCGTTGTGGCCCGCGAGGTTGGCGGCTCCGAGGCCGAAGGCCAGGCGCTCGCTCTCGGGGGCATGGGCCATCCAGGCGCGCAGGATCGCCAAAGCGGCTTCGGCCTGAGCTTTGTCGGGCTGCGCGGGGGGCTCGGGGGCGCGGCTGTCCATCGGCAGTCTCCTTGGTGCGCGGGAACTGCTCAGATAGGCGTTGTGCGCTCCGGGGGGAAGGGGGCGGGGGTTTCATCGCTGCAGGCTGTCTCGATCCGCGCCGCGCAGGAAGAGACCGCAGGGGCATCCCCGACCGGGAGGGCAGCGCCTTCGGCACTTTTCGCAAGGCCCCCCCTTTGCAGGCTTTTTGAGGTGCCATATGGCGTGCCGCTGTCTGCAGGGAGCCAGTCAGTTTTGCCGTTCCGCGACGTTCCCCACAGAAACTGCGAGGCGGCACTGGGGCTCTTGAAGGACATATTGCCTGTGAGGCGGAAATGGGTTTGCCCGACGGGCGTGATGAGACCGGTTTCCAAGGCCTGAACCCTGCGCAGGCGCAGGGCCGGGGAGAACGACTCCAGCATCTGCAGAGTGCCGATGCTGTCAGCGAGGACGACAAATTCATCTGCGGTTTCAAGGGCCTTTCCCGCGATGCCCATGGTGTTGCTGCGCATGATCAGGCTGAGCGTCGCGATGTCAGTCTCTGTCTGGGGCAGGTTGGTCGTCTGCGCGGGGCCTGACGGGTTGGTGCCGGTGCCCTGAGCGGGCGGCGCGGCAAGAGGCATGCGCAGCAGATCAAATCCGATGACGGGCAGCAGGAGGCGGACCTCCTCAAAAAACGTCCTCATATCGGCGAGATCCGCTGCCGGCAGCTTTGCCGGCCTGCCGTCGTTGCCGTTCGAGAGTGTGCAGAGACGCGCCTCGCGCAGGCCCGAGATGAGTTCCGCTTCCAGCCAGGTCACATGGGCTTTTGTCAGATAGGGATCTTTGCTGAAGATGAGGGTGAAGTGCGTCCAGAACTCCATATTGGGCTTCGGCTCATGCTCCGTCATGCGCCGGGCAAAGTCATCCGTTTCGCCGACGTAGATCTGTGGCAGCCCGCTCTCGTCGCTGTCACCGCGCAGCAGGTAAACGCCGGTGCAGGCGAGGGGGTATTGCTTCACAGCGAGTGGCAGAAGCGCGCGCGGGCCGGTCAGAATAATCCCGGTCCAGTTCATAATTTCCGCCGTCACAAGTCCGGTGACTTTGCCATTATCGAGAAAGAGCCTCACTGAGCGGCCGTGTGCTGACATCTAAGGGCTCCTTTTGTGCGGATGAAAACGCGCGACAAAGAATGCGTTTCAATTTTGAGTTGAGCAACCCCCTCTGAGCCGTGTCAGACCTTCAGACATGCAAAAAGGGCGGCCCTGAGGGCCGCCCTTTCGCATCTCTCACATCCCTCAGGCGCGCGAGAATTTCTTGTGCTTGGAACGCTTCGGGTTCGCAGCTTCCGCGCCGAGGCGGCGGATCTTGTCGGCCTCATATTCTTCGAAGTTACCTTCAAAGAATTCCACGTGACCTTCGCCTTCGAAGGCCAGGATGTGGGTACACAGACGGTCGAGGAAGAAGCGGTCGTGCGAGATGATGACGGCGGAGCCGACAAAATCTTCGATCGCAGCTTCGAGGGCCTGCAGGGTTTCCACGTCGAGGTCGTTGGTCGGCTCATCGAGCAGCAGCACGTTGCCGCCCGATTTCAGCAGCTTCGCGAGGTGGACGCGGTTGCGCTCACCACCCGACAGCACGCCGACTTTCTTCTGCTGGTCGGTGCCTTTGAAGTTGAAAGCACCGGTGTAGTTGCGCGACGAGATCTGCATGTCACCCAGGTGAATGATCTCTGCGCCGCCCGAGATTTCTTCCCAGACGTTTTTGTCGGGATCCAGCGCGTCACGCGACTGATCGACGTAAGACATCTTCACGGTCTCGCCGACCTTGATGGTGCCTTCATCGGGCTGTTCCAGACCGACCAGCATCTTGAAGAGGGTCGATTTACCGGCACCGTTCGGGCCGATCACACCGATGATCCCGCCCGGCGGCAGCGAGAAGGACAGGTTCTCAATGAGGACCTTGTCGCCCATGGCTTTCGAGAGGTTCTCGACCTCAAAGACCTTACCACCGAGGCGCGGGCCGTTCGGGATGACGATCTTGGCTTCGCCGACGCGCTCTTTGACCGAGGTTTCCACCAGCTTGTCATAGGCCGAGATACGGGCTTTGGATTTCGCCTGACGGGCTTTGGCACCGGCGCGGATCCACTCAAGCTCTTTAACCAGCACTTTCTGCTTGGCTTTGTCTTCGCGGGCTTCCTGCTCCATGCGCTTGGCTTTGGCTTCCAGCCAGGAGGAGTAGTTGCCCTCATGCGGGATGCCCTTGCCGCGCTCCAGCTCAAGGATCCAGGTGGTGATGTCGTCGAGGAAGTAACGGTCGTGAGTGACCGTCAGGATGGTGCCTTTATAGGCGATCAGGTGCTTTTGCAGCCAGGCGATCGTCTCAGCGTCAAGGTGGTTGGTCGGCTCGTCGAGCAGCAGCATATCCGGCTCTTCGAGCAGCAGTTTGCACAGCGCCACGCGGCGGCGCTCGCCGCCCGAAAGGGTCGAGACTTCCGCATCATCGGCCGGGCAGTCGAGCGCGTTCATCGCGATATCGACCTGGTTGTCGAGATCCCAGAGGTTCTGCGCGTCGATCTCGTCCTGAAGCTGCGCCATCTCATCGGCGGTCTCATCCGAGTAGTTCATCGCCAGTTCGTTGTAGCGATCAAGCTTGCCCTGCTTTTCGGCGACGCCCAGCATGACGTTGCCGCGCACGTTCAGCGTCTCATCCAGCACCGGCTCCTGCGGCAGATAGCCCACTTTGGCGCCTTTGGCGGCCCAGGCTTCGCCCTGGAAGTCTTTGTCCCAGCCGGCCATCACGCGCAGCAGGGTCGATTTGCCGGCGCCGTTGATGCCGACGACACCGATTTTAACACCGGGCAGGAAGTTCAGACGGATGTTCTCAAAGACCTTTTTCCCACCGGGATAGGTCTTGGACACGCCGTCCATGTGATAGACATACTGATAAGAGGCCATGGGCTCGCTCTGTGCAGAATAGGGGATTTGACACCTCTCCTACAGAATGAGGGCCTGTCACACAAGGGCGGGGTCCCCTGCAGCGGTGCCCGGGCGGGCTGCAGCCGGGGCAGGCCGGCGGGGGGGATTTCCCGGTGCCCGCCCCGGAACTTTGCGCAGCCCGGGGGGTTTGCACTGTGAAGCTGACGTAACGGAGGTCACATGAAGGGTATTGCCGCCTGGCTGATCGGTATTCCGATCCCACTGATTATTATTCTCTATCTGTTCGACGTGTTCTGAGCCGCAGCACAGAGGGCCGTTGCGCGACGGCCTGCGCCGGGGGGGCTGCCCCTCCCCGGGGTCCTGACCGGTCTGAAATGGCTGTCACCACATCCCGCAGCCGGATCGGCCGGATCAGCAAAAAGCCCCCGCAGCGCGGGGGCTTTTTGTCTCAGGCCAAAGCCACCGCCTGCCAGAGCCGCAGGGCCTGGCGCATCTGGGCGGCATCATGGACGCGGATGATCTGCGCGCCCTGGGCCACCGCCGCAAGATGCACCGCGAGCGAGCCGCCAAGGCGCTGTGCGGCCTCCGGCTCCTGGCCGATGCTGCCGACAAAGCGTTTGCGCGAGGCACCATAAAGGATCGGGCAGCCCAGCGAATGAAACAGGCTCAGCCGCGCGGTCAGCGCCAGATTATGGCCTTCGTCTTTTGCAAAGCCGATGCCGGGATCGAGAAGGATCCGCCCGGGCCGCACACCGGCGGCAATCGCGGCATCGCGCCGTGCCTCCAGATAGTCATAAACATCGAGCAGCACGTCGTCGTAAACCGCCTCGCCGGTCATGGTGTCGGGCGTGCCGCGCATATGCATCAGGCAAAGCGCCGCCTCGCTGGAGGCCGCAAGGCTGGCCATGGCGGGGTCAAATTCCATGGCGGTGACGTCATTGATGAGATCTGCCCCGGCCTCCAGCGCTGCATCCGCGACATGGCTTTTGCGGGTGTCGATGGAGATCGGGATCGTCAGCCCCTCATGGCGCAGCGCGGCGATCACCGGCTTGGTGCGGGCGATCTCTTCGCCGCGCGCAATCAGATCGGCCCCGGGGCGGGTGCTCTCGCCCCCGATGTCGAGGATGTCCGAGACCGCCGCCAGCGCGCGGGCGCGGGCAATCGCGTCTTCCCGTTCCGAGAATTTGCCGCCATCGGAAAAACTGTCCGGCGTGGTGTTCAGGATCGCCATGACGCGCGGCGCGCTGAGGTTGAGCCCCACCAGATCCGGGCGCGGTGCGGTGATCTGCGCCAGCACATCGGCGGGCACCTCACTGATCTCAACGATTTCAGGGGCGGCACCCCGGGTCAGCTTTTCCACCCGGTCAAACCAGAGCCAGCCCCCGGCGATCCTTTGCGCGCCCGCACTGCGGGCGGGGTCGTTCAGCGGGATGGCACGCCAGTACATTCTGCTCATGATCCGACCCTCAGACTTGTGCGGCCACGACCGGCACGGCGCTGGACCCGGCCTGCGGCAGCGCTCCGCAGACCTGCATCTGCACCGCCTGAAACTTCTCAGCAAACCAGAGCGCCAGAACCAGAGGATCTGTCACCACGCCCTTCGGCGCATCGGGCGTATCCAGCACCAGCTTCGAGGGCGCCCAGACCAGCATTCTGCCCTGCCGCATCGCCCAGTCGATCTCGGTGCGCGAGGCGACCACCATGCAGCGCGGATCGCGCGCGGCCAGCCGCCAGGCGTTCTGCTCCAGCGCCAGCAGATCAATCCGGCGCTGCGCCTGGGCCTGGGGCACTTCCGGCCGGGGGCCGGGGGCAAAGCCCACGGTCAGGATTACGGGCGCGGGCTGCTGCGACAGCCGGTCAAGCCTTGCCGACAGATCCGGCGCGCTCAGCGCCGCTTCATCGAGATGAACGACCATCGGATGCGGCAGGGGATCTTCGCTCAGGGCCGCATGTGGCGCATCGGCGCTGCGCTCAATCTCAACCCCCAGAGCGCCGGGGCCGCGATCGAGCTTTTCGATGCGCAGAAAGACCTTCTGCGCCTGCGGCTCACGCAGGATCCGCGCGGCGATGTCATCGGCCAGGGTTTCCAGCAGGTTGAAACGGCGCGCGGCCAGCTCCCCGGTCACGGCTTCGGTGATTTTGTCGTAAGACAGGATGCGGTCGACATCATCGTCCTTCGGCTCACCCGCGCCCGCCACTTCCACGACGACATTAAAGCGCAGACGCTGGCTGCGGCCGCGCTCCAGCTGAAAGGCTCCGATGTCGGCTTCAAGCACCAGATCGCGCACCGAGATGCGGTCGCGCGACTGCGCGGCACGGGCTTCGGGATGGCCAAAGGCCCGGGGGAGATCGGTGCTCATGGATCGGCTTTCACAAATGGTAAACGCCCGGGCACTGGCCCGGGCGCTGTCAGGACCCGGAACCGGGCCGGGCCGGTCGTGCGGCCAGAGGTCGTGTCTTCAGAGGCCTATGTCAAGCCGTGCAAGACCGCGCGCCGCCAGCGGCAGCGGCAGGGCGCCGCGCGCCGGGGCCTGATCGGCACTGGCGATGCGGCCCGAGAAGGCCGGACGCGCGCCGGGCTGGCGGTAGAACAGATGCCCGCCGATCTGCGCGGTCTTCGGGAATTTCCGGCTCCAGCCCGGGCGCACGGCGCGGGTGTGGAAATGGGTGGCCCCGTCGGTCAGCTCTGAGACCGGCTGCTCCATGGTCAGCCGCGCGATTTTACCGGCGGTCTCCCAGGCGCGGCGGTCACTGACCACTTCGGGCTTGCCGTCGCAGGCATAAGAGAACTGGCAGGCGTTCAGGTTCTGCGCGCCCTGGTTCACCACACCGCAGACGGAGTTGGGATAGCCTTTGGTGCCGACGCGGTTGAGGATCACCTCGGCCACGGCGAACTGGCCTTTGATGCTTTCGCCGCGGGCTTCAAAGTAGATGGCCTCGGTCAGGCAGGTCCATTCCGGCCCCCCGGAGGCAGGCGGCATGGCCGCGAGGGCGCTGTCTTCGTACCAGCGTTCACGGCTGCGCTCACGCGGGCGCAGCGAGGTCTCGGGCGCAGCCGAGCGGACGAGGGCGGGTGCGCTGGCGTGCAGCGCAGATTTTTCACTTTCAAAAAGGCGGCCGAGATCGGCGCTATAGCCCGTCCAGGGCGAATTTGAGGTGCTCACCGTCACGTCGGCGAGGGCACTTCCAGATAAGGCACACAGCACGACGAGGCTGCGGAGCATGATCGCTTTACAGCGCATGGTGTCCGTTCCCGGGTCAGTTTCAGGGCATCGCCTGCGGGGAAGAAATGCCACCGGCGACCGGCGGTATGTAGCCCAATTGTGCGTTTTCGTCCATCCGGGGGTATTTCTGCGCAAAAACGCACAGGCCCGGCGCCGATTCGGCCCGGATTTAACCAAGTGTTAACCGCCTGTAGCCGTTAACTTTTCAGCGCATTTCGCTCCTGCAGCGCGAGATGCGCTGCGGCAAGCCGCGCGAGTGGCACGCGATAGGGCGAACAGGAGACGTAATCGAAGCCTGCACGCCGTGCGAAGGCGATTGATTCGGGGTTGCCGCCATGCTCTCCGCAGATCGACAATGTAAGATCAGACCGCGTGGCGCGACCCCGTTCCGCACCGATCAGCAAAAGTTCGCCGACCCCGTCGATGTCGAGGGTGTGGAAAGGGTCTTCCGGGAAGACACCCTGGTTCACATAGGCCGACATGAATCGCCCCGCATCATCGCGCGACAGACCATAGGTCATCTGCGTCAGGTCATTGGTCCCGAAGGACAAAAAGCCCGCATGTTGCGCGATATCCCCGGCGCGCAGACAGGCGCGCGGCGTCTCAACCATGACGCCGAGCTTATAGGCAAAGTCGACACCGCGTCGCGCCCGGACCTGGGCGGCCACAGCCTCCAGCCGCGTCTTCACCAGTTCCACCTCGCGCATGGCCGAAACCAGCGGGATCATGATCTCGGGCACCACCTGAATGCCGCGCGCGCCGACCGCGATGGTGGCCTCAAAGATGGCCTGGGCCTGCATCTCATAGATCTCGGGCAGGGTGACACCAAGCCGCACCCCGCGCATCCCGAGCATGGGGTTGAACTCCGACAGCGCCTCAGCGCGTCGGGTGATTTCTGAGAGCGGACGGTCCAGTGCTTCGGCCAGTTCGCGCAGGCCTTCGCGGCTGTGCGGCAGGAACTCATGCAGCGGCGGATCAAACAGCCGGATGCAGACCGGAAGACCCTCCATGATACTGAAAAGATGGATGAAATCTTCACGCTGCATCGGCAGAAGCCGGGTCAGCGAGGAGGCGCGGTCCTTTGGATCATCGGCAAAAATCATCTCGCGCATGGCGATCAGACGGTCCTGATCAAAGAACATATGCTCGGTGCGGCACAGCCCCACACCCTCGGCTGAGAAGTTCAGCGCGGTCTGGGCATCTTCCGGCGTATCGGCATTGGCGCGCACGCCGATATCGCGGAATTCATCGGCCCAGGACAGGAACTCGCGGAAGTCATCATCCAGCGCGGGGGCCAGCATCATGGCCTCACCCGCCAGGGCCTCTCCGGTGGTGCCATCAAGGGTGACCAGATCGCCCTCATGCAGGATGCGACCGCCCGGCGCGATCAGCCGCTTGTCGCGGGCATCAAGCTGCAGGCCTGACGCGCCCACCACGCAGGGCAGCCCAAGGCCGCGGGCGATCACCGCCGCATGGCTGGTCATGCCGCCGCGCTCGGTCAGCACGCCCTGGGCTGCATGCATCCCGCGGATGTCTTCGGGGCTGGTCTCACGGCGCACCAGGATGCAGCTTTCGCCCCGCGCCGCCGAGGCCTGGGCCGAGGTTGACGAAAAGACAAGCCGCCCCACCGCCGCGCCCGGGCTTGCCGCAATGCCGCGCGCAAAGACATCGCGCGCGCCGCGCGGATCGACCTGGGGGTGCAGAAGCTCTGAAAGGGCCCGCGGCTCCACCCGCAGCACGGCATCGTCTTTGCCGATGACCCCGTCTTCCGCCAGCGCCACCGCAATCTTCAGCTTCGCCCGCGATGAGCGGGTGACGGGGATCGCGTCCAGCACCCGGATCTGACCGTTCTCCAGCGTAAACTCGATCTGCATCTCTTCGCGCAACCGGCGACGACAGACCGCGCCATAGCGCATCAGATCGGCAAAGACCTCCGGCGCGAGTTCCTCCAGCGAGGGGCCGCGCGGGTCGCACTGCAGATAGATCGTGCCTTCCCCGGCCCGGGTGATCGCATCGCGCCCCAGGCTCTGGCTGAGATAGCGCCCGGTGATCTGCGGCAGGCCGGTGGTGCTGTCGACAAACTGAATGACACCCGAGCCTGAGACGCCATGGCCCATCCCAAGCGCCATCTCCTGGACCACAAGGCCCAGGCCCGCATCCTCGGGCGCACCCTTGGCCTTGCGCAGCAGCCGCGCCGTGGTCCCCTCCCAGGCCCGCGACATCGAGCGCAGCGCCTGGGTCAGCTGATGGGCGGCATCTTCGGGGAAGGGCTCGTCGGTCTCCTGCTCATAGGCGCGCAGCGCGGCGCGCAGGGCCTCCGGCGTGGCCGCCGAGGCGTCGAACATATCCGGATCAAGCCGGGCGACGTGGATGGCATAGCTTTGGATGAAGCGCAGATAGAGGGCATCGGCCACCGCCTGGCCATGGGTCTGCGCCAGCCGCGCATGGCTTTCGGCGTTCAGCCCGATGTTCAAAAGCGTTCCCGGCCCGCCCCAGTCGGTGTTCTGCGGCGAAGGCCGGACCGAGAGCAGCACCCCCGGCTCAAAGGCCTGTAATATCGTGGCCGCGGGCGCCGGCTGACCGCTGGCAATGGCGCGCACCGCGGTAAAAGGCAGCGCCACCGTGCGCGGCACCGGCAGATCCAGCCGGATCAGGCGTTGCAGGCATTTCGCCCGCCAGCCATGGGTGCCGGCCTGGATGGCCTCGGTGGGCGTGATCACGGCATGGTCCGGGGTTTTCTGCACGGCTGCACCTGTCGCTGAGACTGCGAAAGCATAGCCCCTTGCGCGGGCGGCGCAAGGAGCCCGCGCCCTGTTTCGCTGCAATGCAGCGGGTTTAGCGCGATACGCAGGCCGCAAACCTTGCCCGCGCCCCCCTGGGATCCGTCGATAAAGGGGGCGGCTGCCTGTTTGCGGCCCGGGGTTTTGACCGCGCCACGCCCTTTCGCCGAACCAGGCCGCGCGGCTTCCCGCCCCGATCCCCCCGCAAGCGGGGGGCTGCCCCGTCCCCGGCAGAAGCCCCGTGACCCGCAGGCTCTCAGTCCCGCTGTGACGGCGCAGAGCTCCGGAAAGCCCGCCTTAGTCCTTTGCCGGATCGTCCAGAACCAGGCTGACGCGGCGGTTCTGTTTGCCCTTCTTCTCGATCTTACCGATCCGGGCACGGCCCACTTCGGCGGTGCGCGCCACATGGGTGCCGCCGCAGGGCTGCAGATCGATCCGCGCCTCACCCTCGCCGATCTGCACCAGACGCACACGGCCCTGGCCGGTGGGGGGCTTCACGGACATGGTCTTCACCAGACCGGGGTTCGCCTCCAGCTCTTCATCGGTGATCCAGGTGGTCGAGACCGGCAGATCGCGCGAGATCAGCGCATTCAGCGCCTCTTCAATCGCCGCCACATCGGCCGGGATGTCCGGCATGTCGAAATCCAGCCGACCCTTGCCCTCGGAAATCTGCCCCCCCGTCACCGGCAGCGGGATCACCACCGACAGCAGATGCAAAGCCGTATGGACCCGCATCAGCTTATAGCGCCGCTCCCAGTCCAGCGTGACGCGCACATCCGCCCCGACCGGGGGCAGGGTGCCGGGCTCAGAGGCCAGCAGCACGGCGCGGGCTTCAGGCGATTTCACGGTATTGGCAATGGTGACGCGGCCGCCCTCCCAGTCCAGCCAGCCGCTGTCGCCGGGCTGACCGCCGCCCTGGGGGTAAAAGAGTTCCGGCTCAAGGATCAGCCCGCCCTCATCGGTCTGCGCCACCACGCGGGCGATGGTTTCACGGGCATAGGCATCGGAGCGGTACAGCGGATCAGCAGTCACGGGCAGGCTCTCTCTCGTGTGTGTTGTCGGGCGGTCTGATGCCGCAGTCAGAGAGACTGTTCCCGATCCCGCAGGGCCTGACAAGAGCGGTGCCGCGAAAAGGCGGCAGGCCCCCCGGGGGGATCTGCCGTCCTTTGGGGGGCTGCGCCGCTCCGGGGCGAGCGCTCAGCGCGTAAACGGGGCCGGGGCCGCTCCGGCGGGCGGGGCGGGCGGCTCTGGCAGGATCCTTGGCAGCGGAAGATGGGCATTGCGCTGCGCGAAGGGAATGGCGACGCCTTCGGCCTGAAGCCGCGCATGGATCTGATGGTTGATCTCGGTCCGGACAGAGCTGCTGAAATTGACATCGCGTAGGATGGCGCGGATCTCAAAGTTCAGCCCATCCGCGCCAAATCCAAGGAACAGCACCGAAGGCGGCGGCGTCAGCACCACCATGGGCTGCGCCTCAGCGATCTCCTGGAGAATTTTCTGCACTTTGCGGCTGTCGCTGTCATAGCTCACCGAGATCGGTACAATGACCCGGCCCGTCTTGTTGAAGGCGGTGAAATTGGTCACCTGGCCTGAGATCAGACTGGCGTTCGGCACGATCACCGAATTGCGGTCAAAGGTCTCCACCCGGGTTGAGCGGATCGAGATGCCGCGCACAATGCCCTGCACGCCGCCGACCTCGACCCAGTCGCCCTCAGCCACCGGGCGCTCAATCAGCAGGATCACCCCGGAGATGAAGTTCTGCACGATGTTCTGCAGACCAAAACCGATGCCCACCGACAGGGCCCCGGCCACAATCGCAAGGCTCGAAAGATCAAGCCCGGTCGAGGTGATGGCCGCCAGCGCCGCCAGCACGATGCCCACATAGCCCAGCCCCGAGACGATGGCATTCTTCGAGCCGGTATCCAGCGAGGTTTTCGGCAGAATAGAGGTTTTCAGCGCCCCCTGCATCAGCCGCGTCACGCCATAGCCAAGGCCGAAAATGATGACGAAAAAGATGAAATCCATCGGGCTGATGCGGGCATCGCCCAGCTTGAACCCGTCCTGGAAGGTGCTCCAGTATTCGGTCAGCTCCGCCGGACGCAGACCCCAGACCAGCGCCAGCAGCGGCACCGCCGCGATCACCAGAAGCGAAGAGACCAGCACCGGAAAAAGCGCATCCCGCGCCAGTTTCGCATCCGCCCGGGTCACCAGCGCATAAAGATCATAGATCAGCCGCTGGGTAAGCGTGACCAGCGCCAGAACCCCCAGCGTCACCATGGCGGGACGCACGGTGGACTGCGCCAGCGTCATAAAGCCGGCTGCCCCGGCCAGCGGGCCTGCAATGCCGATCACCATGGCGGCGCGGCTCAGCAGGTTCACCACCGTGGCGGAAAAGCCCGACACCTCCTGCGAATCCGGGGCCTCGGTCAGCGCAAGGCGCAAAAGCTGGCCGATCCGGAACAGCAAAAGCCCGCTCAGAAGCGTGAAGGGATAAAGCAAAAGCTGGGCGTAATCGCCGTAACGCTCGGGGCTCAGGGCGGCGGAAAACAGCGTCTCCGCCGCGCCCGCCAGCGCAAAAAGCGTGACGAGGATGCGGCCCTCCCGGCGGCGCTCAGGCGCGAGGGGGAGAATGGTGGCCAGATGCTCGCGCGCGGGGAAGATATGGCCCGCGATCCAGGTGGTCAGCGCAAAGACGAAGGTGGCAGGCACGGCCGCATCGGCGATGGCGCGGATCTGCATCCCGCCAAACCCGGTGCGCTGGAAGGCCGAGATCAGCACGGCGACCGCGATGACCGGCAGCGCCACCTGGGCCAGCGAGAGCGGCAGCTCGATCACGCCCCACCAGACCGGGCGCACCCGCGCCTGCAGCCGCGAGATCCCGCGCTGAATGAGGCGGCGGCCCTGCCACATCATGGCAATGGCGATCAGCAGCTCAATGGCCAGCACGGGGGCGGCATTCATGACCGCCTTGCGCCGCGCCGGATTGGCCCAGGACCGCTCCGTCTCGGCCCAGAGGTCGGTGACCCATTTGCCAAAGACCCCGGCCGCCGGAGCCCAGGATGCGGGGTTGGCGGGGGCAGGGCCGCGCGCGACCAGCTCACTCGCCTGACGCTGGCGCAGGATGGTATCGGCTTCGCGGATCAGGCCATCGGCGCGGCGGTAAGCTTCTTCGGCGGCGATGCCGGGGGCCTGGGCGCGGGAAAGCTGCTCATCCAGTTCCGCGCGGCGGGCGGCGATCTCCGCAGGCTCGGCGGCAGGCTCGGCCGGAGCCTCGCCCAGGGCCGCGATCTGCTCGCGCAGGGTGGTGATGCGCAGCGCATTGCCGGTCTGCGCTTCCAGAAAGGTCTGGCGCCAGGTGGCCAGCTCACTGCGCAGGTTCTCCAGCCGTTCCGAGCGGGTGGTGGGATCGGCGATCAGCTCTTCCGTGCGGGTCGCAAAGGCCAGCCAGGCGGCCGTCTGCTCATCGACCACCGGGGCCGGAGGGGCGGCGGCCTCAGAAGCTGTGCCCGGCGCGGCGGGCGCCTGCGCGTGAAGGCCCGGACTGAGCGCCCCTGCCATGGTGAGAAACAGAAGAACCAGGCAGGAACGCAACAGCACAGTCATCAAAAGGATCAGCCTTCGCTTACATCCGGCACCTGACGCGGCGCGCGGTCGAGCCACTCAGGCACCGGCAGATCACGCGCTTTCAGGAACTCCGGGTTAAAGAGTTTCGTCTGATACCGCGTACCATAATCGCAAAGCACCGTCACGATGGTATGGCCCGGACCCATCTCGCGCGCCATGCGAATGGCACCCGCGACGTTCACCCCCGAAGAGCCGCCAAGGCAGAGGCCTTCTTCGGACAAGAGATCAAAAACCACCGGCAGCGCTTCGCGGTCGGGGATATTGAAGCTCATATCCGGGGTAAAACCTTCGAGGTTTTTCGTGATGCGGCCCTGGCCGATGCCCTCGGTGATCGATGTGCCCTCAGATTTCAGCGCACCCGTGGTGTAAAAGCTGTGCAGCGCCGCGCCATCGGGATCCGCCAGCGCGACCTTCACACCCTTGGGCTGCAGCGCCATGCCGATCCCCGCCAGCGTCCCGCCCGAGCCGACCGAGCAGACAAAGCCATCCACCTTACCGCCGGTCTGTTCCCAGATCTCGGGGCCGGTGGTCTCAATATGGGCCTGACGGTTGGCCGTGTTGTCGAACTGATTGGCCCAGACCGCGCCACCGGGTTCCGTCTTTGCCAGCGCCTCGGCCAGACGGCCCGAATAGCGCGCGTAGTTATTGGGGTTCGCATAGGGCGCGGCGGGCACTTCCACCAGGGTGGCCCCTGCCAGGCGCAGCATGTCTTTCTTTTCCTGGCTCTGGGTTTCCGGGATCACGATCACCGTCTTAAAGCCCAGCGAGGAGCCGACCAGCGCCAGACCGATGCCGGTATTGCCGGCAGTGCCCTCAACAATGGTGCCGCCCGGCTTCAGCGCCCCGCGCGCCACGGCATCGCGGATCATATAAAGCGCGGCACGGTCTTTGATCGACTGGCCGGGGTTGAGAAATTCTGCCTTGCCCCAGATCTCACAGCCCGTCAGCTCAGAGGCTTTTTTCAGGCGGATCATGGGGGTGTTGCCGACCATATCGGCCAGATCGCGGCTCATGCGCATCGCTTTGTCCTTCCCGGAGGGGCTTTCAGTCAGGTTTAGGATCTCAGTTGCGGAAAAACAAGGCAGCGCTCAGCCCGCAGCCCGCAGCCGGTCGCGCTGCCCGGCCAGCCAGAGGGCCGACAGGATCAGCGGGCCGGAGGCAAATTCCGGGGTGGTGATCCGTGCCATCAGCGCGTCAAAGGGCAGCAGATGCGCACGGATGTCCTCGGCCTCAGAGGCAAGCCCGCCCAGACGCGGCAGATCATCGGGCAGATCGCAAAGCGCGATATAGGAATAGAGGAACTCGGCCTTGGCCCCGGGGCTTGGGTAGTAACGCGCCGCCTCGATCAGCCGGTCGAGCGTCAGCCCGGCTTCCTCCTCAGCCTCACGCCTTGCGCAGTCTTCGGGGGTCTCAAAGGCATCGACGCGGCCTGCGATCGGCTCCAGCAGCCAGGGGTTTTCCGCGCCGCGCGCCAGCGGACCCGAGCGGATCTGCTCGACCACCAGCACGCGGTCGCGCTTTGGGTCATAGGGCAGCACCGTGGCCGCATCCGAAGAGATGAAGGCCGCGCGGTTGATCTCGGGGCTTTCGCCGCCGTCAAAGCGGCTGTGGCGCAGATCATATTCCTCGACCGAGAAGTAATTGGCATAGACCACGCGGCGGTCGCGGACCGCAACATCCCCCGGCCGCGCGTCGCGGCGGATCTTTGCGCCTTCCTGTCCGAGCGCCCGCAGGCGCGAGGCGGCACGGCGCAGCATCATATCCCAGCGCACCACGGTCAGCGGCAGATCAAGGCGCTGATAATCGGCCATCAGATCGCGCAGCGCCTCGGTGACCACCTCTTCATGGCCGGGGGGCTGGGGCACCGCGGGGGCAGCGGCGGGGTGCAGCGGCAACAGCGCCTCACGCCCGTCGGGCAGCGGCAGGCGAGCCTGACCAAAGCAGGCGGCCAGCCAGTCGATCCGCGCCAGATCGGCCTCCGAGGGGTCGCGCAGCTCCAGCCCCTCGGTCTGCGCCGCCTCAGCCGCCGCCAGCGCGGGCCAGTGACCGGGCAGGGCGGCATGGGCCTCAAAGCCCGCCAGCCGCGCACGGCCCACGGCCACCGGATGACCCAGCACGAGGCTGAGCCCCTCAAGCCGCGCCAGCGGCCCGTGAAGAAACAGCGATGTCATGCGCTTCCTTTCTGCGCCGCCCCTCAGGACCAGCGCCGCCCGCTCCATTCGGCCAGAGCGCCGCCAAGCACCCCCCCGAGGATCAGAACAAGTATCGGCTGCGGCTGAAAGATCCCGGCCGCATGGTGGAAAAACAGATCGACCACGCCCAGAAGTGCGTCCAGGACCCCGTCATAGCGCTTCAGCAGGCTGCGTTTGCCCATTTCCATCACGGAAAACAGAAAAAGCCCCGAAACCGCAAGCAGAAACGACGTCCTGAGCCCGCCTGCCATGGCCTGGGGCATGCCGCGGCCCGTCAGCCTTCCCATCACGCTCCAGCCCAGCAGCGACCCCAGAAGGGCTGCCACCAGCGAATAACTCCCCCAGGCCGGACGCGGCGGCAGGCCAAGACGATAGGTCTCTGCCGCAAAGAAGCCCACGGCCATAAAGGCGAGAGCAGCGAACAGGCGGGCGGCGGTGGGCATGGCAGAACCTTCCGGAGAGCGTATCAGCGCGAGGGGGGGCCGTCAGAGCCACCGTCCCCCGCGCGACATTGGATTGCTCAGAGGCGGCGTTCAAGCGCTGAGATCAGCTGCGCAATCTCTGCCTCAGAGGTGTAATGCGTGAACGAGAGCCGCAGAACACCGGGCCCGGGATCCACCCCCATGGCCTGCAGCGGGCGCTGGGCGTAGAAATTGCCGCCCCCCGCCATGATGCCGTCCTGCGCCAGATCCGCCGCCACCGGCGCGGCCGCGCGGCCCAGATCGAGCGCGAAGGTCGGCGCGCGCCCCTCGGCCTCGCGCGGGCCGAGCAGCCGCAGGTCATTGCGCGCCGAGAGCCAGGCCAGCAGCGGCGCGGACAGCGCGCGCTCCTGGGTGCGCATCAGGGCGTGGACGGCGGTGTTTTTCTCGCGCGGGCTGCGGCTTTGCCGGGCGGGGAAATGGTGGTCGTGCAGCGCCTCGATGTAATCCGCCATGCCCGCGCAGGCGGCAACCTGGGCGTGATCGGGCCCCGCGGGGGTGAAGCGTTTGTAAAGCACATCGCCGTTGAAGTGATGGGCCTGGTTCGGCAGCGCCTCTGCCACCGCGCGGCGGATCACCATGATGCCCTGATGGGGGCCATAGGTTTTATAGGCCGAAAAGAGATAGATATCCGCCCCGAGCGCGGGGATATCCGGCAGGCCATGGGGCGCATAGGAGACCCCGTCGACACAGCTGATGGCCCCGGCCGCGCGGATCATGCCCGAGAGTGCCGCCACATCATTGATCTCGCCCACCACATTGGAGCAATGCGGGAAGGCCACCAGTTTCACCCGGCCATCGCCCAGCAGATCCGCCAGACGCGCGGGGTCAAGATGGCCGGTCTCAGGATCAATCTGCCACTCGCGGATCTCAATCCCGCCTGCCTCCAGCCGCCGCCATGCGCCGCTGTTGGCTTCATGATCCTGATTGGTGACGACCAGGGCATCGCCGGGCTTCAGGCTCTGGCGGAAGGCCTGAGAGAGGATATAGGTATTGGCGCTGGTTGAGGGGCCAAAGGAGACCTCCTCCCCCTCAACCCCCATCAGGGCTGCCAGACGGGTGCGGGCCTCATCCATCTCTTCGCCGCCCAGACGGCTCGCCTCATAGGCGGAATAGGGCTGCACCTTGCGTTCATGGTAAAACCGCGTCAGCCGCGCGATCACCTGGGCGCAGGTATAAGACCCGCCCGCATTCTCAAAAAAGGCCTGGCCCTGCAGGGCGGGCGCGGAAAAGGCGGGAAACTGGGCACGGGTAAAGTCGGTGTCAAACCGGGGCAGCGCAGTCATCGGTAAATCCCTGAAATATCGGCCCCGGCAGCCTGCCGCGCCCCCCGCCGCCTGGCAAGCCCTGCCGTGCGGAAGACCGCGCCTGCCCCTCGGCAATGCCGAAATTCAGCGCATTGACCGGGGGGCATCGGGCAAAGGCGGTCCCGGCTTTGGGGGCGGCAGGCTGATCAGGCGCAGAGCTTTGAGGCGGCCCTGCGGCCCCCGCCTCTCAGAGGTCTTCGGCGCTTTGTACGATACGCAGGGTGCCCCTGGCCCTGCGCATCGTCCTGTGCTGACGGACCTCTGCGCCCTCACTTCCGTCAGGTGCCCGTGTCGCGCGGTCTCCTGTTCTCAGCTCACAGGTGATGGGGGCTTTCGACAGGGGATGTGAGGGCGGTTGATCTGACCCGCCCCCGCGCCGGGTCTGCCCCTTGCGGCGCGCACCGCTGCGCAGGTCAATCCCCGGGGGCAGGGGCGCGAAGGTTCATGAGGGGCAGCTTCCCTTGCGCTGCGCGCCTCCCGAATGGCGGCGGAGCGCGGTTATGGCCGAAGCTGTCGCGCCACTCTTCTGACCTGCACCCCTTAAGGGGGGGGCGGACCGATCGTGAGGGAGCTGTATGGCCGGGGCGCCGCATGGGCCGCGCAGGATATGACAAAGCCGGCCCCGAAGGACCGGCCAGGTCGTCTTTGCACGCAGCTCAGTCTTTGAATGAGCGGCTGTCTTTGACCTGATCCCAGGCCCAGACCACCTCCTGGAGCCGCTCCTCATCCGAGCGGTCGCCGCCGTTGAGGTCGGGGTGCAGATCCTTCACCAGGCTTTTATACTGCTTGCGGATCTCGGCGCGTGTCCAGGTGTCACGGGCGTCGAGGATCTCCAGCGCCTTGCGCTCGGTGGGCGGCAGGCGGCGGGTATTGCCCTTGGGGATGCCCGCGCCATTGCGGGTGCCCTTGTCGCCAAGGATCTCCAGCGGGTCGTTCACGCCCATGCGCACCCAGGCATTGCCTTCATCCGGGCGCTCGCCAAAAGGCTTGGTCTCGCGGCCCCACACACGGTCTTTGTCGATGAATTTCTGGAACTCTTCCTCGGACTGGCCCTGGAAGAAATTCCACTTCAGATTATACTCCCTGACATGCTCTTTGCAGAACCACACAAAGTCGTTCAGCTGGTCCGGCGAGCGGGGTGCACGGTACTGACCGGGGTCTTTACAGTCCGGATAAGAGCACGGCCGATCGGTGTTTTCCACCGCACCCGACATGCCCCGGCGGGTGCGGGCTTTCTTCTTTTTGTCACTCGTGACGCGGATATCAAACTCGAAGGGCGATCTGGTGGTCATTACTTTGGGGCTCCGGGCTTGCCTTTCCGACTCAGGGCGGAGAGCATAGACCATTCCGCAGACAGTTGAAGGGACGAAGAAGATAAAATGGGCATCGAGGCCGAAATTCGCCAGAGGCTTGAAGCCGCCTTCCACCCCGATCACCTTGAGGTGATTAACGAAAGTCACAAGCACGCCGGACATGCGGGCGACAATGGCACCGGCGAGAGCCACTTCCAGGTGGTGATCCGGGCGGGCGCTTTTGCCGCACAAAGCCGCATCGCCCGCCACCGCGCCGTGCACAAAGCGCTGGGCGAAGATCTGACCACCCGCATCCACGCGCTCGCCCTCGACATCAGCGGCTGAACGGGGCGGGCGATGTC
Organism: Falsigemmobacter faecalis; assembly: GCF_003863335.1. Lineage (GTDB taxonomy): Bacteria > Pseudomonadota > Alphaproteobacteria > Rhodobacterales > Rhodobacteraceae > Wagnerdoeblera > Wagnerdoeblera faecalis. Next base: position 161,058 of record NZ_RRAZ01000004.1, on the reverse strand, counting down.
GGCGCCGGGCAGGAAGGCCGGGACGTCATCACCCCGGCCAGTCAGGTTGGGGCATCGGGATCGTCCCTCCCCGACAGCAGTGACCCGCAGCGGTGGCCAGCGCCCTGACCCGATTTGAGAGGATGGCTCAGTTGTGGATGCCGCCCGTCAGAGCGGCGGGGCTTTCATTACGTTGGGCGATCCGTTTTCGGTGTCAGATCCATCCGCACCGACAGCAGTGATCCGCAGCGGTGGCCGGTGCCCTGCTCCGATTTGAGAGGATGGCTCAGCTGCGGATGCCGCCTGTCAGAGCGGCAGTGCTCTCATCACGCCGGGTGGCAATTTTGAGGTGTCAGGATCGCTCTTCCCCCACAGCAATGATCCGAAGCGGGGGCTGCGGGCCATTTCCGGCGGGGCGGCTCAGTCCCGGGCGCTGCCCAGCAGGGGGGCGGGGCCTGCATCGCTCTGGGTGTTCAGCCTGGGGGACGGGGCTGCAACCGGGGCCGGCGGCGGCACGGCGGGCGCTGTGGCGGGTGGGACCGGCGCGGGTGCCACGGCGGGGAGGGGCGGCGGTGCGACCGGATCGGCCATCACCGCGCGCAGGGCGGCGGGGCCGGCATCTGCGGCGGATTTCAGCGCGCGGCGAAAGACCAGCAGCGACTGAAAGCTCGTTGAGACGCGGCCGGTCAGCCCGGTGCGCTCTTCCACCGGCAGGGTGTCGGTGCGCAGATACTCCCAGCCATCGAGCGCCATCTCATTCATCACCCGGGTCAGCGCATAGGCAAAGCGGTCCTCGGCGGACTTCAGCCCGCGGGCTTTGTCGCCCTTCCGGGGGGCAGGGACCACCTTATATTCATGGGTCTGCATACCGTCGTCCTTTACCAGCTTCTGAAGGCCTGAGGGTTAAAGCAAGAAAGCGGGTCTGTGAAAAGGCCCTTTCCCGCCCTCGGCAAAGCTTTGCCTGCGGCTGTTGCACGGAGGATCTTTACAGCCCCGAGGGCCGGGAGTATCGCTTTGTTTCATGGATGTTCTTGTCTGGTTCCGATCCGATCTGCGGGTGAGCGATCATCCCGCCCTCAGCCGCGCCGCGACGCTGGGCGCGGTGCTGCCGGTTTTTGTGGCGGATCCGCAGGACTGGGCGGCGCCTGCGGCCTCGGGCCGGCACTGGGCCTTTGTGGCGGCAGCGCTGACAGAGCTGGGCGAGGATCTGGCGCGGCTTGGCGCCCCCCTCAGCCTGCGCCAGGGGGCTGCGGCAGAGGTGCTGCCAAGGCTGTGCCGCGCGCGGGGCATCCGCCATATCGTCAGCCACCGCCGCGCATGGACCGCCCCGCGGGATGCGGCCCTGCGCCGGGTGCTGGAGGCCGAGGGGATCACCTGGGAAGAGCTTTCAGAGGAGACCCCCGGCCTTGCGCCGCCTGAGAGGCTGACCCCGGTTGAGGGGGCGGTGGCGGGGCTGATCCCGCCCGCCCGCAGTCTCGGCCTGAAGGATGACCCCTGTCCCTTTGCCCAGGGGGGCGGTCGGCGCGCGGGGCTGCAGCTGCTGGAGAGTTTCGTCACCGGGCGCGGCACTCAGGCTCCGGTCGGCTCGCTTTCGCCGCTGGCGGGAGAGCGCAGCTCGCTGCGGCTTTCGGCCTTTCTGACCTGGGGGCTGCTGTCGCAGGCCGAGCTGCGCGCCGCACTGCCGGGCGCGCTGCCGCCGGAGGTGGTGAAGGCGGTGACCGCGCGGCTGAACGCCCGCCGCCGCGCGGGCCAGCTGGAGGGGGGCGCGCAGCCCGCAGCCCCCCTGACGGCGGCGCTTGCGGCCTTTTCAGAGGGGCGCTCTGGCCTGCCTTTTGCGGATGCGCTGATGCGCTATCTGCGCGCGACCGGCTGGGTGAATGCCCATGCCCGCAGCCTGCTGGCCTCAGTGGCTTTGCACCATCTGGGGGCGGAGTTCAGCGCCACGGGGCAGATGCTCGCGCGGCTGCTGAGCGATTATGATCCGGCGATCTTCTGGTTTCAGCTGCAAAAGGTCGCCGCCGCCCGCCCGCTGGATCCGCTGCGCGCGGGCGAGACCTTTGATCCGGAGGGGCGGTTCATCCGCCGCTGGTGCCCGGAACTTGCCGCGGTCCCTCAGGCGCATCTGCACCGGCCCTGGCGCTGGTCGGGGGCCGGATCGGTGCTGGGGCGGCGCTATCCTGAGCCGCTGGCCGACCCGCAAAAGGCGCTGCGCGAAGCGGCGGCGCTGCACCGGCTGCGGCTGCGCGATGAGACGGAGTTTGCGGTGATTGAGGATCCGCGCCCCTTCCTCTTTTCGCCCCGGGCCCCCAATGCGCAGCTGACGCTTGATCTGTAATCCCGGGGTTCACTTTTCGCGTTTTGCAGAAAGTGATGCTTTGGGTTTGGGCGAAAATGAACTGCCGTCACCGCGCGGGCTCTGCTACAAATGGCCAAAGCTGCGACCGTTTGGGGAGAGATCAGATGAGCAACCGCACCGACCGCCATGGCCTTCAGGTGGACAGCCGCCTTGCCACCTTCATCGAAGCGCAGGCGCTGCCGGGAACCGGCCTTACCGCAGAGGCTTTCTGGTCCGGTTTCGCAGATCTGGTGACTGGCCTTGCGCCGAAGAACCGCCTGATGCTGGCCAAACGCGAGGCGCTGCAAAAGCAGATCGACCTCTGGCATAAGGCCCGTCGCGGCCAGCCCCATGACTTCCCCGCCTATAAGGCCTTCCTGCAGGAGATCGGCTATCTGGTCCCCGAAGGGCCCGATTTTCAGATCACCACCGAGAATGTCGACCCCGAGATCGCTGAGATCGCCGGGCCGCAGCTGGTCGTGCCGATCACCAATGCGCGCTATGCGCTGAATGCTGCCAATGCGCGCTGGGGCAGCCTTTATGACGTGCTTTACGGCACCGATGCCATGGGCTCGAACCCGCCGCCCGGGGGCTTTGAGCAGGGCCGCGGCGGCCGTGTGGTCACCCGCGCCAAGAGCTTTCTCGACGACACCTTCCCGGTGAAGGGCGCAAGCCATGTTCAGATCACCGGATATAAGGTCGAGGGCGGCCAGCTGCTGGCCAATGGTCTGCCGCTGGAAAAGCCTGAGCAATTCGCAGGCTTCACCGGCGAGGCTTCGGCCCCGGCCTCGGTTTTGCTGAAAAACAACGGCCTGCATGTCGAGCTGGTCTTTGACCGCGCCCATCCGATCGGCAAAACCGATCCCGCAGGTCTGGCCGATGTGCGGCTGGAATCGGCGCTCTCGACCATCATGGACTGTGAGGATTCGGTCGCCTGCGTCGATGCGGAAGATAAGGTTCAGGCCTATTCCAACTGGCTGGGCCTGATGAAGGGCGATCTCTCGGAAGAGGTTTCCAAGGGCGGCAAAAGCTTTACCCGCCGTCTGGCCGAAGACCGCGTCTTCACCGCGCCCGACGGCGGCAGCCTGACGCTGAAGGGCCGCTCGATCCTGTGGATCCGCAACGTGGGTCATCTGATGACCAATCCGGCGATCCTGCTGGCAGATGGCTCTGAGATCCCGGAAGGGCTGATGGATGCCATGGTCACCGTGCTGATCGCCATGCATGACCTCAAAAAGCCCGATGGCCTGCGCAACAGCCACAAGGGCTCGGTCTATGTGGTGAAGCCGAAGATGCATGGCCCCGAAGAGGTGGCCTTTGCAGATGAGATCTTCACCAGGGTTGAGAAGGCCCTCGGTCTTCCGGCCAATACCGTGAAAATCGGGGTGATGGACGAAGAGCGCCGCACCTCGGTCAACCTGAAGGAATGCATCCGCGCCGCCAAAGCGCGGGTGGCCTTTATCAACACGGGCTTTCTTGATCGCACCGGGGATGAGATCCATACCTCGATGGAGGCGGGTCCTTTCTCGCGCAAAGACTTCATCAAGTCGAAGGGCTGGATCGCGGCTTATGAAAAGCTGAACGTCGATATTGGTCTGGAATGTGGCCTGGCGGGCCGTGCGCAGATCGGCAAGGGCATGTGGGCCATGCCCGATCTGATGGCCGCCATGCTGGAGGCGAAGATCGATCACCCGAAATCGGGCGCGAACTGCGCCTGGGTGCCCTCGCCCACCGCGGCGACGCTGCATGCGCTGCATTACCACAAGGTGGATGTGAAAGCCGTTCAGGCCAAACTCGCCAAAGGGGGCCGCCGCGCGCATGTCGATGCGGTGCTCTCGATCCCGCTGGCGACCTGGGGCCGCTGGACGCCCGAGCAGATCGCCCGCGAAGTGGAGAACAACTGCCAGGGCATTCTGGGCTATGTGGTGCGCTGGGTTGATCAGGGTGTCGGCTGCTCAAAAGTGCCGGACATCAATGACGTGGGCCTGATGGAAGACCGCGCGACCTGCCGCATCTCGGCGCAGCATGTGGCGAACTGGCTGCACCACGGCATCGTGGGCCGCCAGGAGGTTGAGGCGATCCTGCGCCGCATGGCCGAGGTGGTGGACGGCCAGAACGCGGGCGATGCGGGCTATAAAGCGATGGCCCCGGGCTTTGACGGCCCCGCCTATCAGGCCGCCGCAGAGCTGATCTTTGAGGGCACCACCCAGCCGTCGGGCTATACTGAGCCGCTGTTGCACGCCTGGCGTCTGAAAGCCAAAGCGGCTTAAGCAGAAGGCCGCTCTCTGCCCCGGTTTCGGGGCAGAGAGTGTTTCTCCATGCTCCGGCCCGGAGACGCCCTGTCAGGCGGGCTGCAGTGCCTGCGCGGCCACCGCCTCCAGGGTGGCGATGAAAGACGGATCGGGGCTGCGCTGAACATGATCGCGGTTCCACAGGCCCGAGCTGCGCACCAGCGCCGCGTGGCTGTGATGTCCGAGCCAGCCTGCGGAGGGCGGATCAATCGGCAGACGCCCGTGATTCGAGAGCAGCGCAATCGCCCCCGCCTCCAGGACTTTGCGCAGGGACTGCTGCCCCGGCGGATCTGCCACGGGCAGGCAGCGCAGCTCCAGCCTGGCCATTAAGGTGCTGACCTCTGCCTCCAGCCGCTGTTCGGCGGCTTGTGTCTGGGTATCCTGCGGGCGCTCGCCCCCCCATCCCGCAGGCATATCTCCGCCCGCCTGCCGCGCCAGCGCCGCCCCGGTCAGCAGGCGAAAGACGGAGCTGCGGTGGTGACCGCCATCGCCCGTTTTGCGCCCGTAATGCTGTCGCAGCCGCGTCTTCAGCACCGCCCGCCCCCCCGGGGTCAGCCCGTGGGTGCCGATGCGTGTCACCCGCAATCCGCCCTTTGCGCGCTGTTCTCCGGGCTCAAAGACGAAATAAACCCCCTGAGGCGGGGCGACGGCCAGGGCGGCGGGAAACGGCAGGCAGGGTAGTCTGGCCAGCAGATCGTAAAACCTTTCAAGATCTTTTTCGCGGGAGTGGGGCATTCTTTCTTAACCTCCGGGGGGCATGATCGGCCTCAGGCAAAGTCGGTCAGGCGAGTGTCACATGGGAATGATTAAGTGCTGCTTAATATCAGGGCGGCTCCCGCAGCGGTGCAGGGCCGCTGTGCGGGGCCAGGGGTTTCCCTTTCCCGGAGGCGGGGCTAGTCTTGCCCCGACAGGCGCAGGGAGCCGCGCCGGAACCTCGGGTTGAGAGACAATGCAGCCAGCCACACGCCGTCCCGTTGTGGGAATCATCAGCAATGAAAGCGTTCTCAATGACACCTATCAGGTCCATGCCGCAGGGCTGATGAACTGTCAGGCGGTCTCGGGGGTGGCGGGATGCCTGCCGCTGGTGATCCCGGCCGACCCGCGCCTTGTGAAGGTCGAAGAGCTGCTGGAAAGCTGCGATGCCTTTCTGCTGACCGGGGGCCGCCCCAATGTGCACCCCAGCGAATATGGCGAGGAAGAGACCCCGGCGCATGGCGCGTTTGACCGCAACCGCGATGCGATCACTCTGCCGCTGATCCGCGCCTGTGTCGAACGCGGGCAGCCTTTCTTCGGCATCTGCCGCGGCTTTCAGGAAGTGAACGTCGCGATGGGCGGCACGCTTTATCCCGAAATCCGCGATCTGCCGGGGCGGATGAATCACCGGATGCCGCCCGATGGCACCATCGAAGAGAAATTCGCGCTGCGCCACACCGTCACTCTGACGCCCGACGGCGAATTTGCGAAGATCTTCGGCTCGACCGAGGTGATGACCAATACGCTGCACGGTCAGGGCATCAACCGCCCCGGCAGCCGCATTGTGATTGAGGGGCATGCCCCCGATGGTACCCCGGAGGCGATTCGGGTCGAGGGTGCGCCGGGCTTTACCCTCTCGGTGCAGTGGCACCCGGAGTATAATGCCGCAGGTGATCCGGTCTCGCGCCCGCTCTTTACCGCTTTCGGAGAGGCCGCGCGCGCCTTTGCGGCCAGGCGCAGCTGAGGCGGGGCGGTCCTGGCGCGGTTTTGCGATTCGAAGGGCTTTGATTCTGCCCCGCGAAGCCCGCCCGGGCGGTGAATCCCACAACATCCTGGGAGCGGGGCCGATGAAACCCTGGATTCAGGCGAGATTCCCGCCGCATGGGTCAATGCGCCTCTGGCCCCTGGGGATAAGTTCTGCCATAAGCCTTCAATCATGTTGCGGCCGAAGGTCGGAAGGCTGAAGGGAAGGGCTGTAAGGCTTGACCTTCGACGGCTTTCCTCCTAAACGGCTCGCAATGGTATTGAGCGCTGCTCTTCGGGTGGCGCGGTTCACTGTCGGATACGAAGGATCAGGACGATGTCGCGCGTCTGCGAACTTAGCGGTAAAGGCCCGATGACGGGCAACAACATCAGCCACGCCAACAACAAGTCGCGTCGTCGGTTCCTCCCGAACCTCAACGAAGTGACCCTGCAGTCGGACGTGCTGGGCCAATCTTTCAAGCTGCGCATCTCGGCGCATGCTCTGCGCTCGGTCGACCACCGCGGTGGTCTGGACGCCTTCTTCGCGAAATCCCGCGACGAAGAGCTGTCGGATCGCGCTCTGAAAATCAAGCGCGAGATCGCAAAGGCTCAGGCTACCGCCTGATCTGATTGCGGCCTTCGCCGGATTAAAGCCCCTCGCAACTCAGGTTGCGGGGGGTTTCTTTTTGGGGCCCGCGCTGATGTCCCGGGCGGGCGATGCCTGAAGGGGCAATGAAAAAGCCCGCCCCCCGTGGAAGGGGGCGGGCTTTCATGTGGCTGTGGCGCGGCTTAATGCGGCGCTGAGGTGGATTTCGGCAGGAAGACCTGCAGCACCAGGGCGGCGGCCGAGAGGCCGGTGATGCCCAGGGCCAGCGGCATCACGGTGCCGTCGAAGGCCAGCCCCAGCGGAGCCGCGAAGGCCACGCCGATCACCGTGCTGAGGGCCGCCATCAGCGAGGCGGCCATGCCCGCAAGATGGCCCAGCGGCTCCATGGCGATGGCGTTGATATTGCCCATAATAAAGCCCACCATGAAGAAAATCCCGGTCACGAACACGAGGAAGAGGGCAAAGGCGGCGGTGCCTGTCAGGACCTCTCCGGCGAGCAGAAGGGCGACGGTCAGAGCCAGCGCCAGCTGGGCGCCAAGCGCCAGCTTCACCAGACGGCGCATGCCAAACCGCACCACAAGCTGCGCGTTCAAAAGGCTCGCCCCGCCCGAGATCAGCGCGATCATGGCAAACCAGAAGGGGAAGGTCTCACCGCGCCCGAAGGTGGTCTCAAACAGCGGCTGGATCTGCGAAATGGTGCCAAAGAGCGCCGCAAGCTGCAGCGCCTGCATCCCGATCGCAATCTGAACGGTGCGGTGCGAGAGCACCTCTTTTGCGCCGCTGATCAGGGTCGCCATGCGAAAGGGACGGCGCTTCTCAGGCGGCAGGGTTTCGCCAAGGCGGGTGCCATACCAGGTCGCCGCCAGCAGCATGAACAAAACGAAGGCGATAAAGATCCCGCGCCAGCCGGTAAAGGCGATGATCTGCGCGCCGATCAGCGGGGCCGCTGCGGGCACGATGGTGAAGATCATCATCACAAAAGACATGATCCGCGCCATCTGGCGGCCCGAATAGATGTCGCGCACCGTGGCCATGGCGATAATACGCGGCCCGGCGGCCCCGACGCCCTGCAGGATCCGGCCTGCCAGCACCGTCTCAAGCGATGTTCCGGCCCAGGCCAGCATGGCCCCGGCGCAAAACAGCACCGCCCCGATCATCACCACGGCCCGCCGGCCCCAGGCGTCCGACATCGGGCCCGCGACAAAGGTGCCGACCCCCATCCCCAGCACAAAGCTGGTCAGGATCAGCTGCGCATTGTTCGGATCCGAGGGCGTCAGTTCCCGCGCGATTTCCGGCAGCGCGGGCAGCATGGCGTCGATGGAAAAAGCGACGGTGGCCGTCAGCATCGCCAGCAGCGCGATGAATTCCGGCAGCGAAATGCGGGGGGAGGGGCTTAAGCCTTGCGTCATGGAAAATCCATATGTCGGAAACGACGGCGCGGCCAGTCTGTGGCCGCGCTGATGTTACAATGTGGTGTGAAGAACGCGAAGGGTTTCAGCCTTCGCGCAGCTTTTCGGCAATTTCTTCAGCAATGCTGATCCAGGTCTCCACCGGCTGCGCGCCGGCCACCATAAATTCCCGCGCAATCAGGAAGCTCGGCACCGATTGCACGCCCTTGCGCCGCGCATCCATGGCCCGCGAGAAAATGTCTTCGCGGTCCGCGTCCGAGGCAAGCAGCCGCAGCGTGGCCGCGCGGTCCATGCCCTGAGCCGCTGCAAGATCGGCCAGCACGTCGGGGTTGCCGATATCAAGACCATCGCGGAAATAGGCTTTGAACAGCGCCGAGACCACGGCCGTCTGCCGCCCCTCAAGCCCGGCCCAGTGGATCAGGCGATGCGCGTTCAGCGTATTGGGCTGCACGCGCATCTTTTCCAGGTTGAATTCAACCCCCGCGAAGGTCGCGGCTTCCATGACGCGGGTATAGGCCTTGGCAGCCTCCATCTGGCCGCCGAATTTCGCTTCCAGAAAATCGCGGCGGTCCACGCCCTCTGCCGGAATATCCGGGTTCAGCATGAAGGGGTGCCATTCGATGCGGAAGGGGTGATCGCCGACCTTTTCAAGCGCGCGGTCGAGATAGGCTTTGCCGATCATGCACCAGGGGCAGACCGGATCGGAAAAGATGTCGAGGGTGACCATCAGATGTCTCCTGCGGGCGTCAGAGCGAAACCCTGACGCAGGGCCCGTCGGGCAAGTTTGTTGTTGGCGCCCTTAGGCAGCCCGTCGATATGGCGGTAAAGGCGCGGCTGTTTATAGCGGGCAAGGCGGGTCGCCGCAAAGGCGGCCAATTCGCCCTCCGGCACCTCGCTGCCGCTGTAGATCAGCGCAATGACGCGGCTGCCAGGGCCGATCTCCACCTCAATCGCCGCCGATTCGCTAATGCAGGGATGCGCATTCATCGCCTCCTCGACCTCCAGCGGCGAGACGCGAAAGCCCCCGGCATTCAGCATATCGTCATCGCGGCCCAGATAGCTCACGGCATCGTCCTCAGCCATGGAGACGGTATCGCCGGTCAAAAACCACTCACCCGCGAATTTCGAGGCTGTCTCTTCAGGCTGGCCCCAATAGCCCAGAAAGAGCCCCGGATCGCTGCGGTGCACCGCAAGAGTCCCGGCTGTACCGCGCGGCACCGGCGCTCCGGCCGCATCCAGCACGGCGATCTGCCGCCCCGGCTGCGGATAGCCAGAGGCCCCCTCCGGCGCGGGCCGCGCAGGGCTGGCCGACAGAAAGGTCGAGCATTCCGACATGCCAAGCGCTTCACAGATCTTCGTCCCGCTGGCCGCTTCCCAGGCCGTGCGGATCTCGGGGGGCAGCTTTTCGCCCGCCGACAGCCCATGGCGCAGCCGCGGCAGCGCGGGCAGGGGGGCGCGCAGCATCTGGCGGTAAACCCCCGGCGCGGCTGCAAAAATCGTCGCATCAAAGCGCTTGAGCAGCAGCGGCAGCTGCGCGGCCGTGATACCCTCCGCCGGGATCAGCGCGGTCGCCCCCATGACCCAGGGGTCCATCAGCCCGGTCCCCAGCGTATAGGTCCAGTTGAAGGCCCCCGCATGCAGCAGGCGGTCCTCTTCCCGCAGTCCGTACCAGCCGTCATACATCATCTGCCGCGCAATAATGGCGCGATGCGCATGCATCACGGCGCGCGGCTGCCCCGAGGTGCCGGAGGTGAAGATCAGATAGGCCAGCCGGTCGGGATCGCCGATCTCCCAGTCACAGGGCGGCAGATCGCGAAAGCTCTGCAGCTGCGCCAGATCGATTACCGGCAGATCCATGCCTCCGGGCAGCGCCACGCCCGGTGCCGCCACGATGGCCGCAGGCGTCACCTGCGCCGCCATCTTCGTGATCTCGGCCCCGGTCAGCTGCGAGGAGGTCGGCACCGGCACCACCCCCACCGCAATCGCGCCCAAATAGGCCAGCGGAAAATCCACCGTATTGCCCAGCCGCATCAGCAGCCGGTCCCCCGGCTGCAGCCCGGCCTGCAAAAGCCCGCTGCCGGTGCCGCGCACCGCCGCCGCCAGCCTGCCGTAAGACCAGCGCTCCGCGCCTGAGAGCTTCAGGATCTGCAGCGCGATCTTTTCAGGGCTCTGCTCTGCTGCGGCGAGAACATGGGCGGCCATGTTGAACGCAGCAGGGGCCGCGGGCGGGGTCTGACGAAAAAGCGAATCCAAAGGCGGCTCCGGACAGCAGGGCGGGATCAGCCGCCGGTGTGGCTCATATGGCGGCGCATCTGTCCCTCGACGCTGCGCCGCGAATAGTCAAAATCATGGCCTTTCGGCTTATGGGTGATCGCCTCGCGGATCGCGGCTTTCACCACCGCATCCTCGCTGCTCTGGCGCAGCGGGGCCCGCAGATCGGCCATATCCTCCTGGCCGAGGCACATATAAAGCTCCCCGGTGCAGGTCAGCCGCACCCGATTGCAGCTTTCGCAGAAATTATGCGTCAAAGGCGTGATAAAGCCGATCTTCTGCCCGGTCTCTTCCAGCCGCACATAGCGCGCAGGCCCCCCGGTGCGCTCGGTGAGATCGCTCACGCTGTAGCGCGCTGCATAACGCGCCCGCAGATCGGACAGCGCCCAATACTGATCGAGCCGGTTCTCCTCGCCCATCTCCCCCATGGGCATGACCTCAATCCAGGTCAGATCATGGCCCTCAGCCGCGCACCATTCGGTCAGCGAGAACTGCTCATCCTCATTAAAACCCTTCAGCGCCACCGCATTGATCTTCACCCGCAGCCCGGCGGCCTTGGCCGCTGCAATGCCCTCAAGCACCTGCGGCAACCGCCCCCAACGCGTCACATCGGCAAATTTCGCCACATCCAGCGTATCAAGGCTGACGTTCACCCGCTTCACACCACAGTCCGCCAGCTCGCCCGCAAAGCGCTTCAGCTGGCTTCCGTTGGTGGTCAGCGTCAGCTCTTCCAGCGCCCCTGAGACAAGATGACGCGACATGGCACGGAAAAACTCCATGATCCCGCGCCGCACCAAAGGCTCCCCTCCGGTGATGCGCAGCTTGCGCACGCCCAGTTCGACAAAATTGCTACACAGCCGGTCCAGCTCTTCCAGCGTCAGCAGATCGGCCTTGGGCAGAAACGTCATATGCTCCGCCATGCAGTATTTGCAGCGGAAATCGCACCGGTCGGTGACGGAGACGCGCAGATAGGTGATCGCGCGGGCAAAAGGATCGATCAGCGGAGTGTTCATAGGGCAGAGACTAGGCCCCGGACCGCGCCGCGGCAAGGGCTGCGCAAGCGGCTGTGCGCAGGGAATTTTATGGACGCCCCCCCGGTGCGGGTATATCTTCGCGGCCATGAAGATGTCACGCGTTGCCCTGGTTCTGGCCCCGATCACCCTCGCGCTGTCCGGCTGCGATCAAACCCCGTTTTCGCCCGCGACCCCGCCGCCCGCGGCCAGCCAGGCCACACCGCAGCGCATCGCCCCCCCCGCGGGCTCGCGCACCGCGGCCGCCTTTGACCGCACCAGCGCGGCCGAAAAAGCCGCCGCCCTCGCCGCCCCCGCCTCCGGCACGCCGCTCGGTCAGGTCACGGCCTCGCTGGGCAATCCGTCCGAACAGGGCTTCTGGCTGCGCTCGGCGCTGGTCAAAGAAAAGCGCGCGGGCGTGGTGAAACTGGCCTCAGGCAAAACCGCCCAGGTTGATCTTCTGCCCCTCAGCGGCGGCGGCCCGCAACTCTCTCTGGCCGCCTACCGCGCCCTCGGCCTGAACCTGACAGACCTTCCGCGCGTCACCGTGCTCGCCCGCTGACTTTGGCTTTTTAAAAATACTCAAAAAATCACCCGTGCGCACAAGGCCCGCGGGTGTTTCTCTGTCCAGCCCCGCAGCCGTCAGCGCAGCACCTTCTCCGCCGCCGCCGCGAGCCGCAAAAGCGAGGCATCCGCCCGGCCTGAGGCCAGCAGCATAAACCCACAGGAAGCCTCCCGCGTCGGCAGGCTGATCGCCGGGGCATCCATCAGATTGCCGATCCGCGTGTTGCGCAAAGCCAGCAGGTTCTCGGTGACATAATAAGCACTGTCGCTCATCAGCCGCTCGGCATCCGGCGGCAGGATGGGCGAGGTCGGCAGCGCCACCGCGTCAAAGCCGGCGGTGGCTTTGGCCCAGGACCTGCGGATCTCCTCCAGCCGCCGCCAGGCGGCGACGTAATCGGCCGCCATCACCTCCGCGCCCGAGCGGAACCGCTCATAGATCCGCGGGAACATGGCCGTCGGATTGGCTTCAATCACCTCGCGCCAGATGCCCCAGGCCTCGGCGGTGAACAAACTCCCCGCAAGCTGCAAAGCCTCCGCCATCTCGGGAAAGCGGATATGCACCACCCCCGCACCGCCCTCGGAAAGCCGCTTCAGCCCGTCCTCAAAGGCCCGCGCCGGGGCCTCGCGCAGATCATCCAGCGCCACGCTGTCAAGAACCGCAATCCGGCGGTTGCCAAGTTCAGGCCCCGAGAAATCCACCGGCGCTTCGCCCTGAAAGGCGGCAAAGGTCAGCGCACAATCCTCAACCGTGCGGCAGATCGGCCCGACGGTGTCGAAGCGCTCGCACAGCGGCACGCTGCCTGCGGTATTCACCCGCCCCACCACCGGCTTATAGCCGACCAGATCATTCCAGGCCGCCGGGATCCGCACTGAGCCGCCGGTGTCCGAGCCGATCGAGGCCGCAGCCAGACCAAAAGCCACCGAAGCGGCCGCCCCGGAAGACGATCCCCCCGGCACGGCTTTGGGGTCATTGACGTTGGGCGGCGTCGCGGTCACCGGGTTCAGCCCGAGGCCCGAAAACGCCAGCTCCGACATATGCGTCTTGCCAAGACAGACCAGCCCTGAGGCCGAGCCCTGCGCCAGAACCGGCGCATCCCGCAGCGGCACGCGGTCTTTCAGCAGGGCAGAGCCGGCCTCCGTCGCGACACCCGCGCTGTCGAAAAGGTCTTTCCAGCTCACCGGCACCCCATCGAGCTTTGAGACCCGGGTGCCCGTCGCCGCGCGTCCGCGCGCGGCCAGGGCCTCGGCGGTCGCCCGCCCGGGCGTCAGGCGGGCATAGATGCGCGCAGTCTCCGGGTGGTTCTCTGCGGCCTCAAGGAAAGTCTCTGTCAGCGCGACCGGATCGATGCGGCCTGCGGCAATGCCACGCCCGAGATCGGCGGCGCTCGTCTTCAGCCAGTCTGCACTCATGAGGGTCTTCTCCTGTACCGATCAGCCCGGATCGCACGGGTCTTCGGGGGCGCGGCAAAATTTCAGCCTGCGACGTCGGAGCGCAGGTTAGCGTAAAAGCACTGGCCTGCAAGCGGGCGAAAAGCGGCGTATACAGCCGCATGCCGCGTATAGGGCAGGTCAGGGGCGGATGTTACGCCCATTGGCGTATCGGGTTCCAGAGAGTAAGAGAACAGGCATGATTACAGAACTCGGACATTTCGCGGTCTGTCTTGCGCTTGCGGTTGCGCTGGTCCAGACCATCGTGCCGCTGATCGGCGCACATAAAGGCTGGTCAGGCTGGATGGCGGTGGCTGATCCGGCGGCCGTCACGCAGTTTCTGCTGCTGGGCTTTGCCTTTGCGGCTTTGATGCATGCCTTCATCACCTCGGACTTCTCGGTCGAACTGGTGGTGTCGAACTCGCATACGCTGAAGCCGCTGATCTATAAGATCGCCGGAACCTGGGGCAACCATGAGGGCTCACTGCTGCTCTGGGTGCTGATTCTGGCCTTCTTCGCCGCCTGTGCCAGCTGGTTCGGCGGCAATCTGCCGCCCTCGCTGAAAGCGCGGGTGATCGGGGTGCAGGGTCTGATCGGGGTCGCTTTCCTGACCTTTATGATCTTCACCTCAAACCCCTTTGAGCGTTTTGAGATCCCGCCGATGGACGGGCGCGACCTGAACCCGCTGCTGCAGGACCCCGGTCTCGCCTTCCATCCGCCCTTCCTCTACCTCGGCTATGTCGGCCTTTCGATCACCTATTCCTTCGCCATTGCGGCGCTGCTGGAAGGCCGCGTTGATGCCGCCTGGGGTCGCTGGGTGCGGCCCTGGACGCTGGCGGCCTGGGTCTCGCTGACCATCGGCATCGGCCTTGGCTCGTGGTGGGCCTATTATGAGCTGGGCTGGGGTGGGTTCTGGTTCTGGGATCCGGTTGAGAACGCCTCTTTCATGCCCTGGCTGATCTCGGCCGCACTTCTCCATTCCGCGATCGTGGTGGAAAAGCGCGAGGCGCTGAAGGCCTGGACGGTGCTGCTGGCGATCATCGCCTTTGGCTTCTCGCTGATCGGTACTTTCATCGTGCGTTCGGGCGTCATCACTTCGGTCCATGCCTTCGCCAATGACCCGGAGCGCGGCGTTTATATCCTGGCGCTCTTTGCCTTCTTCGTCGGCGGCGCGCTGATGCTTTATGCGGCGCGGGCGGGGATCATGGAGGCCAAGGGGGTTTTCTCCTCGGTCAGCCGCGAATCTGCGCTGGTGCTGAACAACGTCCTGCTGGCGGTGGCGAGCTTTGTGGTCTTCATCGGCACCATCTGGCCGCTGATCTCAGAGCTTGTCTGGGGCCGCACGGTCTCGGTCGGCCCGCCGTTCTTTAACGCGGCCTTCACGCCCTTTGTGGTGGCGCTGGCGGTGATCCTGCCCTTCGGGGCCATCCTGCCCTGGAAGCGCGCCAAAGCGGATCGCGCCTTTGCCTCGCTGCGGGTGGTGCTGTTTCTGGCCGTCGCAGCCGGAGCGCTGGCCTTTGCGCTGCAAAGCGGGCGCTCGGCCCTTGGTCCGGTGGGGCTGGCGCTGGGTCTCTGGGTCATTCTGGGGGCCATCGCGGATCTGTGGCTGCGCAGCGGGCGCGGCTCTGTGCTGTCGCGCCTGGGCCGTCTGACCCGTCTGCCGCGTGCCGACTGGGGCAAGGCGGTGGCGCATGGCGGGATGGGTGTCACGATCCTTGCGGTGGCGGCCATGCTTTCATGGCAGTCGGAAGACATCCGCGTGGCGCAGGTGAATGAGCCCTTTGAGCTCGCGGGTTATCAGATCACCCTCAAACAGGTGACCGAAGAGCAGGGCCCGAACTACCGCTCCACCATGGGCTGGCTTGAGGTGGTGGACGGCAATCGCCGCTTTGCGCTGAACCCCGAGCGGCGGTTCTATCCGGCGGCGGGGATGCCCACCACGGAGGCCGGCATTGATTACGGCTTCCTGCGCGACGTCTATGTCGTGCTGGGGGATCCGCAGGCCAATGGCGCCTGGACCGTGCGCAGCTATATCAAACCGCTGGCCAACTGGCTGTGGGGCGGCATCCTGCTGATGTCCTTTGGCGGGCTGATCAGCCTGACCGACCGGCGCTACCGCGTGGCGGCCGGGGCAGGGCGGGAGGCGGCGAAACCCGTGGCGGCAGAATGATCCGCGCGCTTCGCCCCCTTGCGCTGATTCTCGCGCTGGGGCTGCCTCTGGCGGCCCCTCTGCCGGTCTTTGCGGTGCAGCCCGATGAGGTGCTGAAAGACCCGCTGATGGAAAAGCGCGCGCGCGAGATCTCCAAGGATCTGCGCTGCCTTGTCTGCCGCAATGAAAGCATCGACGAATCGACCTCAGACCTTGCCCGCGATCTGCGCCTTCTGGTGCGTGAGCGCCTGGTGGCGGGCGATTCGGACGGCGAAGTGATCGACTTCATCGTCGAGCGCTTTGGCGAATATGTGCTGCTGCGTCCGCTTCCGGGCGGGGCCAATGCGATTCTCTGGGCGGCGGGGCCGGTGATGTTCGTCATCGCGCTTGGCGGTGCGCTGGTTTATCTGCGCGGGCGTCGCGAGAGGCCCAAAGCCCCCGGCCAGGAGGCCCTGAGCACGGAAGAAGAGGACCGTCTGGCAAAGATCATGGCCGAGGACAAGCTGTCCTGACGCAGGGTTCATCTCGCCTTTCAGGGGCTGATATGCGCTAAAAAGCCAGTCAGTCAGGGAGGGACGAGATGTCAGAGGAAGTTCTTTACGAGCAAAGCGGGGGCCTTGCGGTCCTGACGCTGAACCGTCCGGCCGTGATGAACGCGCTGACCGGCGTGATGCGCCGCCAGCTGGTCGCGGCCTTCGCGCGGGCCGAAAAAGAGGCCCGCGCCATTGTGCTGACCGGTGCCGGGCGCGGCTTTTGCGCGGGCCAGGATCTGGCCGATCTGGGGGGCTCTCTTGCGGGTGCGGATCTCGGGCCTTTGCTGCGCGAAGAATATGACCCTGTCCTGAAAGCGATTTCCGACTGCCCGCTGCCGGTGATCGCGGCCGTCAACGGCGTGGCCGCCGGGGCCGGGGCCAGCCTTGCGCTGGCCTGTGATGTGGTGATCGCCACCGAGAGCGCGGTTTTTCTGCAGGCCTTCTCCAAAATCGGTCTGATCCCGGATGCGGGCGGCACCTATACGCTGCCGCGTCAGGTGGGTTTTGCCCGCGCCATGGGCATGGCGCTTTTCGCAGAGCCGGTAAAGGCGCGCGAGGCCGTCGCCATGGGGCTGATCTGGGAAGCGGTGCCGGATGCGGACTTTGCCGCCCGCTGGCAGGCGCGCGGGCAGCATCTGGCCACCGGGCCGGGGCTGGCGTTTTCGGGCATCAAACAGGCTCTGCGCGCTTCTCAGGGCAATGATCTTGAGGCGCAGCTGGCGCTTGAGGCCGGGATCCAGGGGCGCTGCGGCGCCAGCCAGGACTTCGCCGAAGGGGTCGCGGCCTTTCTTGAAAAGCGCAAAGCCGTCTTTCAGGGGCGCTGAGGCTTGCTGCCGGGGCAGGCCGGGATTAGGTCTGTCCTGGTGAAGAATAAGAACCGCTCCGGAGATTTCGGAGCGGGTCAGGAGTGAGTGATGACCGGACTTCCCGCCCTGCGCGGCTCTGTGATGGCGGGCAAGGCGCTCGGCGATCTGACCTGGCTGCGCGTCGGCGGCCCTGCGGATGCGGTGGTGCTGCCCGCGGATGAGGCGGATCTGGCGCAGTTTCTGGCCGCGCTGCCCGCCGAAGTGCCGGTCTTCCCGCTGGGGGCGGGCTCCAATCTGATCGTGCGCGATGGCGGCTTGCGGGCCGTGGTCATCAAGCTGGGCCGCGCCTTTATGGATGTCTCGGTTGAGGGCGATCTGGTCACGGCGGGGGCGGCGGCGCTGGATGCGCGGGTGGCCCAGGCGGCGGCGGCGGCCGGGCGCGATCTGACCTTTCTGCGCACCATCCCCGGCTCGATCGGCGGGGCGGTGCGGATGAACGCGGGCTGCTATGGCACCTATGTTGCGGATCATCTGGTGGAGCTGCGGGTCGCGCTGCGCTCGGGTGAGATTGTCACCCTGGCGGCGGCGGATCTGAACCTGCGCTACCGCCAGTCGGACCTGCCCGAAGGCGCGGTGATCCTCTCGGCGGTTTTCCGCACGCAGGCCGGGGATCCGGCAGAGCTTGCGGCCCGTATGGCCGATCAGCTGGCCAAACGCGATGCCACCCAGCCGGTGAAGGACCGCACCGCAGGCTCGACCTTCCGCAATCCGGCGGGTTTCTCCAGCACCGGCAGGGCGGATGACAGCCATGAGCTGAAGGCCTGGAAGCTCATTCAGGACGCGGGCATGAAGGGCGCAGGCCTTGGCGCGGCGCAGATGTCTGAGAAACACGCGAACTTCCTGACCAATACCGGAGGCGCCACCGCAGCCGAGCTGGAGGCCCTGGGAGAGCAGGTGCGAAAAAGGGTTTTCGATACGGCCGGAATATGGCTAGAGTGGGAAATCATGCGCGTGGGAGAGCCTGCCGCAGATCAGGGGATCTGATCCCGCCGAACACTCCGGACTTTGAGTGAGACTGCGGGACGCAAAGTCCCGCATGGAAGACCCGGGAATTTCCCCGGCAATAACAAGCCGTAAGGCTATGAGGCAGTGAGTAAATGGCGGGCAGTTCGGACAGAGCAGCCGCCAGAGTGGCAGTTCTGATGGGGGGATTTTCCGCAGAGCGGGAAGTGTCTCTGTCCAGTGGGCGCGAATGCGCCACCGCTCTGTGTGCGGCGGGATTTGAGGTTGTCGAGGTCGATGCCGGCCGCGATCTGGCAGCGCGTCTGCAGGACCTGAAACCCGATGTGGTTTTCAATGCGCTCCATGGCCGCTTTGGCGAGGATGGCACCGTTCAGGGCCTGCTCGAATGGCTGCGCATTCCCTATACCCATTCCGGCGTTCTCGCCTCGGCCATGGCCATGGACAAAGAGCGCTCCAAGCAGGTTTACCGCGCGGCGGGCCTGCCCGTGGTGCCAAGCCTTGTCGCCGACCGCGATGAGGTGCGCGCGCGCCATGTGATGGCGCCGCCCTATGTGGTGAAGCCCTTCAATGAGGGCTCATCGGTTGGCGTTTATATCGTCAATGAAGGCTCCAACCAGCCGCCGCAACTCTCTGATGAGATGCCGGCGCGGGTCATGGTGGAGGCCTTTGCGCCGGGGCGGGAGCTGACCTGCGCGGTGCTGGGTGACCGGGCCCTTGCGGTGACCGATATCCTCACCGAGGGCTGGTATGATTATACCGCGAAATACTCGGTCGGCGGCTCGCGCCATGTGATCCCGGCGGATCTTCCGGCGGAGATCAGCGCAGTCATCATGGACTACGCCCTGCGCGCGCATCAGGCGCTTGGCTGCCGGGGGCTGTCGCGCACCGATTTTCGCTGGGATGAAAGCAGGGGCCCTGAGGGGCTGATCCTGCTGGAGACCAATACCCAGCCGGGGATGACGCCCACTTCGCTTGCGCCCGAACAGGCGGCGCATTGCGGGATCTCTTTCCCGGATCTTTGTAAATGGCTGGTGGAGGATGCTTCATGCGACCGCTGAGCGGTGCACCGAAGTCTCCCTCTCCGGGCCGGCGTGATCCGGCCCCCTCCCGCTGGGCTTACCGCTGGTCGCGTCTCTGGCTGACGCCGGGGTTTCGCACCCTGGTGCGCGTGGGCCTGCCGATCGCGGTGACGGCGCTGATCGCGGGCGGCTGGCTGGCCTCTGAGAGCCGCCGGGCGATCCTGGTCTCCAGCTATGAAAGCCTGCGCGATCAGTTTCAGGAACGTCCTGAATTCATGGTGAATCTGGTCTCCATCGAGGGCGCCTCTCCGGTTCTGGCTGAGGCGATCCGCGTGGGTCTGGCGCTGCCGCTGCCGCAGTCGTCCTTCCGGATTGATCTCGAAGGCGCGCGCAAACGCGTGGAAAGTTTTGACGCCGTGCGCCGCGCTGAGATGCGGATCCTGCCGGGCGGCGTGCTGCAGGTCTCGGTGACCGAGCGGGTTCCGGCCCTCGTCTGGCGTGCGCCCGACGGGCTTTGGCTGATTGATGAGGGCGGCCACCGCGTGGCGCAGATCGGCGCGCGCTCGCTGCGCGGGGATCTGCCGCTGATCGCGGGCGAGGGGGCCGATCAGCATGTTGCTGACGCGCTTGAGCTGATCTCAGCCGCAAAGCCGCTGACAGAGCGTCTGCGCGGCCTTGTGCGGATGGGAGAGCGCCGCTGGGATGTGGTGCTGGACCGCGATCAGCGCATCCTGCTGCCCGAAGCGAACCCGGTTCGCGCGCTGGAGCGCATTCTGGCACAGGACCAGGCCACGGGGCTTTTCAGCCGCGATGTTCTGGCGGCCGATCTGCGCTCGGACCGTCGTCTGACCATCCGGATTTCGCCGGAAGGTGCTGAAAGTTTACGTAAAATCCGACTTGCTCAGACCGGAGGATAAGAGACGTGACAGACCTCTATCACTCGCAGCGTGCCATGCGGCAGATGCGCAAAGCGGCCATGCAGCGCGGCGTTGTCGCGGTCCTCGATGTGGGCAGTTCAAAAATTGCCTGCATGGTGCTGCGCTTTGACGGCCCCGACCGCAACCGCGCGGAGGATGGGGTCGGCCCCCTGGCCGGGCAGTCGCAGTTTCGGGTGATTGGCGCCGCCACCACCCGCTCGCGCGGCATCCGCTTTGGCGAGGTGGAGGGCCTGCAGGAGGCTGAGCGCGCGATCCGCACCGTGGTGCAATCGGCGCAGAAGGCCGCCGGGCAGCGGGTCGATCACGTCATCGCCTGTATGGCCGGGGCCAGCCCGCGCAGCTATGGCCTGGCGGGGGAGATCCCGCTGACCGACAATGTGGTCACCGAGCAGGACATTGCCCGGGTGCTGGCCGCCTGTGATATCCCCGACATCGGTGAGGGGCGCGAGGTGCTGCATGCGCAGCCGGTGAATTTCGCGCTCGACAACCGCTCGGGGCTGTCGGATCCGCGCGGGCAGATCGGGCATCACCTCTCGGTGGATATGCATCTGCTGACGGTGAACCGCTCGGCGGTGGAGTGCCTTTTGCATTGCCTGAAGCGCTGCGATCTGGAGGTCGCGGGGATCGCCTCTTCGGCCTATGTCGCGGGGCTTTCCGCGCTGGTGGAGGATGAGCAGGAACTCGGCTCGGCCTGTATCGATATGGGGGCAGGGGCCACCGGCATTTCGATCTTCATGCGCAAGCATATGATCTATGCCGATACCGTGCGGATGGGCGGCGATCTGGTGACCCGCGACATCGCCATGGGGCTGCAGATCCCGCTGCCGCTGGCCGAGCGGATCAAGACCTTCCACGGCGGCGTTCATGCCACCGGGATGGATGACCGCGATATGATCCCGCTGACCGCCGATACCGGCGACTGGGAGAAGGACAGCCGCAAAGTCTCGCGCACCGAGCTCATTGGCATCATGCGCCCCAGGGTTGAAGAAATCCTTGAGGACGCCCGGCAGCATCTGGATGCGGCGGGGTTTGAGCATCTGCCCTCGCAGCAGATCGTGCTGACCGGCGGCGGATCGCTTATTCCGGGCGTCGATATGCTGGCCGCGCGGATCCTTGGCCAGCGGGTGCGGCTGGGTCGCCCGCTGCGGGTTCAGGGGCTGCCCCAGGGCGCGGCAGGCGCGGGTTTTGCAAGCGCCGTTGGGCTTTGTCTCTTTGCAGCGCATCCGCAGGACGAGTGGTGGGACTTCGAGATCCCCTCGGACCGTTACCCCGCCCGTTCGCTGCGCCGGGCGCTTCGCTGGTTCCGCGATAACTGGTGACCACCAGATGCGGGGAATTGAGCGAAATCCCGCTTCCGGTTGTGGAAATGCGTCAATATTTGGACTGGAAGTCGGTTTTCCAGGTGACGTTCCGGTCGGCTGCGGGTAGAATCGAGAGAGATAAAAGGCCTCGGTCACGGGGTTGGTGGCGGCACAGTCAATAAGGCAGGCGGCGAGTATGGCGTTGAATCTTCTCATGGCGGACGACGGGGCCGAACTGAAACCCCGGATCACGGTATTCGGCGTTGGCGGCGCTGGTGGGAATGCGGTCAACAATATGATCGAGCAGCAGCTGGAGGGCGTGGAGTTCGTGGTTGCGAACACCGATGCTCAGGCGCTGGCGCAAAGCCGCGCCTCGCACCGGGTGCAGCTGGGCGCAAGGGTCACCGAGGGCCTGGGCGCAGGGGCCAAGCCGCAGATCGGTGCAGCCGCCGCTGAGGAATCGATTGAGCAGATCGTCGATCACCTCGCTGGCGTACACATGTGCTTCATCACCGCCGGTATGGGCGGCGGCACCGGCACCGGTGCGGCCCCGATCATCGCGCAGGCCGCGCGGGAGCTGGGTGTTCTGACCGTTGGCGTCGTGACCAAGCCCTTCGCCTTTGAAGGCGCCAAGCGGATGCGCCAGGCCGATGACGGCGTGGAAGCGCTGCAAAAGGTCGTCGACACGCTGATCATCATTCCGAACCAGAACCTCTTCCGTCTGGCGAATGAAAAGACCACCTTCACCGAAGCCTTCGCCATGGCCGATGACGTGCTCTATCAGGGCGTCAAAGGGGTGACCGATCTGATGGTCCGCCCGGGCCTGATCAACCTCGACTTCGCCGACGTCCGCTCGGTGATGGATGAGATGGGCAAAGCCATGATGGGTGCCGGTGAGGCCGAGGGCCAGAACCGCGCCATCGAGGCGGCTGAGAAGGCGATCGCCAACCCGCTCCTTGATGAGATTTCGCTGAACGGCGCCAAGGGTGTGCTGATCAATATCACCGGCGGCTATGATCTGACCCTCTTTGAGCTGGATGAGGCCGCTGGCCTGATCCGCGAGAAAGTGGATCCGGACGCCAATATCATCGTCGGCTCCACCATGGATCCGTCGATGGAAGGCCGCATCCGCGTCTCGGTTGTTGCAACCGGGATTGATGCTGCCGCCCGTCAGGTCGAAGCAGCTGCCCGTCATGCCGCCGCTGCCGCTCCGGCACCGCAGCAGGCCGCCCCGGCCCCGATGCAGCACCAGCCCGCCCCGGCGCCGCAGCAGCGCGCAGCTTTCCAGCCGGGCTATCAGCCCGCCGCGCAGCATCATCAGCCCGCCGCCCCGGTGCAGCAGCCCGCGCCGCAGCAGTCCTGGCAGCAGCCGGCCGCTCCGTCGCATCAGCCGCAGGACAGCTATGAGCGTCAGGCCTATGAGGCCCCGGCGCAGCATCACCAGCCTGCCGCCGAGCCGGAACTGCCGCCGCCCGCTTACCAGCCGCAGACCCGCGCCCCGGCGCCCCTGCAGCAGCCGGTTCAGCAGCCGATGCACCGTCAGGCCCCTTCGGCCATCGAGGGGGACGCCGGTGAGTTCATGGCGCCGCGCCGCTCGCCCGCCGGGACCCCTTCGCCGGAAGCCCTGGCCCGTCTGCGCGATGCCGTGTCGCGCACCCCGTCGCAGACCATGCAGCACCGTGCGCCCGCGCCGCAGCCCGCAGCCCCCGCGCCCCGTCAGGAAGAGCCCGTGCGCTCGCGCTTTGGTCTGGGCTCGCTGATCGGTCGTATGGCAGGTCACGCGCCGGAACCGGCCCCGGCGCCCGCGCCGCCCGCCCCGGCCCCGCAGCCGCAAATGCGGGTTCAGCCGCAGGCTCCGGTGCATGGTACCTATGAGGATGAGCAGGATCACGACAACGATCGTATCGAGATCCCGGCCTTCCTGCGTCGCCAGGCCAATTAAGCGCTGTAACACTGCGTGATAGAGAGCCGGGGGAAACCCCGGCTTTTTTATATTTATCAGCCACTTAACCTGTTTGTTTCAATTGTTTCATCCCCGTTACAGACGGAAGGAATGTGTGAGTTGCCGTTCATGCTGCAGTCGCATAGCTAATAACCCGTAACGCGGCGCAGACCGCAGTGACGATTTTGGCAGGGGTTGCCCGTGGGATGTCCCACATCGCGTAAGCGAAAATGAGCAGACGGAGTTGAACGTGCAAAGCACTCTCGGAACATCAGTTGTGTTTGACGGTGTTGGCCTCCACTCGGGGGCTCCTGTTCGCATGACCGTGCATCCGGCACCGGCGAACTATGGCATTGTCTTCTTCCGCACCGATCTGCCTGAGGCAGAGCGTCGTCTGCTGGCGAAATGGGACCAGGTTGTCCCGTCGAAGCTCTGCACGCTGCTGTCGAACGCATCGGGCGCAACCCTTTCGACCGTTGAGCATATCATGGCGGCGCTGGCCGGCTGTGGCGTGCACAATGCCCGTATCGAAGTCTCAGGCCCGGAAGTTCCGATCCTTGACGGCTCCTCCGCGCCCTTCGTGCGTGAGTTTCTGCGCGTGGGCCTGACCCGCTCGCAGGTGCCGGTGCGGGTGCTGAAGGTCCTGAAAGCGGTGGAAGTGCGCGACGGCGAGGCGATTGCCCGCCTTGAGCCCGCCGATTCGATGGAAATGAATTTCGAGATTGATTTTGCGGATGCCGCCATCGGCCATCAGGAAAAACAGCTCAATCTGACCAATGGCACCTTTGTGCGCGAGCTTTCCGACAGCCGCACCTTCTGCCGTCAGGCCGATGTGGACTTCATGCAGACCCATGGCCTGGCCCTGGGCGGCACGCTGGAGAATGCGGTCGTGGTGGACGGCGACCGCGTGCTCAGCCCCGGTGGTCTGCGCTATGAAGATGAGCCGGTGCGTCACAAGATGCTCGACGCTCTGGGCGATCTCGCACTGGCGGGCGGCCCGATTCTGGGGCGCTACACCGGCATCCGTGCCGGTCACGCGATGACCAACCGCCTGCTTCGGCAGCTTTTCGCCACCCCCGGTGCCTGGATCTGGACGGAAGTCACCGCGCGTTCGGGTCGCAAACTGCCGGGGGCGGGCGTGACTGTGGCGGATCTGCCTATCCGGACCGAAGGGATGCCTGCCTGAACACGCCTGAAGCGTGAAAGGCGTTTTGCGCACTGTATTTTTCTGTGCTAGGTGTCAGACAGAGGCAGCGGAAGGCCGGGGAGGAACCGCCCCGGGCTGACCGGACGTTCAGGCCGCAGGAGCAGACGGAACAATGACGGGTTGGGCCAAAGGCGCCAGATATGTGGCGGCAGTGCTGGCGATCGGGCTGGCTGCGGGCTGTGCATCTAAAAGCGACGAGTCACTTAATCTCGAAGCGATGCAGGCTGGTGAAATCTTCGCTCTGGGCGAACGCGCGATGGAGCGTGATCCCCGCAAGGGCGACGGCGGCAAGTATTTTGCCGAAGTGGAACGGCTTTACCCCTATTCTGAATGGTCCAAACGCGCCCTGGTGATGCAGGCCTATGCCTTCCATCAGCAAAAGAAATACGAAGATGCCCGCGGTGCGGCGCAGCGCTACCTCGACCAGTATCCGGGCGAGGAAGATGCCGCCTGGGCGCAGTATCTGCTGGCGATCTCTTATTACGACCAGATCGATGAGATCGGCAAAGACCAGGGGCTGACCTTCCAGGCGCTTCAGGCCCTGCGGGTGGTCATCGAGGATTATCCGACCAGCGAATATGCCCGCTCGGCGACGATGAAATTCGATCTCGCCTTCGATCATCTGGCCGCCAAAGAGATGGAAATCGGGCGCTATTACCTGCGCCGTGGTCATTATACCGCCGCCATCAACCGCTTCCGCGTGGTGGTCGAGCAGTTCCAGACCACCAGCCACACGCCTGAAGCCCTCCACCGTCTGGTCGAAAGCTATCTGGCGCTTGGTCTGACCGGTGAAGCGCAGACGGCGGGGGCTATTCTGGGCCACAACTTCCGCGGCTCGCCCTTCTATGACGACAGTTACCGCCTGCTGACCGGACGTGGTCTTGCTCCGGTTTCTGAAGGGCAGGGCTGGCTGCAGACCGTTTATCGCCGCACGATTCAAGGGAAATGGCTCTGAGCCATTTTCCGACTGCCGCCTCGACCTGCTGACGACGACGACCCCGGAAGAACCCGATGCTGCGCAGTCTGACCATTCGCGATATGCTGCTGATTGACCGGCTGGAGCTTGATCTCCGTCCCGGGCTTAATGTGCTGACCGGTGAGACGGGGGCAGGGAAATCGATCCTGCTTGATTGTCTGGGTTTTGTGCTGGGCTGGCGGGGCCGCGCGGATCTGGTGCGCCAGGGCGCGGATCTGGGCGAGGTGATCGCCGAATTTGATCTCCCCGCGGGCCATGGTGCCGAAGCCGTGCTGCGCGAGGCCGGGATTGAGGCGGAAGAGACGCTGATTCTGCGCCGCACCGTCACCCCTGAGGGCCGTCGTCAGGCCTGGGCCAATGACCGCCGCGTGGGCGCAGAGCTGCTGCGCAACCTCTCTGAGCATCTGGTGGAGCTGCACGGCCAGCATGATGACCGCGGCCTGCTGGATCCCAAAGGTCACCGCGCGCTTCTGGACGAATTTGCGGGCTCTGCGCCGCTGCTCGCGGAGGTGCGCGCGGCCTTTAGCGCGCTCAGCCGCGCGCGGCGGGACCGCGAGACGGCCGAAAGTCGTCTGCAACAGCTGAAAGCCGAAGAAGATTTCCTGCGCCACGCGGTGGGCGAGCTGGACAAGCTTGCCCCCGAACCGGGTGAGGATGCGCTTCTTGATGTGCGCCGCCGCGCCCTGCAGCAGGCGGAAAAGGTCCGCGAAGATATGGCGCGGGCCGTTCAGGCACTCTCGCCCCAGGGCGCAGAAGGCGTGCTGCGCGATGCGCAGCGCTGGCTGGAGGGCGCGGCCGAGCGCGGCGCCACGGTCTTTGAGGGCCGTCTGGACGCGCCGCTTGCTGCGCTGACCCGCGCCATGGCGGAACTCTCGGATGCCCAGGCCGGAATCGATCACGCGCTCGACGCGCTTGACGCCGACCCGTCGGAGCTGGACCGCGTCGAAGAGCGGCTCTTTGCGATCCGCGCCATGGCCCGCAAACA
This sequence comes from Falsigemmobacter faecalis, assembly GCF_003863335.1. Lineage (GTDB taxonomy): Bacteria > Pseudomonadota > Alphaproteobacteria > Rhodobacterales > Rhodobacteraceae > Wagnerdoeblera > Wagnerdoeblera faecalis. The sequence continues at coordinate 134,569 of NZ_RRAZ01000004.1, read as the reverse complement.
TTCTGTGACGGCGGATGATCTGGGGCTGCTGGCCCAGGATCTGCGCCGCCGCCTTGAGGCGCTGGACGGCGCGGACCGCGATATGGCCGCGCTGGAGAAGGCCGAAAGCACAGCCCGCGCCGCGCATCTGGCGCTTTGCGCACAGCTGACCGCGCTGCGGACAGAAGCCGCAGTTCGCCTCGATCAGGCCATGGCATCTGAACTGGCCCCCCTGAAGATGGAACGCGCGGTCTTTCGCACCGAAGTGCGCCCCGATACCCCCGGCCAGGACGGCGCGGATGCGGTGGCCTTTACCGTGGCGACCAACCCTGGCGCGCCCTCAGGTCCGCTCAACCGCATCGCCTCGGGCGGTGAGTTGTCGCGCTTTTTGCTGGCGCTGAAGGTCTGTCTGACGGAAGGCACCTCGGGCCTGACGATGATCTTTGATGAGATCGACCGCGGTGTGGGCGGGGCCACCGCCGATGCCGTGGGCCGTCGTCTGCGCCGTCTGGCCGAGGAAGCCCAGGTTCTGGTCGTCACCCACAGCCCGCAGGTGGCTGCCCTTGGCGCGCATCACTGGCGGGTGGAAAAGCGCGTGATTGATGAGAGGACGCTCTCAACCATCACGGCCCTGGACCCCTCGGACCGCGTTGATGAAGTGGCGCGGATGATTTCGGGCGATCAGATCACCGATGCCGCCCGCGAAGCCGCCCGCGCCCTGATCAGCGCCTGACGCCATCCTCCTCAGGCGTCTGCCTGCGATTCTCACGCCTTTTTGTGGCGTCGGATCAGCTGGTTGACCGAGGTCCGATCGGGTCAGGCTCTCATCGTGAGAGCCCCGACCGACCATTTGCAAGGCCAGCGCCCGCTGCCTCCGGGAGAGCGGGGCAGGCGGCATAGTCTTTGCCGCAGGGCAGGGCCTCTGGTCATTCATGCTGGCTCAGGTGTAGCTTCGCGCAACGCCAGCCGGGAGAGCTTCATGACCGATATCACGCAAATCCGCGCCGCTGCAGAGCGGGGCCGGGGCCATCTGCGCCGCACGCCGCTGCTGTCCTCGCCTTTCCTCGATGAGATCGCGGGGCGGCGCGTGCTGGTGAAGGCGGAATGCCTGCAACATACCGGCTCGTTTAAGTTCCGGGGCGCCTGGTCGGCGCTCTCGGCGCTGTCACCTGAGGTGCGCGCCCGCGGCGTGATCGCCTATTCCAGCGGCAACCATGCCCAGGGTGTGGCGCTGGCGGCGAAGCTTCATGGCACCTCTGCCGTGATCGTCATGCCCAAAGATGCCCCCGCGCTGAAGATCGCCAATACCCGCGCCTATGGCGCTGAAGTGGTGCTTTACGACCGCGCCGGAGAGGACCGTGACGCCATCGGTCAGGAGATTGCCACCCGGCGCGGGCTGACGCTGATCCGGCCCTACGATGAGCCGATGGTGATCGCAGGTCAGGGCACGTCGGGCCTTGAGATCGCCGAACAGGCGGCAGAAGCGGGCGTCACCCGCGCCGACGTGCTGATCCCCTGCGGGGGAGGCGGCCTCAGCGCCGGTGTGGCCCTGGCGCTGGAAGCCGTGGCCCCTGGTCTGCGCGTGCGCCCCTGCGAGCCGCAGAATTACGACGATACCGCCCGCTCGCTGCGGGCCGGAGAGCGGCTGTCGAATGCGACCATGGCGACGTCGCTCTGCGATGCCATCGTGACGCCGATGCCGGGGCAGATCACCTTTCCGGTGCAGCAGCGGCTGTCCGGTCCGGGCCTTGTCGTGACCGAAGAGGACGTGCTGCGTGCGATGGCGCTGGCCTTTCAGCGGCTGAAAATCATCATCGAGCCGGGCGGGGCCGTGGGCCTTGCGGCGGCTTTGTTTCATGGTGCAGAGATCGCGGGCGAGGCAGTGATCTGCATCGCCTCGGGCGGCAATGTCGATCCTGAGATCTTCCTGCGCGCGCTGCAACTGCCGGAGAGCTGATGCCCTTTCTTGACCTTCCCGACCATCGTCTGCACTGGCGCGAAGACGGCGACCCCGGCGGCGCGCCGGTGGTCTTCGCCCATGGCCTCGGCACGCGCCTTGAGCTGTGGGACGAGGTGATCGCCGCACTCCCGGCGGGATTTCGCTTGATCCGCTATGATCTGCGCGGCCATGGCCTTTCCGGGGCACCCCCTGCGCCCTGGTCGATGGGGGCCTTCGTGCGCGATGCTGAGCGGCTTCTGGATCACCTGGGGCTGCGCGACTGCATCTTCATCGGCCATTCGCTGGGGGGGATGCTGGCCCAGGGGCTGGCGGTGAAGCGGCTGGATCTGGTGCGCGGGCTGGTGCTTAGTGGCACCGCCACCAAGATCGGCACCGCCGAGACCTGGGCGGCGCGGGCCGGGATAACCCGCGCTGACGGCATGGAGGCCGTGGCAGAGGCTGAGCTGGCGCGCTGGTTTCCGAGGTTTGCGCAAAAATCAAAGCCCGCGGGCGCGGCGCGGGAGATGCTGCTGTCGATGCGCCCGGAGAGCTATCTTGCGGCCTGTGGTGCCATTGCGGGGACGGATTTCTACGCCACCACCGCGCGGCTGACGCTTCCGGCGCTGGTTCTGGCGGGTGCCAATGACGGCGCGACCCCGCCGGACATGCTGCGCGAGACCGCCGATCTGATGGCCGGCGCGGATTTCGTGCTGCTGCGCGGGGCCGGGCATCTGGCCGCGCTGGATCGCCCGGAAGACCTGGCCCTTCAGATCGATGGGTTTCTGGCGCGCGTCGGTCACGCCCTTCACGAGCCCGGCCCGCGCACGCCGATTGCGGACTGCGGTGACGGCTGTGGCTGCGGCTCAGATCACGATTCTGACCACCACCACGGCGGCTGCGGTCACAGCCATTGATCCGTCCTGCACCTCAGCCCGGTTCGGCAAATACCGGCCCGGGCTGAGGGCATATCCCATGGGTCCGGGGCTTGCACAGCGCCTGCGGTGTCAGGACCAGGACGCAGCCTTCGGCAAGAGTCATTTGCCCGTGGCGGATGCCTGTCCTGCTGTTGTCAGGTCAAATGTCGCGGAAAGGGTCGGATATTTCGGCTGAGCCCCTGGCCCTGCCACAGGTCAGCGCCCCGGGAGTGGGGGGGGCAAATGTGGTCGCACTTCAGCCGCGCGGCAGCGCCAGCTGACGGACGGAGCCGCCTTTTTGATAGCTGAGCGTAGCGGCACCGATTGCGGTCACGCGGCCGCCGTCCACCCGGTCACCCACCTTAATCCGGACCACCCGGCCACCGCCCTCGCGCACCAGGGCATAGCGCTGCGAGGTGGTGCCAAAGACGCCGATCAGATTGACCTGTGCCAGATTGATGGCCCGCGTCAGCGTGGCCTGACGCGCGACGGAGGCCTGGGTCGGAATGCCGGGCGCCGCGCGGGCGGTCTCCGGCTCGCCGTCGTCGTCCATGCTGTTGTCATGGGCATTCGGCGGCGCGGCATTGCGGCGCGGTGCCGGAGCAGCAGCGGCCTGGCGCGTCTGCGGCGGGACGGCGATGGCCGCAACGGGCGTCACGGCCGCCGCGAGAGCGCCGGGACGCGCGGGCGGGCGGCGCGTCGCCGAGAGGGCACTCTCGGCGGAGACCAGCGAAGCCGCGCTGGCCGCAGCGGCGGCGGCCTCCGCCAGGGACTGCGCTTTTTCCGCATCATTCAGGCGCAGTGCGGCGCTCTCAGCGGCTGCATTGCGGGCGGCGGGGCGACGGGTCGGCGCGCCGGGGACCAGTGCTTCGGCGGTGGTGATCTCAGGCTCTGCCGCAACCGCGCCCTGCTCAGAAGCGGGCGCGGTTTCCGGGCGCAGCTTCGGGCGAAACCGGGTCAGGCGGTTATCGGGTTCAAAGCTGCCGGAGACTTCCGCCGTTGTTTCCTCTGTCGGGGTGCCCTCTGCCGCCTGGGCAGGGACTGCCGCGGCCGCCGCCGGCTCAGGCGTTGCGAAAGCCGGGCGGGCCGGGGGCACTTTGGCGGGGCGCGCGGCGACCAGCAAAATACCGTCCGGCGTGATAACCCCTTCCGCAGTCGGAATAATCCGCCCCTCAGCGTCGAACTGATACAGCGCACCCACCGCGGGCAGCGCACCAACGGGGGCCGGGGCCGGATCCTGACCTGCGCTCGAGACCGAGGCGCTTTGCACCGGCTGCGGTGCGGTCAGGCTGGCAACCGGGGCCTCGGTGCCGGGCAGGGTCAGCTCATCTACGGTGAGACCGGCGGTGCTTTCCGACGCCGCTTCGGGCAGGGCGGCGGCGAGCGGGGCATCGGCCAGTTCTTCCGCGTCAGCCGCTTCGGGAAGCGCTTCTGCCAGCAGCGGGGCGGGACGCTCTGCGGCGGGCGCGGGGACGGCTTCCGCGGTTTCTGCGGGCAGCAGATCCGTTTCGGTCAGAAAATCGCCTTCCTGCGCGAGAAGGATCTCCTCGGTCTGGTCGGCTGCACCCTGATCCGCGGGGCTTTCGAGGAAGATCGCGGCCCAGATCGCCACCGCCAGCAGCAGCGCCAGCAGCGCACCGGTCATCGCAAGACCGAGGTAGCGCGGCTTGCCGCCCACATCCCGGCGGCGGCCATAGACGGTCATGGCTTCGGCTTCCGTCGCCGCGGGCCTGACCTTCACGCGCGCAGACGGAGCGGGCAGTTGCGGCGGCGTGGCGGCAGTGGCCGGGCGGGGGGCAGGGGTCTTTTCGGCGCGGCGGCGCGGCGCGCCCTGATCCATGGCTTTGCGCAGCCGGTCGGGTGCCGCCGGGACGGCGGCGACCTTCGGGCCGGGCCGTGGCGCGCGCGGGGCCACAATCGGTGCCGGATTGAGCGAGGCGGCGAGTGAATCTTTCGTGGCCGCCAGAATGTCTTCTGCATCCCCGGGCCAGGATTCGGTCAGCTCTGCGGGATCACTTTCGGCAGCGATCGCCTCTGAGATGCTGAGATCTTCTGTGGCAGAAGGCAGAGGGCGCTCTTCGGGGGGCGCGGGCTCCGCCTCGGGGGCCTCGGCCGCAGCGGCTGCGGCCAGACGCTCGGCCAGGGTGGCCGGGGCGGGGCCTGCGGTTTGCGGGCGGGTGGCAAGTTCGGCCAGCAGTCGCGCGGCGGGCGAGACATCGCTGGGCGCGGGCGCCCAGTCCGACTGCTCATAAAGCGGCGCAGCGGTCTGCTGGTCCTCAAGGATATGCGCGGCGGCGGGGAGTTCGGCCTCGCCCTCCGGCTCTCCGTCGGTTTCAAACTCTGCGTCAGAGGCCAGCTCATCCGACAGCGAGGCGGAGTGCCAGAGCGGCTCTGCCTCGGGCTCCGGCTCCGTTGCGAATGCACGTTCAACCGAGGGTCCGGCCTGCCAGACAGGCGCGGGTTCAGGCTCAGGTTCGACTGCCTGCTCAGGCGCTGGCAGTGCCAGGTCTTCGGGCAGAGCCTCGGGCTCGGGCTCGGGCTCTGGTTCGGCTGCGGGCAGCGGATCCGCGAGCGGAGATGCTTCGGTGGTGTCGATGTCTGAGGCCGCTTCAGGCTCAGGCGCGGTCTCTTCAACGAGCGGGGCAGGGGCGTCGTGAACCGGTTCCGGTTCGGCGAAAGCCTCAGCCTCGGTTGCCGCTTCAGCATCCGGCAGGGCCGCAAAAAGCGCGGCGGCGGTCAAGATCACCAGCGGGCCGGATTCGCGCGCGGGGCGATCCGCTTCGGGCAGGGCCGCGCCTTCTTCGCTCAGGCCAAACCAGGCGAGGCCTTCAAAGGAGCCGTCCTCCGGCTGTGCGGCGAAGGCGGCGGGATTGAAGCGGTAATCGCGGGCGAAGCTTTCGGCCTCTGCCAGGGTCTCGCGGGCGGCGGCGGCGATGCGGATCACGCCGTTGCTGTCAGCCCAGTCATAGACCAGATCGCCGATGGCATAGGGGGTGCGGCCCTCAAGCGCCTCAATCACCCGCGCTGTGCGGTCAGCAGGGTCGGCGTCACCTGCCTCAATCGCGGTATAAAGCACTTCGCTGTTGGGAAGGATCAGCAGCGAGCTGAATCCCTCGGGCGCAATATCCTGCGCCTGGCCGCGCAGGGCGCCCAGCGAATCCATGAGATCAGGATCGTCGAAACGGACAGATCCGAGAGAGGTCCAGCCTTCGGGCAGGCGGTGCAAAAGACCGACGCTGTCCTGGCTGAAAAGAAGGGCGAATGAAGGCTTCATGCGTCTTACTATGTACCGGTGCGCGCGGGCTTACCACTGGGACGTGAGGGGTCATCTGTTACGTATAGCAGGATTCTGCCAAGTAAAAGAAAATCTGCCAGGATTTCGCTAACCACCCGCGTCATACTCTCATCAATGCATCAAGGGAGTGAACCGATGCGCAGGACACTGACCGGACTTCTGGCCGCCGCCATGATGGCACAACTGGCGGCAGCGCCGCTTTTTGCACAGGAGATGAAACCCGTGATTACCGTGACCGGTGAGGCGGGGGTGAAAGTCGCGCCCGATATGGCCACCATCCGGATCGGGGTGGATACCCTTGAGGGGACGGCCGCAGAGGCCATGCAGAACAACAGCGCACAGATGCGCAGCGTGCAGGAGGCTTTGCGCGCCAGCGGTCTGCAAGACCGTGATCTGCAGACCAGCGGTCTGTCGGTGCAGCCCGAATACAGCTATCCGCAAAACGGTGAGCGGGTGCTGCAGGGTTACCGCGCCACCAACGGGCTGAACGTGCAGGTGCGCGATCTGGCAAAACTGGGCGGTATTCTGGATCAGGTGACCAAAGACGGCGCGAATAACATTGGCGGGCTGAGCTTTGGTCTGCAGGAAAGCGGGAAGGCGCAGGATGAAGCGCGGGTCGCAGCCGTCAAAGAGGCGCGCCGCCGCGCTGAGATGATGGCAGAGGCGGAGGGCGTGAAGCTGGGCCGTGTGCTGGAGATCCGGGAGGGGTCTGAGCCGGCACCGCGCCCGATGATGCGGATGGCTGCCGCAGAGGCGGCCATGGCCCCGGCCCCGATTGAAGCGGGCGAGATGGAGTTTTCCACCTCGGTGACCCTGACATGGGAGTTGATAAAGCCCTGAGCGGCGGATTTCCGCACCCCGGCCGACAAGTTGCGGGCGGGGTGAAATCGGGATTTGACAATTCCAGGTGAATCAGTCAGGATTTAGACATCCCAGCCACGCCGTGACGGCCAGCCCCGGAGAGACCGCAACCTCCCGCAGGAGTTCGCCATGAGCTGGCATGACCGCATGATCCCCGCCGTTCCCGCATCCCCTGTCGCGATGCCGGTGCACGCAGCCGAAAGCCTGACGGCGGGCGGCAATCTCGCGCATATTCAACTTCAGGGGCAGATTTACACGCTCCGCATCACGCGCCAGGGCAAGCTGATCCTGACGAAGTGAGCTGTGATCCCCGCATGCAGGGCGGGTACGACAGGTGCGGGCTCCCTCACGCGCCCTGTCCCTGACCGGGGGCGTCCTGAACGGCGCCCCCGGTTTGGTTTTTCAGGGCAGGGTCCGGGTGGGGGATTCCCTGGCGGGCGGCGGTGAGGGGGGCAGGCGCCGGGGGCCTGTGCGGCCCCCGGACCCCCTGCAGAGTATTTTTAAAAAGCCAAAGCGGCGGGGTCAGCCGACCACGCGGCGCAGGAGGCTGATCCAGTTGCCCCAGCAGATCCGCTCAATGAGGGAGGCGCCGAAGCCTGCGTCCTGCAGGGCGGTGATCAGTTTGGGCAGGTCTGCCGCGGTTTGCAGATCGGCGGGCACGCGGGTGCCGTCGTAGTCTGAGCCAAAGGCCACGCCACCTTCGCCGAGGCGGTCGATGAGATATTTCAGATGCTCGACGATCAGGGTGATCGGGGTGTCGGGGTTCACCTGCGCATCTTTGCGCAGGAAGCGGGTGCCGAAATTCACCCCCACAAGGCCGCCTGATTCTGCGATGATCGAGAGTTGCCGGTCGGTCAGGTTGCGCGAATGCGGGCAGAGGCCATGGGCATTGGAGTGGGTAGCGACGAGTGGGCGGGAGGAGAGCTTTGCCACATCGTTAAAGCCGGCCTCATTGAGGTGGCTGAGATCGATCAGGATGCGCAGGCGTTCGCATTCGGCGATGAGCCGCAGCCCCTCGGGGGTGAGGCCGGGGCCGATGTCGCCGGTGGAGGGATATGCGAAGGGCACGCCGTGGCCGAAGCGGTTGGAGCGGCTCCAGACGGGCCCGAGCGAGCGCAGGCCGGCGGCGTGGAGCATCTCAAGTTCGGCGAAATCGGGGCCGATGGCCTCGGCGCCTTCGAGGTGCATGACGGCGGCGATGGCGCCGGTTTTGCGGGCCTCTTCGATCTGCGCGGCGGTGGTGCAAAGGCGCAGGCGGGCGGGGTCGGCCCGGGTCATGCGGACCAGGATGGCCGCCATTTCAAAGGTGACGCGGCGGGCTTTGTCGATATCGACCGGGAGCTTCACATCGGCGCCGGGCAGATCGTCTCCGGCGACGAAAAGCGCGAAGAAGCCGCCGCCAAAGCCACCCGTGCGGCACTTTGCCACATCAAGCGCGCCTTCGCGCCCGGTGAAGAAGGAGGCGCCTTTCAGATCTCTCTGGTTGTGCAGGTGCCAGAGCAGATCATTGTGACCGTCAAACAGGGTGAAATCCGGGATCATTTTCTCCGCCTTACCTCAAAATCGTGCTAAATGTCTGGGGTGGCAGACATTCTGCCGGGTGAGCCTGCTTGACAACTTCGGCGTTCTGACCACGCTTTCCTGATCAGAGGGTCAAATCTCAAACGGCCCGTCTGCCGATCGAATAACGCGCCAGGCGCGGAGCGTATAGGGAGTAGTCATATGAAGTTGGATGTTCGTTTCGGAACCGCAGGGCTGGCGCTGGCCGCGGCTCTCACGCTGGGGGCTTCGCCTGCGGCGCTGATGGCGGCCACCCCGGCTGACACCCTGGTGATTGCGGATAAGATTGACGATATCGTCTCGCTGGATCCGGCGGAAGCCTTTGAGTTCTCGGGCGTTAACATCATCAACAACACCTATGATTCGCTCATTGAGCTGGATCCGAACAAACCGGGTGAGCTGATCCCGGGTCTGGCGGAAAGCTGGGATGTTTCGGAAGATGGTCTGACCTTCACCTTCAAAATGAAGGAAGGCATCACCTTTGCTTCGGGCAATCCGGTGCGGGCGGAAGATGCCGCCTGGTCGCTGCAGCGCGTGATCAAGCTGAACAAAACCCCGGCTTTCGTGCTGGCGCAGTTCGGCTTCACGCCTGAGAACGTCGAAGAGATGATCAAGGCAGATGGCGATACCGTCGTCATCACACTCGCGAAGCCCTTTGCGCCGTCGATGTTTTACAACTGCCTGACCGCCGGTCTGGCCGGGATCGTCGACAAAGAGACGGTCATGGCCAATGAAGTCAACGGCGACATGGGCAATGAATGGCTGAAGAGCAATTCGGCTGGCACCGGCGCTTATGTGCTGCGCTCGTTCAAGCCGCAGGACAGCTATGTGCTGGATCGCCGTGACGGCTACTGGCGTGGTGATGCGAAGCTGAAGCGCGTGCGCGTGAACCACATTCCCGAATCCGCGACCCAGCGTCTGCAGCTGGAAAAGGGTGACATCGATATCGCCCGCGGCTTGTCGAACACCGATGTGGCCGGTCTTGAGGGCAAGGCGGATGTGAAAGTGGAAGAGGCCCCGAAAGGCTATATCTACTACATCGCCGCCAACCAGAAAAACGAGATCCTGAAAAAGCCGGAAGTCATGGATGCCCTGCGCTGGGCCGTTGACTACAAAGGCATCACCGACACCGTCCTCAAAGGTCAGATGATGGTGCAGCAGGGCTTCCTGCCGGCCGGCTATCTCGGCTCGCTGGATGAGACCCCCTACAGCCTTGATGTGGCGAAAGCCAAAGAGCTGCTGGCGGCTGCGGGTTATCCGAACGGTTTTGAAGTGACCATGACCGTGCGCAACGACCAGCTGCGTATGGAGATGGCGCAGGCAATCCAGAACACTCTGGGTCAGGCGGGCATCAAAGTGACGCTGAAGCCGGGTGCCGGCGCCGAAGTTCTGGGCGATTACCGCGCCCGTAACCACGAGCTGACGCTGCAGTCCTGGGGCCCGGATTACCCCGATCCCCATACCAATGCCTCGACCTTTGCCTGGAACCCTGATAACGCCGATGAGGCAAAACTGACCGGTGTTCTGGCCTGGCGCAACGCCTGGGATCCGGGTGAACTGACCGCTGCCGTCGATGCGGCCGTGGTGGAACGCGACACTGAGACGCGCAAAGCGATGTATGAAGACATGCAGCGCAAATTCCGCGACGACTCGGGCTTTGTTCCGATGTTCCAGGAGATTGCTCAGACGGCGCTGCGCGCCAATGTGAGCGGCTTCCACACCGGCGGCACCATCGATTCGGCGACCTATTGGTACACCGAGAAAAACTAAGCAAACCCGTGCCCCCGGATTAAGACTCCGGGGGCATAACATCTGGATATCATGACGATTACCGAGACCCCCGCTCCGCGATCGCCGTCCAAACTCTGGCGGCGCACGAAAACGGTCCTGAGTGTCGTGCTGGCTCTGGCCGCGACATTCCTTGGTCTGCTTTTTGTTACCTTCATCATCGGTCGGGTGGTCCCGATTGATCCTGTGCTGGCGATTGTCGGCGAACGTGCGTCTCAGGCGCAGATTGAGGCCGCGCGGACCGCGCTGGGCCTTGATCGTCCGATGTGGGAGCAGTTCTACATCTATGTGGTCAATGTCTTCCAGGGCGACCTTGGCACCTCGCTGCTGACGCGCCGTCCGGTGCTTGAGGACATCATGAATGTCTTCCCGGCGACGCTGGAGCTGGCCACGATTGCAACGATTTTCGGCGTTCTGACCGGGATTCCGGCCGGTGTTCTGGCGGCAACGCGCCCTGGCACCTGGATTGACCAGATCGTGCGGATCATTGGTCTGGCAGGCTATTCGACGCCGGTTTTCTGGCTGGGTCTGATGGGACTTCTGCTGTTCTACGGCACCCTTGGCTGGGTGGGCGGCGGTGGCCGGGTTGGCAATGAATTTGTCGATATCCTGGAATTTGACATCGCGCGCGTCACGGGCATTGTGCTGATCGACTCGGCGCTGGCCGGTGAATGGGCGGTTTTTGCCAATGCGCTGAAACATGCGATCCTGCCCTCGGCGGTGCTGGGCTATTATTCCATGGCCTATATCAGCCGGATGACGCGCTCTTTCATGCTGAATGAACTGAGCCAGGAATATATCACCACGGCCCGCGTCAAAGGCATGCCGGAGTGGCGGGTGATCTGGGTGCATGCGTTGAAAAACGTGATGGTGCCGCTGATTACGGTGATTGCGCTGTCTTACGCCAACCTGCTGGAAGGCTCGGTTCTGACCGAGACCGTCTTCTCCTGGCCGGGTCTGGGGATGTATATCACCAATGCGCTCTTCTCGGCGGATATGCCTGCCGTTCTGGGGGGCACCGTGGTGGTGGGTCTGGTCTTTGTGGCCATCAATATGCTGTCGGACGTGCTTTACCGCCTCGTCGACCCGCGTGCGAAATAAGGGGTGGCAGCGATGACGACTTTGACTGAATGGCTGCGCGACCCTTCGCCGAAAAGCCGTGTGCAGGCCCGTGTGGGGCAGAGCTACCTGGGCTGGCTGCGCTTTCGGCGCAACCCGCTGGCTATGGCGGGGGCGCTGATTGTGCTGCTGCTGATCGTGCTGGCGGCCTTTGCGCCGCTGATCGCGCCGCATGACCCGATCGCCCAGGATCTGAGCCAGCGTCTGCTGCCGCCGGGCACCCCGGGCTATCTGATGGGCACCGATGAATTTGGTCGCGATATCCTGTCGCGGATCATCTATGGCTCGCGCGTGACGCTTTATATCGTGACCATGGTGGCGGTGACGGCCCCGCTTTTCGGCCTGCTGGTCGGCACCGTTGCCGGTTATGCCGGTGGCTGGGTGGACCAGGTGCTGATGCGGATCACCGATATTTTCCTCGCCTTCCCGAAGCTGATCCTGGCGCTGGCGCTGGTCGCCGTGCTGGGGCCGGGGATTGAGAATGCGGTTCTGGCCATCGCGCTGACCTCCTGGCCGCCCTATGCGCGGATGTCGCGCGCCGAAACCCTGACCGTGCGCAATGCCGATTACATCGCTGCCGTGCGTCTGCAGGGCGCGGGTCCGGTGCGGGTCATCTGGGGCCATGTCATGCCGATGTGCATGTCTTCGGTGGTGATCCGGGTGACGCTGGATATGGCGGGGGTCATTCTGACCGCGGCCGGTCTGGGCTTCCTGGGGCTTGGCGTTCAGCCGCCGCTGCCGGAATGGGGCATGATGATTTCGTCCGGGCGCAAGTTCCTGACCGATTTCTGGTGGGTTGCGACCATGCCGGGTCTGGCGATTTTCGTGGTCTCGCTGGGCTTTAACCTGCTGGGCGATGGTCTGCGGGATGTTCTTGATCCGCGGAGTGCCGGTAAATGAGTTTGCTGACTGTTAAAAACCTCCGGGTCACCTTTGACACTGAGGCCGGCAAGGTTGAGGCCGTGCGCGGCGTCAACTTCACCCTTGGCCGCGAGCGTCTGGGCATTGTGGGCGAATCCGGCTCCGGCAAGACCATGACCGGCCGCTCCATCCTGCGTCTGGTGCGCAAGCCGGGCCGGATTGAAGCCGATGAGATGACTTTCGACGGCATCGATCTGATGAAGGCCTCAGAGCGGCAGATGCGCGCGCTTCGCGGCCCGCGCATCGCCATGGTCATGCAGGACCCGAAATATTCGCTGAACCCGGTGATGAAGATCGGCCGTCAGCTGACTGAGGGGCTGCGCCTGCGCGAGAAGATCTCCGACAAAGAGGCGCGGGCGAAAGCCATCGCGGCGCTTGAGGCGGTGAAGATCCGTGACCCCGAGCGGGTGATGGAAGCCTGGCCGCATGAGCTCTCGGGCGGCATGGGCCAGCGCGTCATGATCGCCATGATGCTGATCCCGAACCCCGATCTGCTGATCGCCGATGAGCCGACCTCGGCTTTGGATGTGACGGTGCAGGCGGAAGTTCTGAAGATCCTTGATGATCTGGTGAAAGAGCGCGGCATGGGGCTGATCTTTGTCAGCCACGATCTGCGTCTGGTCTCGCAGTTCTGCGACCGGGTGTTGGTGATGTATAAGGGCCGTGTGGTGGAAGAGGTTGAGGCTTCGAAGCTCATGGAGGCAAAGCATCCCTATACCCAGGGGCTGCTGAACTGTCTGCCGCGCATCGGTGGTGGCCGTGGGCCGCTGCCCTCGCTTGACCGGTCTGCACCCTGGGCGGAGGCGTAATCATGGCGCTGATTGAAGTTAAGAACCTCTCGGTTTTCTTTGAGGCCGGGGACCGCATCGTCCAGGCTGTCAAAGACGTCTCTCTGAGCGTGGATGAGAAGGAAAGCTATGGTCTGGTGGGGGAGTCGGGCTCCGGCAAATCCACCATTCTGCGCGCGATCTGTGGTCTGGCGCCGATTTCGCGCGGCGAGATCCTGATTGGCGGTGAGCCGCTGCTGACCCCGCGCGGTAAAGCCTTTACCCGCAAGGTGCAGATGGTCTTCCAGGACCCCTATGCCTCGATCCATCCGCGTCACACCATCGACCGCACCCTGAGCGAGCCGCTGGCGATCCACGGCATTGGCAATACCGATGCCCGGGTGGTTCAGGCCCTGCGCGATGTGGGTCTGCCGGAGAGCTTCCGTTTCCGTTATCCGCACCAGCTTTCGGGCGGTCAGCGCCAGCGCGTGGCGATTGCCCGCGCGCTGATGCTGGAGCCGGAGATCCTGCTTTTGGATGAGCCGACTTCAGCGCTGGATGCGAGCGTGCAGGCGGAAACGCTGAACCTTTTGAACCGGTTGCGTGCTGAGCGGGGGCTGACCTTCCTGATGGTCAGCCACGATCTGGCGGTGGTGGATCACATGTGTGAGCGGGTTCTGGTCATGCAGCATGGTCGCGCGGTGGAAGAGATGGAAAATGGCGCGCTGGCCAATGCCTCGATGAAAACCGACTATGCCCGCATGCTTTATGAGGCTTCGGCCGACCGCATGCTGGGGTAAGCGGCGCTCGTACGGAGAGCGCCGGGGAGGGCTGCCTGCCCTCCCCGGACCCCGCCCGGGAGTATTTTGTAAAAGCCAAAATCAGGGGCTGTCCGGTCGGGCGGCCCCTTTTCATTTGGCAGGGCGGAAAGCGAAAAGCCGCCCCGGGGGGGCGGCTTTGGGAGAGAGCGGGCGCTGCGCTCAGCGGCGGCGGTCGCGCCGCGCGCTCATGGGCTGGAAGGCCACGCCGACATGGGCGTCGCAATAGGGTTTGCCGGCCTGCGAGGGCAGGCCGCAGAACCAGAAATCATCCGTTGCCGGATCGCCGATCGGCCATTTGCAGGTCCGCTCGGTCAGCTCCATCAGCGTCAGGCGGCGGGCGCGCTTTTCAACTTCGCGCACCGAGGCGAGGGCTTCGGGCGAGATCTCATTGAGTGCAGGCTGCGGCGGCAGGGGTTGGCCTGCGGGCACGATGGTCTTGCGCAGGGCCACTGCAGCCGGGGCCGGAGCCGGGGCTACGGGCGGGGCGGCAGGTGCGGCGGCGGCAGGCGCCGGCGCCGGGCGCGCCGGAGCGGCCGCCGGCTCGGGGGCAGGGGCTGCCACAGGCTCGGGGGCCGGTGGCGGGCTGGCCGCTTCGGGCGCAGCCTGAGGTGCCGGGGCGGCGGCCTCTTCGGGAGCCGCATTGCGGTTCGACAGTCCGAGGCGGTGCACTTTGCCGATCACCGCGTTGCGGGTGACCCCGCCGAGTTCCTTGGCGATCTGGCTGGCCGACTGGCCTTCGCCCCACATGCGCTTGAGCGTTTCGACGCGCTCGTCGGTCCAGGTCATCGGGAAACCTCGTGTTTCGGCTGATTGCCCGCATTTTAGCGGTGACGGATACGGATACAAGACCGTGCGCCCGGGTTCAAGCGCAAGCGCCCCCGCAGGGCGCGGTGGTCCGGCTGTCTGCAAGATATGGCACCCTTGGGCGGGATTTCATAGGGCATGCGGCAAAATTCCTTGCACGGGCGCGTGAGCAGAGCTAATTAAATGCCATGACCCAGGCAGCCCTCCTTACTGAACTGCTCCGACGCCGACGCTGATGCGTTTTGCGCCACATTGGTCGTGCTTTGCCCGGGATGTCGGGCGCTCTCCTCATCTGATGTTGACAGTCCCGGTGGCCTTCGCCACCCCTTGGGACAAGCCCTTGCGGCCCTATTCAGGGAATTTCCATGATCGCTTCCGTATTGCCCACCTATAATCGTGCACCGCTGGCGTTTGAGCGCGGCGAAGGCAGCTGGCTGATCACCACGACGGGCGAGCGATATCTCGACCTCGGAGCTGGGATCGCGGTGAATTCCCTTGGCCATGCCCATCCGAAACTGGTCTCGGTGCTCGCCGATCAGGCCGGGAAGCTCTGGCATACCTCCAACCTCTATGAGGTGCCGAACCAGCAGAAGCTGGCGGATCTTCTGGTCGCCCATACCTTTGCAGACACGGTCTTTTTTACCAACTCGGGCACCGAGGCTGCAGAGCTTGCGATCAAAATGGCCCGCAAGCACTTCTACGAGAAGGGCGAGAAAGACCGCATCCGGATCATCTCTTTCGACGGCGCTTTCCATGGCCGCTCCACCGGCGCGATCGCCATGGCGGGCTCGGAGAAAATGGTGAAGGGCTTTGGCCCGCTGATGCCCGGCTTCACCACGCTCGCTTTCGGCGACATGGAGGCCCTGCGCGCCGGGATGGGCGCCGATGTGGCCGCCGTCATCATTGAGCCCATCCAGGGCGAAGGCGGCATCCGCCCGGTCTCAGACGCCCAGCTCAAAGAACTTCGGGCCATCTGTGATGAGGCAGGCGCACTTTTGATCCTTGATGAAGTGCAATGCGGCATGGGCCGGACCGGGCGCCTTTTTGCCCATGAGCTGGCGGGCGTTAACCCTGATATCATGATGGTGGCCAAGGGCATCGGCGGCGGCTTTCCGCTCGGCGCGGTGCTGGCCACCGAGGAGGCCGCATCCGGCATGGCCGCAGGCAGCCACGGCTCGACCTATGGTGGCAACCCGCTCGGCTGCGCCGTGGGCTGCACGGTGGTGGAAACCATCGCAGATCCCGCCTTCCTTGGCGAAGTGAACCGCAAAGCGTCGCTCTTCCGTCAGGGTCTCGAAAGCCTCGTTGCCCGCCATCCGGATGTCTTTGAGGAAGTCCGCGGCCTCGGCCTGATCCTGGGCCTCAAGTGCAAAGTGGCCAATAGTGATGTCGTTCAGGCCGGCTACGCGCAGCATCTTCTGACCGTGCCCGGCGCGGATAATGTCGTGCGCCTGCTCCCGGCGCTCAACATCCCCGACACCGATATCACTGAGGCGCTGACCCGCCTTGATCAGGCCGCCGCCAGCCTCAAAGCCTGAGGACTTTGGCTTTTTAAAAATACTCCACGGGGGTCCGGGGGCGTGAAGCCCCTGGCCTTCAGCCGAAAGCAAAACCCCAATGCCCAGCTTCCTTGATCTTCACACCACCTCTCCGGCTGACCTGCGCGCCATGATCGACACCGCGCGCGCCATGAAAGAGGCCCGCGCCGGTCTGCCGCGCGGCACGCCCGATGCAGACCAGCCGCTGGCCGGCCGCATGGTGGCCCTGATTTTCGAGAAGCCCTCGACCCGGACCCGCGTCTCCTTTGATGTCGGCGTACGTCAGATGGGCGGACAGACCATGGTGCTCTCGGGCAAAGAGATGCAGCTCGGCCATGGTGAGACCATCGCCGATACCGCGCGGGTGCTCTCGCGCTATGTCGATCTCATCATGATCCGCACCTTTGAAGAAGACACCCTCAAAGAGATGTCGGATTACGCCACGGTCCCGGTCATCAACGGCCTGACCAACCGCACGCATCCCTGCCAGATCATGGCCGATGTCATGACCTATGAAGAGCACCGCGGCCCGATCAAAGGCAAAAAGGTGGTCTGGGCGGGCGACGGCAACAACGTCTGCGCCAGCTTCCTGCATGCTGCCGGGCAGTTTGGCTTTGATTTTACCTTCACCGGTCCGCAAACCCTTGATCCGGAAGATGTCTGGGTAAAATTCGCCCGCGAAAAAGGCTCGACCGTCGCGATTGAGCGCGACCCCTTCAAGGCGGTCGAAGGCGCCGATCTGATCGTCACCGACACCTGGGTCTCGATGCATGATCCGGAATCGGCCAAAGAGCGCCGCCACAACCAGCTGCGCGCCTATCAGGTCACGCAAGAGCTGATGAACCGCGCCAATCCCGATGCGCTTTTCATGCATTGCCTGCCCGCGCACCGCAATGATGAGGTCACCAGCGAGGTGATGGACGGCCCGGCCTCGGTGATCTTCGATGAAGCCGAGAACCGTCTGCACGCGCAAAAGGCCGTCATGCGCTGGTGCCTTGGCCTCTGAGGACCCGCGGGGGCCCCCGGTCCCCGCTTTCCCCGCCTGCCTGCAAAAGAGAGCTGTGATGATGAGTAATGAGGCCCGTGAGGTCGATGCCTGCGGGCTTTTGTGTCCGCTGCCGGTTCTGCGGGCGCGAAAAGTGATTCTCAGCCTGCAGCCTGGCGCGCTTTTGCGCCTCCTGGCCACCGATCCTGCGGCCGTGATTGACGTGCCGCATTTCGCCCGCGAGGGCGGGCATGAGTTCCTTGGCAGCGAAGAGCTTGCAGGCGGTGTGACTGCCTATCTGCTGCGCCGGGGCGCCTGAGCCCTGCAATCGATCCTGTAAGCCGCAGCTAAGTCTCTGACGGGCTGCGGTTTTTTCATGGGCGGTATCCGCAGTGTTCCAGTTAATGAAATGTTCACACTTGTTCCCATAAAGTTCTTGACGACTCGGATGTGAAAATGAGAACGTTCTGGCAACATCACAATGGGGGCCAGAATGTTCTTTGAATTTTTCGCCATCTTCAGCCGGTCGCGGCGTGAGCTTGTTAAAGACGCAGCCGGTGTGGCCGTGCTCTTCGCCACCCTGATCGGCACGCTCTCGCTTGCGGGCTGAGGGCTGATTTTTCGCCATTCTCTGTGTTCCGTGCGGCCTGTCCCGCCGTGCCTGCCTGACAGAGAAAACTCGCCGCCGGGACCCCTGCCGGGCCCGGCGGCTTTTTTATCCGCTGCCCGCCGTCAGGACCCGGCGGTCTGCGCTGTAAGGGCGGCTTCGGCGGCCTCTGCTGCGGCCTCGAGCGCGAGGCGGATGGAGGCGTGGCGGTTTTTGAACTCGCGCGCCGGGGTCAGCACCTCAAAGCCCTCAAAGGGGGCGGGGGGGACGGGACCGCCCTCCAGCATCGCGGCCAGCGCCCCGGAGGCGGAGCGCAGTTCCGCAGGGGTGCGCCCCAGCACGGCGGCGCCGGTAATGGCGGCGGCTGCCTGGCCCAGCGCACAGGCGCGGACCTCCTGGGCGAATTCGGCCACCCGCCCGTCGCGCAGCACCACCCCCGCCTTCACCGAAGAGCCACAGAGCGGCGAGCGGCGTTTCGCCTCTCCCTCCGGGGCGGGAAGGGTGCCGAGATGCGGGATGCGCGTGGTCAGTTCGAGAATTTTCCCCGAATAAAGCTTCATCAGATCCTGGTCGCTCATGGCATCCTCACGCTTGGACTTTCCCCCGGGGGCAGCAGGTTCTAGATAGGCCCGGAGACCCGCCAATGCAAAGGAGTGGCCCATGGCCTTCGATCCCGCGAGCCTGAAATATGACGCCCAGGGGCTGATCCCGGCCATCGCCCAGGACCACGCCACGGGCGAGGTGCTGATGATGGCCTGGATGAACGCCGAATCACTGGCCCGCACGCTGGAAACCGGGGTGGTGACCTATTGGTCGCGCTCGCGCCAGGCGTTCTGGGCCAAGGGGGAGACCTCGGGGCATATCCAGCGGCTGATCGATCTGCGGATCGACTGCGACCGCGACTGCCTGCTGATGCAGGTCGATCAGACCGGACCCGCCTGCCACACCAACCGCCGCTCGTGCTTTTACACGGCTCTGCGCGGCGGCGGGGAAGAGATCCTCACCGCGCCGATGGCCTGAGCCTCAGACCAGCGTTTCCAGATATTGCGTCAGCGCGGGTCGCAGGTTCTCTTCGCCCCGCGCAATGCAGCCGTCGATGATCGCGCGGACCTCGCCCAGATCGGCACGGCGCAGCAGCGCCTTCACCGGCCCGATAGAGGCCGGGCGCATCGAAAGGCTGCGCAGCCCCATGGCGGCAAAGGCCAGCGCCTCAAGGGGGCGGCCTGCGTCTTCGCCACAAAAGGACAGATGCGTTCCCGCCGCGTCACAGCGCTGCACGATCAGCCCGATAAAGCCGAGAAAGGCCGCCGAAAGCGTGTCATAGCGCCGCCGCACCCGCTCATTCTCGCGGTCGGCGGCAAAGAAGAACTGCTTCAGATCATTGCCGCCGATCGAGACGAAATCGGTGCGCGCAAAGAAACTCTCGGGCGCAAAAGCAAGGCTTGGGGTCTCCAGCATGACGCCGATTTCCAGCGAAGAGGGCAGGGCGCGGCCCATCTTCTCCTCATGGGCAAGGGCCTGAGAAAGCTGCACTTTTGCGGCGTCAAACTCAGAGGGCTGGGTGACAAAGGGGAACATCACCGTCAGCGGGCCGCCATTGGCCGCGCGGATCAGCGCCTGCAGCTGCATCCGAAGAACGCCCGGCTTTTCAAGGCCCACGCGGATCGCGCGCCAGCCCATGGCAGGGTTCGGCTCATCCTGCGGCTTCATATAGGGCAGCACTTTATCCGAGCCGATATCCAGCGTCCGGAAGGCCACGCGGCGGCCGCGGGCGGCCTCCATGACGCGGGCATAAAGCGCGGCCAGCTCATCGCGTTTGGGCACCTGGCTGCGGATCAGGAACTGCAGTTCCGTCCGGAACAGGCCCACGCCTTCCGCGCCCGAGCCCTCAAGGCTTGGCAGATCGGCCATCAGCCCTGCGTTCATATGCAGCGCAATGGTGGTGCCGCAGCGCGCCTGGGCGGGCAGGCCGCGCAGCGAGGCATATTGCTCCTGGGCTTTGGCCTGCATGGCGGTTTTGTCGCGGAAGGCGGCTGAGATGGTGTCATCGGGGCGCAGATGCACCACGCCCATATCGCCGTCGATCAGGATGCGGTCGCCGTTCAGCGCCTCGGTGGTGATCCGCTCGGCATGGATGATCAGCGGGATTGCCAGCGCGCGGGCGACAATCGCCGCATGAGAGCCGACCGAGCCTTCTTCCAGCACCACGCCCTTCAGGCGGCGGCCGTATTCCAGCAGTTCCGCCGGGCCGATATTGCGCGCCACCAGCACCGGATCCACGGGCATCTCGCCATTGGCCTGACCCTGACCCGTCAGGATGCGCAGCAGCCGGTTGGAGAGATCATCGAGATCATGCAGCCGCTCGCGCAGATAGGCGTCGGGCACCATCTCAAGACGCGCGCGGGCGGTGGATTGTTCTTTCTCAACAGCGGCTTCTGCCGACAGACCATGGGCAATGTCTTCTTCCATCCGCCGCACCCAGCCACGGCTTTGCGCGAACATCCGGTAGGCCTCAAGCACCTGCTTCTGGTCCTTATCAAGGCTTTCAGCCTCAAGAAGATCATCAACCGAGACGCGCAGCTGCGCCACGGCTTCGCGCAGGCGCAGGGTCTCAGCCTCGGGGTCTTCGGCGACGGGATTGGTGATGACCACGCGGGGCTCATGCAGCCAGACATGGCCCTCGGCGGTGCCCTCCTGGGCCGTGCCGCCGCGAAACATCAGCGGCTGGCGGTGCAGCGCCAGACCGTTCTGCGGCTCACCCGCAAGCGCATCGAGCTCATTCATCTCAGCCAACACCATGGCCACCAGTTCCAGCGCATCCAGCTCATCTTCTGAGAACTGCCGGCGCGCGCGGGTCTGAACCACCAGCACGCCGGTTTTTTCACCGACCCGCTGAATCGGCACCCCGAGGAAGGAGGAAAACAACTCTTCGCCCGTCTCGGGCATATAGCGAAAGCCCTTCTCCGAAGGGGCATTCGCCGTGTTGATCGGCTTTGAGTTCTGCGCCACCCGGCCCACCAGGCCCTCGCCCAGACGCAGGCGCGATTTGTGCACGGCTTCCGCTTTCAGCCCGTGCGAGGCCCAGAGCTCCAGCGTTTCGCGGTCGCGAAAGAGATAGATCGAGCAGACCTCTGTCTTCATCGACTGCGCAATAAGGCCCACGACGCGGTTCAGCCGTGCCTGGCCCTCAGCTTCAGAAGCCAGGGTGTCGCGCAGGCTGCGCAAAAGGGTGCGGCTGTCGGTTTCGCTGCGGTTTGCCATGGCGGCTCCTCACCTCGCTTCCCTCTCTCTATAAAAGGGAAACGGGGGCGGGCGGAAATGGAAAGTGCAGCCGCGCCGGGTATTTCGGCGCAGCCGCTGGATTTTCGCCCGAAGGGGCGTCTTTTGCCTCAGGCCCGCGCGGAGAGCAGCCGGTTCAGCTGTGACGGAAAAAGCTGCAAAAGCAGTGTCTCGCTGAGCGCAGTCCCGTCCTGGCGCAGGCAGAGGCGCAGATCGATCGGCGTGTCATCGCCCTCGTCGAGCAGGGCGTAATCGACATCCACCATGGCGCGCCAGCGCTTGGTGCCGACCACCGGATAGGCCACGGTATTGGAGGTGGTCCCGCGCGAGGCGCTGACATCCACCGTCACCCCCGAGGTGCGGTCAAAGGTTTCCAGCCCGAGGTTTTCCAGATCGCAGGTGACCTTGACGCATTTCGCCGGGCGCGGATGTCCCGGAATGCCGCCGGCCCCCAGACGGGTGGCCAGAAAGCGCGCGCCGAGGGGCGCGGCGGGGGCATCCTCAAGCCAGCTCAGCCGGTAGTGCAGATCATATTCCTGACCCGCCTTTGCCGGAGCCGTGGGGGTCCAGAAGGCACCGATATTGTCGTGGATCTCATCATCGGTGCGCAGCTCAATCAGCGTGACCGCCCCGTCGCCCCAATCGCCCGCAGGCGCCACAAAGACCGAGGCGCGCTTTTCATAAAAGACGCCATCATCCTGATACTGCTCAAAATTCCGCTCACGCTGCATCAGGCCAAAGCCTTTGACACCCGGCGACAGAAAGCTATTGGCCATGGTGCGCGGCGGGTTGTTCAGCGGCCGCCAGATCCGCTCGCCATTGGCGGCATGGATCTCAAGCCCGTCGCTGTCATGCACCTCCGGACGCCAGTCCGGCGCAATGAAGGCGTTGTTTTTGCCAAACCAATACATCGAGGTCAGCGGCGCAATGCCCAGCCGCCCGATATCGCCGCGCAGGAACAGCGCGGCGCTGACCTCCTGGGTGATGCCCGGTCGGCCCTCCGCATCGCGCTTTGAGGCGATGCGGTAGGCCCCGGTCGCACGCGGGCTTTCCAAAAGCGCATAGGCCGTGATGTTGCCGCTCTCCGAGGGCTCGAGCCAGAAGCGGGTGAACATCGGAAATTCTTCCGGCGTCGGCATCCCGCTGTCGAGGGCAAGGCCGCGCACCGAGAGGCCGAATTGCCCCGAATAGCCCGAGGTCCGCCAGTAGGACGCCCCCAGAAAAGCCATCCAGTCGAGGCTGGTTTCCGCATCCTTCACCCGAAAACCGGCGAAGCCCTCGGTGTGCTGCAGCTCACGCGCGGGGTTGCCCTCGGGGATCTCAAAGAGGCTCAGATCAAAGCTGAGTTCGCGGGCCTGACCACCCTCAACCGCATAAAGCCGCACGGGCTGGCGGAAATAGGTGCCCGGAAAGAAGGGCTGCACCGGCGAGGTCTTGCCCTGATCCGCCCAGAGGGTCTGATCGTCGCGAAAGCGGATCTGGTTGTGGAAATCGTAAGAAATCCGCTCCAGCACGGCGGCATCGCGCAGCGCGGGGGCCTCATAGGGCTTTTGCGCCAGGCTGCGGGCCATCTCTTTGAGAAGATCAAAAGAGAAAGCCTCCGGCTGCCCGAGCGCGGGGCCTTTGGCGGTCGCCAGCGCAAGGTCGGGCAGCAGGAAAAAGCCCCCCCCCGCAAGCAGGCTGCCTAGGAAAGTTCGACGGTCAGAGACGACTGGGGTCATGGGATGCTCAGAGGCAAAGGGGTTGGACCGCAAAAGGCGCCGGGCCCGCAGGGGGTCCGACGCCTTCTTTTTAAGGGGCGGGGCGATCTGGTCCCGCCGCAGAGCCTGAACTCAGGCTTTGTCGAGATCGAAGGCGTCGTGCAGCGACTGCACGGCCAGCTCCATGTAACGGCGGTCGATCAGCACCGAGATCTTGATCTCAGAGGTGCTGATGACCTTGATGTTGACGTTCTCATCGCGCAGCGCCTGGAACATCTTTGCGGCCACACCGGTGTGCGACCGCATGCCGATGCCCACAACCGAGACCTTGGCGACATCATCATCAATGATCAGCTCGTCGTATTTGATGAGGCCTTTTTCCATCGCCTCTTCCAGCGCTTTTTTCGCGCGGGCGACCTGATCGATCGGGCAGGAGAAGGTCATATCGGTGACGGCACCCGGGTGGGCTTCGTCGTAGTCTTTTTCCGAGATGTTCTGCACGATCATATCGACGTTCACCCCGGCATCCGCCAGCGGGCCGAAGATCGCGGCTGCGATGCCGGGACGATCCTCGATCGTAAACAGGGTGATCTTTGCCTCTTCACGCGAATAGGCGACACCGGCAACGGCTTTGGATTCCATGATTTCGTCCTCGTCGCAGACAAGAGTTCCCGAAGTTTCGTCGATTTCCTCAAAGGAGGAGACCACGCGCAGACGCACTTTATAGCGCATCGCAAGTTCTACCGAGCGGGTTTGCAGCACTTTTGCGCCCAGCGAAGCCAGCTCCAGCATCTCTTCGTAAGAGATTTTGTCGAGCTTGCGGGCCTTTTTGGCGATGCGCGGGTCGGTCGTGTAGACGCCGTTCACATCGGTATAGATATCGCAGCGCTCTGCCCCGAAGGCGGCGGCAAAAGCCACCGCCGTGGTGTCCGAGCCGCCGCGGCCGAGCGTGGTGATGCGCCCTTCAGGGGTGACGCCCTGGAAGCCCGCCACAACCGCCACTTTCATGCCTTCGGCAAATTTGCGGTCGATGTTGTCGCGCGGAATTTCCAGGAACCGCGCCGCGCCATGCTGCGAGGTGGTCTGGATCGGCACCTGCCAGCCCTGCCAGGAGCGGGCGGGAATGCCCATTTCCTGCAGGCGCAGCGCCATCAGACCGGCGGTGATATTCTCGCCCGAGGCCACAACGGCGTCATATTCGCGCGCGTCATAGAAGGGCGAGGTGTCATTCACCCATTTGACCAGCTCATTGGTCTTGCCCGACATGGCCGAGACGATGACGATGACGTCATAGCCACGGTCAACTTCCTTTTGTACCTTGGCCGCCGCATTCGCGATACGCTCAAGATCGGCTACCGAAGTGCCACCGAATTTCATCACCAGGACCGGCATGGGCACCCTCCGCGCTGCCAGCAAAAATCGCGTGTTTCCTATGTGATCCGGGGGGGGCTTGCAAGATATGTTGCCCGAATGTCGGGAAATTTGCGAAAGTTGCGCAAAGCCGCCGGAGCGCTGAAAAAAGCGCAGAGGGCTGTTTTCCTGTCTCTCTGCGCGTGATAGCGGGCGGATTGACAGGGACGGTAAGATCGGGGCGGCGCGGCCATGTATCAGCTGAGAGAGGAAACTCCGGCAGATTTTCATGAGGTGGAGGCACTTTATGACCTGTGCTTCGCGCCGGGGCGGGAGGCGCTGTCGTCTTACCGGCTGCGCGATGATGTGCCCAAAGTGGCCGGTCTTTGCCTTGTGCTGCGCGATCAGGACGATGCGCTGGCGGCGGTGATCCGCTACTGGCCGGTGCTGGTCGGCGATCTGCCGGTGCTGCTGCTGGGGCCTGTGGCCGTTCACCCGACCCGCCAGGGCGAAGGCCTTGGGGCGCTTTTGATGCGCGAGAGTCTGGCTGAGGCCCGTCGTCTGGGCTGGGAGCGCGTGCTTCTGGTCGGCGATTACCCCTATTACCGCCGCTTCGGCTTTGAGAAGCGCGAGGGCGTTATCATGCCGCCGCCCACCAACCCCGAGCGGGTTTTGGGCATCCCGCTGCAGCCCGGCGCCTGGGAGGGTGTGACGGGCGAGGTGACGAAATTTCCCAAAGGCCTGGAGTATCCGCCAGAGCCTGCGGAGTAAGCACCGGGCACGGCGGCCCTGGCCCGCAGATTGACAGCCGCCCCCGGGCTTCCCATCTGAAGGTTATGGAAAACGCTCTGACCCTTTCTGCAAAGACTTTCCCCGAGGCCGAGATCCGCGCCCTGGCGCTGCGCCATGACCGCGCTTCCGGCGGGCTGATGGCCGCGCTGAATAAGCTCGGCGGCAAGGCCGAGGGCTGGCTGGAGCGGCTGCCCGCGCCCGCCCGCGCCGGAGTGCTGAAACTGACCGAGGGGGCTTTGCAGTCCTCCTATGGTCTGGCGGCGAAATCTTCGGGGCTGACGCCGAAGGCCGGGGCCGGCCAGATCGCGCTTTCGGCTTTGACGGGGGCGGCAGGTGGTGCGGCGGGGCTGGCCTCAGCCGTCGCGGAAGTGCCGGTCACGGTGACGCTGATCCTGCGCGCCATTCAAAGCGTCGCCGAAGAGCAGGGCTTTGATCCCGCCTCTGAGGCGGTGCGCCGCGAGGTTTTGCACATCTTCGCCTCCGGCGGGCCGGGGGCGGCGGATGACGGCGTGAACTCAGCCTTTATCGGTGCGCGGCTGACCCTGACCGGGCCTGCGGTCCAGCGGGTGATCACAACGCTTGCGCCGCGCATCGCGGCAGCACTCGGCCCGAAGCTTGCCGCGCAATCGGTGCCGATCCTTGGCGCTGTGGCCGGGGCCGGGCTGAACATCGCCTTTCTGCGCTATTACCGCGAGATGGCGCAGATCCGGTTTTCGCTGCTGCGCCTTGCGCAGACCCATGAGGCTGAGGCCGTCACGGCGGCTTTCGCGACCCATCTGCGCCGCCCGGCGGCCCTGCGCCATTGAGCAGCGCAGGGGCGGCGGCCTCCGGCGGGTTCGTTTCACCTGCGGTGGGGGGAGTGACTGCGCCTGCTGTCCCGGCGCTGCTCTTCGGGTGGTCCTGGACGTGCTGAGGCTTCGTCTCCGGGGCGGGTTTTGGCAGGCCCCGGGTCTTTGGGTTACCTCAGAGAGATGTCTGATCGGGGGCGCGTGGCTTCAGAGGCTGAAGCGGTTCTCGCAGGGGCTGGACAGATATCGCCGTGAGGCCAGGGGCAAGGCCAATGGGCGTCGCTTGGGGGGCGGGCGTTCTGGTGGCGGTGTCGGGCTGTCCCTTCGGTCGCAGACCCTCAGCAGCTTATGGTCCTGAGCGGGCGCGTGTGGGTCCCGGGCCGCTTCAGGGCGGCGCTGGACAAGCTCAGGGCGCATCGTCATGGTGCGCTCAGTTCTTCCTGACCGGACCCGCGATGCCGCCGAGCGCCTCCCCCCCGCAAGCCCCTGACTACCCTCAAAGCCGTCCGCTGGTGGCGGTGGCCTGGATGACCGGAACGGTCCTGTCCTTTCTTGCCGTGACCATCTCGGCCCGTGAACTCAGCGGGCAGCTCGATGTGACCGAGCTTTTGCTGTACCGCGCCCTTGTGGGGGTGCTGGTGCTGGGCGGTGTGCTGGCGCTGTCGGGCAAACTTGCCAGCCTGCGCACCCGGGCCATCGGGCGGCATGTGCTCAGGAATTCGATCCATTATATCGGCCAGCTGCTGTGGTATCAGGCGCTGTTTCTGATCCCCATCGCGCAGCTTTACGCGCTGGAGTTCACCACGCCGATCTGGGTGCTGCTGCTGTCCGTCGCCTTCCTTGGCGAGCGGCTGAACGGCGCGCAGGTCCTGGCGGCGCTGGTGGGGTTTGCCGGGGTCCTGGTGGTGGCGCGGCCGGATTTCTCGGATCTGAGCTATGGGGTGATTGCAGGCTCGCTTTGTGCGATTTTCTTTGCGATCTATGCGCTGATGACGCGGGTGATGACCCGCAGCGATACCGCGCAGTCGCTGGTCTTCTGGCAGGTCGCCATGCAGGTGCCGCTGGGGCTGCTGGTGGCGGGCTATGATCTGCAGATCGCGCTGCCGCAGGGGATCGGCTGGCTTTGGATGATCCTGATGGGGCTGGGCGGTCTGGGCGCGCATTTTTGCATCGCCAGGGCGCTGATGGTGGCCCCGGCCTCTTTTGTTTATCCGCTGGATTACGTGCGCCTGCCGCTGGGGGTGATCGCGGGCTTTCTGATTTACGCTGAGCAGATTGAGCTGGCGGTCTTTGTCGGTGCCGCGCTGATCCTGCTTGGCAACTCGATCAACATTCGCTACGGGGCAAAACGGCCCCGGAGCGCCGGGTAACCCCTTTTTGCCTGCCGGAATATCCTTATGCCTCACGCTTCTCTGATCTATCCGACTGCGGCAGACTGGGCCGCGAGTGCCCGCAAAAGGGTGCTGCTCTTTGGCATGTCGGGCCTTGGCAAGACCCATGTGGCCAGCACGCTGCGCGGCGCGGGCCGCTGGTTTCACTACTCGGTCGATTACCGCATCGGCACCCGCTATATGGGCGAGCTGATCGCGGATAACTTCAAGCGCGAAGCGATGAAGGTGCCGTTCCTGCGCGAACTGCTGCTGACGGATTCGGTCTTTATCGCCTCGAATATCACCTTTGATAATCTGGCGCCGCTTTCGACCTATCTGGGCAAGCCCGGTGATCCGGCGAAGGGCGGCCTGAGTTTTGCGGAATATCGCAAGCGCCAGGACCAGCACCGCGCGGCGGAAATCTCGTCGCTGCTCGATACGCCGCATTTCATCGGCCGCGCCGAAGATATTTACGGCTATCCGAATTTTATCTGCGACACCGGCGGCTCGATCTGTGAGGTGGTGGATCCCGAGGATGCGCAGGATCCGGTGATGCGGGCGCTGTCCGCCAATCTGCTGATGGTCTGGATTGAGGGCTCAGAGGCCCATACCGGCGAGCTGGTCCGCCGTTTTGATCGCGCGCCAAAGCCGATGTATTATCAGCCGGGTTTCCTGACTGCCGCCTGGGAGAGCTATCTGGAGGAGACCGGATGCTCGGAGACCTCGGTTGATCCCGATGCTTTCGTGCGCTGGACCTATGCCCGCGCACTGGCGCACCGCCAGCCGCGCTATGCGGCGATGGCGGCAAACTGGGGCATCAAAGTGACCGCTGATGAAGTGGCGGCTCTGCGCGATGTGCAGGATTTCGACGCTCTGATCGCAGAGGCGATTGCGCGTAACTGACCTTGTGCCCCGCCTGGGCGGGGCGCATATCCCAAGGTCCCGGGGGCAGCTCTGCCCCTGCGGCCGTAGTAAATGGAACCGAGACAATGCCGATTAAACTGCCCGAAAGCCTGCCCGCCTATGACATCCTTCAGACCGAAGGCGTCATGGTCATGGGCGCGGCCCGTGCAGCGCGGCAGGATATCCGGCCTTTGCGCATCGGGCTTTTGAACCTGATGCCGATGAAAATCACCACCGAGACGCAGTTTGCCCGGCTGATCGGGGCCACGCCTTTGCAGATCGATTTTCATCTGATCCGCATGAGCGAGCATCAGTCGCGCCATACCGCGCCGGAGCATATGGAGACCTTCTACCGCACCTTCGCGGAAGTAGAGGCCTCGGGCGAGAAATTCGACGGGCTGATCATCACCGGCGCGCCGGTTGAGACGCTCGATTTCGAAGAGGTTACCTATTGGGACGAGTTGCAGCGCGTCTTCAACTGGACCCAAAGCCATGTGCATTCGACCTTCGGCGTTTGCTGGGGGGCCATGGCCATGGCCTGGCATTTCCACAAAGTGCCGAAATATGTGCTGGATCACAAAGCCTTCGGCTGTTTCCGTCAGCGCGTGCTGCAACCGGCCTCGCCATTTTTGACGGGCTTTTCGGACGATGTGCTGATCCCGGTCAGCCGCTGGACCGAGATGCGCGACGAGGACATGGCGCAGGTCGAGGGGCTGAACGTGCTGATCGCTTCGCCCGAGACGGGGCCCTGTCTGGTGGAGGATGCGGCGCATCGGGCGCTGTGGATCTTTAACCACTTTGAATATGACAGCGGCACGCTGAAGGGCGAATATGACCGCGATGTCGCCTCGGGCACGCCGATCAATGTGCCGCTGAACTACTATCCGGAGGATGATCCCTCGCGCCAGCCGCTGAACCGCTGGCGCAGCCACGCGCATCTGCTTTACGGCAATTGGATCAACCAGATTTATCAGACCACCTCTTATGATATGGCTGATATCGGCAAATAAAGAAAACGCCGCTGACCTTCGGGGCAGCGGCGTTTTTCGTTAAAGATCCAGCTCAACAAAGGCCGGGACATGGTCTGAGGGCTTTTCGCGGCCGCGCTCTTCGCGCTGAATGCCGACCTCCAGCAGAAGGTCCTGGGCCTGGGGGTTCAGCAGCAGATGATCGATGCGGATGCCGTTGTTCTTCTCCCAGGCAACCGCCTGATAGTCCCAGAAGCTGTAATGCCCCGGGCCCTGAACGCGCAGGCGGAAGGCATCTGCGAAGCCAAGGTTCAGGATGCGGCGGAAGGCCTCGCGCGTCTGCGGCAGGAAGAGCGCGTCCTCGGCCCAGGCGTCGGGTTTGGCGGCATCTTCGCGCTGGGGGATGACGTTGTAATCCCCGGCCATGATGACCGGCATTTCCAGCTCCAGCAGGCTGCGGGCGTGACGCTCCATCCGGGCCATCCAGGCGAGCTTATAGTCATATTTCGGCCCCGGCGCGGGGTTGCCGTTCGGCAGGTAAAGCCCCGCAAGACGCACAGCCCCCTTGTCGCCGATCACCGTGGCCTCAATCCAGCGCGACTGCAGGTCTTCGTCGTCGCCCGGCAGGCCGCGCACCACATCTTCCAGCGGCAGGCGTGAAAAGATTGCCACGCCGTTAAAGC
Source organism: Falsigemmobacter faecalis (assembly GCF_003863335.1). Classification (GTDB taxonomy): domain Bacteria; phylum Pseudomonadota; class Alphaproteobacteria; order Rhodobacterales; family Rhodobacteraceae; genus Wagnerdoeblera; species Wagnerdoeblera faecalis. The sequence continues at coordinate 104,838 of NZ_RRAZ01000004.1, read as the reverse complement.
CCTTCTGGCCATGGGTCTCCACGCGGTAGCCCATGTCCTCAAAATGCTCACGCGGGAAATTCTCATCGACGGATTTGACTTCCTGCAGCACTGCGACATCGGGCTTTGTGTCTTCGAGCCAGCGGGTGAAGGTCTCAAAGCGCGCCTTAATGCCGTTGATATTAAAGGTATAAATTTTCACGGCGCGCTCCGGCATCTGGGGGTTCAGAGGGTTTTAGCGAAGGCGCGGGCAGCGGCCAAGCAAACATTCCGTCACGGCCCGCGCTTTGGCCTTTTCTTCGCGCGGCGGAAGCGTAAAGAGCAATGGCCCGTCCGGTCCTGCGGGCGTTCTTCGGTGCGCTATGACTTCGCTTCTCTCTGCTCTGCGCCGCCTGGTTTTTCCTGTTGCGACGCTTCTTCTTTCGGCCTGTGGGCCGAGTGCCGTTCCGCCCGGGGCGGCGGCCCCGCTGCCGGTTCTGACGCGCAGCAACAGCCAGACGGCTGCGGATTTTCTGGAGCTGTTTTTCCGCCTCGAAAGCGGGCAGACCCTCACGCAGTTCACCCGGTATGAGCATCCGGTCAAGCTGGTGGTGGCCGGAGAGGTGCCAAAAGCCGCCTGGAGCGAGATTGATCCGCTGCTGCGCCGCCTGCGCAATGAGGGGGGCGTGCCGATCACCCGCACGCGCCACGTCGAAAAGGCCGATCTGGTGGTGGAATTTGTGCCGCGCGCGCAGATGCGGGCCTTTGTGCCGGATATTGCCTGCTTTGTGGTGCCGGAGCAGCGCTCTTTTGCGGATTATGTGGCGGAAGGCGCGCAGATCACCCCTTGGGCTGATCTGCAGACGCGGGGCCAGGCGCTGCTGGTGATCCCTTCGGATTCTGCCGGGCAGGACATCCGCGACTGTCTGCATGAGGAGCTGGCCCAGGCGCTGGGTCCGGTGAACGATCTGTGGCATCTCTCGGATTCGGTGTTCAACGACGACAATGTCCACGGGCGGCTGACCGCCTTTGATATGCTGGTGCTGCGCCTGGCCTATCAGCCCGAGCTGAAAAGCGGCATGAGCCGGGCGGAGGTCGCGGCCCTGCTGCCCGCGCTTCTCAACCGGCTGAACCCGGCCGGCGGGGCGGTGGAGGATGTGCCCTCACGGCTGCCGCCGCGCTGGTGGGCGCAGGAGATGCAGCTTGTGCTGACCCCTTCGCTGGCACCGGAGCAGCGTCTGCGCATGGCAGAGCGTCTGGCCGCCTTTGCCGACAGCCGCGGCTGGGAGGACAACCGCCGGGCCTTTGCGCATTATCTGGCCGGGTTCCACGGGCTGAGCGCAGATCCCGACCGGGCCGTGCAGCATTTTGGTGAAAGCCGCAGGCTTTATGCCGATCTGCCGGAGGCCGCTTTGCATATGGCGCTGGTGGATCTGCAGATGGCCGGGGTCTTTCTGGCCGCCGATCAGCCCGAAGCGACCCTCTTTCTTGCGGAACAGGCGGGAGAGGCTTTGCGCCTGGCCGATGACCGCGCGGATCTCGCGCTCTCTTATCTGCTGCGCGCCGAGGCGCTGGAGCGGCTGGACCGCGGGGCCGAGGCTGCGGCACTTCGCCTCGACAGCCTGCCCCTGGCAGGCTATGGCTTCCCGGGTGAGGCCGCCCTGCCGGAGGTTCTGCGCGATGCAGGGCAGGCGCGGTAAGATAAGACGGGGGCGGGCGGATGCTGGTGATTGCGGGATTGGTGCTGGGAGCATTGGGCGGGGCCTGGTTTGCCCGTCGCAAGGGCGGCGCAGGCTTTGACATCGCCCAATATGCCGCCGGACTTGGCATTCTTTTCGGGATCCTCGGGCTGTTTGCCACGCTGATCCTTGACCGACTGATTTGACCGGGGGGCGGTGATGTTTCTGCCCTTCTTCGAACAGCTTCGCAAACATGCCGTGCCGGTCAGCCTGCGCGAGCATCTCGCCTTTCTCGAAGGGCTTCAGGCCGGTCTGGTCACCTGGGACAGCGAGGCCTTTTACTACCTCGCCCGCACGATCCTGGTGAAAGACGAGCGCCATATCGACCGCTTTGACCGCGCCTTTGCCGCGAGCTTCGCGGGGCTTGATACCATCACGCCCGAGCAGGTTCTGGAGGCGCTGGATCTGCCCGGCGACTGGCTGGAGAAGCTGGCAGAAAAGCATCTTTCGCCCGAAGAAATGGAGCAGATCAAAGCCCTTGGCGGTTTTGAAAAGCTGATGGAGACCCTGCGCCAGCGGCTGGAAGAGCAAAAAGAGCGTCACCAGGGCGGCAATAAATGGGTCGGCACCGCCGGAACCTCGCCCTTTGGCGCTTATGGCTATAACCCCGAAGGCGTGCGGATCGGCCAGAAAGAGGGCCGCCACGGCCGCGCGGTGAAGGTCTGGGACAAGCGCGAGTTCAAAAACCTCGATGATCAGGTTGAGCTTGGCACCCGCAATATCAAAGTCGCGATGAAACGACTGCGCCGCTGGGCGCGGGACGGCGCGCAGGATGAGCTGGATCTTGACGGCACCATCCGCTCTACCGCCGAGCACGGCTGGCTGGATGTGAAGGTCCGGCCTGAGCGGCGCAACGCCGTGAAAGTGCTGATGTTTTTCGATGTCGGCGGCTCGATGGATCCGCATATCAAGGTGCTGGAAGAGCTGTTTTCAGCCGCGCGGGCTGAGTTCAAACATCTTGAGTATTTCTACTTTCATAACTGCCTCTATGAGGGGATCTGGCGCGACAACCGCCGCCGCTGGGAAGCGCAGACCCCGACCGCTGAGGTGCTGCGGACCTATGGGCCGGACTGGAAATGTATCTTTGTGGGCGATGCCACCATGTCGCCCTATGAGATCCTGCATCCGGGCGGCGCCAATGAGCACTGGAACCAGGAAGCAGGTGAGGTCTGGCTGCAGCGCGCGCGCGCGCAATGGCCCTCGCATCTGTGGATCAACCCCACCCCCGAGCGGTTCTGGGGCGGCACGCAGTCGATTGGCATCGTGAACAGCATCTTTGAAAACCGCATGGTGCCGATGACGCTGGAAGGTCTGTCGCGGGGAATCAAGGAGCTCAGCCGCTGATTCGCGTCCCCGCCCGGGCCGCGTCGCGGGCTGCGCGCGCTGAGGCCTGGGCAGAATAGTGAGCCGTGACAAAGGGCTGGCGGTTGTTTTTGGATTGATTCAACTTTTACGGGTCTTTCCTTTGACCCTGCGCCCGGTCCATGGCATCAAAAGTGCATGCTGGATGAATTGTTGAAGCGGCCCGGGCTCACCCCCGTTGCCGCTTTTTCTATTTCCGACCCGTGCGGTCCCTCAAGCCGCAGGATGCCATCTGATGACACTGCATAAGCCGGTGACGCCGCCCCCGGACCCCCGCCGCGAGGCGGCGGAGGCGCTTGAACTGTTCGATCTGGCCAGCACGATTTTGCGCCGTCTCCTTGAAGAGATCCGCGCCGATGCGCCCGCTGAGAGTGCGCGGGAGCTGGCCAGCTATACCAAAGATGTCTCTCAGGCCCTGAAACTTCTGGTTACGGAGCGGCAGAATGTCGAAAAACTTGCCCGCGAGCAGTCCGGCGGACTTTGCGCCGGTGCCCTCGATCTCGGCGCAGCGCGCGATGAAATCGGGCGCCGCCTGGCTCGCCTCCGCCACGCCGGAGATGATTGACGAATTTTTAAATGGTCTGAGCGATGCTGCTCTGGCGGCGCTGCCCTGGGTCTTTGAGTTCTGGGCGCTGCCGCATCAGCTGCCGCCGGAAGGCGACTGGCGGACATGGGTGATTATGGGCGGTCGCGGCGCGGGAAAGACCCGCGCCGGGGCAGAATGGGTGCGCGTCCAGGTCGAAGGGGCGCGGCCCGGCGATCCGGGGCGGGCACGCCGCGTGGCTCTGGTCGGGGAAACCCTCGATCAGGTGCGCGAAGTGATGATCTTTGGCGAGAGCGGGATTTTGGCCTGCTCTCCGCCCGACCGCCGCCCGGAGTGGCAGGCGGGGCGGCGACGGCTGGAATGGCCCAATGGGGCCGTGGCCGAGGTCTTTTCCGCCCATGAGCCCGACAGCCTGCGCGGGCCGCAGTTTGATGCGGCCTGGTCGGATGAACTGGCGAAGTGGAAAAAGGGCGATCAGGCCTGGGATATGCTGCAATTCGCGCTGCGTCTGGGCGATCTGCCGCAGCAGGTGGTGACCACCACGCCGCAGAATGTGGCGGTGCTGAAGGCGGTGCTGCGCAATCCCTCAACCGTGCTGACCCATGCGCCGACTGAAGCGAATCGGGCGCATCTGGCGGGCTCTTTCCTGGCGGAGGTGCGGGCGCGTTATGCGGGCACCCGGCTTGGGCGGCAGGAACTCGACGGCGAATTGCTGGAGGATGCCGAGGGGGCGCTTTGGACATCCTTGGGGCTGGAGGCGGCGCGGATTGATGCGCTGCCCGCCTTTGACCGGGTCGTCGTTGCGGTTGATCCGCCGGTCACGGGGGGCACATCCTCAGACGAATGTGGAATTGTCGTGGCGGGCGTGGTGATGCAGGGCCCGCCGCAGTCCTGGCGCGCGGTGGTGATCGAAGATGCCACCGTCGCGGGGGCGAGCCCCGAGGGCTGGGCACGGGCGGCGATTGCGGCCTTTACCCGCCACGGGGCCGATGCCCTGGTGGCTGAGGTCAATCAGGGCGGGGATCTGGTGACCGACCTCATCCGCTCGCTCGACGGGGCGATCCCGGTAAAGCCGGTGCGTGCCAGCCGGGGCAAGGTGGCCCGGGCTGAGCCTGTCGCCGCGCTTTATGAGCAGGGCCGGGTCAGCCATCTGCGCGGATTGCAGGGGCTGGAGGATCAGATGTGCCGCATGAGCCTGCAGGGCTATCAGGGGCGCGGCTCGCCCGACCGGGTCGATGCGCTGGTCTGGGCTTTGCATGAGCTGATGATCCGCCCCGCAGCGGGGCAGGGGCGTCCGGGCATTCGCGGGCTCTGAACTTTCTCAAAGGAGGTGATCCATGTTTGGATTTCGCAGGCGGACCTCTCCGCCGGATGCCGCATGCGCTGAGGTCAAATCCTCGGCCGCGGGGCGGGTGGCAGCGCGGGCGGCGGGAAGCGGGCGTGTGGTCTGGAGCCCGAGAGATACCGGATCTTTGATCCGCAATGGATATATGAGCAATCCTGTTGTCTTTCGAGCAATACGTATGATCTCAGAATCAGCCGCCAGCCTGCCGTTGATCGTTCAGGATGAGGCACAGCGCTACGACACTCATCCGGTGCTGGCGCTGCTGGACCGACCCAATGCCTTTCAGGGGCGGGCAGAGTTTCTGGAGGCGGTTTGCGGGCATCTGCTGCTCGCAGGAAACGCCTGGGTGGAGGCGGTCTGCGATCCGCAGAGCGGCGGGCTGTGTGAGCTTTACGCCCTGCGCCCGGAGCGGATGTCGCTGGTGCCGGGCGCGGATGGCTGGCCGGTGGCCTGCGAGTATAATGTCGGTGGCCGCAGTCACCGCTTTGATCTGAGCGGGGATCTGAAGCCTGTCTGCCACATCCGCGCATTTCATCCTCTGGATGATCATTACGGGTATTCTGCACTTGGGGCGGCAGCGGTCGCTATGGATGTTCATGGCGCGGCAAGCCGCTGGTCCAAGGCGCTTTTGGACAATGCCGCCCGGCCCTCGGGGGCGATTATCTATCGCGGCGCAGACGGCAGCGGCGTGCTGACGGCGGAGCAATATGACCGGCTGACCGGCGAGATCGAATCGCACCATATGGGCGCGCGCAACGCCGGTCGGCCCATGTTGCTGGAGGGCGGGCTGGACTGGAAGCCCATGGGGTTCTCGCCCTCAGATATGGAGTTTCATCAGACCCGCGAGGCGGCGGCGCGCGATATTGCCATGGCTTTCGGGGTGCCGCCGATGCTGCTGGGGATCCCCGGCGATGCCACTTACGCCAATTATCAGGAGGCGAATCGGGCGTTTTTCCGGCTGACGGTGCTGCCGCTGGCCGCGCGGGTGCTGAGTGAGCTGGCGCAGTTTCTGGGGGCGCATTGCGGCACTCCGGTGAGCCTGAGGCCGGATCTCGATCAGCTTCCGGCGCTTTCTGCAGAGCGGGATGCGCAATGGGCGCGGGTCTCTGGCGCGGAATTTCTGACGCTGGCGGAAAAGCGCGCGGCGCTTGGGCTGCCGCCTTTGCCGGACGGGGGCTGAGATGGCGGGCTCGCGGTTTCTTTACGACAGTTTTGATGCCGCCAGCGCCCGGATTGAGGCCAATGAGCGGGTTTTGCAGGAGCGCTGGAGCGCTCTGGAGCGGCGGCTTTTACAGATCGATACGGCGCTGGAGCGGCTGGAAAAGCGGATCTGGCTGGGGGTTTGCGGGGTGGCGGCCTTCCTTTTGGCCCAGGGCGCGGAAACCCTGCTCCGGGCGGCGCTGCCATGAAGGAGGATCACGGAATGGATGGGGATGATCTGCGGCTTGAACGCAAGTTCATGACCGGAGGCGGCGGGCTGGCGGTCAGTGAAGAGGGGCGCATCAGCGGCTATGCCTCGCTTTTCGGGCGGGCCGATCAGGGCGGCGATATTGTGCTGCCGGGGGCTTATCAGGCCTCGCTTGCGGCGCTGGATCGCGCGGGCACCAGGGTGAAAATGCTCTGGCAGCATGATCCGGCGCAGCCCGTGGGGATCTGGGAGGAGATCGCTGAGGATGCGCGCGGGCTGCGCGTCTCAGGCCGTCTGCTGCCGGAGGTCGCCCGGGCGCGGGAGGCGCAGGTGCTGATCGCGGCGGGGGCGCTTGACGGGCTGTCGATCGGCTACCGCACGGTGAAGGCCTCACGCGATCCGCAGGGGCGCCGGCTGCTGGCAGAGGTCGATCTGTGGGAGATCTCGCTGGTGACCTTTCCCATGCAGCGCGAGGCCAGACTTGAGGCCAAGACGGGGGAGCTGATCCCTTATCTGGCACGGCTGACGGGGCTTTTGGCCGGTGCCCGTCAGCAGCTTGGCGGGCAGGTGACCGCGTAATCCAAACCTCAGGAAGGAGTTGCCATGACCGTGACCGGTGCAGGCGAAAGCGCAGAGTTTGCCTCTGCGCTGAATGGTTTTGTGACTGAACTCAAAGGCTTTCAGGCCGATGTCAAAGACATTCTGAAAAGGACGGATACCCGAATGATGCAGGCAGAACGCAAATCCGCCGTGGCGCCGCAGCGCCCGATCCTGTCGCAGGCCGCAAGCCCTGAGGCGCCCCACCGCAAGGCTTTTGATGCCTATCTGCGCGGCGGCGATGATGAGGGGCTGCGCGGGCTGGTGCTGGAGGGCAAGGGGCTGAACACCGCCGTCAATGCCGAGGGCGGCTATCTGGTGGATCCGCAGACCTCGGATACGATCCGCTCGGTGCTGCGCTCAACCTCGTCGCTGCGGCGCGTGGCCAATGTGGTGCAGATTGAGGCCGGAAGCTTTGAGGTGCTGGTCGATACCGGGGATGTGGGCTCGGGCTGGGTGACGGAAGCCTCAGAGATTGCCGCTACCGGAACGGCGGCGATTGAGCGTATCGCCATTCCTTTGCATGAGCTGACCGCCATGCCCAAGGCCAGCCAGCGGCTGCTCGATGACAGTGCTTTCGATCTGGAGACCTGGCTTGCCGACCGCATTGCCGAGCGGTTTTCGCGCGCTGAGGCGCTGGCCTTTGTCAGCGGGGACGGCTCGGGCAAGCCGAAGGGGTTTCTGGCCCATACCAAGGTGGCGCAGGCCAGCTGGGAATGGGGCAAGCTGGGCTATGTGGCAACCGGCACGGCGGGGGATTTCAACGCGACCTCTCCGGCCAATGCGATTGTCGATCTGGTCTATGCGCTGAATGCGGCCTACCGCGCCAATGCGACCTTTGTGATGAACTCAAAGACCGCAGGTGCCGTGCGCAAGATGAAGGACAGCGACGGGCGCTTTTTGTGGTCGGACAGTCTGGCCGCCGGAGAGCCCGCGCGGCTGATGGGCTATCCGGTGCTGATCGCGGAAGACATGCCCGATATCGCGGCCAATTCCTATTCGATCGCCTTTGGGGATTTCCACGCCGGCTACACCATTGCCGAGCGTCCTGATCTGCGGGTGCTGCGCGATCCCTTCTCGGCCAAGCCGCATGTGCTCTTTTACGCCAGCCGTCGTGTCGGCGGCGATGTGAGCGATTTCGGCGCGATCAAACTGATGAAATTCGCGACCTCTTAAGGCGGGGGCGGCGAAGGGTGCGCGCGGCGGGCAGGGAGAGGCCGGTTCAGCATGGGTGCCACGGGTGGGGCCTTTTGCTGTCGGCCGCGCGGGCTTGCGGATCACAGCAGGGGAGGGGCCGGGATGCGGCTGAGAGAGGGTGCGGCACTGGCCGACGGCGATCTGCCGCTGGCGGCGCTGAAGGACCAGCTGCGGCTGGGAAGCGGGTTTGCCGATGAGGGCGCGCAGGATGCCGTGCTGCGCGGCTGGCTGCGGGCGGCCCTGGCGGCTGTGGAGCGAAGGCTGGATAAGGCGCTGATCTCGCGCAGTTTTATCCTGAGCCTGCCGGGGTGGAGCGATGCTGAAGCCCAGGTGCTGCCGATCGCACCGGTCAGCGCCATCACCGAGGTGAAGCTCTTTGATGCGGGGGGGGCCTCTTCGGTTCTGGATGGCGCGCGCTGGCGGCTGGTGGCGGATGACCATCGCCCCCGGCTGGAGGGGCAGCATCTGACCCTGCCGGTGCTGCCCAAAGGCGGGCGGGTTGAGATCACCCTGACCGCCGGTTTTGGCACATTTGCGCAGCTGCCGCCCGATCTGCGTCAGGCGGTTCTGATGCTGGCGGCGCTTTATCACGATCACCGCCACGAGGGGGAGGTTGCGGTCAGCGCCATGCCCTTTGGGGTGGCGGCCCTGCTGGAGCCCTGGCGGGTGGTGCGCAGCTTTGGGGGCCGCAGATGAGGGCGCCGCGGTTGAGCCGCCGTCTGGCTCTGGAGGAGCTGCGCCTGACACCTGACGGGGCCGGGGGTCTGGGTCGGCTTTGGGAGGGGCTTGGGTATCTCTGGGCGGAGATCACCCCCTCGGGCGGGCGGCTGGAGCCGGGGGAGGGTGCTGCGCGGGGGGAAATCCCCGCGCGCATTCTGACCCGCGCCGCTTTGCCCGGCAGTCCGCAGCGCCCCGCACCGGGGCAGCGCTTTCGCGAGGGCGGGCGGGTCTGGTCCATTCTGGCGGTCGCTGAGGCGGGCAGTGATCCGCGCTATCTCATCTCGCATGTCAAAGAGGAGGTTCCGCTGTGAGCTATCAGGGGGGCGCTGCTTTGCAGGCCGGGCTTTATCTCTGTCTCAGCACCTGGCCCGGGCTGGAGGATGTGCTGATTGCCGATGCGGTGCCCGGGGGGACCGCGCCGGAGACCTGGGTTCTGATCGGCGCGGAGGAGGTGAGGGATGCCTCGGATGTGAGTTCTTCGGGGGCCGAGCACCGGCTGGAGCTCTCGGTCCTGAGCCGGGCGGCGGGGTTTCAGCAGGCCAAAGCGGTTGCGGCCGAGATCTCTCAGGCGCTGGGCGCAGGCGGGCTGTCGGTGGCGGGAAGCCGCGTCAGTGGCCTTTGGTTTCACCGCGCCCGGGCGCATCGCCTGCAGGGCGGCGCGCTCAGGCGCATTGATCTGACATTTCGGGTCCGGCTGGATCCGGTGACGGCATAGGGGGCGAAAATGGCGGTGCAGAACGGAAAAGATCTGCTGCTGAAGGTGGATCTGTCGGATGACGGTCAGTTTGAGACCGTGGCGGGTCTTCGGGCCACGCGGATCAGCTTTAATGCGGAAAGCGTGGATGTGACGAGCCTCGCCTCAGAGGGGGGCTGGCGCGAGCTTCTGGGCGGCGCGGGGATGAAATCGGCCTCGGTCTCGGGCTCGGGGGTGTTTCGCGATGCGGCCACCGATGAGCGGGTGCGGGCGATTTTCTTTGCCGGGGAGACGCCGGAGTATCAGGTGGTGATCCCGGATTTCGGCATTATCGCGGGGCGGTTTCAGATCACCGGGCTGGAGTATTCGGGCAGCCATAACGGAGAAGCGACCTGGCAGATCTCGCTGGCCTCGGCGGCTGCGCTGAGCTTCACGGCGATCTGATGGCCAATCCTTTTGCCGGAGAGGTGGCGCTGGTCGTCAATGGCGAGGCTTTTGCCTGCCGTCTGACTCTCGGCAGTCTGCAGGGGCTGGACCGGGGCGAGGGGCTGATCGCGCTGATTGCCCGTTTTGAGGAGGGCCGCTTTGGCGCCGGCGATGTGCTGGCGGTGCTGTTGGCCGGGCTGCGTGGTGCGGGCTGGCAGGGGTCTGCCGGGGATCTGGGTGCGGCAGAGATCGGCGGCGGTCTGGCAGAGGCTTTGCGGGTTGCGGGGCTTTTGCTGGCGCGGGCCTTCAGCCTGCCGGAGGGCGCGGATGAGCGGGCTTCGCTTTGACTGGGCGGGGCTTTTACGCGCGGGGCTGGCCCCGCTGTCGCAGGGCGGCGCGGGTCTGCACCCGCAGGCGTTCTGGCAGCTGACGCCGCTGGAGCTGCGTCTGATGCTGGGGCGCGGCGCGGGGGCCATGGCGCTGACGCGCGCGGGGCTGGCGGCGCTGATGGCAGATTATCCCGATACAAAGGAGAGAGGCGATGCAGGACCGGGAGAGCCTGAGTGCAGAACTGGAGCGGCTGGAGATCGCGCTGAGTGAAGCGCGCAGCGCCACCACGGGCTTTGAGGGCGATCTGAAGCGGCTGAATGAGGGCATGGTCTTCAGCGGACGTGAGGTGGCGCAGCTGTCCTCGGGGCTTGGCGCGGGGCTGAGGCGGGCCTTTGAGGGACTGGTCTTTGATGGCGCAAAGCTTAGCGATGTGCTGCGCGGGCTGGGGCAATCGGTCAGCCAGACGGTGTATAACACCGCCATGCGGCCGGTCACCCAGGCGGCGGGCCAGGGGCTTGGCGCGGTGCTGAATGGGGTGATGTCGGGGATCATGCCCTTTGCCGATGGTGCCCCCTTCAGCCAGGGGCGGGTGATGCCCTTTGCCGAGGGCGGCATCGTCAGCGGCCCGGTGCGTTTTCCGATGCGCGGCGGGCTGACCGGGCTGATGGGCGAGGCCGGGCCCGAGGCGATCCTGCCGCTGGCCCGCGGCCCCGACGGGCGGCTTGGGGTGCAGGCCGGTGGCGGTGGCGGGCGTCCGGTGCAGGTGGTGATGAATGTCTCCACCCCCGATCTGCCGTCTTTTCAACGCTCTCAGAGCCAGCTTGCCGCCCGGATGGGGCGGATGCTCGCGCTGGGGCAGCGCAACGGATAGGATGCCATGTCAGAGCAGCGGAATTTTCATGAGGTCCGGTTTCCGGCGAGCCTCAGCTTCGGCTCGGTCGGCGGGCCGGAGCGGCGCACCGAGATCGTCACCCTGGCCAATGGCTTTGAGGAGCGCAATTCGCCCTGGGCGCAGTCACGCCGTCGCTATGATGCGGGGCTGGGGCTGCGCTCGCTGGATGATGTGGCCGAACTGGTGGCGTTCTTTGAGGCGCGGGCGGGGCAGCTTTACGGGTTTCGCTGGAAGGACTGGGCGGATTTCAAATCCTGCGCGCCCTCAGCCAGTGTCTCGCCGCTCGATCAGCTTTTGGGCGCGGGCGACGGGGCGCGGCGGGTGTTTGCTTTGCGCAAGGTCTATGCTTCGGGCGCTCAGGCGCATTGGCGCGGGGTGAGCAAACCTGTGCGCGGCACGCTGCAGCTGGCGCTGGCGGCAAAGCCCATGCGCGAGGGGATTGAATGGCAGGCGGATTACGACAGCGGTCTGATCACCTTTGAAGATCCGGTGCCCGAGGGGGCGGAGGTGCGGGCGGGCTTTGAGTTTGACGTGCCGGTGCGCTTTGATACCGATGTCATTCAGGTCTCGGTCGCCTCGTTTCAGGCGGGGGATCTGCCGATGGTTCCGGTGGTGGAGATCCGGCTGTGAGCGGGCTCAGGGCGCATCTGGAGGGCGGCTGCACCACGCTGTCGCGCTGCTGGAAGATCACCCGCAGTGACGGGCGGGTGCTGGGCTTCACCGATCATGACTTTGATCTGGAGTTTGCGGGCTGTCGCTATGAGGCTTCCTCGGGGCTGACGGCGCGGGCCCTGAGCCGCACCACGGGGCTTTCTGCGGACAACAGCGAGGCGCTGGGGGCGCTGCAGTCAGCGGCGCTCTCAGAGGTTGATCTGCGGGCGGGGCGCTATGATGGCGCGCGGGTCGAGGTGCTGTTGGTGAACTGGGCGGATGTCCGCGCGCGTCAGCTGCTTTTTGCGGGAACGCTGGGCGAGATTTCCCGCGCGGAGGGGGCCTTTCGGGCGGAGCTGCGCGGGCTCAGTGAGGCGCTGGGTCAGGTGCAGGACCGCATCTATCAGCGCTCCTGCACCGCCGCTTTGGGCGATGCGCTTTGCCGGGTGGATCTGAGCAACCCCGCGTATCGCCTGGAGCTGGAGGCCGGAGAGATCCGCGAGGGGCGGATTTTTCGCTTTGATGCCCAAGGCTTTGAGGATCGCTGGTTTGAGCGCGGTGTTCTGCGGGTGCTGAGCGGCGCGGGGGCGGGGCTCTCGGGGATGATCCGCAACGACCGCCAGTCCGGCCCTGCGCGGGAAGTGGAGCTTTGGGATCGCCTCGCGGCTGAGATTGCGCCCGGCGACCGGCTGGAACTGACGGCGGGCTGTGACCGGCAGGCGGCGAGCTGTCGGGGGAAATTCGGGAATTTTCTTAATTTCCGCGGCTTTCCGCATCTGCCCTCAGAGGATTGGCTGACCGCGGTGCCGGGGCGGCAGATATGAGCGGCGCGGCGGTGGTGGCCGAGGCGCGGCTCTGGCTTGGCACGCCCTATCTGCATCAGGCCTCAAAGCGCGGCGTGGGCTGCGATTGTCTGGGCCTTTTGCGCGGCGTCTGGCGCGGGCTGCGAGGGGCTGAGCCCTGCGTGGTGCCGCGTTACAGCGCGGATTGGGCGGAAGCGGCACGGCGCGAGGTGCTGATGGCGGCGGCGGAGGCTTATCTTACCCCGCTGCCACCAGAGGCGCCGCCCGAGCCGGGAGAGGTGCTTTTGTTTCGGATGTTCGACGGCGCGATTGCCAAACATCTGGGCTTTCGCGGGCGCACCGGCGCGGCGGGCAGTTTTATTCACGCCTATAGCGGGCATGGAGTGGTGGAATCCGCCCTGACACCGCCCTGGGCGCGGCGGATTGTCGGGCGTTACCGACTGATCTGACAGGTTTTTCTGAAAGGAACGGGAATGGCGACGCTGGTACTCTCGGCCGCGGGGGCGGCGATCGGTTCGGGCTTTGGCGGCACGGTGATGGGGCTTTCGGGGGCGGTCATCGGGCGGGCTGCGGGGGCCACGCTCGGGCGGATGATCGACACGCGGCTGGCGGGGCGCGGCTCGCAGCTGGTCGAGCGCGGGCGGATCGAGCGGTTCCGGCTGACGGGGGCGGGCGAGGGCCAGAGCATGGCGCGCGTCTGGGGGCGCGTGCGTCTGGGGGGGCATGTGATCTGGGCCTCGCCCTTTGAAGAGATCGTCAGCTCGGAGGTGCAGCGCGGCGGCAAGGGCGGCGGCGGGCGGGGGGACACGCGGATCGACAGCTACAGCTATCGGGTCTCGCTGGCGCTTGGGCTTTGTGAGGGAGAGATCCTGCGGGTGGGCCGGGTCTGGGCCGACGGTGAAGAGATCGGGCCGGACCGTCTGGCGCTCAGGGTCTGCACCGGCTCAGAGGGGCAGATGCCGGACCCGAAGATTGAGGCCGTGGAGGGGGCAGGGATGGTCCCTGCCTTTCGCGGGCTTGCTTATGTGGTGATTGAGGATCTGGATCTGTCGCCCTTTGGCAACCGCGTGCCGCAGTTCTCCTTTGAGGTGGTGCGCAAAGCGGCTGCGGGGCCTGCGGGGGTGCAGGATCTGACGCGGGCTGTGGCGATGATCCCGGGCTGCGGGGAATATGCGCTTTCCACAACGCCGGTGCATTACGACTATGGCCAGGGTCATGCGGTGACGGCCAATGTCCACAGCCCCGGCGGGCGCAGCGATCTGGTGGTCTCGCTGGAGCAGCTGGGCGGAGAGCTGCCCGAGTGCCGTGCGGTCTCGCTGGTGGTCAGCTGGTTCGGCTCGGACCTGCGCTGCGGGCTTTGTGAGATCGCGCCAAAGGTCGAGCAAAAGGCGGTCGATGGTGCGGGCCAGCCCTGGGAGGCGGGCGGGCAGACCCGCGCCGGGGCGGCGCTTATTGCGACCAAAGACGACCGCCCGGTCTATGGTGGCACCCCCTCTGACCAGAGCGTCCGGGAGGCCATTCAGGCTTTGCGCGCCAGGGGGCAGGCGGTGATGTTTTATCCCTTCCTTTTGATGGAGCAGCAGGAAGGCAACGGGCTGAGTGATCCCTGGACGGGGGCCGCGGATCAGCCCGCCATGCCCTGGCGGGGGCGGATCACCCTGTCCGTCGCCCCCGGTCGCGATGGCAGCCCCGATGGCACCGAAGCCGCAGAGGCTGAGGTGGCGGCTTTCATGGGTAACGCGCAACCTGCGGATTTCACGGTTGAAAACGGCCGGGTGCTCTATAGCGGCGATCCGGCGGACCGCGGCTATCGCCGCTTTGTGCTGCATTATGCCTGTCTTTGCCAGGCGGCGGGCGGGGTGGAGGCTTTCTGCATCGGATCCGAGCTGCGCGGGCTGACGCAGATCCGCGGGGCGGGGGACAGCTTTCCCATGGTCGCCTCTTTGCGGGGGCTTCTGGGGGAGCTGCGTGGGATCCTGGGGCCGGAGTGCAGGCTCTCTTATGCGGCCGACTGGTCGGAATATGGCGGCTATACCGCGCCGGACGGCGGGCGGTATTTCCACCTCGACCCGCTCTGGGCGGATGAGAACTGCGATTTCATTGGCATCGACAATTACATGCCGCTCTCGGACTGGCGCGACGGTGAGGACCATGCTGACGCCGCCTGGGGATCGGCTCTGAACCCGGCCTATCTGGCGGGTAATGTGGCCGGGGGCGAGGGGTTTGACTGGTATTACGCCAGCGAGGCCGATGCCCTCGCCGGTCGGCGCAGGCCGATCACCGATGGTGAGGGAGAGCCCTGGATCTGGCGTTATAAGGATTTGAAATCCTGGTGGGAGAACCGCCATTTTGACCGCCCCGGCGGAGTGCGGTCCGGAGAGCCGACGCCTTGGGTGCCGGGCTCAAAGCCCTTTTGGTTTACGGAGCTGGGCGTGGCTGCGATTGATCGCGGGGGAAATCAGCCGAACCTTTTTCTCGATCCGAAATCCTCAGAATCGGCGCTGCCGCGCTTTTCAACGGGTCGGCGCGAAGAGGCGATGCAGACCGCCTATCTGCGCGCCATGGCCGCGCATTGGGGCGATCCTGCAAACAACCCGCAGGCCAGTGCCTATCCGGGCCGGATGGTGGATATGGCGCGGGCCTTTGTCTGGGCCTGGGATGCGCGGCCCTGGCCCTGGTTTCCGGGCCGCAGCGATATCTGGAGTGATGGCGATAACCATGCGCGCGGGCATTGGCTGAACGGGCGGGCCTCGCATCAGCCGCTGGCGGCGGTGGTGGCTGAGATCTGCACCCGGGCCGGGCTGCAGGCGGATGTCTCGCGGCTTTACCAGGTGGTTCAGGGCTATGTCCTGGTTCAGGGCGCGAGCGGGCGGGCGGCGCTGCAGGATCTGATGCTGGCCTATGGCTTTGACGCGGTGGAGCGCGGGGGGCGGCTGGTCTTTTTGCCGCGCAGCGGGCGGCTGAGCGAAGAGATCGGTCCGGACGTGATCGCGCTTGATCCCGAAAGCAGCAGTGGCCCCGAGCTGACGCGCCAGCCGGATGCGGAGCTGCCCGCAGAGGTGCGGCTGGGCTATCTGGGCGGCGAGGGGGATTTCGCGGCGGCCTCAGAGACCGCGACGCGGCCTGACCGGGCGCGGGTGGGCGGCGCTTATTATGAGCTGCCGCTGGCGCTGACGCGCGGCGAGGCGCGGGCGGTGGCAGAGCGCTGGCTCTCAGAGGCGGAGGTGGCGCAGGATGTGCTGCGCCTGACGCTGCCGCCCTCAAAGCTGCATCTGGGGCCGGGGGATGTGATCGGTTTTGGTGCGGCGGGGCGCTTCCGCATTGACCGCATGGAGTATGCGGGCGCGCTGTCTGTTGAGGCGGTGCGGGTCGATCCCGGCGTCTCGCTGCCCTCGGATTTCGCGGAGCCGGTGCGGCGTCTTCCGACCCTGCTGCCGCAGCTTCCGGTCTGGGGGATGTTTCTCGATCTGCCGCTTTTGCGCGGCGATGAGGATCCGCAGTTGCCGCATCTGGCGGTGACAGCCAGTCCCTGGGCGGGGCCTGCGGGGCTGTGGGAAAGCGACCGTGATGACGGCTATCGGCTTAGCCATATTGCGCTGCGGCCGGCCACCATGGGGGTGACGCTGACGCCGCTGCCGCGGGCGGCCTCGGGGCTTTGGGACCGCGGGCCTGCGCTGCGGCTGCGGCTGACGCGCGGGGCGCTGGCCTCGGAAAGCGGAGCGCGGGTGCTGGGCGGGGCGAATGCGCTGGCGATCGGGGATGGCGCGCCGGGATCCTGGGAGATTTTGCAGTTTGCGACAGCCGAGCCGATGGGCGGCGGGGAATGGGAGATCTCGCAGCGGCTGCGCGGTCAGGCGGGCAGTGATGCGCGGATGCCCGAGGTCTGGCCCGTGGGCTCTGTGGTGGTGCTGCTGACCGAGGCGGTGGCGCAGCCTGACCTGTCGCCAGGGTTGCGGGGGTTGCTGCGGCATT
Source organism: Falsigemmobacter faecalis (assembly GCF_003863335.1). GTDB lineage: Bacteria > Pseudomonadota > Alphaproteobacteria > Rhodobacterales > Rhodobacteraceae > Wagnerdoeblera > Wagnerdoeblera faecalis. The sequence continues at coordinate 88,200 of NZ_RRAZ01000004.1, read as the reverse complement.
ACCGCCTGGCGCCTCTGGTGGCGGGTTACGCCAGCCCGGTCGCAGGCCACCGGATCGAGCGATTTGAGGGCATGGGTCTGCGACCCCCTGCGCCGGTGCATCTGAAGGTGCGGGCTTTCGCCGGGGGGCGGCGGTTCAGCTGGATCCGCCGGGGCCGGATCGCTGCGGACAGCTGGGAGGGGGAGATCCCCCTGGGCGAGCAGCGTGAGATCTATGAGGTCCGCATTCTGGCGGGAGAGGATGTGCTTTATGAGGCCCGCACAGAGGGGCCGGTCTTTGATCTGAGCGATGCGCGGGTGGCGGAGCTGGGGATCAGCGGTCCCTGGCGTTTCACCGTGGCGCAGCTTTCCGATCTGGCCGGGCGCGGCGATGAGGCCGGGCTGGCGCTGTAGGGTAAGCCAGGGCGGCCGCGATGTGCCTGCTGTTTCGCGGCTGTCTTTGGGGCGGATTTTCAGGTGCTACTGACAGGGAGCGGGGCTGGTTCAGGGGGAAGCCGGGGGATTTGTCCCGGGCGGGCGGCGGTCAGGTCTTCATTCGCAGGTGAGATTTTCCTGTGGCCCGGGGAGAAGGCAGCCGCCCTCTCACAGACGGATGCGTGAGGCGGTCAGGCCGTCCTGAGGTCTGGTTGTTTCGGTGGGGTGTCAGGGAAAATTTTCGCCTCTGGCCCTTGTTTTGCGACCCAAAAAGGCTTTTCTCCGGTATCCGCAGAGGGAACAATTGCCGCAGCCGCCCCTGGCGCGGCTTCTTTCCCTCTGCGGGATCTGTTAAACGGGGCCATCCAAAGGAGCCTGCCATGTCTGAGACCAAGGTCCGTCTTGCCACTCTTGACCCGGTCTGGGATCGCCTTTGTGAGGAGGCGCGTGAGGCCGTTCGGCAGGAGCCGAGGCTTGGCGGGCTGATCCATGGCGGTATTTTGCATCACAGCAGTTTTCAGGGCGCGCTGGCTTACCGTTTCGCGCTGAAACTCGCCTCGGGTGAGATGAGCGAGCAGATCCTGCGCGAGGTGGCCGATGAGGCCTATGCGGCGGACCGCGAACTGGCCCAGGCGGCGCGGGCGGATCTGGTGGCGGTTTACGAGCGCGATCCGGCCTGCCACCGCTTTATCCAGCCGCTTTTGTTTTTCAAAGGGTTTCAGGCGCTGCAATGCTACCGCGTGGCGCATTGGCTGTGGAGCGTGGGGCGGACGGATCTGGCTTATTTTGTGCAGATGCGCGTCTCTGAGGTCTTTGGGGTGGATATCCACCCGGCGGCGCGTGTCGGGCGCGGGATTATGATTGATCACGCCCATTCCATTGTGATCGGTGAGACCGCAGTGGTCGGCGACAATGTCTCGATGCTGCATTCGGTGACGCTGGGGGGCACGGGCAAGTCGGATGGCGACCGTCATCCGAAGATTGCGGATGGCGTTCTGCTGGGGGCCGGGGCGAGCATTCTGGGGAATATCTCGGTCGGGCACTGCTCCCGCGTGGCGGCAGGCTCTGTGGTTCTGGCGGATGTGCCGGCCTGCACCACGGTGGCGGGTGTGCCTGCGAAGGTCGTGGGGGAGGCGGGCTGTGCGCAGCCCTCAGCGATGATGGATCAGCTGTTGAAGCCTGCGGTCTGAGGCCGCCGCGGGTTTTCCTGGCAGCGGCAGGACGTGCGGGAGAGCGCCGGGGAGGGCTGCCTGCCCTCCCCGGACCCCGCCCGGGAGTATTTCAGAAAAGCCAAAGCGAATTTCGCGGTGCTGCGGTTGACGCGGGCTTTGGGGGGGCGTATGCCCCCTCTCGCGCGGAAGGCCGGATGACCGCGTGTGGCTGCGGGTCCCGTGAGGGAAACTGCGTCACACGAGGAAAGTCCGGACTCCATGAAGTAAGGGTGCCGGGTAACGCCCGGCGGGGGTAACCCCAGGGAAAGCGCCACAGAGAACGAGACCGCCCTGCTTGCAGGGTAAGGGTGAAACGGTGGGGTAAGAGCCCACCGCGGACCGGGCAACCGGGACGGCACGGCAAGCCCCACCCGGAGCAATGCCGAATAGGGACCTCGCGCGGGCCAGGGTCGGGCAACCGAGACCGCCGCAGGGACACTTCAGCCCGAGAGGTCCGGGTTGGCAGCTAAAGCCCGTCAGTAATGGCGGGACAAGAGGAATGGTCATCCAGAGGGGGCAACCCCTTGGACAGAATCCGGCTTACAGGCCTTCCGCGCAAATCTTCTTTTTCTGCAGACAGATCCGGGGCTGAGGCCCCGTTTATTTGCGCGTCCGGCGGCGCGGGCTTCCTGTTCAGAGCGGAACCAGCGCGCGCCATGAGCGGTGCTGATGCGGGTGTGGTCATGATAGTGACTGTCCGGCAGATGGCAGATCCGCTCATCCGGAGTGTTGATCCTGCCTTTGATCACGCAGCCATTGCGGCTTTGAGTCATGGCCTCAGGGGGCGGTAGTATCAGAGCCCCTGCGATAAGGGCAAAAGCCGGTGTTGTCCGTCTTACTGTCAGAACATCCTGCGGGCGGCAGTTCTGCATGGAGGGTGGAGCTTCTGGCTGGCAGTAACGATTGGTTAATCTTTGGCCGAAGGTGCCGGCTTTTGCAGGGAGGCTTTGGCGCTGCGGGGCCTTGCTGGCGGTGGTTCCGGCGATGGGGGGGATTTCGCCATCCGCTGCCCGGTCACAGAGTTTTTGCATGACAGCGCGGGATCGCCCGTTAAGCTCGGGCGTTGAGGGAACCCGTTGCGGGTGCTTCCGGTTGAGTGTCCGTCAGTGCAACCCGGCTGCGCCGGATCTTTTGAGAGGATTGCCATTATGAGTTTCGTCCGCACGCTTGCCACGCTGGCCCTGGGTGTTGCTGCTGTCAAAGGCTACGGCAAAGTGAAACAGGCCGGGGGCTTGGGCGCAGTGCAGGATGCGCTGAAGAAGAACCCGCAGACCGCTGGTCTGGCCGAACAGGCCGAGCAGGTGCTGGGTCGTCTGGGCGCAGGTGCGGGTGGCATTGTCGGCACCCTGACCGGGATGGGCGCTGCTGCCGCTTCAGGTATGACGGGGATGATCGACCAGATCACCGGCACTTCCGTGGCCACGGAAACCGCTGAGGCCAATGCGCGGCTGATGATCCGGGCGATGATCCAGGCAGCCCGGGCGGACGGCGTTATCGACGATGAAGAGCGCGCGGTGATTATGGATCACCTGAAAGAGGCCTCGGCCGAAGAACGCGCCTTTGTCGAAGAGCAGATGTCGGCACCGGTCGATGCGCTGGCGCTGGCGCGGGATGCCTCGGATGCGGTGAAGACCCAGGTCTATTCGGCCGCGGCCATGACGGTCCGCACCGATGGTCCTTCGGAGACGCAGTTTCTGGCTTCGCTTGCGCGCGGCATGGGACTGGATGCCGCAACCGTCGCGGGCATCCATCTTTCTTTGGGAAAAGCGGCACCGAAAGCCTGATTTATCCACAGAGCCCGCTTGACTCTGTCCCGGTGAAAGGGCAAAGGCAGGGTTCAGAATTTGCGGGTATCGCGCGCCTTGAGCGGCGGCTGACCGCTTGAAGGAGACACGACTATGGCGAAGCCGACCACGATCAAAATCCGCCTCAACTCTTCGGCGGGCACCGGCCACTTCTATGTGACCAAGAAAAACGCACGTACGATGACTGAGAAAATGACGGTCAACAAGTACGACCCGGTTGTGCGCAAGCACGTCGAGTACAAAGAAGGCAAAATCAAGTAAGCTGAGGCTTGCAGATTTTGAGCGAAAGCCGTCCTTTGGGGCGGCTTTTTGCATTTTCGGGCACGGCGTTACCGGGCAGACCGGGGCGGGTGCGGGATGCTTCACAATGAGCGCACGAAGCTTCTGGCCAATGCGCCTGATCGCGCGTCCACCGCCTGCTTCACGGCGGGAATCGCCACGCCGCTGGCAGGGTATATCTGCAATATCTCAAATTTGAGGGAGAACCTATCGGTCTGGCTGATGTTCATCGCAGCTTTGGGTTGGTGTACAGCCTGTTTTGCCCTGCATTATCTGGCAAGACGCGTCCCTGGAGGGGGGAGATGAGCGGATTTATCCTCGCCTTTGTCGTTATGCCCGCCTTTGTGGTGGCCGCAGGCTATGTGGCCTTGCGCCTGCATGAGCGCTCGGCCCCGAAGCGGGATCATTATCCGGCAGAGTGAGCCGCGTTCGGCAGAGGCTTCGATGTCAGCCTGACGACCGCTTCGGCTCCTTTCGGGGAGACGAAGTAGAGTTTTGGCCGACTTTGCAGATAGCTCCGCCAATCCGTCTCTGACAGATCTTTTGGGGTTATGTCATAGGTTGCCCGCATGAGGCCGCAAAAAGCACCATAGGTCATCTCGCCTGGCCCCTGAGGACTTTCCTGGATGAGCCGGTGTATCTGGCTGTCGAGCAGTGAGAGTTGTGGGGTCGCCGCAACTTTCTTCGGCTTAGGTGCCTGAGGCGGCGCAGTTACGGTGACGGCTGGTGCTATGGGCTTCATTTCGAGGAATTTGGAACAGGCAGCTCTGTAAACGGCAGGGGCCTTTGCCTCACCGATGCCCACCACCTTCGCGCCATATTCCCGCAGGCGGGTGGCGAGATGCGTGAAATCGCCATCCGAGCTTGCGATCAGGAAGGTCATGACATTTTTCGTCAGGCAGAGATCCACCGCATCAAGCGCCATGAGAATATCGGCGGCATTCTTCCCGGCGCCTGAGTGGACCAGCCGATAGCCCGGGGTGCTGGCCCAGCCATTGGCTTTCGTCGCGTCCGTATAGACCCGGCAGGCGATCAACTGCCCCTCGGTATTGGCTGCCTTCAGGATATCGGCGGCGTATTTCGCGCTGATATTATCGCCATCGGTCATCACGCAGATTTTCTGGATCATCCTGTCTCCTCCTGCGGAGAGGATTAAGGATGATTGCGACCGAATCCGGGCATTCCTCTGGCATCTGGTGAAAAGGCCCCGCTTTCGCGGGGCCTTTCTTCATTTTGCAGCCAGTTTGTCGAGGATCCGCGCCCAGGAGCGGGTGCCTTTGTGGAAGCTCTCGAGGTCGTATTTCTCATTCGGCGAGTGGATCTGGTCGTCGTCGCGGCCAAAGCCGATCAGCATGGCATCCATACCAAGCCAGGTTTTGAAATAGCCCGCGATCGGGATTGAGCCACCGGCGCCGGTATAGGCGGCGGGGATCTGCCATTCCTCAGTCAGGGCCTGCAGCGACTTCTCAAAAGCCGGGTCAGTGATGGTCATCACCGAGGCCGGGCTGCTGGAATGGTCGTGGAACTCGACCTCAACATCTGCGGGCAGGCGGGCCTGGACATGGGCGCGGAAGGCCTCGCGCAGTTTCACCGGATCCTGCTGACCGACCAGGCGGAAGCTGATCTTGGCATGGGCCTCAGCCGGCAGCACGGTTTTGAAACCTGCGCCGGTATAGCCGCCCCAGATGCCGTTCACTTCGCAGGTCGGGCGCGACCAGATCATCTCAAGAGGCGTGCGGTCCTGTTCGCCCGCCGGGCGCGAGAGGCCGACATCGCCGAGGAAGCGCGAGTGATCAAAGCCAAGGCCCTGCCATTGCTGGCGAAGTTCTTCCGAAAGCTCGGGCACATCGTCGTAGAAGCCTTCAATGGTGATGCGGCCCTGATCGTCATGCAGGCTGTCGATGATATCGGCCAGAACCCGGATCGGGTTCATCGCCACACCGCCGTAAGACCCCGAGTGCAGATCGCGGCTGGCGGCTTTGATCGTCAGCTCTTCGCCCAGCAGCCCGCGCAGCATGGTGGTGATCGAGGGCACACGGCCATCGTAAAGCCCGGTGTCGCAGATCACCGCCAGATCGGCTTTCAGCTCTTCCGCGTTCTCTTTGAGGAAGGGAATGAGCGAGGGCGAGCCTGATTCTTCCTCGCCTTCGAGGAAGACCGTGACGGTCAGCGGCAGACTGCCATGTTCGGCAATCCAGGCGCGGAAGGCCTCTACAAAGGTCATCAGCTGGCCTTTGTCATCGGCGGTGCCGCGACCGCGGATCACTTTTTTGTCGCCGAGATCTTCGATCTGCGGATCGAAGGGGTCATTGTCCCACAGCTCCAGCGGATCGACCGGCTGCACGTCATAATGGCCGTAGAACAGCAGATGCGGCGCACCCTCGGGGCCTTTGTATTTCGCCACCACCATCGGGTGACCCGGCGTCGGGCGCTTGGAGGCCTCAAAGCCCATGGAGGCGAGATCGGCGACCAGCCAGTCGGCGGTGCGGTCGCAATCGGCCTTAAAGGCCGGATCGGTGGAAATTGAGGGGATGCGCAGCAGATCTTTCAGCCGCTCAAGGGCTTCGGGCAGATCGGCGTCAATCCGGTCGAGGACGGGTGCGAGGGTCATCTCAGCCTCCTTCGGGGGTCTCTTGGATGGCGGCAGGCTAGACCGCTGCGCAGGGGCTGTCCATGCGGCGGCGAAGACGGTAAGATTGGCGTCTGTTATCTTTTCCCGGAGCTTAGCCGAGATGAAACCGCTTGTTGCTGCCCTGGCGCTTGGCCTTGTGACCCTTTCCCCTCTGCAGGCGCAGGAAGTGCGCGGCAAGGCCTACCGCCTTGGCGCACAGACCGTCACGGTCTATGACCACGCCTTTCTGAGCGACGAGGAAAAGACCACGCTGCAAATGGTGGCAACCAATGAGCAGGCGCTGGCGTTGTTCGTGACCAAGCCCGGGCGCTATTCGGCCATGGCGGTCTCGCCCGATGACGGATTTATCCGCGGCGGACAACCCGCGGCCTCAGCGGCGGCGCTCTCGGATCTGGAGACCCGCGATGCGGCGCGCGCGGCGGCACTTCGGGAGTGTAATGCGGCCCGGAAGGGCAAAAAAGACTGCCTTCTGGTGCTGGAAGTGGCCCCGTCATCCTAAGGGCCTGGTTGACCCTCAGGGCAAAGCGGACTAGCGGAAGAGGGCGCGGAGTGGCAATATGTCCAGGTCCCGCTTGAAATAATTTGATTAAGGTCAAGGCCGAAGCCCGGCAAACACGGCAAAGAGCCCGTGTCGCAGGAAGCCACGGAGTCGATAGATGGACTATAACAGCGCTCTGGATACCGCCCTCAACCGTCTGCACGAAGAGGGCCGTTACCGCACTTTCATCGATCTGGAGCGCAGGAAGGGTCACTACCCGCATGCCGTCTGGCGCCGTCCCGATGGGGCAGAGCAGGCTGTCACTGTCTGGTGTGGCAATGACTATCTCGGCATGGGGCAGCACCCGGCGGTTCTCACGGCGATGCATGAGGCGCTGGATGCCACCGGCGCAGGCTCGGGCGGCACGCGCAACATCTCGGGCACTACTGTCTATCACAAGCGCCTTGAAGCTGAGATCGCCGATCTGCACCGCAAAGAAGCGGCGCTGGTGTTTTCCTCGGCCTATATCGCCAATGATGCGACGCTTTCGACCCTGCGGCTGCTGTTTCCGGGGCTCATCATCTATTCCGATGCGCTGAACCATGCCTCGATGATCGAAGGCGTGCGTCGCGGTGGCGGTGAAAAGCGCATCTGGCGTCACAATGATCTCGCGCATCTGCGCCAGCTGCTGGAAGCCGATGATCCGGCCGCGCCGAAGCTGATCGCTTTTGAATCGGTCTATTCGATGGACGGCGATTTCGGCCCGATCAAAGAGGTCTGCGATCTGGCAGAAGAGTTTAACGCGCTGACCTATCTCGACGAAGTGCATGCCGTTGGCATGTACGGCCCGCGCGGCGCCGGTGTGGCGGAACGCGACAACCAGATGCACCGCGTGGATATGATCAACGCGACGCTCGGCAAGGCCTTTGGCGTCTTTGGCGGCTATATCGCGGCCTCGGAAAAAATGGTCGATGCGATCCGTTCTTATGCGCCGGGTTTCATCTTCACCACCTCGCTGCCGCCGGTCGTGGCGGCCGGGGCTGCGGCCTCAATCGCCTTTCTGAAAGGTGACGGCGGCGTGAAGCTTCGTGAAGAGCACCAGACCCAGGCGAAAATCCTGAAGCTGCGTCTGCGCGGTCTGGGCCTGCCGATCATTGATCATGGCAGCCATATCGTGCCGGTTCACGTCGGCGATCCGGTGCATTGCAAGATGCTCTCGGACATGCTGCTGGAGCGTTTTGGCGTTTACGTTCAGCCGATTAATTACCCCACCGTGCCGCGCGGGACCGAGCGTCTGCGCTTTACCCCCTCGCCGGTGCATGGCGCGAAAGAGATCGATTCGCTGATTCGCGCGATGGATTCGCTCTGGTCACACTGTGCGCTGAATCGCGCCGAAGCTTCGGCCTGAGATCAATTCTCCGAGTGCAGTCTTTACAGGGCTGTGTTAGAAAAGCCTCACATGTTCACGAAAGCCGACTCGCGGCGAAGCTATGATCGCGGGCGGCAGAATACCGGATGGGGCAGGCCGTATGATCTGGCGGAAGGTGAAACCTTCTTCGCAACCTGAGCAGCAGCCGAAGGGCTTTGATGCCTATGACCTTCGGCTGGGCGACCTTATGCGCGGTGAACGCGCCACGATGGGGAAGTCGCTGCTCGATGTTCAGCGTGAACTGAAGATCAAAGCCACCGTTATCGCCGCCATTGAAAACGCCGATGTCTCGGTCTTTGAGACTCCGGGTTTCGTGGCGGGCTATGTGCGGTCCTATGCGCGCTATCTGGGCATGGACCCGGATGCGGCTTACCGTCAGTTCTGCACGGAAGCGAATTTCAGCCCTATTCCCAAAACCTTAGGGGGCAGCAGCCCTGCGGCGCGGCCGCGTCAGGCCCGTCCGCGCCCGACCGGGCTGGAGGCGCTTGGCCATCCGGATGCGCTTTTTGTGCCCCGTGGCCCCAGCTGGACCAGCCGGATTGAGCCGGGGGCCGCAGGCTCGGTGCTGGTGCTGCTGGCGCTGATCGGCGGCATTGGCTACGGCGGCTGGTCGGTGCTGCGCGAAGTGCAGCGCGTGCATGTCGCCCCGGTTGAGCAGTCTCCTGAAGTCGTGGTCTCGGTTGATCCGCTGGGCGATGTCACCCCGGGTGCCATTTTGCAGGTCGCTGATTCGGATCCGGTGGCTCAGGCCCCGACTGCTGAGGCTCTGGGCCGGCTTTACCGCCCCCAGGCGCTGGAGGTGCCGCAGCTTGTCTCGCGCGATGGCCCCATCGCCGCCATCATCACCGAGCGGGCAGAGGCCCTGGCGCAAAATCAGGCCCCGACCGCCGGGACCCCGGCGGAAGTTCTGGAAAGCACCCCGGTCAAAGTGCTGGCAGAGGCTGCGCCTGCGGTTGAGATCATCGCCGTAAAGCCCGCCTGGATGCGCGTCAGAGCCGCGGACGGCACCGTGCTTTTTGAACAGATCCTCGATACCGGCAAAAGCTATGTCGTGCCGCAGTCCGATGCGCCGCCGACCCTGCGGGCGGGCAACTCGGGCGCGGTCTACTTCATGGTGAAGGGCAAGGCCTATGGTCCGGCCGCTGCCGGGGCGCAGGTTGTGAGCAATCTCGCGCTCTCGCCCGAAAAGCTTGAGGGCAGCTTCGCTGAGGTCGATCTGACCGCCAAACCCGACGTCGCCCGCGTGGTTGAGCTGGTGCAGGAGCGCTATCTGACGCCCGGTGGCGCGGCTGAAACCGCTGAGTAACCCCTGATAAGCCCTCTGTGACCGGCCGCGGCCTTGTCTGACAGGGCGCCCGGGGCTATGTCACGGGCGCAGCCTGCAACGGAGCCGCCGATGTCTCTCAACCCCGTCCGCCCCTGGCGCAATATTGAGCGCCGTAAATCCCGTCAGATCCGGGTGGGTAAAGTTCTGGTCGGGGGCGATGCGCCGATTTCCGTCCAGACGATGACCAATACCATCACCTCTGACGTGAAGGCGACGATCGAGCAGATCCAGCGCGCGGCCGCTGCGGGTGCCGATATCGTGCGGGTCTCGACCCCCGATGTGGCCTCGACCAAGGCGCTGCGCGAGATCTGTGCCGAAAGCCCGGTGCCGATCGTGGCGGATATCCATTTCCACTACAAACGCGCCATTGAGGCCGCTGAGGCGGGGGCCGCCTGCCTGCGCATCAACCCGGGCAATATCGGCGATGCGAGCCGGGTGCGCGAGGTGGTTCAGGCCGCCAAGGACCACGGCTGCTCGATCCGTATCGGGGTGAACGCGGGTTCTCTGGAGAAGCATCTCCTTGATAAATATGGCGAACCCTGCCCGGATGCGATGGTGGAATCGGGGCTCGAACATATCCGCCTGCTCGAAGACAACGACTTCCGCGAGTATAAAATCTCGGTCAAAGCCTCGGATGTGTTCATGGCTGCCGCCGCTTATCAGCAGCTGGCCGATGCCACCGATGCGCCGATTCATCTTGGGATTACTGAGGCCGGGGGCCTGGTTTCCGGCACCGTGAAATCGGCGATTGGTCTGGGCACTCTTTTGTGGATGGGGATTGGCGATACGATCCGCGTCTCGCTTTCGGCGGATCCGGTCGAAGAGGTGAAGGTCGGCTTTGAGATCCTGAAATCTCTGGGTCTGCGCCACCGCGGCGTGACCATTATTTCCTGCCCCTCCTGCGCGCGTCAGGGCTTTGACGTCATCAAAACCGTCTCGACGCTGGAAGAGCGTCTGGCCCATGTCACCACCTCCATGAGCCTTTCGATCATCGGCTGCGTGGTCAATGGCCCGGGGGAGGCGCTGATGACCGACATCGGCTTTACCGGCGGCGGCGCGGGCAGCGGGATGGTTTATCTCGCCGGACGCCAAAGCCACAAGCTGTCCAATGAGGCGATGGTGGATCACATCGTCGGCCAGGTTGAGAAAAAGGCCGCTGAACTTGAGGCCGCAAAAGAAGCCGAAGAGGCCGAAGAGGCCGCCGCAAACGCAGCCGGGTAAGATCCCTGAAAAGCCCGCAGCGCCGCTGCGGGCTTTGTCTTTACCGCCAGCCGCGCCGCTGTGGCGGGGGTCTCAGAAGCTTCAAAACCCCCTGCATCAGCCAGCCTGCCACCAGGCTTAAAAGCCCGGTGATCCCGGCCCAGAGTGCTGCAAAGGCTGCAATTGCAGTGTCTGAAAGCCGCAGGGTGGCGCGAAAGATCCGCGATTTTCCAAGGACTTCCAGCCGGGACGTGGTCTTCGCCTTCGCCACATCCGAGACCCGCGCCAGCCGCGCCGCATCCTCTGCCGTCTCCACATGGCGCAGCACCAGCAGCGTCTCAGCCGCCGAGGTATTGCCCGCGATCCGACCGATATCCGCAGCCATATCCGTCACCCGGGTCAGCCTTGCGGCATCGGTGATCTCATCCAGCGGTGCGCCGCGCAGCACGGCGGACCAGCGGATCGGCAGATCGCCAAGGCCGCTGATCATCCGCGCCACACCCGGCGTCAGACTGCCCAGCCGCTTTGCGCCGCGCAGGGCCGTGGCTCCGGCCTTCACAAGCGCCGATCCGCCGCCCGTCACCAAAAGAGCCGAGGTCGCCGCCAGCCCCACCAGCGCGAGCCCGGTTTCCAGCTGATCCACCTCCTGGCCCGCGAGCGCATTGGCCCCCTGACGGCGCAGGGCGTTCAGATCGCCCAAGGGGGTCATCTCCACCGGCAGCGCGCAAAAGGCGATCTCAGAGAGGCTGGCACAGGCGCGGATATCCCAGGCGCAGACCGCGCAGTCCTTTGCCCCCGCCATCACCCCCTCGCGCGACGCGCGCAGCGCCTCAATCTCAAGGTTCACGTCCGGGGGCAGGGCGATGGCCTCCTCCTCCGCCAGATCCGCAAGCCAGAGGGCGCGGAACGCGTCGTCTGCCGCGAGGGCGCTGCGGATGCGGGCTGCGGCTTCCTCAGGGGTGAAACTGCGCTGAAAAGCGGCCTCAATCGCGCGGCCGGCACTTTCTGCGCTGCGCTCAACCAGGGCGGCTGTCAGGGGTTGCTGCGACCAGCCCCAAAGGGCGGTGGCCAGGCCCGCGCCGAAAAGGGTGATCCGGGAACCGATATAGAGAGCCTGTCGCATGCTCTTATAGATCCCAGGCAGGGGGGCCAGGGCAAGCCCGATTGCGCGAGGGGCCTGGCTTTGACAGAGTGGTGCGACTGCGGGGGAAAGAGGTCTCACATGCCAAAGCACTGGACGCGCATTGCCACCCCCATCGGGGATCTGCTGGCCGTTGCGGGCGAAGAGGGCCTCTGCGAGCTGCAGTTCGCCAGCGGAAAAACCGCGCGCGGCCCGCAGCCGGACTGGCGCGCGGAGGCCTCGGGCTTTGAGGCTTTGCGCGCGCAGCTTGCCGCCTATTTCGCCGGAGAGCTGCGCAGCTTTGATCTGCCGCTGGCACCAGAGGGGACGGCGTTTCAGCACCGCGTCTGGGCGCTTTTGCGCGCGATCCCCTGGGGGCAGACCCGCAGTTACAGCGATCTGGCCCGTGATCTGGGCCAGCCCGGTGCCGCGCGGGCGGTGGGGGCTGCTAACGGCCGCAACCCTTTGCCGATTCTGGTGCCCTGCCACCGGGTGATCGGCGGCAATGGCAGCCTGACGGGCTTTGCCGGCGGTATTGAGGTCAAAAGGCAGCTTCTGGTCCTGGAGGGCGTCATAAGCGGCGATCTGGCGCTCGGCTGAACCTGCCTGCGATTGCAAGACCCTCCGCCCTGGCGGAAACTGGCGCAGAACTGCGAGGGGCAGGGAGGGGATATGAGCTATAAGTTACTGTGCCATCCGGAGGGGATGGTGAATGAAGATCGGGTGAAGGCGGCCCGCGATTTTGCTGAGGGCGAACTCAGCCGTTTGGGTGAGGCCTGGGACCGTGGCACCGCCTCGCCCGAGGCGGCGCTGCGCCGGATCATCCCGCTGGTGGCGCCGATCCTCGTGCCGCAGGCGCTTGGCGGGCATGGCGAAAGTGTCGCCACGCTGCTGCGCTGCTATGAGGAACTGGCGCGGCGCGACATCGGTTTCACCTGTGCGCTGGCGGTGCATACGGCAGTGACCATTGCCACCTCGCTCTCGCCCAATGCCGCTTTGCGTGACCGCATCCTGCCGGGCCTGATGAGCGGCGAAAGCATCGGGGCTTTCCTGCTGACAGAGCCGCAGACCGGCACCGATGCGACCGCCATCACCTGCGCGGCCACGCCGGTGGCGGGCGGCTACCGCCTCAGCGGTGAGAAGGCCTGGGTGACCAATGGCAAATGGGCCGATGTCTTCGCGACCTTCTGTCAGACCGAGGCTGGCAGCGGCGCAAAGGGGATCAATGCGGTGATCCTGCGCCGCGATATGGCGGGGCTTTCTACCTCTGATCCGCTGGATCTGACCGGCAATATGGCCATGGGCACCACGGATGCGCGCTTTCAGGATATCGCGCTGTCTGACGAGGATGTGGCCTTTGCCACCGGCACCGCCTTTCGCGCGGCGATGTATGGCATTGATGTGGCCCGTCTTGGCGTGGCGGCCATGTGCAATGGCGCGCTGGCCGGGGCGCTGGATGTGGCGATTTCTTATGCGGCCGGGCGGCAGACCTTTGGCCGTGCGGTGATCGAGCATCAGGCGATGGGATTTACCCTCGCGGATGTGGCCACCGGGCTGGAGGCCAGCCGCGCGCTGACCTTTCAGGCGGCACGCCCCTTTGAGAGCGGCCAGCCCGTGGCGGCGCTGACGGCCCATGCCAAGAAATACGCCTGCCGCACCGCCTTTGAGGGGATCAGCCAGGCCATGCGCGCGCTTGGGGCCAATGCGCTGAAACGGGGCAGCAGCCTGCCGCGGCAGCTCAATGGTGTGCGGGTGACTGAATGTATGGATGGCACCGGAGAGGTGCAGAATATCGTCATCAGCCGCGCATTGCGCGCCGGGCTGTAACCTCCCGACCGCCGGGCGCAGGGCAGCCCGGCGGTCACCGCTTTACTCTTTTTGCCAAAAGGGCTGGTCAGGCCATGGGAAAGCGGGCATTCGGAACGGGGAGGCGTGACCGGAAAGGGGCACGCAGAGCACGGGCGGCGCAATGATTACGCAGAAGATGAAATATGCCCTCAAGGCGCTGCTGGTGCTGGCCGATGAGGCCGCACGCGAGCGGCCTGAGCCGCTGACCATTGAAGAAATCGCCCGCCGCTCCTCAACGCCGAAGCGCTTTCTTGAGCATATCCTGCTGGAAGTGCGCAATGCCGGGATCATCACCTCAATCCGGGGCCGCTCGGGCGGCTATCTGCTGCTGAAGCGCCCGGTCGAGATCCAGATCGCCGAATTATTGCGGTTGATCGACGGCCCCATCGCGCCGCTGCCCTGCCTTTCGCGCAATTACTACCAGCGCTGCGAGGATTGCGCCGATGAGGCCGCCTGCCGCATCCGCAAGGTTTTTGCCGAAGTGTTCTGGTCCTATCTGCTGATCATCGAATCGCTGACGCTGGAAGATATGGCCGCCTCGCCCCGGGTCGCAGCCCAGGTCATGGGGCCCTGAAGCGGCGTCTGCTGCAGGGCTGCGCTAAAGGCTGCGTGAGATCTTTGCATCACGCATGTGACATGCCCAACCCGGTTCCCGTCCCATGCCGTGATCAGGGCTTTGACTGTGGCGAGGCTTGGCAGGTGATCTGCTCTGCGTCAGAGAGGCGTGGCCCGGCGCAGGGTCGCTGTGAACAGGCCTCCTCTTGATTTTATCGCCGGTCCGGCGCAGAGATCGGGCATGATGCTGCTTCCACGCCTCCGTCGGCTTGTGCCGCTGCTTGCCCTTCCGGCGCTGCTTTTGGCGCTGATGGCGGGGCCGCGTCATGTTGCGCCCTCTTTGATGGAACTTCAGATCGCAGAGGCGCTTCTGGCCGGGGCCGCGCCGGAGGATCTCTGCGGGATGGAGGATGGCAGCGCTGCGCCCTGTCACGCCTGTCTGCCGCAGACGGTCTGGACCCTGCAGGGGCCGGCTGCGGTTTTCTCTGCGCCGCCGCTGCGGCTTTTGGCGGTGGTAGAGGTGCGGCCTTCGCTCCGCGAGGTTGCTTTGCGCGCCACCGGGCCGGGGGCGATCAGGGCACCACCGGGGGATTTTCGGACGATCTGACACGCCCCGAAAGCCCGCGGCCCTGCGCCGCCTTTGTGACGGATAAATCTTATGTTTTCCAATCTGACCCGTGGCCTCGCCCTTGCTGCCCTGCTGGCCGTTCCTGCCGCCGCCCATGACTATAAAGCCGGTGATCTGGCGATTGCCCATCCGGCCATCCCCCAGCCCCTCACCCGCGCCATGAGTGCCGGGGGCTTTTTCGCGGTGACCAATACTGGCCTGCAGGCGGATCGCCTGATCGGCGTCGAGGTGGATTTTGCCGAACGCGCCGAGGTCCATATCACCGAGCATGGCACCGATGGTTCGGCGAAAATGGTCCATGTTGAGGCGATCGATCTGCCCCCCGGTGAGACCGTGACCTTTGAGCGCGGCGGCTATCACGTGATGTTCATGGGCCTGAAGTCGGGCCTTGAGGCCGGGGCGAAGCTTCCGGGCACGCTGGTCTTTGAAAAAGCCGGTCGTGTGGCGGTGGATTTCGCGGTCGAGGCCCCGAAAAAGCCCGAGCCGGGCGCAAAGGGCAAAGACCCCCACGCCCATCACTGAACGCTAAAAGCGCCCCCCCCCCGGGGCGCTTTTCATCAGGGCAGCGGCAGTTCCATGATGCGGCTTGCGCATAAAAGCGCGTGACCGGGGCGCAGCCAGCCGTCAAAGGCGGGGTCTGAGATTTCCAGCCCGCCGGTATAGGCCCCGAAAGCGGGCAGGATCAGATGCCGGCGGCTGACCAGAAACGCCCGCCAGCGCCGCCCGCCCAAAGGCACCACCGGATGCAGGTGACCTGAAATATCGGCACCGCCGTCTAGCCGGATGTGCCGCCAGACCGGGCTGTCGCCCTCCTGCCAATCATCGCAAAAGCGCCCGCCGAAGGGGGGATTTTCGGCCACCGGATCATGGTTGCCGCGGATCCAGATCCAGTCGCGCCCGGCGATCAGGTCGTGCAGCAGCGCCAGATCGGGCGGGTTTAACTCCGCCATGGCGGGGCTGTCGTCAAAACTGTCGCCAAGGCTGATGACCCGGGCGGGGTTCAGGGCTTTGATCTCGGCCTGCAGGCGGCGCAGGGTCTCGGCGGTCTCATAGGGCGGCAAAAGCTGGTGGCGCAGCCGCGCCATGCGGGTCGCGCGGCCCAGATGCAGATCGCTGACCGTCAGACTGCGGCTCTCGGGCAGCCAAAGCGCACCAGAGGGGCGGGCGATGACCCGCAATCCGTTGAAGCGGAAGGAAAAATCACCCATCCGCATCCTCCCGCAGCGACGAGAGGCCCGATTGCTCCATCAGCGCATCGGCCATCCGCGCGGCGGCAAGTTCCTGCCCCGCCCCGGCCAGCCGCACGCGGCCCATCTCCAGCAGAAGGGGCGCGGCCAGGGGTGTCACGCGGTCCGCAAAGACCGGATCCAGCTTCGGCAGGCTGCGGGCCAGATCGCCCAGGCGGTCGAGGTCAAGCAGGCTGTGGCGCAGCTCGGCTTCGGTGGCGCGCAGCAGCAGATGCTCCGGCTCATGGCGGCGCAGAACCTCAAAGATGATGTCGGAAGAAAAGCTCGCCTGCCGCCCGGTTTTGCGCGCGCCGGGAAGCTGGCGCTGCAACAGACCCGCCACGGTGGCCACATCGCGAAACACCCGCTTCAAAAGCGAGGTGCCTGCGCGCCAGTCCTCAAAGCCCTCGGTCGCGGTGGCGGGATCAAAAAGGCGTTGCGGATCAGTGACCTCCAGGGCGGAACGGATCAGCAGCGCATGATCGGTGGCGATAAAGCCCAAAGGTGCCAGACCCGCCACCTCCATCCGGTGGCTCAGGATCAGCCCCAGGGTCTGATGCGCGCGCTTGCCGGCAAAGGGATAAAGCGCGAGGGTGTAATCGCCCTGATGCGGGAAGATCTCGCACAACAGCCGCCCCTCGCGCGGCAGGCGCGAGCGTTCGGTCTGCAAGGCCAGCCAGTCCCGGACCGGGGCGGGCAGCCCCGCGCCGCCCTGCCGCACCAGCCGCGCCACCCGGGCGGACAACTCGGGCGAGGCACCGGGGGCATCGCCGTTGAAGGCGGGAATTTTCGGCGCAGACTTCGGGCGGGGGGTGACCTCCAGGGTCAGCTCTTTGAAGCGGTCCACCCGCAGCACCTGACCGCCCAGCAAAAAGCTGTCGCCCGGGCGCAGGGTGGCGGCGAAACGCTCTTCGATCTCGCCGAGCAGCCCGCCCTCACCGCCACCGCGCCGCCGCACGCGCACCATCTCGCGCTGCACAATGGTGCCGATATTCATGCGGATCACCCGCGCCGCCCGCAGGTCGCGCAGCTGCCAGAGCCCGCCGCGCTCCATCAAACGCTGCCAGCGGTCATAGGCCCGAAGCGTATAGCCCCCCGTGGCCGCAAACTGCAGGCAGTCGTCAAATTCAGCCCGCGTCAGCGCACCATAGGGCCCGGTGCTGCGCACTTCGTCATAAAGCGCATCGGCAGAGAACGGCCCGGCGCAGGCGATGTTCAGGATATGCTGGCACAGCACCTCCGGCGCGCCGGGGTGACGCTCGGGGCCGTCGAGTTCACCGGCGCGCAGAGCCTCAATCGCGGCGAGGCATTCGAGGACGTCAAAACGGTTGACCGGCAGCAGCCGCGCCTTTGAGGGGCTGTCGTAGCGGTGATTTGAGCGGCCAATCCGTTGCACCAGCTGGCGAATTTTGCGCGGAGAGCCGACCTGGATCACCAGATCAACATCCCCCCAGTCGATCCCCAGATCCAGGCTTGAGGTGGCAACCACGGCGCGCAAAGCACCGGCTGCCATCGCCGCCTCGACCCTGCCCCGCGCCTCGCGCGACAGCGAGCCGTGGTGCAGCGCGATCGGCAGCCCCGCAGGATTGGCCAGCCACAGCGCCTGAAAGAACAACTCGGCCTGGGCGCGGGAGTGGTGAAAGATCAGCGTCGATTTCGCCGCAGTGATCGCCCGGATCACATCCGCCGCCGCATAGCGCCCGCCCGCCCCCGCCCAGGGCGGCGGGGCGGTGGTGGGCAAAAGGCCCAGATCCGGGGCCAGCCCGCCGCCTGCGCGCAGCACCTCAGCCCCGCCCATAAAGGCCGCCAGCCGTTCAGGATCATCGACCGTGGCCGAGAGCCCGGTCACCTGCAGCCCGGGGGCGAGGTGGCGCAGCCGCGCAAGGCCCAGCATCAGAAGATCGCCCCGGCGGCTTTCCTCCATCGTGTGCAGCTCATCCAGAAGCACCCGCTTTAACCCCGCAAAAATCTTTTCGGCCTCGGGCCAGGACAGCATCAGCGCCAGGCTTTCGGGCGTGGTCAGCAGGATCTGTGGCGGATCCACCCGCTGGCGGCTGCGCTTTGCCGCAGAGGTATCGCCGGTGCGGTCCTCAACCCGGATCGCCAGGCCCATCTCCGAAATCGGGGTGGCGAGGTTGCGGGCAATATCCGCCGTCAGCGCCTTGAGCGGCGAGACATAGAGCGTGTGAAGGCCCGTCATCCCGCCCTTCGCCAGATCAATCAGCGTGGGCAGAAAGCCCGCCAGCGTCTTGCCGCCCCCCGTCGGCGCGATCAGCAGGCTGTCGCCCCTCGCCTGCAAAAGCGCGATCTGATGCGGATGGGGCTGCCAGCCCCGGGCGGCAAACCAGGCTTGAAACTGCGCAGGAAGGCTGCTCACAAAAGGGCCTCAAGCGTGCTCAGCTGATCGGCCTCGGCGGCGGGTTTGTCCCAGCGGATCCGCGAGACCCGCGGAAAGCGCAGAGCCACCCCCGATTTATGCCGGGCCGAGCGGTTCACCCCCTCAAAGGCCACCTCCAGCACCAGGCTTGGCGTGACCTGACGCACCGGGCCAAAGCGGTCGCGGGTCTCTTTGCGGATGAAGCGGTCAAGGCGGCGCAGCTCTTCATCGGTGAAGCCGGAATAGGCCTTGCCGACCGGCACCAGCGCGCCCTGATGCCACAGACCGAAAGTCAGATCGCTGTAATAGCCCGCGCGTTTGCCGTGCCCGGCCTGGGCATAAAGCAGCACCGCATCAATCTGCATCGGCGCGCGTTTCCACTTCAGCCAGGGGCCGCGGGGGCGACCGCCCAGATAGGGGCTGTCCCAGGCCTTCAGCATCACGCCTTCGATCACCGCCGCCGGAGGATCGGCCCGCAGACGGGCCAGCTCGTCCCAGTCCGCAAAGGGCAGGATCGGTGACAGATCCATCCGCGGGCTGATCTCGCCCAGGGCCTCCAGCCGCGCGCGGCGGATGCGAAAGGGCAGGGGGCGCAGATCCTCAGCGCCCTGTTGCAGCAGATCATAGAGCCGCAGATGGGCGGGGAATTCCGTCATGGTGGCGCGGCTGACGGTCCTGCGGCCAAGGCGCTTTTGCAGATCCGTAAAGGGCGCGATCCGGCCCGCGCGGGCAACCAGCAATTCGCCATCCACCGCGCCCTCGAACTCCAGCCCCGCCAGCAGATCGGGAAAGCTGCCCGAGATCTCATCGCCCGAGCGGGCATAGATCCGGCGCTGCCCCGCTTCGCAGACCAGTTGCACGCGGATGCCGTCCCATTTCCACTCGGCGGCATAATCGGCGGGATCAAAACCGGGCAGGGTTTCTTCGGTGACCGGGGTCGAGAGCATCACCGGGCGAAACCGCGCCGTGGCCGAAACCTGCGGCAGCGGGCCGCCGGTCAGCCAGTCAAAGAGCCCCGGATAGGGCGGCGCCAGACCATGCCAGATCTCTTCAATCTCAGAGAGGCTGCGCGCGCCGATCCCCGCCAGCGCCGTGCGCGCCAGCCGCCCCGAGACGCCGACCCGCAGATTGCCGGTGGCGAGCTTCAAAAGGGCAAAGCGCTCGTCTTTGGGCAGACGGTCGAGGAGGCGCGCAAGAGTGCTGCCTGCGCGGTCGTCCCCGCTCAAAAGCGCCACCGCTTCTGCGAGAGGCACCACCTGATACTCCGCAGGTTCGGGCCAGAGAAGCGCGATGGTCTCGGCCAGATCGCCGACAAATTCATAAGAGATCGCAAAGAGTTGCGCATCCACCCGCTCAGAGACCAGATGGCGCAGCAGCTGCGGGCGCAGATGGCGCAGCTCCAGCCCGCCGGTCAGTACCGCAAGCGCCCAGCCGCGATCCGGGTCCGGCGTGACCGCAAAATAATTCCGCATCAGCGTCAGACTGGCATTGCGACCCGGCGTGAAGGCCAGCCGCTCCAGCAGGGCCGCGAAAGCCTTCATGCCTCCGGCTCCGCAGGCGCGCTGTCGCTGTCTTCATAGCCGCTCAAATGCAAAGGCCGCGCGCTCAGACCCTGCAGCGCGCACCAGCGCAGCAGCCCGTCTTCGGCGCCATGGGTGATCCAGACTTCCTCGGGGGCGATCTCCTGAAGGGTGGCCGTCACCTCCGGCCAGTCAACGTGATCTGAGATCACCAGTGGCAGCTCGACCCGCCGCGCTTTGGCGCGTGAGCGCACCCCCATCCAGCCCGAAGCATAGCCGAGCACCGGATCGGCAAAACGCTGCGCCCAGGGCGAGCCAAGCGCCGGGGGCGGTGCGATGATGAGCTGCGGGGCCTCAGGCGCGGGCAACAGATCGCCTAAGGCAATGCCCTTTTCCTGATGATAGCGGCTCAGCCGCATCAGCGCGCCGTGAAGCCCGATCGGCAGATCATAGCCCGCCTGGCGCAGCAGCGCGATCAGCCGCTGGGTCTTGCCAAGCGCATAGCCGCCGATGATATGCGGACGCTCGGGAAAATCCGCCATGCTTTTCAACAGCTTCGCGGCCTCTCCCAGAGGATCGGGATGGCGGAAGACCGGCAGCCCGAAAGTGGCCTCGGTGATGAAGATATCGCAGGCCAGCGGCTCAAAGGGCGCGCAGACCGGGTTGGCGCGGCGCGAATAATCCCCCGAGGCCACGATCACCGGGCCGTTATCCGGCCGGATCCGGATCTGACAGGAGCCGAAAATATGGCCCGCCGGATGAAAGCTGACCGAGACCTCGCCGATCCGGATCTCGCCCTCCGCTACCTGCCGGCTTTGGGTGAACTCCTCGCCATAGCGGATCGCCATAATCTCCAGCGTCTCGCGAGAGGCCAGCACCGCGCCATGGCCCGCGCGGGCGTGATCGGCATGGCCATGGGTGATCAGCGCGCGGGGCTTCGGCCGCATCGGGTCGATCCAGAAATCGCCCGCGGGGCAATAGATCCCTTCGGGATGCGGCTCCAGCAGATTGTCGGTCTTCAGTGCCACGCTCACCCCCTGATGGGGCGGCAACGCGAAATCCGGCAGGGGCGGTCGCGGAAATTAAAAAAGCCATCCCGAAGGATGGCTTTTTTAAACTGGAGCGGGCGAGGCGATTCGAACGCCCGACCCTAACCTTGGCAAGGTTATGCTCTACCCCTGAGCTACGCCCGCTCTCTGTGAGGCGGTATTTAGGCGGCAGCGCAGGCGGGATCAAGAGGAAAAATGCACCAATATCGCGGGCTTGGAGATTTTTTCGCGGTACGGGGAAAGGGGGGCGGAAATTAAAAAAGCCATCCCGAAGGATGGCTTTTTTAAACTGGAGCGGGCGAGGCGATTCGAACGCCCGACCCTAACCTTGGCAAGGTTATGCTCTACCCCTGAGCTACGCCCGCTCTCTGTGAGGCGGTATTTAGGCGGCAGCGCAGGCGGGATCAAGAGGAAAAATGCACCAATATCGCGGGCTTGGAGATTTTTTCGCGGTACGGGGAAAGGGGGGCGGAAATTAAAAAAGCCATCCCGAAGGATGGCTTTTTTAAACTGGAGCGGGCGAGGCGATTCGAACGCCCGACCCTAACCTTGGCAAGGTTATGCTCTACCCCTGAGCTACGCCCGCTCTCTGTGAGGCGGTGTTTAGGCGGCGGCGCGGGCTGGTGCAAGAGGAAAAATGCATCCGATATCGCGGGCCCGGCGATTTTTCTGGTCGGGAAAAAGTGATGCGGAAATTAAAAAAGCCATCCCGAAGGATGGCTTTTTTAAACTGGAGCGGGCGAGGCGATTCGAACGCCCGACCCTAACCTTGGCAAGGTTATGCTCTACCCCTGAGCTACGCCCGCTCTCTGTGAGGCGGTGTTTAGGCGGCGGCGCGGGCTGGTGCAAGAGGAAAAATGCATCCGATATCGCGGGCCCGGCGATTTTTCTGGTCGGGAAAAAGTGATGCGGAAATTAAAAAAGCCATCCCGAAGGATGGCTTTTTTAAACTGGAGCGGGCGAGGCGATTCGAACGCCCGACCCTAACCTTGGCAAGGTTATGCTCTACCCCTGAGCTACGCCCGCTCTCTGTGAGAGGGTGTTTAGGCTGCCGCGCAGGCGGGTGCAAGCGGAAAATTCGGCGCCGCTCTGTCAGGGTGTCACCCTCTCCCGGAGGGGGGAAGGGCAGGCCGCTGACTGTTTTTTTGCCACCACTGCCCTTGAACGAGGGCTTTGCGCCCCCATCTGCCTTTCTGTGGACCGGGCCCCTCTGGCAGCCGAATGGCTGTGATGTCGGACCACTCTGGCAAAGCCGGAGTTGGCCCGATCGCCCGCGATCTTCCCCGACACCGGCATAACGGTGAACAACAGGGGTAAGTTTTGGAGCTTTTAACATCGATATTTATGGGAACCCCGGTCTGGATGTGGCTGGTGTTCATGGGCGCGGTGCTGACGCTGCTGGCGCTGGATCTGGGTGTCTTCAACAAAGAAGACCGTGAGATCGAAATCGGCGCCAGCCTGAAGATGTCGGCCTTTTATATCTCGATCGGTCTGGCCTTTTCGGGTTTCGTCTGGTGGCAGATGACGCCCGAGGCCACGGCGGCCTATCTGACGGCCTTTGTGATCGAAAAGACCCTGGCGCTCGACAATATCTTCGTCATCGCGCTGATCTTCAGCTTCTTTGCGATCCCGCGCAAATATCAGCACCGGGTGCTGTTCTGGGGCATCCTTGGCGTGATCGTGCTGCGCGGCATTATGATCGGCCTTGGGGCCGGGATCGTCGCGAATTATCACTGGGTGCTTTATATTTTCGCGCTGTTTCTGGTGTTTACCGGCATTAAGATGCTGTTCACCAAAGACGACGAAGAGCCTGACCTGAGCAAAAACCCGATCCTGCGCTTTGCAAAATCAAAGCTGCGGGTGACGGAAGAGCTGCATGGCAACCGCTTTATGGTGAAGTTGCCGGACAGTGCGGGCCGCATGGTGCGCCATGCCACGCCGCTGCTGCTGGCGCTGGTGATGATTGAATTTGCCGATCTGATCTTCGCGGTCGACTCGGTTCCGGCGGTGTTTACGATCACCACTGATCCCTTCATCGTCTATACCTCGAATATCTTCGCGATCCTGGGGCTTCGTGCGCTGTACTTCGCGCTGTCGGCGATCCTGCACCGCTTTGCCTATCTGAAATATGCGCTCTCAATCCTGCTGATCTTCATCGGCTCGAAAATCTTCATCGCTGATCTGATGGGATGGGAGAAGTTTCCGCCGATGTGGTCGCTGGGGATCACCTTTGCGATCCTGGCGGCGGGCGTGATTGTCTCGCTGGTGAAAACCAAAAAACCCGAAGCCGCTTAAAAGAAAGGCCCCCCGGATCGGGGGGCCTTTTCGTCAGGCCAGATCACGCAGGCCTGGCTCGCGGTCCCAGTAGCGGTGCTTTGCCCGCTCAGCGAGGCCCTCATTGGGGCCGATGCCCTCATCCGGCTCTATCCCCGCTTTATCGAGAATGCGCTTCGTGCCGGGGCAATGGCCGATGGCCTTGAGATGCGCAAAGGCATCCGAGACCCAGGCGATGCAGGCGGCGTCTTTCATCAGCTTATCGGCCTGATCGGGCATCATGATCATGGCGATGGCATCAAACAGCACCGAAGGGCTGCCCGCAAGCTGGCCGTCTGCCTTCATCTCGCCGCCCTTCAGCTTCAGCGGGCCGACTTTGGGGGCAATGGTAAAGAGCGTCCCGCCCTCTGCCTCAATTTCCGCCTTCAGCTTATCGATCGAAGCCTTGTCCGAGCCTTCCGCAAAGAGCAGCCCCACCCTGCGCCCCTTCAGCGTGGCAGGCCATTTTTTCTGGATCGACAGCGCATCCGAGGTGCCAAGGTTGCGGGCGGGGAACTTCGTTTCCGCGGGCTTCACCGGCGGCAGGCCCAGGCCCTCCGCCACGCGCCTGCCGAGATCGGGATGGATGGCCGAAAGGCGGCTCAGCATGCGTTCCACCACATGCGGCAGGCTGACCTTTGACAGTTCAAACACATAGGCCGAAGCGGTATGCGCCTGCTCATTCGCGGTCAGCGAGTTCCAATACATCCGCGGCTGGCTGTAGGCATCGCCGAAACTCTCCGAGCGGTCGCGGGTCTTCGCGCCGCTGATCTGCTGGGGCGCGGTGGCAAAGCCCTGGGCCTGCGCGCGCGGCCCCGGATCTTCGCCCGCCTGATCGAGCGAATTCGGCTCATAATTGGCGCGGCCTTTGGGGACCTGGGTCTGCATCATGCCGTCGCGCATCATATTGGCATAGGGGCATTTCGGCGCATTCACCGGGATCTGGTGAAAATTCGTCGTGCCAAGCCGCGATTTCTGCGTGTCGAGATAGGAAAACAGCCGCCCCTGCAGCAGCGGATCATCCGAGAAATCAATCCCCGGCACCACGTTGGAGGGCAGGAAGGCCAGCTGCTCATTTTCGGCAAAGTGGTTATCGGGATTGCGGTTGAGGGTCATTTTCCCGATCACCCGCAGCGGCACCACCTCTTCGGGGATGATCTTGGTGGCATCGAGCACATCATAGGGCAGGCTGTCGGCCAGCTCCTGGTCAAAGACCTGCACGGCGAGATCCCACGCGGGGTGATCGCCCGCGGCAATCGCCTCAAAGAGATCGCGGCGGTGGAAATCGTTGTCCGCGCCCTGCAGCTTGGCGCTTTCGTCCCAGATCAGGCTTTGGGTGCCCAGGCGCGGGCGCCAGTGGAATTTCACGAAATGCTCACGCCCCTGGTCATTCACCAGCTTGAAGGTGTGAACGCCAAAGCCTTCCATCATCCGCAGGCTGCGCGGGATGGCGCGGTCCGACATCGCCCAGATCAGCGTATGCATGGTCTCGGGCATCAGCGAGACGAAATCCCAGAAGGTGTCATGGGCTGAGGCGGCCTGCGGATAGCCGCGGTCGGCCTCCATTTTCACGGCATGGATCAGATCGGGGAATTTGATCGCATCCTGGATGAAGAAGACCGGGATATTATTGCCAACCAGATCCCAGTTGCCCTCTTCAGTGTAGAATTTCACCGCAAAGCCGCGCACATCGCGCGGGGTATCGACCGAGCCTGCGCCGCCTGCCACGGTGGAAAACCGCGCGATCAGCGGGGTCTTTTTGCCTTTCTTCGAGAACAGCTTCGCCCGGCTCAGGTCCGGGATCGGATCGGTGCATTCAAATTCGCCATGCGCGACCGAGCCGCGGGCATGCACGATCCGCTCGGGGATGCGCTCATGGTCAAAGTGGAAGATCTTTTCGCGCAGCAGAAAATCTTCCAGCAGCGTCGGGCCGCGGGCTCCGGCTTTCAGGCTGTTTTGATTGTCTGAGAAGGGGATGCCGTGATTGGTGGTCAGGGGATCTCCCCCGATCTGCTGTGTCTCACCGGCATGGCCGGTCCGGGTTTCATAGGGGGCTTGCGTCATATCGGCTGCCTTTTCAACGATGTTACCGGGTCAAGCACTCTCGCCCCGGGACATCGGCAGCAGACGTGAAAGGGCCGGCAAATGCCGGCCCTCCGAGGCCCCTGAGCGCAGGGTTAACCCGCCGGGGCAGAGGGGGTTCCGGGATCAGGCCCGGGGCGCCGGCCGCCACATCAGCGTGGCCATGGCCGCAAGGGCGCCGATGGCGGCAAAGACGTAAAAGCCCCAGGGGTGCCCGATGCCAAAGGTGACCAGCGTGCCGCCGATCAGCGGCCCCATGATCGCACCGATCCGCCCGATGCCCGCCGCCCAGCCAAGCGCTGCGGCGCGCAGATACTCCGGATGCGCGGCAGAGGTATGGGCATAGACCAGAACCTGGGCCGAAAACACGATGCACCCGGTCAGGAAGACGACCGGGTTCAGCAGCCAGGGCGCCATTTTCACCGAGAGCGCCGCCAGCAGCAGGGCGCCCATCGCAAACCAGCAGATCGTCGCCGTTTTCAGCCCGATGCGGTCGCCGATCCGACCTGAGACCAGCAGCCCGACAATCGCGCCCGCGTTCATCAGCAGCAAAAGCCGCAGGCCGCCCGCCAGATCATAACCCGCCGCGATCATCAGTTGCGGCAGCCAGGTGTTCAGCCCGTAAACAAGGATCAGCCCCAGGAAAGAGGTGGCGCAGATCGCAAGGGTCTGCAGCCGCCGCTCAGGGCTGAGAAGATCCGCAGCACTGGCCGCGCGGCCGCCCGTTGCCGCCGTGGGCACGACCGGCGCCTCCTGCGGAAGCCACAGATAAAGCGTCACCGTCAGCACAAAGCCCGGCACGGCGCCTGCGACAAACATCGCCCGCCAGCCCGGCTCGGGCAGCAGCAGAAGCGCCAGCAGCGCGGTGCTGACTGCGCCGACGTGATAGCCGGTCATCAGCGTGGTGGTCGCGGCCCCGGCACGGCCTTTTGCGGCCCCGGCGACCAGCGACATGGCGGTCGGCAGACAGGCCCCAAGCCCCATGCCCGCCAGAAAACGGAAGGCCGCAAGGCTGATCCAGTTTTGGGCAAAGGCGCAGGCCAGGGTGAAAAGCGAGAATGAAAACACCGTCGTAATCATCACCCGCCGCCGTCCGAGACGCGCCGTCAGCGCTCCGGTGCTGATCGCACCGAGGGTCATACCAACAAGGCTGAGGGTCGAGACGGCAGTCGCCTCAGCCGTGCTCATGAAGGGCGCGGGGCCCCCCGTCAGGGTGGGGATCAGCGCCCCCAGAACCACCAGATCAAAGCCGTCGAGCACCACGGCGATCCAGCACAGTAGCATGGTCAGCCGTGCCGCAGAGGGAGAGGGAATTTTATCAGACAAGGCGGTCTCCATTCACGTAGGTCGCCACGACGGCGCGGTCATCGCCCATGATCTGGGTCGGGAACACCGACTGCCAGATCGTCTCGGCGCGGGCGGTGGCCTGGGCAATGGCGGGGGTTGAGGCAAGGTCGATCACAACCAGATCGGCCTCCATGCCGGGGGCGATATTGCCGATGCGGTCGTCCATCCGCATCGCGCGGGCCGAGCCTTGCGTCGCCAGCCACCAGAGCTGCGCCGGGTGGATCGACCGGCGCTTCAGCTGCGCCACCTCATAGGCTGAGGCCATGGTGCGCAGCATCGAGAAGTTCGACCCGCCGCCGGTATCGGTCGCCAGACCCACCCGGTGACCCGCGGCCTTCAGCCCGCTCAGGTCAAAAAGCCCTGAGCCGATGAAGGTATTCGAGGTCGGGCAGTGGATCAGGCTGCAGTCCATATCGAGAAGCTTCGCTTTTTCGCGCTCCTCCAGCCAGATCGAATGGCCAAAGAGCGCGCCGGGACCAACCAGGCCAAAGCGTTCATAAATATCAAGATAATCCCGCGCCTCAGGATAAAGGCCCTTCACCCAGTCAATCTCATCAGTCTGCTCGGAGAGGTGGGTCTGCATGAGGCAGGAGGGATTGGCCGCCCAGAGCGAGCCGAGTGCTTCAAGCTGTTCGGGCGTGGAGGTGGGGGCAAAACGCGGGGTGATGACATAACTCAGCCGGTCCAGCTGATGCCATTTGTTCAGAAGTTTCGCGCTGTCGTCATGGGCCGATTGCGCCGTGTCGCGCAGCCCGTCGGGGGCGTTGACATCCATACAGGTCTTGCCCGCCGCGATCCGCATCCCGCGGGTCTGCGCGGCGGTGAAAATCGCATCGACGCTCTCGGGATGGATCGTCGCATAAGAGCAAACGGTGGTGGTGCCGCGCGCCAGCACCAGATCGAGATAGCGGTTCGCGATCTCATCGGCATAGGCGCGATCCGCGAAGCGGGTCTCTTCGGGGAAAGTGTAATCGTTCAGCCAGTCAATCAGCCGCTTGCCCCAGGAGGCGATGATTGCCGTTTGCGGGTAATGCACATGGCTGTCAACAAAACCCGCTGAAATCAGATGATTGCCGTAGCTGGTGACAGGAGTTCCGGGGTTCTGCGCCAGGATCTCTGCGCGTGGACCAACCGCACGGATTACGCCGCCTTCGATCAGGATGGCGCCATCGGTTTCCACACGGGCTGCCTCCGGCCCGGCCAGGAAGGGGTCGGCGGTGAACTGCAGCACCTGTCCGGTCAGAATTTCGGCCATATTGAACCCCTTACCTGTTTTCTGCGTTCAACTTTACCAGCGCGGCAGAAAATTGACGAGGGGCCTCTGTTCGCGCCAACAGGCTTTGGATATGGTCCCCCCGATTGGCCGCCGACCAGGAGACGTGTGATGAGTAATGAGAGTGACACCACACGGGGCGGCGCAGAGCGTGGGTTAATCGATCAGATTCGCGGCGCGGTTGAAGCCTCGGATGCGCCGCAGCTGACGGCGCTGCTGGAGCCGCTGCACCCGGCTGACATCGCCGACGTTCTTGAGCAGATCCGCCCGCAGGAGCGGAATGATCTTCTGGCGCTCTGGGGCGGAGAGATCGACGGCGAAGTGCTGTCGGAGCTTGACGAGAGCCTGCGCGAAGAGGTCATCGGCCAGCTGGAGCCTGAGGTTCTGGCCGGGGCGGTGCGGGATCTCGATACGGATGACGTGGTCGACATCCTCGAAGACCTGGAAGAGCCCGCGCAGGAGCTGATCCTTGACGCGCTGGAGGCCGATGATCGCGCGGCCGTTGAGCAGTCGATGGCCTATCCGGAATATTCCGCAGGTCGTCTGATGCAGCGCGAGGTGGTGACCGCGCCGCTCCATTGGACGGTGGGCGAAGCCATTGATTTTCTGCGCGAAGATGACGGGCTTCCGGATCAGTTTTACCATGTGATCCTGGTTGATCCGCGGATGCGCCCGCAGGGCTATGTGACGCTGGGGCGGATGCTCTCGGCGCGGCGCAGCGCGCGTCTGACCGATCTGGCCGAAGACAGTTTCCGCACCGTTGAAGGTGAGATGCCCGAGGCGGATGTGGCCTATCTCTTCAAGCAGTATCACCTGATTTCGCTGCCGGTTGTGGATGCGGGCGGGCGACTGGTCGGCGCCATCACCATTGATGACGCACTGAATGTGCTTGATGAAGAGCATGAAGAAGACATGCTGCGCATGGCCGGTGTGGGCGAGGAAAGCTCGATCTCGGACGGTGTGGGCGAGACGCTGAAGCAGCGCCTGCCCTGGCTGGGGATCAACCTTCTGACGGCCAATGTCTCAGCGCTGGTGATTTCGCTTTTTGATGGCACGATTGCGGCGATCGTGGCGCTTGCGGCGCTGATGCCGATTGTGGCCTCGATGGGCGGGATTGCCGGGACGCAAAGTCTGACGGTGGCGGTGCGCGCGCTGGCGACGCGGGATCTGACGTCGTCTAACGCGGGGCGGGTGGTCTGGCGGGAACTGAGGGTGGGTGTGATCAGTGGCCTGGTCTTTGCGGTCTGTATGGGCGTTATGGCCTGGGCGTTTTATGGCCGCGACATCTGGCTGGGCGTGGTGATCGGCTCGGCGATGATCATCAACCTGGCCGTGGCGGCGCTGGCGGGCGTGGTGGTGCCGCTGGTGCTGAACCGCATGAAGCTGGACCCTGCGCTGGCCTCGGGTACTTTCGTGATGACGCTGACCGATGTGATCGGCTTTTTCACCTTCCTGGGCCTTGCAACGGTGGTGCTGCTTTAATCAGGGGGGTCCGCATCCGCGCCCCGCTCTGACAAAGCCATCTCAGCCTCTGCCAGTTCTGAAAGATCTTCGCAGTGGCGGATGTGATCGCGGCGGTATTTCTCGCGCAAAAGCGC
Organism: Falsigemmobacter faecalis; assembly: GCF_003863335.1. Classification (GTDB taxonomy): domain Bacteria; phylum Pseudomonadota; class Alphaproteobacteria; order Rhodobacterales; family Rhodobacteraceae; genus Wagnerdoeblera; species Wagnerdoeblera faecalis. The sequence goes on along the minus strand of NZ_RRAZ01000004.1, from coordinate 58,490 downwards.
GATGGCGGGGGCCGCAAGGCTGCGCGCCGAGGGGGCAAAGGGTGTCTCAGACCCCGGAAGGGCTGCGGCAAAACCCGCCCGTGCCGCCTCTGCGCGTTGCCCTGAGGCCATGGCGCGGGCCTGTGCCGCCGCCAGACTGTGGCGAAGGTCTTGCAGATGGTTGTGTCCGCTTTGCATAATAGCCCCCGAAGCCGGTGTGTCCGGATCACTTTCAACCCGACAGATGTGGATTTGGTTAAGGGAGCGGGCCGTGCAGACAGCGCAGTTCAAAGCCGATCTGAGACGGCGGGCGGCGGATCTGCGCGCAGAGGCTGCTGCGCGGGAAAATCTGACGGCCGCCAATCTGCGCCTCTCGGCGGTGCTGGGGGATTTTCGCGGTGAGATGCTGGCAGGCTATGCGGCGATGCGCAGCGAGGCCGATCCTGCTCTGGCCATGGCCGCGCATGAGGGGGGCTGCTGTCTGCCGGTGGTGCTGCGCAAAGCCGCGCCGCTGATCTTTCGCACCTGGACGCCCGGAGAGCCGCTGGTTGAGGGCAGTTTCGGCACCCGTATGCCGCCCGGGACGGCGCCGGAGCGGATCCCCCGGGTGCTGATCGTGCCGATGCTGGCCTTTGATGCGCGCGGCTACCGCCTGGGCTATGGCGGCGGCTTTTATGACCGCACCCTGGAGGCTTTGCGCGCGAAGGGCCCGGTGACCGCCATCGGCTTTGCCTTTGATGCCCAGGAGGCCGATCTGGTCCCTGTTGAGCTGACCGACCAGCCGCTTGATCTGATCGTCACGCCGACCCGGCTGATCTGGCCGATGGCGGCCTGAGCCCCCCGGAGGGGCGCTTGCCTTGACAGACCCGCCCCCCGGTCGCATATCCATTTCAACGCCCCGGAGGGACCGCCATGTTCATTCAGACCGAAACCACCCCGAACCCCGCAACGCTGAAATTCCTGCCTGGCCGTGAGGTCATGGATCTCGGCACCGCGGACTTTCCCTCGCTGGAAGCCGCGCAGAAATCGCCGCTCGCGCGCCGGGTCTTTGCGACCGGTGGTGTGACGGGGGTCTTTCTTGGCCATGATTTCGTCACCGTAACCAAGGCCGCCGATGTCGCCTGGGAGCATGTGAAACCTGCAATCCTTGGCGCCATCATGGAGCATTTCCAGTCCGGCGCCCCGGTCATTGAGGGGGAGGCCGCCGCCGCCCATATGGCCCATGACGGCGAAGACGGTGAGATTGTCCGTCAGATCAAAGATCTGCTCGACACCCGCGTGCGTCCGGCTGTGGCGCAGGACGGTGGCGATATCACCTTCCACGGTTTTGACCGCGGCGTGGTCTATCTGCATATGAAGGGCGCCTGCGCAGGCTGCCCGTCGTCAACGCTCACCCTGAAGATGGGCATTGAGAACCTGCTGCGTCACTATATCCCGGAAGTCACCGAGGTTCGCCCGGTCGCTGCCTGAGATGACATCTGATCTGCAAAGCGCCCTGGCGCCCGCGCGCGAACCGGCCCCGAAAGGGCCGGTTCTGGCTTTTGATACCTCCGGTCCCTGGATCATGGCGGGCCTTTCAGGCCGGCCCATGTGGCGCGAAGATATGGCCAAAGGCCAGGCTGAGCGGCTGATGCCGATGCTGAGCGAGCTTCTGGCTGCAGAGGGGCTGGGCTTTCGCGACCTTTCTGCCCTGGCGGTGGGGACGGGGCCTGGAAATTTCACCGGCATCCGCATCGCGGTGGCGGCGGCCCGCGGGCTGGCGCTGGCGCTGAAAATCCCGGCGGTGGGTGTCTCGCAGTTTGAAATTCAGGCCGAGGGAGCGGGCGAGGGGCCTTTGCTCATCGCGCTTCCCGCGCCTCAGGGGCGGGCCTATCTGCAGCGCTTTGGCGGAGGTGCGCCGCTGGCGGCCCCGCATCTGCTGACCCCGGGCGAGGGGGAACCGGATCTGGCGCAGCTCAGCGCCGATGTCACCGGTCATGCGGCGGCAGAGATTGCGGCCGGGCTTGGCCTTGGCCTGCGCGATCTGCCGCATTGGAGCGCGCTTGAGGACTTCGATCTGCCGCAGGTGATGATCCGGATTGCGACCCGGCGTCTGGGATCGGGGGCAGCGCTGCCGCGTCCGGCACCGCTTTATGTGCGTCCGGCGGATGCCGCACCGCCCTCGGACCCGCCGCCTGTGATCCTCGATGCCTGAATTTGCGGCGCTGGCGCAGATCCATGCGAAATGCTTCACCCATCCCCGCCCCTGGAGCGCGGTGGAACTGCGCGATCTGGCCTCGGCTCCCGGAGCCGTGTTGCGGGTGCTGCCGGGGGGCTTTGTGCTGGGCCGGGTGACTTTGGATGAGGCCGAGCTTTTGTCCATCGCCGTCGATCCCGCCGCACAGCGCCAGGGGCTGGGCCGTCGCCTGATGGCCGCCTTTCAGGACGGCAGCGCAGCACTTGGGGCCGTCAGCGCCTTTCTGGAGGTGGCCGAGGACAACACCGCCGCCCGCGCGCTTTACGCGGCCGAAGGCTGGCAGAATGCGGGGCGGCGCCGGGGCTATTACCGCACGGCTGCGGGCACTGCGGTCGATGCCCTGGTGCTGACGCGCCGCCTGCCGTAAGGCGCGGCTTCGGTCGCTTTGACAATGCCGCCACGGGGTGCAACTGTGGAGGCTCTCCGCTACTCTGGCGCTTCAGGTCTTCATGCAGCTTTATCTTCCCATCGCTGAGGTCTCGGTCAATGCTTTGACTCTGCTGGGCCTTGGCGGCGTGGTCGGGGTGCTGTCGGGCATGTTCGGCGTGGGCGGCGGCTTTCTGATCACGCCTTTGCTGATGCTGATCGGTGTGCCGCCGGGGGTGGCTGTGGCGACCGGCGCAAACCAGGTGGTGGCCTCCTCGGTCTCGGGCGTTCTGGCGCATGTCAAACGGCGCACGGTCGATTTCCGGATGGGGCTGGTGCTCTTGGGCGGCGGCATGGTCGGCTCGGCGGTCGGGATCTGGGTCTTTTCGATCCTGCGCGAAATGGGCCAGGTTGAGCTGCTGGTGCAGCTGTCTTATGTGCTGTTTCTCGGGCTGATCGGGCTGATGATGCTGCAGGAAAGCCTGCGCGCCATCCGCCGTGCGCAGACCAATACGGCCCCGCGCCGCGCGCATCAGCACCGCCTGGTGCACCGGCTGCCGCTGAAGATGAAATTCCGCGCCTCGGGGCTTTATATCAGCGCGATCCCCCCGATCATGGTCGGGGCGGCGGTGGGCTTTCTGGCGGCCATCATGGGGGTCGGCGGCGGCTTTATCATGGTGCCGGCGATGATCTATCTGCTGGGGATGCCCACGAAAGTCGTGGTCGGGACCTCGCTTTTCCAGATCATCTTTGTGACCGCTTTCACCACGCTGATGCATGCGATCACGGCCTATTCGGTCGATATTCTGCTGGCGGTGATGCTGATCGTGGGCGGCGTGATCGGCGCGCAGATCGGCACGCGGATCGGGCTGAAGCTCAAGGCCGAACGGCTGCGGCTGCTGCTGGCGCTTTTGGTGCTGACGATGTCGCTGAAGATCGCCCTTGATCTGCTGATCACGCCGGGAGAGCTTTACGTGCTGACGCCGGGGCGGCTGCCATGAGGGGTCTGCGCCGCCTTCTGAGTGCCCTTTTCCTGCTGGGCGCGGCTACCCCCGCTGTGGCGGAGGATGTCGTTACCGGCCTGTCGCAAAGCCGGGTGGGGATCACCGTCAATTTCGACGGCTCTGAGATCATGGTCTTTGGGGCGGTGGCGCGGGATGCGCCCGCACCGGACGGCCCTCTGGATGTCATTGTGACCATCGAAGGCCCCTCGGGCCCGGTGACGGTGCGCCGCAAAGAGCGGGTCTTCGGGATCTGGGTCAATACGGATGCGGTCGAGGTCACTTCGGCCCCGGTCTATTACGCCGTAGCCTCAACCCGCCCGCTCGAAGAGATCCTCTCGGCCACCGATGATCTGCGTCACCGCATCACGCTGCCGCAGATGGTGCGCACCATCGGGGTGGTGCATCAGGCGGATGATACCGCGCTGTTCACAGAGGCGCTGATGCGGCTTCGCACCCAAAGCGGGGCCTTCAGCCGCGATGACGGCGGGGTGCAGCTTGAGCGTGAGGTGCTGATCCGTGCCGATGTGCTGCTGCCGGCCAATCTGACGGAAGGCATCTTCCGGACCCGGGTGTTTCTGTTGCGCGAAGGCCGGGTGATCGCCGAAGAAGAGCAGTTGATTGATGTGCATAAAGAAGGGCTTGAGCGGTTTTTGCACCGCCTCGCCCTCGATCAGCCGCTGATCTATGGCATCCTGTCGCTGGCCCTGGCGATTGCGGCGGGCTGGCTGGCCTCGGCGGCGTTTAACCGCTTCCGGAGCTGAGCGTCAGGTAATCGCCTCAAGCCGCTCTTTCGACATCTCGCCCGGCACGATGGTGACCGGGCAGGGCAGATTGGCCGAGCCTTTTGACAAAAGCGTCACCAGTGGACCGGGGCCCGATTTATCCGAGCCCGCCCCCAGCACCAGCACGCCGATTTCCGGGTCCTCGCGCAGCTGCGCCAGGACTTCTGCCGCCACTTCCCCCTCACGGATCACAAGGGTCGGATGGACGTTATGTTTTGAGCGCATCCATTTGGCGAAGACCTCAAAATGCGCCTCAATCCGCTCGCGCGCTTCGGCCCGCATCAGATCGGCGACGCCCATCCAGTGCTGAAACTCTTCCGGCGGAATGATGGAAAGGATCACCACGGCCGCATGGGTATGCGAGGCCCTGAGCGTGGCATAGCGCATCGCATTCAGGCATTCGCGACTGTCATCGAGCACCACCATGAACTTACGCATCATATCCCCCCGGCTCTGCGCTGCCAGACTGCTCTCTTAATCCCGACTTGTCCAGTCGTGATGCAGCGGAGCGCGCCCCGCTGCATCCGCAGGCTCAGGCTCAGGCCACGGCGGGGATATTCAGCGCGCGCTGCACCGCCGGGCGGGCCATGAACCGCGCAAAATAGGCGGGGACGTTTTTCAGATCATTCCAGCCCACCGCCTCTGCACCTTTGTAGTGATGCATCATGCCATGCAGCCAGGGGCCGATGGCCATATCGGCGATGGAATAATCGCCCGCGATCCAGTCCTGGCCTTCCAAAGCGCCATCAAGGACCGTCAGCAGCCGTGCGGCCTCTGCGCGGTAACGCTCGCGCGGGAGGGGGTCTTCGACGGCTTTACCGGCATAGTGGTGGAAAAAGCCGAACTGCCCGAACATCGGCCCGATGCCCGCCATCTGGAACATCAGCCATTGGGTGATCTGCCACTTCTGATCGGCGGGCATGAATTTTCCGGACTTCTCAGCCAGATAAAGCAGGATCGCGCCGCTTTCAAACAGCGTCACCGGGCGGCCGTCCGGGCCTTCGGGGTCATAGATCGCCGGGATTTTGCCATTGGGGTTCACGGCAAGAAAGGCCGGGGTTTTCTGATCGCCTTTGCCAAAATCGACCAGATGGGCGTCATAGGGCAGGCCGGTCTCTTCGAGCATCAGCGAGACTTTGACGCCATTGGGCGTGGGGTAGGAATAAAACTGAATGGCTTTGGGCTGCTGCGGGGCCCAGCGGGAAGCGGCGGGGCTGTCAGAGGCAGTGGTCATGAACGATCTCCCTTCAGATGTGCTGAAAGGTAGCCCCGCAGGCGTCCTGCGACCAGCCCCGGGCCGGGCCAAATAAAAACGGCCCCCCGAAGGGAGCCGCTGTCAGCTTTCGCAAAGCGAAGCCCCCGGGGGTGCTTCGCCTGCGGCTGATCCGAAAGGGATCAGCAGGAGTAGTACATCTGGTACTCGACCGGGTGCGGGGTGTGCTCGTAGGCGTAAACCTCTTCCCACTTCAGCGCGATGTAGGATTCCAGCTGGTCGCGGGTGAAGACGTCACCAGCCAGCAGGAAGTCCATGTCTTTGGTCAGCTCTTCGAGCGCTTCACGCAGCGAGCCGCAGACGGTCGGGATTGCTGCCAGTTCTTCCGGCGGCAGGTCGTAGAGGTCTTTGTCCGAAGCCGGGCCCGGGTCGATCTTGTTCTTGATGCCGTCAAGGCCGGCCATCATGAGCGCTGCAAACGCGAGGTAGGGGTTTGCCGAAGGATCGGGGAAGCGGGCTTCAACGCGCTTGGCTTTCGGCGATTCCGTCCACGGAATACGAACGCAGCCCGAGCGGTTGCGTGCCGAGAAGGCGCGCAGAACCGGAGCTTCAAAGCCCGGGATCAGACGCTTGTAGGAGTTGGTCGACGGGTTGGTGATCGCGTTCAGCGCCTTGGCGTGCTTCAGGATACCACCGATGAACCACAGAGCTTCCTGGCTGAGGTCAGCGTATTTGTCGCCCGAGAACAGCGGCTTGCCGTCTTTCCAGATCGACATGTTCACGTGCATGCCCGAGCCGTTGTCGCCCTTCATGGGCTTCGGCATGAAGGTCACGGTTTTGCCGTAGGCGTGGGCCACGTTGTGGATCACGTATTTGTATTTCTGGATGTTGTCAGCCTGCTCAACCAGACCACCGAAGATCAGGCCGAGTTCGTGCTGGCAGCTCGCCACTTCGTGGTGATGCTTGTCGACCTTCATGCCCATGCGCTTCATGGTCGACAGCATTTCCGAACGCAGATCCTGCGCTTCGTCGATCGGGTTGACCGGGAAATAGCCGCCCTTGAAGCCTGCGCGATGCGCGAGGTTGCCGGATTCGAACTCTGCATCGGTGTTCCAGGCAGCCGCCGCAGCATCGATCGAGTAGGAAACTTTCTGCGGCGAGACCGAGTAACGGACGTCGTCGAAGATGAAGAATTCAGCTTCCGGGCCGAAGTAAGCGGTATCGCCGATACCGGTCGACTTCAGGTAGGCTTCTGCTTTTTTCGCGATCTGGCGCGGGCAGCGGTCGTAGGATTCGCCGGTGTCCGGTTCAACCACGTCGCAGTGAACGCAAAGCGTTTTTTCCGCGTAGAAGGGGTCGAGATAGGCCGAGCCTGCGTCCGGGATCAGTTTCATGTCGGACTGATCGATCGACTTCCAGCCGGCAATCGAGGAGCCGTCGAACATGAAGCCTTCTTCAAAGAAGTCTTCGTCGACCAGGTCCACATCCAGCGTCACGTGCTGGAGCTTGCCTTTCGGGTCGGTGAAGCGCACGTCGACGTAAGCGACATCTTCGTCCTTGAGAAGCTTAAGGACGTCCTGAACCTTGCTCATACCTGGTTCCTTCCGTTTTCGGTTTCGGGTTCGGGCCTTGGCCCGGAATTAAATCGCGTCTTCGCCGGTCTCGCCGGTGCGGATGCGGATGACCTGTTCGACGGGCGAGACGAAAATCTTGCCATCGCCGATTTTATCTGTGCGGGCAGCGGAGATGATCGCTTCCACGGCGGCATCCACCATGTCATCCGAGAGGATGACTTCGATCTTCACCTTGGGCAGAAAGTCGACGACATATTCTGCACCGCGGTAGAGTTCGGTATGACCTTTCTGGCGACCGAAGCCTTTGACTTCGATCACGCTGAGGCCCTGGATGCCAACGTCCTGGAGCGCCTCTTTGACTTCATCGAGCTTGAAGGGTTTGATGATCGCTTCGATCTTCTTCATGGCCCGGATCTCCTTCGTTGCCCTCTCCTGTGATCTCCTGACCATGTTCGGAGGGCGGGAACAAGGGAAGGGCGTTGTGCAGTCAGATGCCTGCTGGGGAATCCTGAGTGTTGCATAAAAAATATGCAAAGCGGCGTAAATAGGAGCATGGAAAGAATTGCGCTGCGCGTAAAGTGGCTGAAGTTGCAACAACTGCCCAATTCCGCGCCGCAGATTTTGCGCCATTTCAGGGCGATTTTCACGGCTCAGGGGGGAACGTCGGTCAGCGCCCCCGAAAGTGATTCTGCCGCAAAGGCGGGCGGATATGTCGCAGGCTGCGGCACGTCTGTCCGGGAGGGGGCGGGTCGAAAAGGGGCATTTCCCTGCCAATATGCCGGGAAGATTTGAAATTCTGTGCTTCGCAGTCCGGGCGCAAGAGACGACGGCGCGGCTTTTGCGCGAGGGGTCTCCCCGCGCCAGGGAGGGGCCATCGCCCGGAAACCCTCCAAAGCGTTAAACACCTGGAGACCGCATCGGTGAAAACGGCGCGGAAATGCGCAAACCATCCCCCGGAGATGCAAAAGGGGCCGGAAGATCCGGCCCCTTATCGCGAGGACTGTCGGTTCAGATACCTTCGCCGACGAAGGCTTTTTCGACCACGAAGTGACCGGGATCGGAATTTGCGCCCTCGCGCAGGCCCGCGCCTTCCAGGATGGCTTTGACATCGACGTTGAAAGCCAGGCTACCGCAGATCATCGCGCGGTCGCGCTCAGCCGTCAGGCCCTCTTCAAGGCCGAGGTCGCGGAAGACCTTGCCGGAGCTGAGGTTGTCGGTGACGCGGCCCATATGGCTGAAGTCTTCGCGGGTGGTGGTCGGATAGTAGAACAGCTTGTCGCCGATCAGCTCTCCGATCAGCTCATCCGCGCGCAGATTTGCGACCAGCTCCTGGCCGTAAGCCAGTTCCGCCACTTCGCGGCAGGTGTGCATCATGATGACCTGGTCGTATTTCTCCCAGGTCTCCGGCTCGCGCAGCAGCGAGGCGAAGGGCGCAAAGCCGGTCCCCGTCGACAAAAGCCACAGCCGTTTGCCCGGCAGCAGCGCATCATGCACCAGGGTGCCCACGGGCTTGGGGCGCAGGATGATCTCATCGCCGGGTTTGATGTGCTGCAGCTTCGAGGTCAGCGGACCTTCCGGCACTTTGATCGAATAGAACTCCAGCTCATCATCCCAGGCGGGCGAGGCGATGGAATAGGCGCGCAGCAGCGGGCGGCCGTTCTCGCCCGTCAGGCCGATCATCACAAATTCCCCCGACCGAAAGCGCAGGCTTTGCGGCCGCGTCACGCGGAAGGAAAACAGACGGTCGGTCCAGTGTTTCACCTCCGTCACGGTCTGCGCATCGGGCAGCAGAGTGGCAGGGCGGGTAGAGGCGGGCATATCGGTCATGCGTCTCGGGTCCGTTTCAGGGTGTCAGGCACCGCAACAGCGAGGTCGCGACCCATCTTGTCAGGCCGCACTCAGAACGGCTTTTCCCTTAGCGAAATCTGAGGCAAAGGGAAAGCCGCGCGAAGAGGAGATGCGCCCCGCAGTCCTTTCGTGCAAGGGCGGCGGATCGTCACGGGTGTCAGAGCGGGAGATCGGCCCCCGATCTGCGGTTCCACCCTTGAGCTTTGGGAGGAATTCCCGGATATTAGCGATAAGGGGCGCATCTGTCCCGGTCATCAGGAGATCTATGGTATGGCTGCCCGTCTGGATGAGATGGATCGGAAAATCCTTGCCGCACTCCAGGAAGATGCCTCGCTCTCGCTTGATGAGATTGCGCGGCGGGTCAGCAGCTCCAAGACGCCGGTGTGGAACCGCATCCGGCGGATGAAAGAAAGCGGTGTGATCCTGCGCACCACGGCGCTTCTGGATGCCGAGGCGCTTGGGCTTGAGGCCTGTTTTTTCGTGCTGGTGCGCACCTCTGAGCATGATGCCGGATGGCAGGGCAAGTTCCTTCAGGTGCTGCAAAGCCGCCCCGAGGTGCTCGAGGCCCACCGCCTGGCGGGTGACATCGATTATATCCTGAAGGTCCGCGTGAAAAACGCCCGCGCCTATGACACTTTCTATCAGGCGCTGATTTCAGAGGTGCGGATCTACAACGTCACCGCGCTTCTGAGCATGGAAGAGATCAAATCCACCACAATTCTGCCGCTTGGCCTTGCGGTGGATTAAGGTCGCGGCCTTGCACCCTGCGGGTCCTGCCGCCATATCGGATCAGGACTATGACGGAGCACGGCACGATGGCTGACGATAAATTCCCCGGCTGGCACGGGACGACAATTCTTGGCGTGCGCCGGGGCGGGGAAGTGGTGATTGCCGGTGACGGCCAGGTGAGCCTGGGGCAGACCGTCATCAAAGGCAGTGCGCGCAAGGTGCGCAAACTTTCTCCCGGCGGGCGCGATGTGGTGGTGGGCTTTGCCGGATCCACCGCCGATGCTTTCACCCTGCTGGAACGGCTGGAGCGCAAGCTGGAAGCCGCCCCGGGGCAGCTTTTGCGCGCCTGCGTCGATCTGGCCAAAGACTGGCGGATGGACAAATACCTGCGCAATCTGGAGGCCATGCTGATCGTGACCGACGGCGACGGGCTTTACGTCATCACCGGCGCGGGCGATGTGCTGGAGCCGGAACATGACGTGGCGGCCATCGGCTCGGGCGGCAACTTTGCTCTGGCCGCAGCGCGCGGCCTGATGGAGACCGATCTTTCGGCCGAGGATGTGGCACGCCGCGCCATGGCGATTGCGGCCTCGATCTGCGTCTATACCAACGGCAATCTCACTGTAGAGCGCGTGCCCGCCCCATGATCAGTCGCGAGGATCTGCACAGCGCCATCCGCTCGGGTCTGATCACAGAGGCGCAGGCCTCGGGTCTGACGGCGCTGGCCGATCAGCGGCTCTCGACCGCCGCGGGGCTCGCCCCCTCGGAAGAGCCGTTTCAGCTCTTTCGCGGCTTCAATGAGATCTTCATTGTCATCGGGCTCAGCATTCTCTTTGCGGGCTGGACCGGGGTGCTGGCACTCCTGCTTGCCTCAAACGGCCTGCCGGAGACGCCTTCGGCGCTGGCCGGGGCTCTGCTGACGCTGGCGGGGCTTTACGGGGTGCAGCGCTATTTCACGCTGGTGCGGCGGATGGTGGCCCCCTCCATCGCGCTGGCGGTGATGTTCGGGATCAGTTTTTTCACCCTCGGTGCCATCCTGGGGGAGGCCTTTGGCCTGCGCGGCAGTGCGCTTGCGCCTTTGACCTTTGCCACGGCGGCGGTTGGCATGGCGCTGCACTACCGGGTGTTCCGGGTGCCTTTTGATGCGCTTTTGATCGGGGCGGCGGTCTTTACGACGCTCTGGACCTGGCTTGCGCAGCGCGACATGGTCCCTGATGAGGCTTTTGCGATCCTGCATTTCTCCTCTGAGGGGCTGCCGGCGCTGTTGTCGATGGGCTTTGGTCTGGCCTGCTTTGCCATCGCCATGCGCTTTGATCTGAGTGATCCGCGCCGGATTTCCACCCGGGCGGCGACGGGCTTCTGGCTGCATGTGCTGGCCGCGCCTGCGATCATTAATCCGATCGCACTGCGGCTTCTCGGGGCGGATCAAAGCCTTGCGCTGCTGCTGATCCTTGGCCTGCTGGCGCTGGTCGCTCTGGTGATCGACCGGCGCTCCTTTCTGGTTTCCGGCGCGGCCTATGCCGTCGGGATCGTCTTTGCCCTCTTTGACAGCCCGATGCTGGTGATCCTGGGACTGGGCCTTGGCCTGGTGTTCCTTGGGGCGCAGTGGGACCGGCTGCGCGGGGCGCTTTTGCGGGCGCTGCCGGAGTTTCCCGGCAAGACCCGCCTTCCTCCTTATGGACAACGGATATGACTGATCTGACCCCTCGCGAAATCGTCTCCGAGCTTGACCGCTTCATCATCGGCCAGTCCGATGCCAAGCGCGCTGTCGCCGTGGCCTTGCGCAACCGCTGGCGCCGCCGCCAGCTGGAGGGCGGGCTGCGCGAAGAGGTGCAGCCGAAAAACATCCTGATGATCGGCCCGACCGGGGTGGGTAAGACCGAGATTTCACGCCGTCTCGCGAAGCTCGCCCAGGCGCCCTTCCTGAAGGTGGAGGCCACGAAGTTCACCGAAGTGGGCTATGTTGGCCGCGATGTGGACAGCATCATCCGCGATCTCGCTGATGTGGCGATGAATGAGACCCGCGCGCGGATGCGCGAAGAGGTCAAGGCCCGCGCCCATCAGGCCGCCGAAGACCGCGTGGTCGCCGCCATTGCCGGCGCGGATGCCCGTGAGCAGACCCGTGAGATGTTCCGCGGCAAGCTGAAGCGCGGCGAGCTCGATCAGACCATGATCGAGATTGAGGTCTCGGAGGCCGCGCCCGCGCTGCAGATGATGCCGGGAATGCCGGGGGGCGGCATGGACCAGATGCAGGGCCTGCAGGACCTGCTGGGCAAGGCCTTTGGCGGTCGCAAAACCCGCAAGCGCCTCAGCGTGGCGGAAAGCTATGAGGTGCTGATCTCGGAAGAGGCCGACAAGCTGCTGGAAGATGATGCGGTCAAGGCCGCAGCCCTGGAAGCCGTGCAGGAATCGGGCATCGTCTTCATCGATGAGATCGACAAGGTCGCCGCCCGCGCCGAAACCCGTGGTGCCGATGTCAGCCGCGAAGGCGTGCAGCGCGATCTGCTGCCGCTGATTGAGGGGACGACGGTTTCCACCAAGCTCGGCGCGGTGAAGACCGATCACATCCTCTTCATCTGCTCGGGCGCGTTTCATGTCGCCAAACCCTCGGATCTGCTGCCCGAGCTTCAGGGCCGTCTGCCGATCCGGGTAGAGCTGAAGGCGCTGACCGAAGCCGACTTCCGCCGCATCCTCACGGAGACCGACAACGCGCTGACCCGTCAGTATACCGCGCTGATGGCCACGGAGGGCGTCACCGTGACCTTCGCCGAAGACGGCATCGACGCGCTGGCCCGCATCGCGGCGGAAGTGAACCGCACGGTGGAAAACATTGGCGCGCGGCGGCTTTACACCGTCATGGAGCGGGTCTTTGAAGAGCTGTCCTTCGCCGCACCGGACCGGGGCGGTCAGGCCGTGGTGATCGACGCGGCCTATGTTGAGGCACAACTGGGCGAACTGGCCCGCTCGGCAGATCTCGGGCGCTACGTGCTCTGATCGGGGTGAGAGGTCAGCCGCGCTCAAGGCGGCTGACCTCTTCCGCGCCGATCTTATGTGACACCGACAGCGATCCCTGATGTCCTGCCGCGCCGCCCGGGCATCAGGCCCGTCACGGCTGTCTGATCCGCCGCGGGCCAGCCTTTACGACCCGCAATTACATAGGCCTGTGCCCGCCATCGGCCTGCCGCCCGGATCATGCCCCGGCTCATCGGTGTCTGCGGAGGTGAAGGCGCTTTGCTCGGCGATGAGGTCAGGGACACTGGCAAAGCCTGGGCAATAAGCGGTAACAGGCCGGATGCGCAGGCGGTCCGACAAGCCCTTCGTGACCAGCCCCCGGCCGGATCGATCACAAATCCGGACGTTCCGGGGCAGGGGCCGGGCACAGCGGCAGCGCGCAGAGTGTATTGACGAGGCGCATCTCTTCGACCGTGGTGCAGGCCGCCTCGCGCAGGCGCGACGCGCCAAAGACCAGCGCTAAGCCTTTCGCGCGCGAGACCGCCACATTGATGCGGTTGAGCGACAAAAGAAAGTCCATCCCCCGGGCACTCTCTTCTGCAGATGAGGCCGTCATAGAAACAAGGCAGACCGGCGCTTCCTGGCCCTGAAATGTGTCCACCGTGCCGACCCGAATGCCCTGCGGCATGACCTCGCGCAGCGCATTGACCTGGGCATTAAAGGGCGCCACGACCATGATATCGCGCAGAGACAGCGGGCGCGGGGCGCCGGTCTTTCCCTGCCACTGACCCGACAGCAGCTCCGCAACGGTGACGCGGATTGCCTCGGCCTCCTCTGGTGCGATCTGGGTGTTCCCTTCATGCGCCAGCGGCACGAAGAAGGCCCCGGCCTGGGGATAGCGGGTGCCCGTCACCCCCTGATCTGCCGTTTCAGGGTGGCTTTCAAGCCGCCCGCCATAGACCTGATCCGAGATAAAGCCGCAGACCTGCGGATGCATCCGGCGCGAGACCGACAAAAAGATCCCGCGATCCGGCGTCACCGTCCCGCCCTCGCCGATCATCCACTCCAGGCAGGAGCGCCCCGCCGGGTCGGGATGCGCGCCCTGGATCACCTGGGGCAATTGCTGCGGATCGCCCACCAGCACGATATTTTTGGCCGCCCGCCCCATGGCCGCCATATTGGCCAGGCCGACCTGACCGGCTTCATCCACGAAGAGCCAGTCAAAAGCCTGGATATTCTCATCGCGGCAAAAGAACCAGGCCGTCGCGCCGACGATCTGCCGCCCGCCGGCGGCCTCGTCATTGCTGCCGGTGCGGCGCACCGGGCTGTCCGCGGGGTAGCCATCCTCGCTGCCAGAGGTTTTGTGAACGATATCAATCGGACAGGGCAGGCTCTCTTCGGCGGCCGCCGAAAGGCAGCCCGTCAGCACATTGCGGATCGCCTCATGGCTGTTGGAGGTGACACCCACCCGCGCGCCCTGCCGCAACAGCGCCAGGATCGCGCGGGCGGTGACATAGGTTTTGCCGGTGCCAGGCGGCCCCTGGATCGGCAGCAGGCTCTGGTCCATGGCGGTCGTCGCCGCGATCACTGCGCTCAGCGGATCGGGCCCGGTCTGCAGCTCGCCGCTGTGCAGCCGTGGCGCGCGCCGCGCCAGCAGATCGTCAACGGCGCGGTAGCTGCGCGGGCCGCATTGATCGTCGATCACATCGCGCAGCGCCGCCGCCAGGACTTTGGTCTCCAGCGGCCAGTCGGGATGCAGGCTCAGGTGATCGCTGAGCAGCGCGGCTTTGCCCGGCCCGGCCTTCAGCGTGATCCGCCCCGCGCGGCGGTCCAGCGCCTCAATCGTGACCGAGGCGGGGGGACCGTCTGAGACCGGCAGTGTCGCGCGTTTTCCCGCCCGGAGTTTCGTCTCCTGCGGTGCAAAGCGGTAGCTGCGCTGAAACGAGCGTTTCACCGGCTCCGGCGGCCCGATCGCCCTTAACCCTGCAAGGGCATTGAGGTCTTCCAGCAGCGCATCCTCGTCTTTGCTCAGCGACTCGAAGACCGCCCATTGCGCGGGCTTTGCCTCGCGCTGATGAAAAAGCCCCAGATCAAAAAGCATCGCCTGCCGCGCGGGGGGCAGATCAGAGGCGGCCAGCGCGCGGCGCAGATCGGCGCTGTCGCTCTCCTCAAAGCTCTCTTTTTCGGCAGCCTCTGGGGCGGGCTGCGGCCAGGGCCTGTCGGGGCGGCGCTGCAAAAGCCAGTCGCGCAAAGCCCCGGTCAACCGGCAGGCCTCTTCCGGGGAGGGCTCGGCGGCAGAGGGCGCCTCGCCCGCAAAGCCCGCCAGATCGCGGATCCGGGCCGGGGGCTTTGCGCTGAGAAAGGCGCCGCGCAAAACGGCGGCCAGATCGGTCAGACGCCGCTCGCGCAGCAGCCGGTCGAGGAAGGCCTCTCCGGTGCCAAGCGCGATCATCAGCCGTTTCAGCGCCGTCAGCGGCTCGGTGCCGAAATGGCAGATCTGCGCCCGGGGGAAGCTGTCGAAATGGTGTTTCAGATCAAGGGGCAGGGCGCTCAGATCCGTGCCGCCCGGCCCATAAAGGCGGGTGGTTTCGTTCAGGCGCAGGGCGTGGGTCTCGCCGGAGAGCGCATAAAAAAGATCGCCCTCCTGCGGCTCGGGCAGCAGATCAAAGCCCTGACCGGGGCTGGCCGGTCGCGGCTCCCAGCCGCTTTGACCGCGCGCGCGCGCGAGGTGCAGCCGGGCGCGGGCGGCAAGCCCTGCGGTCGTGCCTTCGCCGAAGCCGCGCGGTGGCGCGGTCAGTTCTGCAAGCGCCGTCAGGGTCTGCACCCCGGCGGCCTCCAGCTTTTTCACCTGCCCGCGTCGCAGGCCTGGCAGCTGATAAAGGCTGTCCGCGGCTTCCCAGCCCGCCGCACAGCGGGGCTGCCAGCGGCAGGTGTCACAGGCCGCACAGGGCTGCGGGCGCGTGACGGGCGGATCGGTCGCAAAGGCCCGCAGCCGCGCATGAAGGCTTCGGGTGTAGTGGAGATAATCCTGCAACGGCACAGGCCCGCAGCCGCCGATCTCAGCGCTGATATGGCCCTGACGCGGCACATTGCCCTGAACTATCGCCAGAAGATCGGCGCAAAGCGCAAGCGTCATAATCTCTGCGGGGGTCGGCGGGCCCGGTCGGATCACCCCCGGCTCATAGCTGAAAGCACCGAGGCGCGAGGGATGCCCGACCCGCTGCAGGAAATCGGCCCGCACCAGGATCTCTGAGGTGAGAAAGACCGGATCCGATACGAGCGCCTCGCCGCGGCGCATGGCGCGAAGGGTCGCCTCTGCCGCTTCGGAAAGGCCTGCCTCTGGCGGGGCAGCCGCGATGTCCTGCAGATCGAGCGCGCTGGCATGAGCGCAGGCCGAAAACCGCAGAAGATCCGTCGCGGTGACCAGGGGGCTTTGCTGCAAAGCGCTCATCTCTACCTCACCTCAGGCCGGGTCTTTCAGACAGGACCCGGGGTGCAACCCTATGTCGGAAAATAAAAAATCCGGCCGGAGCCGGATTGTATCACACCCCTGAGGGATGTGGCGGAGAGGGTGGGATTCGAACCCACGGTACCCTTGCAGGTACTCCGGTTTTCGAGACCGGCGCGATCGACCACTCCGCCACCTCTCCGTGAACATCTGGGGGTCGTCTGAGGCGGTGTTTAGCCGGGGTGCTCGGGCGCTGCAAGGGGGGAAAGCGGCTGAGGGGTGAAGTTTTTATCCGCCGCCCGCGCGGGGGCGGGACTTCGGGAAAAGCATCCGCGTCAGGTGCTTGGCGGGGGCCTTCGCGGCGATCTTCCGGCGCGGACCAGGGCCCGGATGCTCTCTGCGGAGCCGGGGGCCGCTGCACGGGTCATCCCGCTTGGCACTGGAGCGACGGTCAGCGGATAGCGCCGCCTGGCAGTAGTCCCGGCGGTTCAGGGCGCTGAAGGCTCTCACGCCCGGGGGCAGCATCTGCAAAATCCGGAGGTTTCAGCCGGAAAGCTGTAGCATAGCCCCGATCTGCGGGATGCAGGGGGCTGAGAATATAGCTTTGCGGTGAAGGAGACGGCTTGCCGCGCGCTGAGCGTGCGAAAGCGCATACCGGCCGGATCAGCGGGATAGCGACGCTTGCAAAGATCTGGAAAAACAGATGCCACATCAAAGGGATGATGGCGGAGAGGGTGGGATTCGAACCCACGGTACCCTTGCAGGTACTCCGGTTTTCGAGACCGGCGCGATCGACCACTCCGCCACCTCTCCGTGAGCATCTGGGGGTCGTATGAAGCGGTTTCTACTGAGGGCACTGGTCCGCTGCAAGGGGGAAAAGTCGGAAAAAACACACATTTTTTTCACTGGCCTTCGCAAGGGCCAAAGGGCAGGCTAAAGAGACGGATCCTGTCGGAGTTTCCTTCTATGTTTGCGCGTCTTCTTTCCCCGGTCCTGCTGGTTTGTCTGATGTCGGGTCAGGGCCTGGCGGGCCCGGTGCGTGATCTGGCGGCCTCGATGCGCTTTACTCAGCTTTTTGAGGTGCTGCAGGATGAGGGGCTGCGCTTTGGCGAAAGCCTGCAGGCGGATCTCTTTCCCGGCGAAGGCGGGGCGCGCTGGCGCCGCGATGTGGCGCGTATTCATGACGCCGCAACCATGCAGGAGCTGGCCGAGGCGGATCTGGAAGAGCGTCTGGAAAACCAGCCCGAAGCCCTGGCCCGCATGAAGGCCTTTTTCGACAGCCCCACCGGGCAGAAGATCAGTGATCTGGAGATTGCGGCGCGCAGGGCCTATCTGGATGACCGCGTCAAGGCGGCAGCAGAACGGGCCTGGGGCAATTTTGGTGTCGATCTTCCCGGCCGCGTTGTTTTGATTGAGACCCTGGTCGAGACCAATGATCTCATTGAGCAAAACGTAGCCGGCGGCATGAATGCCAATCTGGCCTTTTATCAGGGCATGCGCGCGGCCGGGGCCTTTGGCGAAGATGTGCCCGAGCCGGATATGATGGCGGATCTCTGGTCGCAGGAAGATGCGATCCGCGAAGAGACTGCCGGCTGGCTTTTGCCTTATCTCGCCATGGCTTACCGCCCGTTAAGCGATGCCGAACTCAGCGCCTATGTTGCGTTCTCCAAAAGCCCCGACGGGCAGCTGCTGAACCGCGCGCTCTTTGCGACCTTTGACAAGGTCTTTGTCACCGTGTCGCGCGATCTGGGCACGGCGGCGGCGGGGATGCTGAACGGGCGCGACATCTGAGCCTTATTTTAAACGGCGAAACTGCCTGCCGGGGCTGCCATAAGCCTTGACTTAGGGGGGGCGTTTTTGCGACAAGCCCCCATCCGGACCGGGGCGACTCGGGGCCGGAGTTCTTTTATGACGCTCCGCCGGGGTCAACCCGCTCCGGGGCGCGCAGTCCGAAGGCATCAACGCCGGGTCACACCCCGGGGCCGCAGGACGCGGAAACTGTAGGAAGGAAAGACCATGTTTGCGGTCCTCAAGACTGGCGGCAAGCAATACAAGGTACAGGCCGGTGACGTCCTGCGCGTTGAAAAGCTTGATGCAATCGCTGGCGACAAAATCCAGTTCAACGAGATCCTCATGGTTGGTGGCGAAGCCCTGACCGTTGGCGCTCCGCTGGTTGCCGGTGCAGCTGTTCAGGCTGAAGTCATCGATCAGATCAAAGCTGACAAAGTGATCAACTTCGTCAAGCGTCGTCGTAAGCACTCGTCGCAGCGCACCAAAGGCCACCGTCAGAAGCTGACCCTGGTCCGCGTCACCGGCATCCTTGCTTCGGGCGCAGAAACTTCGGGCGTTGCTGCGGCAACCGGTACTGCCGACGCACGTCGTGCAGCACACGAATCGAAATAAGGAGTAACCTCCCATGGCACATAAAAAAGCTGGCGGTTCCTCCCGCAACGGCCGCGACTCAGCCGGTCGCCGCCTTGGTGTGAAACTTTACGGCGGTCAGGTCTGCATCGCCGGCAATATCATCGTTCGTCAGCGCGGCACCAAATGGTTCCCGGGCGACAACGTTGGTATGGGCAAAGACCACACCATCTTCGCGACCACTGACGGCCGCGTTGAGTTCCGTAAAGGCCTCAAGGGCCGCACCTTCATTTCGGTCGTCCAGACCGCGGAAGCTGCAGAATAAGCCGAACCTTTACATTCGGAATGTAAACGGGGGATCGGCGGAAACGCCGGTCCCCCGACCCTTTTGGGGGAAACCGGGGATTTGGTCATCACGACCGGTCGGGCGGCCGGGACGGGACCATGGACACCCCACGCGCTTTTCAGGGAGGAAAGCGATGAAGATGGAACATCTGGCCGATCAGGCCCCTGCAATCATGGCAGAGCGTTTTCAGCTGCGTGCCGTGCGCAAATCGGATGCCGGCCTTCTTGCCTTTCACTCCGGCGATGCCCGCGTGGCGCGGATGACCTCCTCGATCCCGCATCCTCTGCCGCCTGGTGCGACGGAGGCCTGGGTTGAGCGTGTCTCAAAAACCGGCCGCGAAGAGGATGCCTGGATCATCGACGGCACCCGGTCGGGCTGGCCTGAGGTGATCGGCGTCATCAGCCTGAAACATGTCATTCAGGGCCAGTCGGAGATCGGCTATTGGGTGGCCCCCGCTTTCTGGAACACCGGCATCGCCTCTGAGGCGGTGAAGGCGCTGATTGCCGCCAACCCGCTGAACGACCGCACGATTTGTGCGGCGGTCCATCAGGACAACCCCGGCTCGGCGCGGGTGCTGACCCAGGCTGGCTTTGACTATCTTGGCGATGCTGAGACCTTCAGCGTGGCGCGCAATGCCCGTGTGCCGACCTGGACCTATATGAAAAAACTCAGCTGAGGGTCTTCAGGCGGGCGACTGACTGCCTGCTGAAATCCTTGCGGGGATTTCAGCCCTGCGCCGGACATCCCGCAGGCCGCAGAAAGCCCTGCGCCTTTCGGCCTTTGCCAACGATCCTAAAGCAGCTCCCCGGGGCTGCGAAAGAAATCTGCCTCTGTCTCCAGCGCCTGCGTCAGCCGCCTGCGGTACTCTGCGCGCGGGATCTCGATGGCGCCGAGTGAGGCAAGATGCGGCGTCAGAAACTGCGTATCAAAGAGGGTAAATCCCCCGGCCTGCAGCCGCGCCATCAGATGCGCCAGCGCCAGTTTTGAGCCATCGGTGACGCGTGAGAACATGCTTTCGCCAAAGAAAGCCCCGCCCAGAACCACGCCGTAAACGCCGCCGACCAGCGCTCCGTCCATGCGGATTTCCTGGCTGTGGGCAAAGCCTGCGGCATGAAGCGCGGTATAAAGCGTAAAGATTTCCTCATTGATCCAGGTCTCTTCGCGGGCGGCGCAGGCCTGCACCGTTGCGGCGAAGTCCTGATTCACCACCGCTTCATAACCGCCACGCCGGATGCGGCGGGCGAGCGAGCGCGAGATATGGAACTGATCGAGCGGAAAAATCCCGCGCCGTCGCGGGTCGATCCAGTGAATTTCGGGATCATCGCGGCCTTCTGCCATGGGGAAGATCCCCATGGCATAGGCGCGAAGCAGCAGCTCGGGGCTTAGCCGAATTGCTTGTCCAGCCACTTTTCAAGCCAGTGGATGGAGTATTCGCCGTTTTGAATGTCCGGCTCTGCCAGCAGGGCATTGAACAGCGGCACCGTGGTGTCGACGCCGTCCACGATCAGTTCTCCAAGCGCGCGACGCAGACGCGACAGCGCTTCGGGACGGTCGCGGCCATGCACGATCAGCTTGCCGATCAGGCTGTCGTAGTAAGGCGGGATGCGGTAGCCGTCGTAAAGCGCCGAATCCATCCGCACACCCAGACCGCCGGGGGCGTGATACTGGGTCACGGTGCCAGGGCAGGGCGCGAAGTTCGGCAGACGCTCCGCGTTGATCCGGACCTCAATGGCGTGGCCGTTGATTTCCAGCTCATCCTGCGTGAACGACAGCGGCATGCCGGCGGCCACACGGATCTGCTCACGCACGAGGTCCACACCGAAGATCGCCTCGGTGACCGGGTGTTCCACCTGAAGGCGGGTGTTCATTTCGATGAAATAGAACTTACCGTCTTCGTAAAGGAACTCGATGGTGCCCGCGCCGATATATTTCAGCTTGCGCATCGCCGATGCACAGACCTCACCGATCTCCGAGCGGAGTTTCGGCGTGATCGAGGGGCCGGGGGCTTCCTCAAAGACCTTCTGGTGGCGGCGCTGCAGCGAGCAGTCGCGCTCACCGAGGTGAACCGCATTGCCTTTGCCGTCGCCGAAAACCTGCACCTCAATGTGGCGCGGCTTTTGCAGGTATTTCTCGATATAGACTTCGTCGTTGCCGAAAGCCGCTTTCGATTCCGAACGGGCGGTGCGGAAAGACACCTCCAGCTCCGACGGATCGCGCGCCACTTTCATGCCGCGGCCGCCGCCGCCTGCGGTGGCTTTGATGATGATCGGATAGCCGATCTCTTCAGCCACTTTCAGCGCGGTTTCAAAGTCCGGCACACCCCCGGCAGAGCCGGGAACAACCGGGATACCCAGTTCTTTCGCGGTCTCTTTGGCGGTGATCTTATCGCCCATGATGCGGATATGCTCCGCCGTCGGGCCGATAAAGACGAGGCCGTGATCTTCCAGCGCCTGAGCGAAAGAAGCGTTTTCCGACAGGAAGCCATAGCCCGGGTGCACAGCCTGTGCGCCGGTGATCTCGCAGGCCGAGATGATGGCCGACTTTTTCAGATAGCTGTCGGTTGAGGACGGCGGGCCGATGCAGACCGACTCGTCGGCCATGCGCACATGCATGGCGTCCGAATCCGCGGTCGAATGCACGGCGACCGATTTGATCCCCATTTCACGGGCGGCGCGGATCACGCGCAGCGCGATCTCCCCCCGGTTGGCGATCAGGATCTTGTCGAACATGCCTTTGACCTCACTCGATGATCATCAGCGGCGCGCCGAATTCAACCGGCGTGCCGTCAGTGACCACGATGCGCTTCACGGTGCCCGATTTCGGCGCCGGGATGTGGTTCATGGTCTTCATCGCTTCGATGATCATCAGCGTCTGGCCTTCCGAGACCTGCGCGCCGACCGAAACGAAGGGAGCCGCACCCGGCTCGGCGGCCAGATAAGCCGTGCCGACCATGGGCGAGGTGACCGCGCCCGGGTGCTGCGCCGGATCTTCCGGGATCGCGGCGGCGGCCGGGGCTGCGGCGGCTGCCGGAGCGGCGGCTGCGGGGGCTGCCGCATAGGTCACGGGCGCTGCCTGCACGACGGTCGCCTGTTTCACAACGCGCACGTCAAGGCTGTCGTCTTCGCCATATTCGCGCTTTACCGAAAGCTCGGTCAGCTCGTTACGGTTCAGCAGCTCTGCGAGTGCCTGGATGAAAGCCACATCGGCTTCGTGATTGTTTTTGCTCATGCCGTCCTCGATCAGGTTCCGCGCCAGACCGGCGTCGCGCTGTCACGCGGGGGAGCCAGTCGGGGGCTCGCGCCCCGGTTCATTCTTCTGCCCGACGAACGGGCCTGCGGGACTATATACGCCTTCAGTGTCGCAAGGAAAAGCGCTGCGATGCCTCTCCTTCAGGCAGAAGCTGCGCGGGAGGGGCCTCAGCGCCCGGAAAAACGCTGCGGTGAAAATTTACCGCTTGATAAAAATCGGACCTGTGTCAGCCTGAGTCTACCGACTGACATTGAGAATACCGCCTAAGGGAGGCCCGCTTGTCTTACAGCCAGCTCACCCCCGGTATCGTTCCGGGGCGTCTGCCCGCCGATCAGATTGCGACGAATTTTGACGACATCGAGCCGCCTTTTGACGCGCATGAAGCGCGTGTGGCGGCGGATCGGTGTTATTTTTGCCATGATGCGCCCTGCATGACGGCCTGTCCGACCTCGATCGACATTCCGCTTTTCATCCGCCAGATCGCCACCGGAACCCCGGAGGCGGCGGCCAGAACCATCTGGGATCAGAATATCCTTGGCGGCATCTGCGCCCGCGTCTGCCCCACAGAGACGCTCTGCGAAGAGGTCTGTGTGCGGGAGGTGGCGGAGGGCAAGCCCGTCGAGATCGGGCGGCTTCAGCGCTATGCCACCGGCGTCGCCATGGAGAATCCCCACCCCTATACCCGCGCGGCATCGACCGGAAAGCGCGTGGCTGTGGTGGGGGCGGGCCCGGCGGGTCTGTCCTGCGCGCATCGCCTGGCGATGAAGGGTCACGATGTCGTCATCTATGAGCGCCGCGCGAAAGCCGGGGGCCTCAATGAATATGGCATCGCGGCCTATAAGGCGACCCAGGGCTTTGCCCAGGCCGAAGTGGACTGGCTGCTGCAGATCGGCGGCATTGAGATCCGCACCGGGCAATCCTTAGGCGAAAATGTCACCCTTGCAGATCTGCAGTCGCAATATGACGCCGTTTTCCTTGGGATCGGTCTTTCCGGCGTCAACGCGCTGCTGCTGGAAGGGGAGGAGTTAAACGGCGTGCAGGATGCCGTCGATTTCATCGCCGGGCTGCGGCAGTCCGACTTCACCTCGGTGGCCGTCGGGCGCGATGTGGTGGTGATCGGCGGCGGCATGACGGCGGTGGATGCGGCTGTGCAGTCAAAGCTGCTTGGCGCGGAAAACGTCACCATGGTCTATCGCCGTGGCAAAGACCGCATGAGCGCCAGTGAATATGAGCAGGACCACGCCGCGCAGACCGGCGTGAAGATCATCTATGGCGCGGCCCCGGTGAAGATCGAAGGCGCGGGCCGGGTCAGCAGCGTGACCTTTGCCTATACCGAAGACGGCAGGCCGGGGGCTGAGACTTTCACCCTGAAGGCCGATCAGGTCTTCAAAGCCATCGGCCAGCGCCTGGGCGCGCTGCCGCCGGGCCTTCAGGCGGAAGGCGCGAAAATGGCGCAGCGCCCCATGGCCCGGGTCTGGGCGGGGGGCGATTGTGCGGCCGGCGGGGAAGATCTGACCGTCACCGCCGTGGCGGAGGGGCGCGATGCCGCTGAGGCCATTCACAGCGAACTGAGCGGGGCCTGACGCCAATGGCTTGCAGGGGGGGCTTTGGATTTGTAGACGACAGAGGCGGCGCTCCGGCGCGGCCCCTGTCCATCATCCGGAGACCCGCTTTTGGAAGCCCTCGTCGAGACTGCCATCCAGTTCGTGCGCGACAATCGCGACTGGGCTGGCCCGATTGCCTTTATCTTCGCCTTCGCCGAAACCCTGGCGCTTGCCTCGATCCTCATTCCCTCAACGGCGATCCTGATCGGGGTCGGCGCGGTGGTGGCGACCGGCGCGCTCGACTTCACGCCGATCTGGATCGGGGGCAGCATCGGGGCGATGCTCGGCTCGACCATCTCCTATCTGCTGGGCTGGCGGTTTGGCCCGACCATCATGGGCTGGTGGCCGATGAACCGCTATCCGCAACTGGTGGGCCAGGCGTCAAAAGTCTTTGCGAAATACGGCATCATCACCGTGCTGATCGGGCATTTCTTTGGCCCGCTGCGCGCGGTGGTCTTTCTGATGGCCGGGATCGCGCGGATGAATGTGGCGCTTTTCCTGGTGGTCAATGTGATCGGCTGCATCGCCTGGGCCTACTTCGTGCCGAAATCGGGCGAGCTGGGCGGCAATGCGGCCTGGTGGATCTGGGAACGTCTGACCGGTCGCTGACCGACCGACCCTTTTCGACAGAATTTCATCGGCGTGCCTCTGCAAAGAGGCGCGCCTTTTCTTTTGCCATTCGCCATTAACCTCAAGCGGGAGGACAGCCGTGGCCGATCTCACGTCGAATTTCATCGGGATCAAATCCCCCAATCCCTTCTGGCTGGCCTCGGCGCCGCCGACGGATAAGAAGTATAACGTCGAGCGCGCCTATGAGGCGGGCTGGGGCGGGGTGGTCTGGAAGACCCTCGGCTCCGAAGGGCCGCCGGTGGTCAATGTCTCGGGGCCGCGCTATGGCGCGGTCTGGGGCGCGGACCGCCGCCTGCTGGCGCTGAATAACATCGAGCTGATCACCGACCGCCCGCTGGAGGTGAACCTGCGCGAGATCAAAGAGGTCAAGCGCAAGTGGCGCGACCGCGCGCTGGTCATCTCGCTGATGGTGCCCTGTGATGAGGACAGCTGGAAAAATATCCTGAAGGCGATTGAGGATACCGAGGCTGACGGCGTTGAGCTGAACTTCGGCTGCCCGCATGGCATGGCCGAGCGCGGCATGGGATCTGCCGTGGGTCAGGTGCCGGAATATATCGAAATGGTCACCCGCTGGGTGAAGCAATATTCGCGGATGCCCTGCATCGTGAAGCTGACCCCGAATGTCACCTCGATCCTGCCCCCGGCCGTGGCGGCGCATCGCGGCGGCGCTGATGCGGTCAGCCTGATCAACACGGTGAAATCGATCACCAATGTCGATCTGGACAACTTCTCTCCCTTCCCGATGATCGACGGCAAGGGCAGCCACGGCGGCCTTTGCGGCCCTGCCGTTAAGCCCATGGCGTTGAATATGGTGGGCGAGATCGCCCGTCATGATGAGACCCGGAGCCTGCCGATTTCCGGCATCGGCGGCGTGACCACCTGGCGCGATGCGGCCGAGTTTCTCGCCATGGGCGCGGGCAATGTGCAGGTCTGCACGGCGGCGATGACCTATGGCTTCAAGGTTGTGCAGGAGATGATTTCCGGTCTTTCGCAATACCTTGACGAGAAAGAGATGCGGCTGGATGATCTGGTCGGACGCGCGGTGCCGAATTTCGTCGAATGGCAGCATCTGAACCTGAATTATGTCACCAAGGCGCGGATCAGCCAGGACGACTGTATCAAATGCGGTCGCTGTTATGCCGCCTGCGAGGACACCAGCCACCAGGCCATCCTGATGAAGCCGGGCCGGGTCTTTGAGGTGAATGACGCCGAATGCGTCGCCTGCAACCTTTGCGTCAACGTCTGCCCGGTCGAGAACTGCATCACCATGGAGGAGCTGCCGCTCGGCACGCTCGATCCGCGCACCGGTCGCAATGTGGTGCCCTATAGCAATTGGACCGAGCATCCGAACAACCCCTCAGCCACCGCCGCTGAGTGAGATTTTTGGTTTAGGCGCGGCGCGCGATAGAACAGGCCCCTTTGGGGCCTGTTTTGTAAACAGCTCCCCGGCAGGCCATGGGGCTTTTGCCTGTCGCCCGCCCTGCGCTCCTTGCCCGCAGATGCAATTGGCACCTGCTCTTGGTTCGCTGGGCCGGGGGCAATCGGTCTGGTTTGAGGGGGGCAGATGCAGGGAGCCAAGCGTCGCTTTGCGCGGGATCGCGGCTGGCCAGAGAGTGCCCGGCTCCCGAGAGCGGCGGGGAATAAGGGGCAACGCCCGGTGCATGGTGCTGATCCATGGATGATTTTGGGCTTTCAGTCGGGACATCGGCCTCATCCGCCTCAAAATGGGTGATGTCGGGGCAAAGGGCCGGCTCAGGCTGCGCTGCGGTATCCGGGCACCTGCGAAAAGGCTCATCCGGCCTCTCAATGCGGTTGTGGTCCCCGGGAAGAACCGGGCGATAGACTCACTTACCCGCAGGGGGCAACAGGCTATGTGCCGGGGGATCCATGTCAGGATGATGCTGCCTCCCTTTGTGGATGGAAAGGCCGACGCCCTGAGAGACCTGAGGGGGCGATGCGGTTCCGGTCAGCCGTTGCAAATGAGTTCCGCGCGCTGTCGGCTGGCGTCGTGAGTGTCCACTGGCAGCCTGTCAGGAATAGGCTCGAAGCACTTCCGGCATGGCTTCGGACGGACCAGTTTCCCGTGACCTTCTGAGCCGATCGCTTTCGTCCGAAGATTGCTGGCGCAGAGCCATTACGTCTCACTTCTGTGCCGCGCAGTGTCACGGGGCATTGTGGCATGGCTCCTGGGGTGAGGCGCAGATGGTTGACCCCCTTTGCCGCCGCTATCATCCTGTCACTCCTGTCACTCCTGTCACTCCTGTCACTCCTGTCACTCCTGTCACTCCGGCATCGGCCACCATGATCGCGCCATCCCCCGTGGACAGGGGCGAGGGCCCGGTCGAAGTGAAGCGGTTGCCACTCCTGTCATGTGGCAGCGGCAGTCGGAGCGCTGCTCTGGTATGCATGGGCGGTGAGCCTTCGATCCGCGCAGGACCTTCCCCTCCAGCCCTGGTGTCTTACCCAAGACCCCGGCACTGATATCCGGCTATTCGCGCTTCGCCGTCCGACGTCGCCGGGGCTTGCGGCCCGCGTCCGGGGGAGGGACGGGGGGCACGGAGGCGGCAGAGACAACTTCGTCAAGCGTCACCCCGGCGCTCCGGCAGTGCAGCTGGTGGAGCGCGCCCACCGGAATGCTGGCGCTGTCGCTGGCGCTGAGGAGGCGCTCTCCCTCAGGGGTGGTGAGGGTGAAAGCGCCGCTTTGTACCGCGACGTGGCGC
Organism: Falsigemmobacter faecalis; assembly: GCF_003863335.1. Lineage (GTDB taxonomy): Bacteria > Pseudomonadota > Alphaproteobacteria > Rhodobacterales > Rhodobacteraceae > Wagnerdoeblera > Wagnerdoeblera faecalis. Next base: position 31,449 of record NZ_RRAZ01000004.1, on the reverse strand, counting down.
GGGAATGGCAGCGTTACGGCCTCTGAGCGCGCGCCGCCGGTCCAGGTCCAGCGGACGATCGTCAGATCACCGGTTTCGGTTACGGTTTCCCCCACGATGCCGGGGGCGGCTATCCTGCGCACACTGCTGTCCTTTCATCTTCCCGCCGAGCATCGCAGCGCGGAATTAAGAAAGGCTGAAGACAGAAAAACCCCGCCTGGCGCGGGGCCGGACGGGGTTTCAGAGACTGTAAACCGGCTCAGCCGCGGTGCGCGCCCTCGGCCAGTGCGGCCACGCGGGAGAGCACTTCCGCCACGGGGCGGCCTTCGCCGATCAGCTTCACGATGGCAGAGCCCACCACGCAGCCATCGCCGACGCGGGCCATGACTTCAGCCCCCTCAGGGGTGGAGATGCCAAAGCCCACCACCACCGGCAGATCGGTCGCCTCTTTGATGCGGGCGACTTCCGGGCCGACGCTGTCGGCACTCGGCGCCGCAGAGCCGGTGATGCCGTTGATCGAGACATAATAGACAAAGCCGGAGGTGTTTTGCAGCACCCGCGGCAGCCGCGCGGCATCGGTCGTCGGCGTGGCGAGGCGGATAAAGTTCAGTCCTGCGGCCTGGGCGGGCAGGCACAGCTCGCTGTCTTCCTCGGGCGGCAGATCGACGATGATCAGACCATCGATCCCGGCCTCCTTCGCCTCAGCCAGAAAACGGTCCACGCCGCGGGCATAGACGGGGTTGTAATAGCCCATCAGCACGATCGGCGTGCTGTCGTCCGTGGCGCGGAAGGCGCGGGCCATCTCAAAGACCCGGTCGGTGTTCATCCCGTGATCGAGCGCGCGCTGGCCTGCGGCCTGGATGGTCGGGCCATCCGCCATCGGATCGGTGAAGCACATGCCCAGCTCGATCACATCCACGCCCGCCCCCGGCAGGCCCTTCATCACCTCAAGCGAGGTCTCAAAGGTCGGATCGCCGCCCATGATATAGGTGACAAATGCCTTGCGCCCCTCGGCGCGCAGGCGGGCGAATGTCTGATCAATACGGGTCACGGGTCAGGCCTCCGGTAATTCCGCTTCGGTGATGCGGCAGCGGGGCGGAAAAGGCAAGCGGCGCTTCAAAATGTCAAATTGTTCTCCCGCCCGATCCTTCCTGTCCGGCGCCCCCCGACCGGCGGCGCAAGGCTGCCGGTCCTGGCCAGTCAGTGACCGCGCGTCCCCGGACCCTGCGGTTGCTGCAAGCGAGGGCTTCTGATGAACGCGCGCCTGCACTACCTCGACGCCTTAAGGGCGTTCTGCCTCTTTTCAGGAATTTTCTACCACGCTTCGCTGATCTGTTCGCCGGCGCTGGACTGGCTGATCAGCGCGGCCGGGCGCAGCCCCTGGCAGGTCTGGCCCGGGGCTGTCAGCCAGGCGTTCCGGATGGCGGCGTTTTTTGTGATCTCCGGCTTTTTCAGTGCCTGGCTTTTGAACCGCAGGCCGCCGGGGGAATGGCTGGCAACGCGGGCGATGCGCATTCTGCTGCCGGTGGTGACGGCGGGGGTTCTCTTCAATACCTCCACCGTCTGGCTGCAGGGCCTTTGCCATGACGGCAGGTGTGACTTCTCAGGCGAAGCGATTGCGGCGCTGAGCCCGATCGGGGCACGCGGATTGTTGCAGCATATGTGGTTTCTGGAAGTGCTGCTGATTCTGATCCTGCTGATGGCGCTGGCACAGCGCCTGAGCATGCGCCCGGGCGTCCAGGCTCTGGCGCGGCGCCGGGGTGCCCTGGCCTCTCCGGAAGCGTTCTGCGCCCCTTTGTCGTGACCTTCCTCGCCATGCTGGTGGCGCAGGGGCTGCTGGCGAAAGGGCTGAGCGAGCCTTTTGAAAGCGTTTTCGTTTATCTGCCGCATTTCGCGCCGGGGGCGGCTCTGGCGCTGAGCCCGGTGTTTCTTGAGCGTTATCGCCGTCTGACACCCGCGGCGGTGATCTTTGGTGTCGGATTCCTGCTTCTGGCCATGGCAGCCTATTGGCTGGAGGTGCCCGCCGGACAGCGCAAGCTTGCTCAGGCGCTGAGCGGGCTTTGCGTCACCCGTCTGCTGGTTGCGCTGGCTTATCGCTGGCTGGATCGCCCGCATCCCTTCATTCGGCGTGCGGCGGATCTGTCGTTCAGCGTCTGTCTGATCCATCAGCCGCTGATCGTCCTTCCGGGGGTGGCCTTCTTCGCCGTCGATCTGCCGCTGGTGCTGGAATACGGGCTGATCTGTGCGCTGACGCTGGTGATCTCGTGGCAGGGAGCCGTGTGGATTGATCGCTCTGCGGCGGCGCGGCTGCTCTTTAACGGCAAATGGAACGATGACTGGTCTCACAAAGGGGGGACGGGCGCGGCTTCGCAGCAGGTCTGAGGGGCCTCTCAGCCGCTTCGTCGCAGCTGTCGCAGGGCTGCGGGAGGTCTCGCCGCTTGATCCCACTGGGGTCAGGCCCTAGAAGCAGCACCGACACCAGCCTCCGGAGGGAACCATGGGTTTTAAAATGGGCATCGTGGGTCTGCCGAATGTTGGCAAATCCACGCTTTTCAACGCGCTGACGCGCACCGCTGCGGCCCAGGCCGCCAATTTCCCGTTCTGCACCATTGAGCCGAACGTCGGAGAGGTCTCGGTGCCGGACGCGCGTCTTGATAAACTGGCCGCGATTGCAGGCTCGAAACAGATCCTGCCGGCGCGGATGACCTTCGTCGATATCGCGGGTCTCGTGCGCGGGGCCTCGCGCGGGGAGGGGCTGGGGAACCAGTTCCTGGCCAATATCCGCGAATGCGATGCGATTGCGCATGTGCTGCGCTGCTTTGAAGACGGCGATATCACCCATGTTGAGGGTCGTATCGATCCGGTCGCGGATGCTGAGACCATCGAGACCGAGCTGATGCTGGCCGATCTCGACAGCATCGAGCGCCGCCGCGCCAATCTGGTGCGCAAGCTGCGCGGGGGCGACAAAGAGGCCGCCGATCAGGACCGTCTGCTGGCGCTGGCGCAAAAGGTGCTGGAAGACGGCAAGCCTGCGCGCACGGTTGCGATCTCGGAAGACGACCGCAAAGCCTGGGATATGCTGCAGCTGCTGACCGCAAAGCCGGTTCTCTTCGTCTGCAACGTCGAAGAGGCGAAGGCCGCAACCGGCAACAGCGAATCTGAGCGTGTGGCGGTCATGGCTGCGGCGCAGGGTGCGGGCACCGTGGTGATCTCGGCCCGGATCGAAGAAGAGCTGGCGCAGATGCCGTCTGAGGATGCGGCAGAATTCCTGGGCGAAATGGGTCTGGAAGAGGCCGGTCTCGACCGTCTGATCCGCGCGGGCTATGCGCTGCTGGGTCTGCAGACCTATTTCACCGTCGGCCCGAAAGAGGCCCGCGCCTGGACCATCACCAAAGGCACCCTGGCGCCGGGTGCTGCGGGCGTGATCCACGGCGATTTTGAGCGCGGCTTCATCCGCTCTGAGACCATCGCTTATGACGATTACATCGCCGGCAATGGTGAGGCGGGTGCCCGTGAAAACGGCAAGTTCCGGCTGGAAGGCAAGACCTATGAGGTGAAGGACGGCGACGTGCTGCATTTCCTTTTCAACGCATAAGAACAGGGAAGTGCGGGGAGGGTTTACCACCCTCCCCGCGCCCCACCCGTTTTCGGGCGCTGAGCGGGCCGTGGCGAGAGCTGCGGCCTTTTGCATGGGGCGGCTGTGGATGCGCTGAAAAAGGAAGGGTGGGGAGGGTTTACCACCCTCCCCACACCCCACCCGTTTTCGGGCGTTGAGCGGGCCGTGGTGAAAGCTGCGGCCTTCAGCTCAGGGCAGGGGAGCTTGCCAGATTGCTGAGTTAAGCCTTCAGAGGGGCTTTTCCAGCAGCTTAAGCAGGGCTTCCGGGGGGCGGCCGATTGCGGCGCTCCGGGGCGACAGAAGGATCGGGCGCTCTATCAGGCGGGGCTCGGCGGCCAGCAGATCAAAGATCTGCGCGGCGCTGTAGTCTGCCGCTTCGGGGGCGTCTTTGCGGCGCAGCAATTGCGCAGCGGGCAGGCCGAGGGCTGTCAGCTCTGCCCGTGAGGGCGGGTCCTGAAGGTAAAGGCGGATCTGTATCTCCGCCCCCGCCGCCTGCAAAAGCTCCACCGCGCGGCGCGAGGTGGAGCAGCGCGGGTTATGCCAGAGCGTCAGAGCCACTGATCGCGGCCCGAGCCGGTCAGGGCCGAGACATTGGCAAGGCCGGTGGCCTGCAGGTGGCTCTCAATGCCCCGGACGATGCGCGGGATCAGCGAGAGCCCCTCATAGACGAGGGCGGAATAGACCTGCACCGCGCTGGCACCGGCCTGCAGTTTGGCAATCGCCTGCTCCGGCGTTGAGATGCCGCCGACGCCGATCAGCGGGATTTTCCCCTCGGTGGCTTTGGAGAGCTGCGCCAGAACCCGGGTGGATTTCTCAAAGAGCGGCGCGCCCGACATGCCGCCGGTCTCGCCCTTATGCGCAGAGGCCAGCCCCTCGCGCGCGAGCGTCGTATTGGTGGTGATCACCGCATCAAGGCCCGAGGCCAGCGCCACTTCACCGATTTCAGCGATCTCCTCGCTGTTGAGATCGGGGGCGATCTTCAGGAAGACCGGGATGCGGCGGCTGAGGCCCGACCGCGCCTCCATCACACCGGCGAGCAGCGCCGAAAGCGCGGCTGCCCCCTGAAGATCGCGCAGCTTTTCGGTATTGGGCGACGACACATTCACGGTCGCAAAATCAATGAACGGACCGCAGACCCGCAGCACATGGGCGAAATCCCCGGCGCGGTCGATGCTGTCTTTATTGGCGCCGAGGTTCAGACCCACCGGCACCGCGCCCAGGGTGCGGGCGCGCAGGCGCGCGGCAATCGCATCTGCGCCTTCATTGTTAAAGCCAAAGCGGTTGATGACCGCGCGGTCCTCGGTCAGCCGGAAGAGACGCGGTTTCGGGTTGCCTGGCTGTGGGCGCGGGGTTGCCGCCCCCACTTCCACAAAGCCGAAACCCGCTTTGCAAAGCTGGTCCACCACTTGCGCGTTTTTGTCATAGCCCGCTGCCAGCCCCACCGGGTTCGGCAGATCCAGCCCGCCCACCGTGGTCTTCAGCCGCGGCGAGGTGATCAGCCCCGACATCGGCACGAGGCCCGTTTGCAGCGCGCGGATCGAGAGGTGATGGGCCTGCTCGGGGTCGAGTTTATGAAGGGCCTTCAGCCCGAGAGTTTCGACCAGTTGCTTCACAATACACCTTCCGGGAAGTCATGCCCCTGCGCGTTCAGCGTAAGCGGCAAAGGCGCCTGCCACAGCACATCAGCGCGGGTCAGGTCACGATAGAGATGGGGAAAGAGCGCGCCGCCGCGCGAGGGCTCCCACTTCAGCGCATCGCCCAGGGCTTCGGCCTCAAGAGCGAGCAGGATCAGATCCGCTTCGCCTTTGAAGTGCTTGGCCGCGGTTTCGCGGACCTGGGCGGCGGTGGAGAAGTGAATATAGCCATCGGCCAGATCAACCGGCGCGCCCGAGGTGCGTCCGGCACTGGTGAAAGCTTCATACTCAGGGCGGCGGAAGATCTTATAAATCAGCATAAGGCCTTCTGCCCCGAAGCGGCGGGGCGGTCAATTCCCCAGACCATGTCACAGCCCCCGCAGCACCAGCGAGAGGGCGATCAGCCACATGGTGCAGCCCACGACGCCCTCCAGCACCACCCAGGCTTTCGGCTGTGCAAAAAGCGGTGCCATCAGCCGCGCCCCAAAGCCAAGCGCCGAGAAAAAGATCACCGAGGCTGCAGCCCCCGCAAGGCCAAAGACCCATTGGAAAGGCGCATATTGTGCCGAGAGCCCGCCGAGCAGCACCACGGTATCGAGATAGACATGCGGATTGGCCCAGGTGAAGAGAAGGCAGGTGGCAATGGTCTTGCCCAAAGGCACCGACTGGCCTTCGGCAGGCATCAGCGCCGCGCCCCCCTTCAGCGCCGCGCGAAAACGCAAGGACCCGTAGTAAAAGAGAAAAACCGCGCCAAGCCACATCATCAGCGGCCCCAGCCAGGGCGTGGCCCGGACCAGCGCGCCAAAGCCGCCGACCCCGGCCGCGATCAGCAGCGCATCGGACAGCGCACAGATCGCCACCACCGGCCCCACATGTTCCCGCCGCAGCCCCTGGCGCAGCACGAAGGCGTTTTGCGCCCCGATCGCGGCGATCAATCCAAAGCTGGTGGCAAAGCCTGCCAGGAGGGCCTGAAGCATGGGAAATCCTTTCGTTGCCTCTCTCCTGGCCTCTGGTGCAGGATAAGGCAAATTAAAGATCCTTTCCTCAGATAAGGCGCGCTTATGATTGATCCCGGCCAGCTTGCGGCCCTCGCGGCCATTTACCGCCGCGGCAGTTTTGAGGCCGCGGCCTCGCAACTCGGGGTCACGCCGCCTGCGGTCTCGCTGCGGCTGAAGGCGCTGGAAGAGCGCATCGGCTGTCTGTTGATCCGCCGTGGAACCCCTGCGCGCGCCACCCCGGCGGGGCTGCGGCTGATCCGCCATTTTGAAGAGCTTTCGCTGCTGGAGGCGGGACTTGCGCGGGATCTGGATCTCGAAGGGCAGGGGCCGGTCACCCTGCGGCTGGCGGTCAATGCCGACAGCCTTGCCACCTGGGTCATCCCGGCGCTGGCCGAAGTGGAGGGGGTGCTTTTCGATCTGGAGATCGACGATCAGAGCTTTTCGCAGGACTGGCTGAAGCGCGGTGATGTGGCGGGGGCCGTCACTTCGCACCCCGGCCCCCTGCAGGGCTGCGAGACCGAGGCGCTGGGCGCTTTGCGTTATCTTGCGACCGCCAGCCCCGGCTTTATGACGCGCTGGTTTGCAAGTGGGGTCACCGCAGAGAGCCTCGCTCATGCCCCGGCGATCACCTTTTCCGACAAGGACCGGCTGCAGTCGGACTGGCTGGCGCAGGTGACCGGGCGGCCGCTTGCCTATCGCACGCATCGGCTGGCCTCTTCGCAGGGCTTTGTGGACGGGGCGCTGGCGGGGCTTGGCTGGGGGATGAACCCCGAGGCCCTGGTGCGCGATCATATCGCCGCGGGGCGGCTGTGTGAGGTGATCCCGGGCCAGGTGCTCGATGTGCCGCTTTACTGGCAGTATACGCGGCAGGCGGCGGGGATCCTGCAGCCGCTGACCCGGGCCATGCGCCGCGCCGCAGCGGGCTGCCTTTTGCGGGTCGGGTAAGCCCGGCGCTGTCCGGCAGGCACAAGAGGGTTGACGCAGGCGGCGCAGTCGAATCAACTTAAGGTTGATTTCCGTTAACCAGTCGGGGACCGCGGTTCCGGTCCTCTGTGTCAGTGTGAGTGCGCCGATGAAACTGCTGCTGTGCCAGGTCACGGACGGGTTCTCCGTCGAATTTTCACTCGAGGCGCGGGAGGGGCAGTGGCATCAGCTGAACTTCCGCAGGCTGCGCTCGGCAGAGATCCCGCTGCATCTGTCGCTGCGCCCTGCCGAAAAGGTGGTGCTTATCAGCCGGTTCAGGAATGGCGTCTGGGGCAAACCCCGCAGCTTGCCCCTGTCTGCAGATGAAACCCTGCCGCTGGCGGTATCGGTCAGCGTTGTGAAGGACGGGCTGGAACTGCGCCTCAATGGCGTTTTGAGTGCGGGTCTGTCGCGTCAGCGCCTGGACCTGAGCGCCATTGACTGCCTGGAACTGCCGCCGGATCTGATTTTCGGGACACTGAAGGTCAAGGGAGACCCCGCCCCGCAGATCGTGGTGCCCGAACTGAAGTTCGGCGAAGATCTGATGATTTACGGCTATGATCTGCCGCTTGGCGATGATCCCGCCCTGGTGACGCTGGAGATCGCGGGCACCGACATCACCTTGCCCTGCGCCTGCGAGAGGCCGCAGACCGGGCGCGCCGCCCTGAGCAGCCTGCAGGCCGTGCTGCCGGGATTTCTCTGGAGTCTGGAGGGCGTGGGGGAAAGCCTGAGCGCAAAGATCGGCCCCCCCCATGCCGCGCCGGAGCAGCCGGAGCTGATTTTAACCCGCGCCGCCGTGGTCAGTGCGATTGAGGCGCTCGCACAGCGCTGTCCGGATCCGCTTCAGTCCCGCTTTGAGGTGATCTCTGCGCTGGAGCATGTGAAATACGCCGGTCTGCTGCCCCGGTTGTCACCGCAGACCGTGGCGTACATCCGGCGCGCGACGGAAAGCTATCAGCTCTCCGCTTTTATGGATCTGCCCGAGGCGGAAGATCCGTCTGCCGCCCTGCCGCCGCCTTCGCCGCCGCAAAGCCTTGAGGAGGTGCTGATCGCGGGCTGGAAAAGCGAGGTGACGGCCCTGCTCGCTTCCGCTGAGGAGGGCCGTCACGGCGACATCCTCACTGCTGCTGCCGCGCATCTGCCAGCCGTCGCACCGGAGGTGACGGAGCAGGCGCTGCTGGTCTTCACCGAACACTTCTGCCGCATCGGGAACTTCGACGCGCTTTATGCGGTCTGGCGCAGGGCCTGCGCCTCCCGGGAGGGGCGCTTTCGGGCCAGCGACGGCGAGGGCATTTCCCTTGCCCTGCCCTGGCTGGCGATGCGGGGGAGCTTTGAGGAGCTGGCAGAGCGGCTTGAGGCGCTGGCGGGGCTGACGACTGGCTGGCTCAATACCGCCGCCATCGGGCAGGCGGTCAGAGCGAGCGTGCTGACCCCGGATCCCGGGCTCGGGCTTGAAAGGATGCAGCGCATCATCTTTGGCTTTCTGACCCTCTCAGAGCGGATGGCCGCGAGCTATTGGGGCCGTGGTCCCTGCCGCAATATGATTGCAACCTCGGTGGCACTTCTGATGGCCGCGCCGCGCCTGCCTGTCTGGCTCAGGGACCGGATTGAGCGGTCCGCGCTGCGCTGTCACGGCTTTTCGCCCACCTTCTGGCAGCGCCTTGCCGCAGATCTGCCGGACTTCGCCGCAGGCTCGCTGCTGCTGGCCCGCGGTCAGGCGGGTTTCGCGGCGGTGCAAAGCCATGCAGAGGCGCGCGCAGCGCAGGAGCCTGGTGATCCGGCAGCTCTGCGCAGAGCCCTGCGGTTCTTCGCGCAGCTGGAGGTTTTTGGCACCGAAAGGATGCGGATTGAGCTTCTGGGCCCGACCGGCCTGCTGACGCAGAGCGAAGAGGCCGACTGCCAGTCCGAGGGCTTTCGCAGCGAGCTCATTCGTGCGCTCGCCTTTCCCGATGCCCCTGCCGCGCCAGAGCGGTTTCATGCGCCGGCGCGCGAGGCCGTGCGGCGGCTTCGCGATCCCGAGCGGATCTCGGAGAGCCATGAGCCGCTGCGGGAGCTGACCCGCCTCACCCTGAAGATCCTCTCGGGCGGCGCGGAAGGCGGCGAGCCTGGTGATCTGGACAACCTGCAGGCAGGGCTGCTGTCGCTGCGGCAGGACCGCTCACCGCATCTGCGGTTCAATGTGGCGCTGCTTGTCTATTGCGATGCGCTGCGGGTCGGGCACAGGGCCTTGCAGAGGCTGCTTGAGCCGCTGATCGGACGGCTGCTGGCACAGACGCCGGACCTGACGATCAATGATCCGGTGGTGGCGGCAGCGGCGGCCCGTCTGTCAGCGCTCATGACCCCCGCCTCTGCGGGGGCGTTCCAGGCGGCGCTGCTGGCGCAGCTGACCGCCCGTCTGAGCCATCCGGTGCGGCGGGGGGAGGTCGCATCCGACTGGCGCGCAAGATGGCTGCAGACCCCGGCGCTCTTTGACACCCTGGTGCTGGTCTATTCGTGCAAGGCCAATCTGGCGACCCGGGTGGCCCGCATCCGTGAAACCTGGATGCGCGATCTGGAGGCGCTGGGCATCCCCTGCCTGATTGTTGTCGGTGACGGCGATGGCAGCCCCGAGGGCGATGTGCTGCGGGTGAGCGCCGGGGATACCTATGAAGCCCTTCCGGCCAAAAGCCTCGCCATGCTGGCCTGGGCGGCAGAGCACACGCCCTTCAGTCATATCCTGAAGATCGATGACGACTGCTATCTGGATGTGCAGGAGTATTTCTGCAGCCTCAGCCATCGGCTTTGCGACTATCACGGCCGGGTGATCAAACGCGACGCCGGGCAAAAGCCCTCAGCCTGGCATATGAGCCGCTCGCAGTCGCTGCGCGCGCGGATGGAGCTGGATAAATCCCCCGAACCCTCCGCCTATACCGATGGCGGCTCGGGCTATGCGCTGAGCCGCCGCAGCCTGCTGGCCCTGAGAGCCCAGGCTGAGAGCAGCGCCGGCCAGCGGCTGCGCAGCGTGTCATATTCAGAGGACAAACTGGTCGGTGATCTTCTGGCGCTGGCCGGGATCGCGCCGCAGCAGAAAGACTGCAATGCCATGCTGATGCGCCGGGTGCACGATGGGGGTGCCCCGGTGGTACGCTGGTGCGCGGGCTTTTTCCCCTCGGCGATCTCGGGGACAAAAATCGCGCATCTCGACACCCATGACGCCTTCCGGGAGATCAGTCGGGGCTATCAGAGCCTGCGTCTCTCGCCGCCGATGATCTGGCCTGCGAACCGGGCGGTGACGCTTCATCATCAGTCACCGCATATGGTCCTCGTCAGCCCGCCCGAGCGTCTGCAGGCGGCGAGAGAGGCGGCGGTCGCGGTGATCTCGGTCGTGCGCAATGAGAAATTCATTCTTCGGCATTTCCTGAACCATTACCGTCGCCTCGGCGTCACCAGCTTTCTCTTTGTTGACAATATGTCAGACGATGGCACGCTGGAATTTCTGCTGGAGCAGCCCGATACCCTTGTCTTCACCGCCGAAGCCCCCTTCCGCTCAACCGCTCAGGGCTCTGAGTGGAAAATCGCGCTGATGGCGCAGTTGCGGCCGGGGAAGTGGAGCCTTGTGGCCGATGCGGATGAGCTGCTGATCTATGGAGACCACAGGCAGACCCGCCTTGCAGAGTTTGTCTGCAAAGAGGACTTCGCCGACTCTGACGCCTTTGCGGTCTCCATGCTCGACATTTACCCCAAGGGCCGGTTGCAGGAGGCCGCTCTTGATGCAGGCGACCCCTTTCAGCAGGCCTCTCACGCCGATTGCAGGGCGCTGCTGCACACCCCCACCATCAGCGGCCCCTATGGTGAGGCGGTGGCACGCACCTCGGCGCTGCGCCACCGGCTGCTGCCCGGATCAGGGCCGGAACTCTTCGTCTCTGAAAAGGTCGCTTTGCTGAAGTACCAGCCCTGGATGCGGTTTTCGGTGAGCCTGCATTATGCAACGGAAGTGAAGCTGGCCCCGAAGCCGCTGATGTTCGCGCATTTCAAATATCATGCCGAATTCCTCAACCGCGCCCGGGCCGAGGTGACGCGGGGCCAGTATTTCAACGGCGCGCAGGAATATAAGCGCTATCTCTCGCTGCTCTCCGAGGCGCGGGATGTGCTTTATGAGGAGGGGGTCTCGGTCCCCTGGGAGCGCTCGGATCTGGCGCGGGAGGTGCTGGGCGAGGGATAGATTTCGCCGGGCCGCCTGCGTTCAGCCCGCGTCCCGCAGGGCGGCAAGGCCGATTCGCACCGCCTCCTGGACATGACGAAAGCGGTCGCCGCCGAGGTGTTTGCCGCCATACCAGCGGGTCACCACAAAAATCTGATCGCGCACGCCTTCACGCTCAAGCATCCGCAGGATGATCGCGGCGGCACCGCTTTCCCCGTCGTCGTTGCGCAGCGGCCCCTCGTCGGTCCAGGCCCCCCAGGTGTTATGGGTGGCTTTGGCGAATTTGCGGTCTTTTTTCAGCGCGGTCAGAAAGGCCTTTGCCTCGCCCGCATCTTTGCAGGGGCCAAAGCTGACGGCATAGCGCGAGCCGCGATCTGAGATGATGTTATCAAGCGTCTGCATGGCTTTCCTCTGGCTGTCCTGAGGGGCTGCGTCAAGCTCTTCCCCTTTTGGTTGCACTTCGGCATGTTAGCCCCGCATGAGCCGGAGACCCGACGTGACCAGACTATCTCTAAGTGCGGCAGAGGCCGCGCTGAACGCCCTGCCGCAAAGCCTGCGCGGCCCCGGCGGCGCCGCTGCCATTCTGCACGAAGGAAGGGTCATAGCCGAGCGGGTCTGGGGCTATGCCAATCTTGAGACCGGGCAGGCGATGACGGCGCAGACGCGCATCCCGCTCTGCTCGATTTCCAAGCAGTTCACCTGCATGGTGATGCTGGCGGCCTGTGGGGCCCCGGAGGCGCTGGATGCACGTCTGCTCGCGCATCTGCCGAATTTCAAAGGCGATCTGCCGAAGGTCCGGGATCTGGCGAACAACCAGTCGGGCCTGCGCGACTACTGGGCGCAGACCATTTTGATGGGCGCAAAGGCCGAGCAGTTCTTTGCCCCCGAAGATGCCGCCCGCGTTTTTGCTTATCTGCAAAGCCCGCATTTCGCGCCGGGCACGCGCTACAGCTATAACAACGGCAATTTCCGTCTGATCGCCGATCTGATTGAGGCTGAGACCGGTGCGGCCTTTGCCGATCTGCTCTCGCGTCATGTCCTGGCACCTGCGGGGATGGAGGCGGCTTATCTGGCCGCTGATACCCGCACCGCGCCCGACGGCATCGCGGGCTATGAGGGCAGCGAAGAGACCGGCTATCTGCCTGCCGAAAACGGCCTCTGGTGGATGGGTGATGCGGGGATGGCGGCCTCGCTCAACGATATGTGCAGCTATGAGGGCTGGATTGACGCGACCCGCGACGATCCCGCCTCGCTTTACAACCTTGCCGCCGCGCCGCAGAGCTTTCGCGATGGCACGCGGGCGCATTACGGCTTTGGCCTGCAGCATCATGGCATCGGCGGGGATCATTTCACCGGCCATGGCGGCGCTTTGCGGGGCTTTCGGGCCTACCGCATGGCGGGGCGCGACAGCCGCTTTTCGGTTGTGGTGCTGCTTAATCACCACGGCGATGCCCATGGCGCGGCCCATGGCATTGCCCGCGCCGCGCTGGGCGTGACGTCTGTGGCTGCGCATCCGGTGGCCGCCGATCTGGCAGGCCAGTGGTATTGCGAAGAGACCGGGCTTCTGGCGCGCATCGAGCCGCAGGGCAGCCATGCACGGCTGCACTTCGGCACCGGGCCGGATGGTCTGGCCGGTCAGGCCGATGGCAGCCTGAAGGGCGGCTTTGTGAAGGCTGCGCGGGACGGCGCGGATCTGGTCATGGCGCGCGGCCTTGAGAATTACGCTGCGCGGCTGACCCCTCTCGCGCGTGATCTTGCCACCTCGCCGCAGGATCTGACCGGGCGCTGGATCTGCGAAGAGATCGGCTCTGAGATGGAGATCACCACGCAGGGCGGCATGGGCTATGCGATCTTTAAAGGCCCGCTTGGCACCGGGCGGCCGGAGCTGATCCGGCCTGCCGCGAAAGATCACTGGCAGCTTGTCACCCGCCGCTCGCTGGATGCCCCCGCTCCGGGGGACTGGACGATGAAACTGATCCGGGATGAAGGCGGTGCGCCTGAGGCGATCCGCCTCAGCGTCTGGCTGGCGCGCAATCTGATCTGGAAAAAGGCCTGAGGGAGAGACGTTATGAGCAAACATCAGGCTTCTGCCCGCGATCTCGGGATCCGCTTTGAGGGGCATCTGCCGAGCGGGCCGCTGAATGCGCTGACCGATGTGGCGGGGGTGAAACTCGGCCATGTCACGCTGCAGGGCGAGGGGCTGGCCACCGGGGTCACGGCGATCATTCCGGGTGAGGGCAATCTTTTCCGCAGCAAGCTGCGCGGGGCGGTGGATGTCATCAATGGCTTTGGCAAATCCGCCGGGCTGATGCAGCTGGCGGAACTGGGCACCCTCGAGACGCCGATCCTTTTGACCAATACCCTCAACGTCGGCACCTGCACCGAGGCGCTGGTGCGCCGCGCGCTGGCAGAGAATGACGATATTGGCCGCAGCACCGGCACCGTGAATGCGCTGGTTTGTGAGTGCAATGACGGCGCGATCAGTGACATTCGTGCCCTGGCGGTGACGCAGGAGCATGCGGCTGAGGCGCTGGCAAAAGCCGCTCCGGGCGCTTTTGCCCAAGGGGCGGTGGGCGCGGGGACCGGGATGACGGCCTTTGGCTTTAAGGCCGGGATCGGCACGGCCTCGCGGGTGATGGAAATCGGCGGTGAGCGCTTTACCCTTGGCGTGCTGGTGCTGGCGAATTTTGGCCCGGCGGGGCAATTGATGCTGCCCGATGGCCGCCGCCCGCATCCCAAAGACCTGGCCGAGCGCGAGCAGGGTTCCGTGATCGTGATCCTTGGCACCGATCTGCCGCTGGCGGACCGGCAGTTGCAGCGCGTGGCGAAACGCGCGGGCGCAGGTCTGGCGCGGCTCGGGGCGTTTTATGGCCATGGCTCGGGCGATCTGTCGGTGATCTTTACCACGGCAGACCGGGTGGAGCATGATCCCGCCACGCCCTTTGCACCGCAGCGCCGCCTGTCGGATGATCTGATCGATCTGGCCTTCCGCGCCGCTGCCGAGGCCACCCAGGAAGCCGTTCTCAACGCGCTTTGCCATGCCCCCGGCACCCAGGGGCACAGCCGCTATTACCCCTCACTCGCCGACTGGCTGAAGGAAAACCAGCAATGAAAGTCTTTATCTGCGCCGATATCGAAGGCACCGCCGGGATTGTCGACTGGGAAGAAACCATCCGCGGGGAGCGCGGCTGGGAGGAATTCCGCGAGCTGATGACGCTGGAGGTTCTGGCGGCCTGCGAAGGGGCAAGGGCCGCAGGGGCGACCGAGGTGGTGGTGAAAGACGCCCATGACAGCGGTCGCAATCTCCTGGTGGGCCGTCTGCCGGACTATGTGCGGGTGGTGCGGTCGTGGTCGGGGCACCCCGATCAGATGATGTTCGGCATTGATGAAAGCTTTGATGCGGCGGTCTTTACCGGGCATCACTCGCGGGCGGGGACGGAAGACAACCCGCTGGCGCATACCTCGAACCTGAAAATCTCCTGCATGTATCTGAACGGGCAACCGGCGTCAGAATTCACCATCAACGCGCTTTGCGCCGCGCGTTACGGCGTGCCGTCGGTCTTTCTGTCGGGCGATGAGGGGATCTGCGCCGAGGTGGCGACTGAGGTGCCGGGGATCGTGACGGTGGAGACGCTGAAGGGCTATGGCCCGGGCTCGAACTCCATCGCGCCGCAGCGGTCGCAAAAGCTGATCCGTGAGGGGGTCGAGCGGGCTTTGCGTCAGGACAACAAAACCCGGATGCCCGATGTCAAAGGCCCCTTTGAGGTGAAGATTGAGTTCACCAATCCCGTCAACGCCTATCAGTCGAGCTGGTATCCGGGCGTCAAAACCGCAGGTCCGCGCACCATTACCTTCGCGGCGGATGATTTCTTTGAGATCCTGCGCGCTTTGCGTTTCATCAAGGGCTGAAAATTTGTGCACAGGGCCGGGGCCCTGAATTTGCACAAAGATTTGGCAGCCTCTGCGCTGATTTTCGCGGCACCTGCACAGGGTGCCGCGATTTTTTTTGTTTTCCGGCAGGTTATGCGGTGCGGGCATGAAATTGTGCCCATTGCGCACTGGCGCGGGGTGAGGCAAATTCGCACAGTGGGGCCAGGGGAGAGGCTGGATGTCCCGGGGGTGCGGCGTTTCACGGGGAGGGTCTGCCGGAGGGGCGGGCCATTTCGCGCGAGGGGCGTGCTGCCTGGATGTGAGTTGTTTTTTCCTGAACCTTCAGTCCGGCGCACAGAGATCAGGCGGATGCGCGTCGGAAAGGAAGCCCCGGGGGCTTTCGGATGCTGCGCCTGACCGGAGCCTGAAACAAGAATGACAGCAGTTGCAGATCTGATCCTTCACAATGGCCGCATCTGGCGCGGCAAAGCTGAAGGCTATTGTGAGGCCGTGGCGATCTGGCAGGGGCGGGTGCTGGCCACCGGCAGTGCCGCTGAAATCATGGCGCTGAAGGGCGGTGCAACGGAAGTGATCGACCTTGAGGGCCGCTTTGCCAGCCCCGGTCTGATCGACAACCACCTGCATCTCATCGGCACCGGCTTCGTGATGGGCATGGTCAATGCGACCCCGGCCTTTGCCCCGACCGTCGAAGATCTGATTGAAGCGATTGCCGCGCGCGCCCGGACCACGCCGAAGGGCGACTGGATCCGCGCGCGGGGCTATGACCAGACGAAATATCCGACCGGCGCGCATCCGACCCGCGATGATCTGGACCTTGCGGCCCCCGATCACCCGGTTCTGGTAACCCGCGCCTGCGGCCATATCACCATCGCCAACTCCAAAGCGCTGGAACTCGGCGGCGTCACCGATGAGACCCCCGATCCTGAGGGCGGCGTCATTGGCCGCTCGAACGGGCGTCTGAACGGGCTTCTGGCCGAAAACGCCATGGATCTGGTCTATTCCATCGCCCCGACCCCGTCGAACGAGCAGCTGATCGGCGCGATTGAGGCGGGCGGTACCTATCTGCTGTCGCACGGTATCACCAGCTGCATGGATGCCGCCGTGGGCCATATCGCGGGCCTTGAAGAGATGCGCGCCTATGAGTTTGCGAAACTCGCAGGGCGTCTGCCGGTGCGGGTCTGGCTGACGCTGCTGGGCGATCCCAGCAAAAGCATCGTCGAGGACTGCTACCGCATGGGTCTGGTCACCGGGGCAGGGGATGATCTTTTGCGCGTCGGCGCGGTGAAGCTCTTCCTGGACGGCTCGGCGGGCGGTCGCACCGCCTGGATGTCGGAGGCCTATCAGGGCCAGCCCGACAACTTCGGCGTGCAGATGCTGCCCGATGACTACGTTTATGAGCGCGTGCAGGAGCTGCACGACAAAGGTTATGCGCTGGCCTGCCATGCCATTGGCGACAAAGCGATTGAACAGCTGATTACCGCCTATGAGCGCGCCCTGGAGAAGACCCCGGACGCCGACCGCCGCCACCGCATTGAGCATTGCGGCTTCCCCAAAGGCGATCAGAACGACCGCATGAAAGCCGCAGGCATCCTGCCCGCGCCGCAGCAGGCCTTCATCTATGATTTCGGCGATGCCTATGTCAGCGTGCTGGGCGAAGAGCGCGGGCTGCCCTCTTTCCCGATCGGCACCTGGGAGCGGATGGGCATGAAGCCCTCAACCGGATCGGACAGCCCGGTCTGTCTGCCGAACCCCTTCCCGAATCTCTATGCGCTGATCACCCGCAAGACCTGGAAGGGCACGGTGATGGATGCCTCAGAGATTCTCGACCGCGACACTGCGATGCAGGTGCTGACCGAATATGGCGCTTATTCGCAAAAGGCCGAAGGCGTGAAGGGCCGTCTGGTGCCCGGACAACTCGCCGATATTGCCGTTTTTTCGGGCAACCTGCTGGAGGACACTCCGGAAGTTATCCTGAACGATACGAAATGCGTGCTGACCCTGCTTGAAGGGCGCGTTGTTTACGACGCACGCTGAGACAAAGGCCCCCGGCCCGTTCAGGCGGACAGGCCGGGGAGCCAGGAAATAACCGGGGCCAACCCGGACATCTGATTTCAACATGGGAGCACCATAGAATGATGCGTTCACTTTCCCTCGCAGCCCTGCTCGCACTGGGCACCGCTGCGACTGCATTTGCCGAGACCCCGCGCAAGGGCGGCACCTTTAATTTCACCGCGCCCTATGGCTCGGCTTTCTCGACGCTGGATATCCATTCGAGCCCGAATATCCAGGAACATTTCGTCACCTATGCGATCCACCGCTCGCTTTACTCGTGGGATTCGTACAACAACAAGCCGGTGCCGGAACTGGCTGAAAGCGTTGACATCTCGGATGATCGCTCGGTCTATACCTTCCATCTGAAGAAAAACGCCGTTTTCCACAACGGCAAGCCGCTGACCGTCGATGATGTGATCTTCACCTACAAGCGCCTGGCCGATGCCAAGAACGCGCTGCCGGGTGCGAGCTACATCAATATCATCAAAGGCGTTGACGCTTTTGGCAAAGGCGAAGCCACCGAGATCGAAGGTCTGAAAAAGATCGATGATCACACCCTTGAGGTGACGCTGAACGCCGCCGGTAACCCGGGCTTCAACCTGATGGAATCGACCACCTCGATCTATCCGTCGGATTACCCGCTGGACCAGCAGGCGATCAAGCCGGTGGGTCTGGGTGCCTTCCAGTTCAAAGAGCATGTCCCCGGCAGCCAGGTCGTGGTGGAGCGCTTTGACAACTACTACGAAGAAGGCAAACCCTATCTCGACCGCGTGAATATCATCGTCATGCCGGAAGGTTCGGCCCGTGACGTGGCCTTCCGCAACAAAGAGGTCGATGTCTCGGTTCTGGGTCCGGTGCAGTATCAGGCTTACCAGCAGGATCCGGCGCTGAAAGACCATATCCTCGAAGTGGCAGAGACCTTTACCCGCAACGTGGGCTTCAACCAGACCGCCGTTCCGGCCCTTGCCGACAAGCGCGTGCGTCAGGCGATCAACTATGCCATCAACTCGGATCTCATCATTGAGCGTCTGGTAAAGGGCAAAGCGGTTCGCGCTGTGAGCTGGCTGCCGGCGGGCTCGCCTGCCTTTGATGACACCGCGCAGCCCTATGCGTTTGACCCGGAAAAGGCCAAAGCCCTGCTGAAAGAAGCCGGTTTTGAGAACGGCTTTGAATTCGAAGTGACCGCCACCCCCAACGAATCCTGGGGCGTGCCGATCATCGAAGCCATCCTGCCGATGCTGAAGCAGGTCGGCATCACCGTGAAGCCGAAGCCGATCGAATCGGCTGCCCTCGGCTCGACCGTTTCGGCAGGTGATTTCCAGGCCTATATGTGGTCGAACCTGACCGGGCCGGACCCGCTGACCGTGCTGCGCTGCTTCTGGTCGCAGACCGCGCAGTCGGCCTGTAACTACACCAACTTCTCGAATGCTGAATTCGATAAGCTTTATGAAGCCGCCCGTGCTGAGGCCGATGAAGCCAAGCAGATGGATCTTCTGAAACAGGCCAACAACCTGCTGCAGGAAGAAGCCCCGGTCTGGTTCTTCAACTACAACAAAGCCGTCATGGCCTATCAGCCCTGGGTCCATGGCCTTGCGCCGAATGCGACCGAACTGGCGCTGCAGGACTACGATTCGATCTGGATCGACGACAGCGCACCGGCGTCGCGTAAGTAATCAGTTCACTGATGCCCGGGCGGGGAGACATCCCCGCCCCTCACCGACAGGCTCTGCGCCAGACCAGACGCGCAGAGCCTGACTGAGAACTGATCCCAGGCGGTGCTTCCGTCGCGGGCCCGGACAGGGGACCGGCACATGCTTAAATTTACGCTTCGACGGATCTGGCAGATGATCCCGACGCTCTTTGTCGTCGCACTGCTGATCTTTGTGATATTCTCTGTGGTGCCCGGAAGTTTCGCGACAGCGCTCTTCTCGGATGGCCGCACCAATGCGGATCCCCTGCTGATTGAGCGTCTGAACCGCGAGTTCGGGCTGGATCGTCCGCTGTGGGAACGCTTTACAACCTATATCTGGGATCTTGCCCGCTTTGATCTTGGCACTTCGTTCCGCACCCGTCTGCCGGTGCTGGATATGCTGGGAGAGCGGATGTGGCCCTCGCTGAAGCTGGCGATTGCGGCCATGGTCTTTGCGGTGCTGATCGGCGTGCCGCTGGGCTTTATGGCCGCGCTGCGCCCGGGCTCGCTGTTTGACAGCGTGACGATGATCGGCGCGGTCTCGGGTCTGTCGCTGCCGCAGTTCTGGCTGGGCCTGCTGCTGATGATGCTCTTTGCGCTGCAGCTGAACTGGCTGCCGAGCTTTGGTTACGGCGACGGCTCGATCCGAAACCTGATCCTGCCGGCGATTGCCCTGGGGGTGACGCCGCTGGCGCTGCTGGCGCGGACGACGCGGGCCGGGGTTCTGGATGTCGTCAACTCAGATTTCGTCCGCACCGCCCATGCCAAGGGCATGAGTGAGAGCGCCGTGGTGCGCCGCCATGTGGCCCGCAACGCGCTGGTGCTGATCGTGACCACCGTGGGTCTGCAGTTCGGCTCGCTGATCGGGCAGGCTGTGGTGATTGAAAAGCTGTTCGCCTGGCCGGGCATAGGCTCGCTTTTGGTCGATTCCGTGGCGATCCGCGACATTCCTGTCGTTCAGGGCGCGATCCTGGTGATCGTGCTGTGGTTTCTTGTCATCAATACTGCCGTCGATCTGCTCTATGCAGCGATCGATCCGCGCATCAAGCAGGAGTGACGCTTATGCGCCTTGGATTTAACCTCTGGTTTGGCGGCTTTCTGACCGTTCTGGTGGTCTTTGCCGGGCTTTTTGCGCCCTGGCTTGCGCCCTTTGATCCGGTTCTGGACGCCAATCTGATGAATTCAGAACTGCCGCCGAGCGGTGAGTTCTGGTTCGGCACCGACAGTCAGGGCCGCGATATCTACACCCGCATTCTTTATGGCGCGCAGATTTCGCTGACCGTGGGCATTGTCTCGCAGATCATCAACTCGGTGATCGGGGTGACGCTGGGCATGACCGCGGGCTATTGGGGCGGCTGGTGGGATGACCTTGTGAACGGTCTGACCAATGTCATGCTGGCGATCCCTTCGCTGATCTTTGCGCTGGCCGTGATGGCGGTGCTGGGGCCGGGGCTGCCCTCGCTGCTGATCGCGCTTGGCTTTACCAACTGGTCCTGGACCTGCCGGATTGCGCGCTCTTCCACGCTCTCACTGAAGTCGCAGGGCTATATTCAGGCGGCGCAGACGCTGGGCTATTCGGATCTGCGGATCATGTTTACGCAGATCCTGCCCAATATGCTGGGGCCGATCCTTGTGATGGCAACCCTTGGCATGGGCGGTGCGGTGCTGGCGGAAGCCTCGCTTTCCTTCCTGGGTCTGGGCATTCAGCCGCCGTTCCCGTCCTGGGGCTCGATGCTGACCGATGCGCGCGAGATGCTGCAACTTGCCCCCTGGGCCGCGATTTTCCCGGGCCTTGCGATCTTTCTGGCCGTGCTTGGCTTTAACCTTCTTGGCGACGGACTGCGTGACAGCCTCGACCCGCATATGAGGACGCGCAAGCTATGAGTGCTCCGCTGATCGAGATTAAAGACCTGAAGGTCGATGTGCCGCTGAAAAGCGGGAAGGGTGTGCCGATCCTGAAAGGGGTGTCGCTGCAGATCATGCCGGGCGAGACCTTTGGCCTGGTGGGCGAATCCGGCTCGGGGAAATCGGTCACCTCGCTGGCGATCATGGGGCTGTTGAAAAAGCCGCTGAAAGCCACGGGGGGGCAGATCCTCTACCGCGGAGAGGATCTTCTGAAGGCCTCAAAGCAGACCATGCGCAATCTGCGGGGCAACCGCATCGCGATGATCTTTCAGGAGCCGATGACGGCGCTGAACCCGCTGCAGACCGTGGGGCGTCAGATTGCCGAGATGTTCGTGCTGCATCAGGGCAAAGCCTGGGGCGAGGCGGAAAAGCTGGCCATTGAGGCTCTGGCAGCCGTGAAGGTCCCCAGCCCCGAGCGGCGGGCCGGAAACTACCCGCATCAGATGTCGGGTGGTCTGCGCCAGCGGGTGATGATCGCCATGGCGCTGGCCTGCAACCCGGATCTGCTGATCGCGGATGAGCCGACCACGGCGCTGGATGTGACCGTGCAGGCCGAAGTGCTGAAGCTGATCCGTGAGCTTTGCGCGGCGCGTGGCACGGCTGTTCTCTTCATCAGCCATGATCTGGGCGTCATTGCCTCGGTCTGTCAGCGGGTGGGGGTGATGTATTCGGGCGTGCTGGTTGAAGAGAACGACACCCGCGCGCTCTTTTCCAATCCGCAGCACACCTATACCAAGGGTCTGCTGGGGGCGCTGCCGCGCCTGGGCTCGCGCACCTCTGACAGCCGCAACCGTCTGGTGGATATCGACAGCATCATCGCTGACCGCTCGGTGCTGACGCAGGAGCGCTTTATCGCGCCCCGCATTACAGAAGGAGGGGCGGCGCAATGACGGCACCGATCCTTGAGGTCAAAGACCTGCATGTCCGCTTCCCGATCTCTTCGGGCGGTTTTCTGGGCGGCGGCAAGCGCTATCTGCATGCCGTCAATGGGTTGAGCTTTGATCTGGCGCGGGGCGAATGCCTCTCGGTGGTGGGCGAATCCGGCTGCGGCAAATCCACCACGGCCCTGGCCGTTATGGGGCTGCAGGACCCGACCGAAGGCAGCATCCGCTTTCACGGCAAGCCGATGACCGGACCGGAAGCCCCGGGCCGTATGGCGCGCGCGCGGGCTGCGCAAATGGTGTTTCAGGACCCCTATGCTTCGCTGAACCCGCGTCAGACCGTCTGGCAGTCGCTGGAGCAGCCGCTGCGGCTGCATGGCGTGAAAGACAAGGCCGAGATCGCGCGCCGCATCAGCGCCATGCTGAAAAACGTCGGCCTGACGCCTGAGCAGGGCAAACGCTATCCGCATGAGTTTTCCGGCGGTCAGCGCCAGCGCATCGGCATTGCCCGCGCGCTGATCCTTGAGCCGGAGATCGTGGTTCTTGATGAGCCGGTCTCGGCGCTGGATGTGTCGATCCGGGCGCAGATCATCAACCTGCTGCTCGATCTGCAGGAAAAGTTCCAGCTGTCTTACGTGATGATCTCGCATGATCTGAGCGTGGTTGAGCATATGTCGGACCGCGTGGTGGTGATGTTCTTTGGCCAGATCGTCGAGCAGGGCCCCTGGCAGGCGATTTTTGAGAACCCGCAGCACCCCTATACCCGCCGTCTGATCGCGGCGATTCCGGACCCGGATACCTTCCTGAAGGAAGACACCGAAGCGCTGGTCAGGGAGTTGCCGCCCGCGCCGCCCGG
Organism: Falsigemmobacter faecalis; assembly: GCF_003863335.1. Lineage (GTDB taxonomy): Bacteria > Pseudomonadota > Alphaproteobacteria > Rhodobacterales > Rhodobacteraceae > Wagnerdoeblera > Wagnerdoeblera faecalis. Next base: position 8,804 of record NZ_RRAZ01000004.1, on the reverse strand, counting down.
CTACCGCCATATGGGCGACGGCTCGGTGCCGCCCAATGTCTTTGAGACCCCCGAGGTGTCGGAACTGATCGATATTGGCGGCGGTCATCTGGTGCGCTACCTGCGCGCCTGATCCGGCTGAGCGACATTCGGCCCCGGCTGCGATCCCCCTCGCAGCCGGGTTTTTTTGCTGCGCGAGGCCGCCCGTTTCCGCTCCGGCGGCCTGCGGCGCGGGGATCACGCCGCGTTCAGCAGGGTTCCCGCCGCCCGCCGCCCCGGGGGGCTGCTGAGCAAACCATCGCCGTGCTTCCGGCCCTCCGCTGGCGGGAGTTCGCCGGCTTTTGTCAGAAATCTGTTACATCCCTTGCCTTTACCCGCGAGAGGTCGCAGATGCCAGGCTGTGACACATCTCAACTCCCCCCCAGCGGCCTCTGCGCCGCCCCGTGATGGCCGGATTGATATGATCCGCGGCCTCGCGCTTGCGATGATCTTCATCAACCATGTGCCGGGCAATCGTTACGAGGTGCTGACCTCTAAGAATTTCGGCTTCTCGGATGCGGCAGAGGCCTTTGTGCTGCTGGCGGGTGTCTCGGCGGCGCTGGCCTTTGGCAAGCACTTTGAGGCCAGACGCTGGTGGGCCGGGATCGCCGGTCCCTGGCATCGCGCCTGGTCGCTCTATATGGTCCATATCGTGATTTCGGTCACGGTGCTGGGCCTGGTGGCGGCCATGCTGCGCTTTGGCGAAGTGCCCGAACTGATCTCAAGGGACAACTTCAACCGCTTTGTGGAAGACCCGGTGGGCGTGCTGATCGGGCTGCCGCTTTTGCTGCATCAGTTCGGCTATGTGAATATTCTGCCGCTTTATGTTTTGCTGATGCTGGCGGCCCCCCTGCTGATCTGGGCGGGGCAGCGGCGTCCGGGCTGGCTGTTGATCGCCTCTATTACGGTCTGGGCGGTGGCGGGGCTCACCTGGCAGAACCTGCCGAATTATCCCAATCGGGGCGGCTGGTTTCTGAACCCCTTCTCCTGGCAGCTGATCTTTGTGCTGGGCATTCTGACCGGGCTTGCGCTGCGCGGTCAACGCCGCTTTGTGCCGGTGAAGCGCGGGTTGATCATTGCGGCGGCGCTTTATGCCTCGCTGGCGTTCCTGGTTAAACAGGTGCCGCCGGTCGATCAGGGCTTTTACGTGGTGATGAAAACGCTGCGCGAAGCGGGGGTGCCTTTCGTGCTCGTGGATTTCAACAAGGGCTATCTGCAGCTGCCGCGCCTGCTGCATGTGCTGTCGCTGGCCTATCTGGTGAGCGTCAGCCCGCATCTGCGCGACCTCTCGGCCTCGCGCCTGGCCTGGCCCTTCGTGGTGATGGGCCGTCAGGCGCTGCCGGTCTTTGCCGTGGGGACGGTGCTGTCCTTTGCCGCGCGCGCCGCTTTGCATTATTTCGACCCCACGCTGACGATTGTCGAGGATGTGGTGATCCTGGGCGGGCTGCTGGCGCTGGTGGCGCTGGCCTGGGTGAAAGAGTTGTCGCGCGCTGCCCTTGGCGCACCGCGTCCGCCGATCGTCATCCCTGATCCGCATCGCCCCGCACCAGAGCCGCAGCGCGCCGCGCAGATCTGATCTTCGTCTGACAGACCCCCCCAAAGCCCGGCCGGAGTGCCGGGCTTTTTGCGTCACACGCCCGTGATTGTCCGATCTGATCGAACACAGAGCGCGATGAATGACATCTAATCTTTTTCGAGGGGGAGACTTACTTCTCTGTCATCGAAAGGCAAACACGCCTTTCCCTATGACCGGATTTAGAAAAATGAAAAAGCTTGCTTCCATCCTCACCCTTGCTGTTCTTGCTGCCACCTCGGCTTCGGCTGAAGGCTATAACGCCCGCGACAACAGCCCCGCTTCGCACCTGATCGGCGAAGTGCTCCAGGTTCCGGCTGTTGATGTTGTCATCTCCGATGATTTCGTGAACGCTGATAAAGTGGCCGTCACCCTGGTCGAAACCTCGGGCAACGCTCCGGTCACCTCGGCCCGCTGAGCCGGATTTTCGGCTCCGGCCGGATGCGATACGGGTGCCCGTCAGGGCACCCGCAAACATCACCCGCACTGCGTTTCCGGTGTGGCAGAGCAGCCCTCAGCTGCTTGTGATGAGGCAGTTTGTCTTTTCCGCCCCTGTCCGGCTTGCCCGGATGGGGTGAACTGCTTAAATCTTCTGCTCCGGATTGGCGGTGTTGCGGCGGGGCGGGTGTTGGAAACGAATATTTTGCAGACCTATGTGCATGTTGTCGAAGAGGGCAGCTTTGCCGCTGCGGCGCGGCGCATGGGCATCTCGCGCAGTCAGGCCAGTAAATATATCGCCGATCTTGAACAGGATCTGGGCGCCCGGCTTTTGCAGCGCTCAACCCGTTCGCTGCGGATGACGGATCTGGGGCAGCGCTATTACGACAGGGTGCGGCCCATCCTGGATGATCTGCGCTGCGCCAATGAAGATATACGTGAGGCCTCATCTAAAGTTGCGGGCCGTCTGCGCATTGGCGTGCCGAAAATCTATATGATGACCACGCTGCAGCCGGTGCTTGCGGACTTTATGGAAGAGTTTCCGGATGTGACTTTGGATCTGGTGCTCACCGAAGGGCGCTCGGATCTGCATCAGGACGGCCTTGATGCGGCGATCGTCGGCGGGCGTCTGCCCGATTCCACGCTTTTTGCACGTCGCCTGCACACCGTCTCGGCGATGATGGTGGCGGCCCCGTCTTATCTGGCTGAGGCGGGATTTCCTGCGGCACCCGAAGATCTGGCGGAGATGCGCTGTCTGCATCACACGCTGATCTCCGAATCCGGCGTCTGGCCGCTTTTGCGCAGCGGCGAGGTGATCTGGCAGCGCGTCAACGCGGTTCTTCAGGCCAACAACTGGGAGATGCTGCAGACGGCTGCCGTGAGCGGGCAGGGCATTACCGTGCTGCCGGTCAGTCTGATTGCGGATGACCTGGCCTCGGGTCGGCTGGTGCAGGTGCTGGCGGATCATCCGATTGAGGATGTGGTTATTCAGCTTGTTTACGCCGATGCGCGCCATGCCACGGCGGCGCTGAAAGCCTTTCTGGACTTCATGACACAGCGCAAATTCGCCTGAGCGCTGCATCTGTGGGCGCGGCTGCAACCGATCGCAGCGCCGGGCGTTCCTCCCTGCAGACGGCGGGCCGCGTTTCGGCCCGCCCGTGCATCCGCCACAAAGGAGAGCGAGATGAAACGCATCGCACTGCCACTGCTGGTCATGGCCGGGCTCGGGGCCCCGCTGACCGCAGCGGCGCAGGATGGGATCGGGGATGTCATCGGTGGCGTGGCCCGCGCGATGATCACCCAGGAGCTGGACCGCAACGCTTTCGTCCAGGCCCAGAGCCGCAATACCGCAGCAGCTTATGAAAATTATCTCGGCAGCTTCCCGCAGGGGGCCTTCCGCCAGGACGCCATTGCCGCGCTCAATGCCCTGCGCCCGGGCGCGGGGCAGCCGGTCATCCCCCAGCCCGGCGCGACGCCCGCCGCCAACACTGAGGCCGCCCTTGGCCTCAGCCGGGCACGCCGGGTTGAGATTCAGCAGCAGCTGACGGCGCTTGGCTTTAACACCTATGGCGCGGACGGGGCCTGGGGGAACAACACCCGCCTTGCCATTCGCGGCTGGCAGCGCGCCAATCGCTTTGCTGAGACCGGCTATGTCACCGCCCAGGATGTGGCGCTGATCTCCAGCCAGTACAGCGATCTCGGGCGCGGCCCGGTGACGCCCGCCCCTTCGGTCAACACGCCCGCGGCGCAGGAGGCTGCCCTTGGTCTGACGCGCAACCAGCGCCTTGAGATCCAGCAGCAGCTGACCGCACTCGGCCATGACACCCGCGGCGCGGACGGGGCCTGGGGCAATAACACCCGCCTTGCGATCCGTTCGTGGCAGCGGTCCAACCGGCTCTCAGAGACCGGCTATGTCACGGCGCAGGATGTGGCGCTGCTGTCGCGGCAATACGGCGATCTGCGCCGCCCCGGCGCGACCCCGCCACCGGTCACAAATGCCGCCGATGAAGCTGCCGAGCGCGCGCTTGGCCTGTCCGTCAGCGAGCGTCGTGAAGTTCAGCTGCGCCTGACGGTTCTGGGCCATGACACCCAGGGCACCGCCGGCACCTTCGATCGGCGCACCCGTCAGGCCCTGCGCGCCTGGCAGCGCAGCCAGGGCAGCCCGGAGAGCGGCTATCTCAACAGCGATCAGCTGCGCGCCCTGCAGCGCCAGACCGGCGGCTGACGCGCAGGGATCTGGCATGCATCCGGCCCGCCGTGCGAAACCGCGGCGGGTTTCTTCATGCCCGGTATCCTTTGGCGCGGTTGAGGACTGTCGTTGTTCATCCGCCAGCTGCGGATCACCTCTCAGACGGGGAAGATCTCCTGTAAGAGCCCCGTTCCGCTATTTCACAGCGCGGCGGGAGGATTTAAAGTCATCCCCCTGTCAGACGCTGTGTGAGCGTCAGGTTACGCGAAGGTTTTCCATGGCTGTCAAACGCACGTTGCATCCCCGCAACCAGCACCGCGAGGGCTATGATTTTGAGCGGCTGATGGCGAAATCGCCGGAACTGTGTGCCTTTACGACACTGAATCCCCGCGGTGAGACGACGGTGGACTTCGCCGATGCGGCGGCAGTCCGCGCCCTCAACCGCGCCCTTTTGCTGGCGCATTACGGGATTGAGTTCTGGGAGATCCCCGAGACTTACCTCTGTCCGCCGATCCCCGGCCGGGTGGATTACATCCATTACCTCGCGGATCTGCTGGCTGAGAGCAACGGCGGCCGCAGTCCGCGCGGCCCGGGCATCCGGGCCCTCGACATCGGGACGGGGGCGAGCCTTGTCTATCCGCTGACCGGGCAGCGCGAATATGGCTGGGACTTTACGGGTGTCGATATCGATCCGGTGTCGATCCGCTCGGCGCGTGAAATCTGTCAGCGAAACGGGCTCAGCATCACGCTCCGGCACCAGAACAATCCGGAGGATATCTTTGCGGGCGTGATTGCCCCGGAGGACCTCTTTCATGTCACGCTTTGCAATCCGCCGTTTCACACCTCCCCCGAGCAGGCAGAGGAGGGCAGCCGGCGCAAATGGCGCAACCTCGGCAAAGGCGAGACCGGAGAGCTGAACTTCGGCGGCCAGAATGCTGAGCTGTGGTGCCCTGGCGGCGAGGTCGGTTTCATCGCCGCAATGATCGAACAGAGCCAGGACTATTCTGAGCACTGTCTGTGGTTCACCTCGCTGGTGTCAAAGAAAGACAGCCTCCGCCCCCTCACGCGGCTCTTAAGCAAAGCGCGGGTGGCTGAGTACCGGATTGTCGATATGGGCCAGGGCCAGAAGATCAGCCGCTTTCTCGCCTGGACATATTACCCCGAGCCTCTGCGGACGTTGTGACCGCGCCCGGGCGGCCACCGCGGCTTTGCGCGCCTGCGCCGCCATTTTTGCGGGTATGCAGGTAAGTTCCTCCTGGCACCGCGGATCGGCGACGGAACGAAAGCCAGGAGGTTCCGGATGTCCGGTTTCAAGACTGCCGCCGGTCAATTCGCGCTCAAACCTCACCGCCCGTCGGCGCGCAATACTCCCCCCAAGGGACTGGAGATCCTGGCCTGATCCAATGAGACGGATCCTGTTTTGCAGGCAGATCAGGCCAGGAGTGTCAGGCGCGGGTTTTGCAGTGCCATGACGCGTTGCCAGTCCCTGTGATTTCGCAGGGATGCGTCAGAGGGTCATTGCCCTCTTCGGATCGCTGAAGACGACCGGTCATTCGCCGAAGGGTGACGATAATCGAGCTGCGCTCACAGAGGCGGCTGTTCAGAGGCAAGAGCACCTGCCGCCTGACTGAGCACAGGGCAAATCGCCCGGGTTCACCAGGAAGCGCGGAAGGTCAGGAAACGGTCCGGGGGACCGTTTCCTGACGCGCGAGGTCAAGGCGGGTATGTCGTCGGCAAACCGCCCCTGCCTGCCGCTGCGCGTTTCGGTTGCAAGGCGGTTCACGAAGTCAGCTGCGGATCCCGTTACGGATAAGCGCACGGACAATTGCGGGATGGGTCTTTCCCGTGCCCGTCCCGCCGATCGCGACCACATGACGCCGGTCAGCCCATTGCCTGTTCTGGGACTGAGGCCCTCGACAAGGCCCTCAGTCCCAGGGGATCCCCTGAAGTCTAACGCACCGATGTCTTTGGTCCGCGGAAGCTTTGCAACAGTCATCTGGTACCGGATTGAGCGCACCTGCTTCCCGGCGATCTCTGATGGAAACAGGTCACCGACGATGCGCGAAGGCGCCTGATGCCGCGGGTCATGACTTCCTCACAGGCGCTGCGCATTCCGCAAAGCTTCAGCGTCCCCATCAGGTCGAGGATTTGGGGGGGGCATTTCGGCCAGGTCGTCATATCCTGCGCAATCCGCCACGGGCTCGTGGGTCAGACGCGGAGCCGCGGGGGGGGGGCAGAACGGCTGGAGCCGGGCCACGACGACGTACAGGAATGTTAATGGCCACTGGCGCCGGGTGAACAGCCTGGTTGACCGCCTGCAGGCCGTCTTCCGGAACGCAGCTCATCTGGCGCTCGCCATCATCGCGCCCCGTCAGTCTGCGCCCGACTGCGCCATCCCCAGGGGGAACACCCGGTTTTTGAAGGCTGCGCCCTTGCGCAGAGCATCCGGTTCGCGGCCAGAACAGGCCCATAATGATCAGCCGTCTGTCTGTGACCGCAGAGGCGTGCGTGCTCTCCGACCCCCATCCCATCCGGGCGACTAACGATCCTTTTACATAGGCATGCACATCAGCCGGCCGACCAGCGGCAGTCGGCACGACGGCGTATTTTAGCTATCAAACCGCATTGTGCCGGTCTTTGCCACGGAGGCCGGAGCCCTGTGGCATCCATCGAAAGGATCTGCGCAGGGCAGGAGGTGCCGTCGCCCTTTCCCGACACCCTCCCGGAGGGTCCGGTGGGTCTGTTCAGGATGGCGGTGCGCTTTGGCTCAGGCCACATATTTATCCGGCAGCCATGCATTCAGGTCTTCGAAACTCTGCATCCGCAGAGGAGGCGTAAAGCACCTCTCCCACACCAGCCCGGCCTGGTTCTCCACCTGACCGCTCGCCATTCATGGCGGACAATGGCCCGGTCGCCGCCCGAAGCGGGCGTGCAGGCGACCGGCCGGACCCGATCAGGGCTGCACATCTGCAGAAAATGGCGGTTCTATAGCCGTTCTTTGCCGGTAAATACCGCCTCTGCTACCGCCTTCTCTTGCCATGGCCCCGCTCATGGCTAGATGTCGCAGATGCCCCGCGTGCAGAACCAAAGGCCTGATCATGCGCCTCGAAAATCGAGGCCGGCGAGGTGCCATCGGTCCGGGCCTGCTCGGCTGAGTCTTCTGGCTCTCGCGAGGACAGGCCAGCATCATTCTGCTGTGACAAAGCCGAATAGGGGCGGCCTGCACAGGAAAGGTCGCCCCCCGTGGCTCCGGTCGGACTGGCCGGTCTCAGCCTGATCGTAAGGCCGCGGAACATAAGCCTCTGGCGCTGGTGCCACGCGGGTCTGCGACCCGCTTCGCGCAAATCGGCGGACGGCATCAGAGCGCCCTCATATCCGAGGACGCGCGCAGGGCTTCGAAGGCCCGGATCCGTGTCAGCTGCACACGGGACGGCCTGTTCGCATTCGATGAGAGAGGCCGGTCCGGCTGCTCCGGCCAGGCCCCGATCCGTGGCATCGGCTGAGGACAGCGCTCAGAGCTGAACCCTGTCTCATCCGACCGCAAAATTCTGCGGGGTGTATTCCGCGAGACCCGCAGTCTTCCTCCTCGACCCGCGCTGCACACAGAGAAGGCCCGCCAGACCCGCGCAATCCTATCCACCTGCTTACCCCCCCCTCCGTCCGCGGCTCCACAGCGAGTGATACGCAGAAACTCCAGGGGGGCAAAACTGCACGCCGAAACACACCGCAGGTCAGGCTTCGCGTCCCTTGCCCGGTTGATTTTTTCTCTGCCTGGAACCGGATCAGTTCCTGACCGCGAAAAAGATTTGGCCGGGTTCCTTCACTGTGCCGTAAACCTTGCGCTTTCCGGCTGGAGAGCGTGCCGGCACTGATTGCCGGTGTTTCCATGACCTCTGTCGAGGAAGACACCAGATCCTTATGAAAGCCGGTGCCTTTGCCGGAGCGGCTCATTTGCCTGCCCCCTTCAGCACGTCTGTGTGGCAAAGATCATCCCAGGCCTTTGAAGTGAGCCTCTAATCCGGATCACCCGAGGCCGGAGTTTTCGGGTGTTTGACCGGGGCTCGGGTCGGAAGCGACCCCGGATTTGCCAGCTCGCAGGGCGTCTTGTCGCCAATGGCGCCATGCGGTCGTTCGGTGTTGTCGTCGCTCAACCAAGTCTCCATCTTTTCCTTCGCATCTGCAAACGTCATGCACCCGTGAGCGCTGAGACACTCCTCGCGGAAGCGGCCGTTGAACGTGAGGAGGGATTAGGAAACAGTCCGGGGGACTGTTTCCCCCGACGCAGGATGAAGGCGTTATCGGTGGGCTTTCCGGGGCGTGAGAAGTCGAGGGTGACCCCCTTGGTGCAGGCCCGGAGATCCAGGTCGCGGGAGATGAACTCAGATCCCTGATCGACCCGGATCGTCCTGGGGGAGCCGCGTTCAGCACAGACAGGCTCAAGGGTCTCCACCACATTCTCAGCCCGATAGCTGAAGCGCGGATTAACGACCGGCGAGAAGCAGGAGAAGATGTCAGCAACGGTCAGAACCCTGATCTTCCGGTCTGTCGCCAACTGGTCATGGACAAAGTCCATGGCCCAGGTTTCAT
>NZ_RRAZ01000041.1 GCF_003863335.1 Falsigemmobacter faecalis | reverse complement strand
ACGCATCGGGGGCGATCTGCGGCAGTCGGAGATCGCCGGGATCGGCCGAGCGGTCGCCATCGGTTCGGGGACCACTGGCGGGGGGCGCGCCCGATCCGATACCAGATCACCCTCGCCAGCTTGCCCCTGGCCAGGGATATCGGTGAGCTCGACGTCGCCGCCCCCCCTGTGAACGAGGGCCTTGTCAGAGACCTGGCAACGGGCCGCTTCGTGGCTGACCCGCGCAATGTGGTCCTGATCGGCGGCACCGGCACTGAAAAGGCCCCTCTCGCCATCGCCATTGCCCTCATCCGCACCGGCACCAGAGGCCGCTTCTGCAACCTCGTCGACCTCGGGAACCGCCTCGGGACAGAGACCCGCGGCGCAAAGCAGGGGCGTCTCGCCGATGACGTGACCCGGCTGGACTTCCCCTCCTCGGGGAAACTCCTGATCCTCGCCGACCTCGACGAGCCGGGCTATCTGCCCTCCGCCCAATCCGGCGGTCAGCGGCTCTTCCATCTGATCAGCCGCCTCTGCGACCGCCCCCCGATCATCACCACCACCAACCTGGCCTTCGGCGAAGGGCCGGCCGTGTTCCGCGACCCGAAGATGACGCCTGCGCTGCCGGACCGGCTCACTCACCATTGCGCGATCATCGGGACCGGCAACGAGCCCTGGCGCGTCAGGAACCGCGCCTGACGATCAGGGCCTGACCGGCCTTCACACCATGATCAGTTCCGCCGGCTCCGGCCCTGATCTCTGACCGCCGGGTAGGCTCAATCGTGCGCGCCGACAGAGGGGCAGCTTTCCACGCCGCCTGACAGCCGTCACGGCTGCAGGGCATAGAGGCAGTCGTTCAGCGACCGCAAAGTATGGCGCCGGAAGGCTGTGACGATGGCCTCGTCGCCCCTGATAGCACCGTCGAACGGGGCTCCTTTGGCCCCGTCTTTTGACCCTCTACCGAGGATCGCTTGCGCCACCTGGCGACCGTCTTCGGATTGATCCCGGGCTCCCGGCTCAGCTCCGCGAGCCCTCAAGCCTGCCTTTGGACCAATGGCAGGCTGTCTTTCGTCCTGCGCTCATTCGGGCCTGCCGTTGAGCCGCTGGCGGGCAAGCCCTCAGTATGGCTGCTCGCCGACCTGCCCTCAGCCATGGTCCACGGACCAATGGCGTGCCATGGCTCGATCGTGGCGCTTCCATGACGAACTTACCCCATAGCGCATCCTTCCATTCCTTCTAATGGATCACACCCCCAAACCGTGGGATCAAACACCTTGTGTGTCTGAGTTCTGCTATATTTGCCCCATTCCGACCCTTGGCCAAGGGCTGGAATGGGGTGAGAGACCGCGCTGAACACCTCGTGGCAGGACCACGTTTTCCAGCCTGCGGTTTTCGCTTCGCTTCATCGTCTCGAACAGTTGATTGTGGCTCAGCTTAAATGAGACCGCGCACCACAAGGAAGCGAGAGTGATATGATGGGAGCATCTGCCGTTTTGGATACAGATGTCTCACGGGACTGGCTTGATGGCTTCATAGCCCCTGTCGGCCAAAGGTTCAGATTTCCGAACACCTCGGCAGGCCACAAGCCTTGCTCCTGTGCCTGAGGGCGATCAGTTCGACGCTGAAGATTGGGAATGAGGGGCGCTGTCGCATAAATCTATTAGAATTCAGTGTTTTGCGTGATCATGCTGCGCTGTTGGTATGAACTATCCGCCGAGGACCTGCTACAAGACGAGCAACTGGCGTGCTTATAACCCAGGATTGAAGCGCCGAGGTTCACTGCCCCCATGGTTTGATGCGGGCATGGAGTGGCAAGCGAAGCCCTCCGGCCAGCGGGGCGGGCAACAGACCTCCAGCGGCGAGGAGGCTCAGCAAACAGTCCGGGTATGAGCAGGATAAGCATTTGATCCGGGGGATCAAATGCCCTGCGATTGGTTTTGCCGACGATTGGATGAACTGCCTTAAACAGCCCGGTCAGAGGCTCATGGCCTGGGCATTCGACAGGCAGGTCGCAGAAGTCCCAATCCGTGCTCTTCGCAGGCTCTCTCGGACGGATGGCCTTCGACGGCTCAGTCCGAAACCGCTTCACAGCACCCGGCACGCCGACGACCATCCCTGTTCCATAAAGCTGAGCGGGTTTAGGACAGGTCTATAACTAAAGCCGATTTGCGCAACAAACCCTGGCCAGGCTCATAAAATTACGACAACGGCGCTTTCGATGCCTCTGAGGCCCCGGACCGGGCTGTGAGTTGCAGATCTCAGCTGCCATGCGGATCGCCGGGCGATGTACAGTGGATCCGGCTGCCAGCGGCCTCAGAACGCGATTTGAGCCCCTGCTGACCGGCGAAAAAGCCCTGTCAACCTGAGAACCCAGTCACAGAGAGCTGGAAAGAGGTGGTGCGCCCGCCGCGCCCTGCGTGAGGAATGGCGCGGTATTGCAGCCTGCAGGTTCGGTGACCGATCAGCTCAGCGAACGTCCTGCGGACTGCAGCGGCCGCGCTGCTTTTGCCGATACCCACGGCAGTTCACATTGACATATTTTTGCCCTAAACCTCAGATGTTTTGACCCCCGTGGTCTTACCCTTTTATATTTACTGGAAAATGACTGTCCCATGTCGCGCCGTTATCTTTTTCTTTGCACGGATGAGCGGGCCGCATCAGGCGGCACCGCAGTCATCTATGACACGGTGGCGGTCCTGGGCAGCGCGGGCTATGATGCGGCCCTTGTGCATAACAGCCCCAATGCGGGCTATCATGATCACCCCGACCGGCCGCGAAAGCTTTATAGCCAGGACTATGCACGGGCCCGAATGGCATTTGAGGGCCGGCGCGCCAGGGTGACGGTTCCGCTGCGACTGCTGCGCGACCGGCTGCGCGGCGGCGTTCTCGATCAATGGGAGCCCGGGGCCGGCGATGTGCTTGTCGTGCCGGAATACATGATTGCCGCTGCAATGCTTGCCTTTCCGCAGGTTCGGATGGGCGTTTATGTGCAAAACACCTTCGCTTTCGAGCGGGCCCATAATGAAGCGATGGCGCTCGGGCTCGACATCCGGCAGCGGGCAGAGTGGTTTCTGGGGGTCTCGCAGATCTGCCTCGACCAGTTCGAACTGATGGGCATTCGGACCGGCCATGCCCTCCGGGTCACGATGAAACCCGAAGAGTTTCCCTTTCAGGAGGAAAAGGAAGCCCTGATCACTTACATGCCGCGCAAACGTCCGGCCGAGGCCCGACAGATCGCAGAATCTCTGGAGCGTCGCGGGAAGCTGCAGGGGTACAGGCTTCTGGCGCTCGACAACATGCCGCGGCTGGAAGTGTCGCAACAGCTGCAGCGCAGCCGCTTTTTCATCTCGCTTCTGCATCAGGAATCGATCGGTTTTCCGGCGGCTGAGGCAATGGCTGCCGGCTGTATCGTCGTCGGCTATACCGGTCTGGGCGGGCGCGAGTTTTTCACCCCTGAAACCGGCATTCCGGTCACCGAGGATGACACGCTCCGTCTCGTGCAGGCGCTTGAGGCGGCGGTCACCGAATACGCCGCAGCACCAGCGCGGCTGGAGGCGCTGCGCCGACATGCCAGCGAGGTCGTCAACGCAAGCTACGGTCGCGCGACCTTTGAGGCATCGCTGCTCGACGTCTGGCGCCGGATTGACACGGGCACCGCCTGCCCCTGACTTTGGGCGACCGCCGCATTGAAACGAAAGGAGTAAGGACAGGAATGCCATCCGTTGCCCCCCAGGCCCTGCCGCAATCCGTGGCGCTCCTGACCTTCGTGCTGCAGGAGCATCACCTTGTAATTCTTGAAGACTGGCTGGATTTCTTTGACCATCCGATCACTGAGCTGGTCGTTCATGTCGGGGCGGGCCCGGGCATTTCCGCGCGATTGCAGCACCTCTGCGCCACCCGTGCGATCCGGCTGCAGAATCTTGGCCCGACCTCTGCGCGGGAAACGACCGATGAGGAACAGCGGCTGCTGGCCGCTCAGTTTGAGGCTGTGACGGCCGATTTTGGCTGTGTGGTCCGGCTCGATACGCTCCCCTTCCGAACTGCTGAAACGCTTTGGCAGGAGGCCACGATGACCGCTCTGGCATCGATGGGCGCGTCTTTTATTACCGGCAGTACCCTTCCGTTCCGCGCCGATCTGCCGACGGAGGACCCGTCACTGCTGCTGACCCGGCGGCTGAGCAACTGCTTTTTGCTCATCCGGCCCGATGTCTGGCGTGAGTTGCAACAGGGCATCCCCGGATCGGCCGAAAAGCATGGCCGTTTTCTGGTTGAGGGGGCCGCCGAGGATTACGTCCAGGCCCAGGGTCTCTGGGGTCTTCGGCTGCTGAACCGCCCCGATCTGCGGATTTTCCATTGTCAGGAATGGGGTCCGAGGCTGCTTGTGGTGCGGGCGCGTTTTCGCGCCGGTTACCGGATTGCAAGGTATCTGAAAGGCTATCAGGATGATCCGCCGAAAACAGCTTCACATAATTATCTGGAGCGCCGCCCGCCAATCTTGAAGCGGATACGGATTTTCATCGGCTACTGGCGCAGAAGGCTGTTTCGCTGAACAACCCGGGCGCGTATTTACGGGTTTTCTCCGGTTCAGACGGGGATCTCTGATCACCACCGGTTTCAGACCGGGCGCCGCTCCTGGGGCGGCCTTCGCATGCCGGGGTCAGGGGGCCTGTCTGATGGGTCATCTGCCTCGGCTCAGCACTAAGCAAATGGAGCGACCTGAGCCGTTTTTCCCGAAGCTCATGGGAAGCTGCGGGCTGAAAAAAGGCGGCGCTTTGGGTGGCGGATCGGCCGCACGAAGGGCGGTCTGAACACCGGATTGCGGGCTCTGACGGACCGGGATGATAAGCAGCTGCGCTTTTTCCTCAACGCAGTACAGGCCGCGATTACGCCAGCGCCGCGGATCTGCTCAGCGCATTTCCTGATGCAGACTATCTGCCGACAGATCGGGGCTCTGATGTTAACCCGTTCCGATATGCCCTTAAGATCACATCCTGTACCCGAGGAAGACTGACGCAGAAGGCACCTGTCAAATAGACCGGCCTCGCTGCCACCCACGCAGCCGTATCGGGCGGATGTTCGGGCGTTTGAAGGATGAGAAGTGCATCGCTGCCAGGTACGACAGCGGCCCACAGGACTTTTTCAATACCGTCATCTTCGCAACGACCGCGATGTTCCGGCTCTGCACCTTTGACCCATGCAAGCAGTTGGGTGTCAGATTTTATCCGCAGCCCCGATGGGTCATAAGTGACACGAGAACGACAGCGGATGATCACACCGCGACCTCTCAAGAGGCACTGCGTGACCTCGCCGCTCTGCAGGGTCGATCTGGAACACTTACTGTCCCGGATCCACGCCGAGTGTTGTCATCGATGACAACCGCTTCTCAAATGGATGCGCCGATCTCAGCCTTGTACATCAGTGCCTTAGGCAGGCTGACAGAGCATCCGTGCCACTCATTTCGATATCCTGTCGCCCGGCAAAGTCTCTCAGACAGGAACCGCTCTCCCTCCGCTGTTTCTCAGTTCACGAGGCGAAATGCCATAACGGCGGCGAAACTGCGTCGAGAAATGAGAGGAGGAACTGTAGCCCAGATCAAAGGCGACCTGCGTCACAGGGCTTTGCGGCTCCCGGACCAGCCGGTCAAAGGCCTGCTGGCACCGCCGGCTCCAGAGCCAGTCCGCGACACTCTCTCCGCCGTCCTGGAACAGCGCGTGCAGCTGGCGCAAAGAGACCCCATTGGCCTTCGCGATCGACCGGGGCGACAGTTCCGGGTCCGCGAGATGCGCCTCGACCCAGGCCTTCAGCGCGGTCAGCCGCGCGGCCCGGACGGAGGCTTCGCCAAGGGGGATGTCATGGGCCGCGCATTGCAGCGCGAGCGCCAGCACATCCATCAGTGCTTCTGCCGCGCGGTCACGGCCTTCAGGGATCACATGGCTTTCAGCGGCGAGGCGGCTGCACATTTCGGCGGCCAGTCGGCCCAGCCCCTGGGTGATATCCAGCCCTGCGACAAGCGGCACCTCTCCGCCCGGGAAACGCTGCGCAAAGGCGGCCCGCGGCAACTCCAGATAGAGCGAGCGAACCTCGCCCAGGGCGCGCAGCTCATATTCTTCGACCGCGCTGAAGATGACCCCGCGCGCGATATTGGAGGGCAGTGAGATGCCGTTCTGCTGCACGTTCAGACTGCCCTTCAGAATGAACTGCAGATAACAGCAGTCCTTGTCCTGGCGCGCGATATGGCTCCGGCCGCGCAGAATGCGCTGCCCGGACAAAAGGATATCCGTCAGGCTGACCTCGCCGAACCGCGCCTCGCGGATGAAACCGCGATAGTGCTCGGGGTCTGCAGCCTCCACATCCACATTCACATAGACATCGCAAATGGCATCGCGCCAGGCCGCATAGCGGTCGCGCTGCGCATAGCTGTCGGTGGTGAAAACATAATCCATGGGCTCTCCCCGACCCTGGGTTACATCATGGCCTGACCGGTCTGCCTCCCCGCAGACCCATCAGGCCGACAGCCAAATTATAAGGCAGTGAAAAAATGTCCAGCGCTTTGCCGCGCTGTGCGCTGTGGTGAAATTTCTCTGCAGTGTGGGACAGGAACAGCGCCTGCTGCGGGCCTAATCTTGCCCAAATCCGGCGGTTTTCAGGCCGGAATGGGGGGAAATCTATGCGCCTTAGCGGGAAACTCGGGCAGGAACAGATCGTCTTTGCGCTGGCTGTTTTGCTGTGTCTTGTCTTTTCAGTCACGCTGCCCGGCTTTCTGACCGGCAACAATATCCTGAACCTGCTGCGCAGCGTCTCAATTCTGGGGATCCTGGGCATTGCCATGGGCATCGTGGTGATCGGGCGGGGGATTGATCTCTCGCTGGTCTCGCTGATGGCGATTTCGGTGGGCTGGATGCTGAATATGGCGGGCTCTGGCATGCCGCTGCCGATGGCGCTGATGCTGGCGCTTGGCTTCAGTCTGCTGGTGGGGGCAATCAATGGCTGGCTGGTGGCCTATGCCGAGATCCCGGCGATTTTCGCAACCCTGGCGATGGGGACGCTGATCTATGGCTTCGGGCGCTATTTCCTGATCGATCTGGAGGTAGCTTATCTCCAGGGCAGTGCTGAGGTGCTGAGCTGGATCGGCCAGGGCAGCCTGTTGGGTGTGCCGGTGCCGATCTATGCCTTTGCGCTGATCTGCGCTCTGGGGCATCTCTTTTTGCGCTATGCCGTGGCCGGTCGCTATCTGCGCGCGGTGGGCGACAATCTGGCAGCGGCACGGATCACCGGGCTTCCGGCGCGGCCGGTGATTGTGCAGCAATATGTGATTTCAGCGCTGATCGGCTTTTGCGCGGGGATCGTCACGGCGGCGGCGGTGTCGAGCATGAACACCCGGCTTGCGCTTTCGACCTATGTTTATGACGTGATCCTGGTGGTGGTGCTGGGCGGCATCGGGCTGTCGGGCGGGCGCGGCGGGATCCGCAATGTGATCGTGGGCACCCTGCTGATCGGGGTTCTGCTGAACGGCATGACCATCCTCAACATCCAATACACCCTGCAAAGCGTGATCAAGGGCAGCCTGCTGCTTCTGGCGATTGTCGCCGACAGCCTGCTGAACCCAAGGGACGAGCAGACCGCACAGCAGGGCGATATCTGAGCAACCACTTCCAGGGAGGAAGACATGGGACGGATCCGGAATTTTCTGACGGGGGCAGGCACGGCAGCCCTGCTGGGCGCGGTCTGCAGCACGCCGCTGCTGGCGCAGACGCTCGATGATCCAAGCCGGGCGGGCTATTACGACGCGCTGAAGGGGCGCAAAGTGGCCTATCTGCCCGTCGCCATGGGCCTTGATCTGACCGAGGGCTGGGCCGCCGGGCTGAAGGCCGCGCTGGAGCCCTTGGGCGTGACCTTTGACATCCGCGATCCGAACTGGAGCACCGATACCGGCTCGCAGGCGATCACCTCGCTGATCTCGGAAAAGCCGGATGTGCTGGTCGTGCATAACCCGGATGTGCAGTCCTATGCCCGCCTGCTGAAGCGCGCAGAGGATGCGGGCATCCATGTGGTGCAGGTCAATATGCGTTCGAGCTATTCCAGCGATGTCTTCGTGGGGGCCGATTACATCGGCATGGGCGAACAGATCGGCCAGCGTCTGGTTGAGAAATGCAGCCCCGCCAATGGCGGCAGCGGCAAAGTGGCGATCACCCAAGGGGTGCTCACCGCCTCGACCAGCCTTTATCAGATGCGCGGCATTGAGGCCGTCGTCGGCGCGGCTGAGGGGATGCAGATCGTTTCCAACCAGGCGGCGGACTGGGATTCGACCAAGGCGCGCAATATTGCCGCCACCGTGATCCAGCAGCATCCCGATCTCTGCGCGATTGCGGGTTTTTGGGATGTGATGGATATCGGCACGGCCTCGGCGGTGCGCGAATCCGGTAAGGACATCTTTGTTCTGACCCAGGGCGGCGGCAACCGCATGGCCTGTGATAACATCGCCAGCGGCAATTTCTCAGAAGTGGTGGTCTATCACGTCGGCCATCAGGCCCAGGACATGGCGACGATGATCCGCCATCTGCTGCAGCAGGGTAAACCGCCGGGCACCAGCAAGACCACGCTCTTCACGCCGCTGCAGTTTCTGAACAAAGACAATATGACCTCGGCCTCCTGCTGGGATCTTCCCGCGAAGTAAGCCGCTGACCGGTGCGGGTGGGATCTTCCGCCCGCACCCCCTTTAGCAACCTTCCATCCGAGCATCCCCATGACCCTGACCGACAGACTGACGCGCTGGCGCTATCACTATGTGCCCGACCATCTTCTGGGTGAGATCCTCTCCAAGCGCTGGATCGACAATGCCGTGCCGGTGCTTTTTCTGGGGCTGACGCTGAGCGTGTTCGGCGCGCTGATCCCCGGCTTTTTCGGGGCGGATAATATGTCCAACCTGCTGCGTCAGTGGGGCGAGTTCGGCCTTGTGGTGCTGGCGCTGACCATTGTGATGGCGGCGGGCGGCATTGATCTGAGCGTGGGCTCGACCTTCGCGCTTGGCAATATCGCGGCCCTGGCGCTGATTGGGGTGGCGGATCTGCCGCTGCCGCTGGTGATTGCGGGAACGCTTGCCTGCGGCGCGCTGGTCGGCCTCATCAATGGGGTGCTGGTGGGCTATCTGCGGCTGCGCGCCTTTCTGACGACGCTGGTCACGCTGATCATCGTGCGCGCGCTGGTTGATAGTATTCTGCTGAGCTATGCGGTGCCGATCGCCGCCGCTTTTCCGGACTCCGAGCCGTGGTTTTTCATGGGCGAGGGCAGCCTCTGGGGCACGCCCTTCAGCGTTGTGGTGGCGCTGATCGCGGCGGCGGGGCTGCATCTGGTGCTGACGCGGACCCGCGCAGGCTGGCATGTGCTGGCCGTGGGCGGCTCGCGCCGCTCGGCGCATAATGTGGGGATCCCGGTGCGTCGGGTGATCTGTCTGACCTATGTGGCCTCGGGGACGCTGGCGGCCGGGGCGGGGCTGCTCTTTGCCTCGCGTCTGGGGGCGGCGGGGGCTGATATTGGCGTCGGCATGGAGATTGCGGCGCTGACGGCGGCGGTGCTGGGCGGCAACAGTCTTGGTGGCGGGCGCAGTTCCGCGGCCAAGGCGGTGATCGGCTCGGTGATCGTGATGATTATGGTCAACAGCCTTGTGCGGATGGGCCTGACGAGCGGGGCGAATTCGCTGCTGCTGGGCACGGTTCTGCTGATCGCTGTGGCGGTGGATGTGCGCTGGATGCGCAACAAACATAAGTTCCTCTCCAAGGTCTATGTCTCGCCGACCTGGGCCGATCTGCCTGTGGCCCCGCCGACCAGCGCGGGCTCGCCCTATGCGCTGAATGACCGGCTGGCGCCGGTGCAGTCGATCGGCCTGGGAGAGATCGACGGCCCTGAGGATGTGATCCTGGATGCAGATGACCATATCTATGTTGGCAACCGCATCGGCGATATCATCCGCTTTCTCGCGCCCGATTACACCCGCCAGGAGGTCTTTGCCCATGTCGGCGGGCGGCCGCTTGGCATGGCTTTCGACAGCAATGGCGGGCTTGTGGTCTGCATCGGTGGCATGGGGCTTTACCGGATCGATAAAGACCGCAGCATCCATAAACTCACCGATGAGACCCGCCGTTCGCTCTTTTCGGTGATCGACGACTCGCGGCTGCGGCTGGCGGATGATCTCGATATTGCGCCGGACGGGCGGGTCTTTTTCAGCGAGGCCACCGTGCGCTATGAGATGCACGAATGGCCCGTGGACTGTCTGGAATCGCGCGGTAACGGTCGGATCATCTGCTATGATCCCCGCGATGGCAGCACCCGCACCGTCCTGAAAAACCTCGTTTTTCCCAATGGCATCTGCATGTGCCACGATGGTCAGTCGTTCCTTTTCGCCGAGACCTGGGCCTGCCGGATCAGCCGTTATTATTATGACGGCCCGAAGGCAGGCCGGACAGAAGTGGTGATCGCCGATCTGCCGGGCTATCCCGATAATATCAACCGCGCCTCTGACGGGCGCTACTGGCTGGCGCTGGTCGGCATGCGGACCCCGGCCTTCGATCTGGGGCTGAAAATGCCCGGCTTTCGCCGCCGCATGGTTCGCCGCGTGGCACCTGATGAATGGCTGTTCCCCAATATCAACACCGGCTGTGTGCTGCGGTTTGACGAAGCGGGCGAGGTCCATGAGACCCTCTGGGACCGCCGGGGCGAGAACCATCCCATGATCACCTCCATGCGAGAGCATAAGGGCCATCTTTATATCGGCGGCATCTCCAACAACCGGGTTGGGCGGCTGCCACTGCCGGGGGCAGATCCCGACTGGACCGGCATGACGTCTTACTGGGGGCAAAAATGATCGCAGCCATCCGATGCAGTCTCGACAGCTTTTTCGGGAGGGGTGAGGCCGCGGTCACCCTGCCGCCGCTTGACGGCGCGCTGCGCGCCAACCGCCGCCTCGATGATGAGGGGCTGCGCCGTCCGCTGCCGGGGGTCACCGCGCTCGCCGTTGCCGAGGGGGGACTTTATGCCGCGGCAGAGCGCAGTCTGCACCGGCTGCACCCCGATCACAGCTGGCAGAAGGTCGCTGAATTTGAGGCCGAGATCGCCGCACTGTCGCAGGCCCCTTCGGGCGGGATGGTGCTCGCGCTGTCGGACGGGCAGATTTTGACCTATGGCCTGGCCGGGACGGGTGTGCCGCGGCGCAGCGCGCTGCGCGGGATCACGGATCTGGCGGTGACCGAAGACGGCACGCTGTGGATCACCTGCGGTTCGGACCGCCATGGGGCCGAAGACTGGCAGCGCGATCTGATGTTGCGCGGCGCGGGCGGCAGCCTCTGGCGGCTGGCCGCCGCTGAGGCGCAGCCACAGCAGATCGCGGGCGGGCTGGCCTGGGCGGGCGGGGTCATGGCCTGCCGAGAGGGGGTGATCCTGTCGGAAAGCTGGCGTCACCGACTGCTGCGCCTTTCGCCGGGCGGCGCGCGGGAGGTGGTTCTCGGGGATCTGCCCGCCTATCCGGGCCGTCTGAGTGCCACGGGTGACGGGGCCTGGCTTTCGATGTTTGCCCCCCGCAGCCAGCTGGTGGAATTCGTGCTGCGCGAGCCCGCCTATTGCCACCGCATGCTCACTGAGGTGGCGCGTGACTATTGGATCGCGCCGCGCATGCGCTCGGGGCAGAGCTTTTATGAGGCGCTTCAGAACGGGGCCGTCAAACAGCTTGGTCTGCTGAAACCCTGGGCCCCTTCGATGTCGGCGGGGATCGTGCTGCGGCTCGACGCGGGCGCGCAGCCGCTGTTCAGCCTGCAGAGCCGGGCGGACGGGCGCAGCCATGGTGTCACCCATGCCGTTGAGGCGGATGGATTTTTACATGTGGCAGCGGCGGGAGATGAGGTTGTGATCACCCTTTCCGGGGATGCAGTGAAAGGAGACGCGGCATGAGCCCGATTGTTGAGCTGCGCGAGGCCACCAAGGAATATCGCGGCGTAGCGGCCGTGCGGGAGATGACTTTCACCCTTGAGCGCGGCGAGGTTCATGCGCTTTTGGGCGAGAACGGGGCCGGGAAATCCACCCTGACGAAAATGATCGCCGGGGTGGTGCGCCCGACGCGGGGGGCGCTCTTCATCAATGGCGCTCCGGTGGTGCTCAGCTCTCCCTCTGAGGCGCTCGCCCAGGGGATTGCCATGGTCTATCAGGAAACAAGCCTCGTGCCCTCGCTGACGGTGGCGCAGAATATCTATCTGGCCGACAGCCGCAGATTTCACCGCCTGCGCGGCATCTATATTGCCGGGCAACAGTTCCTGCAGTCGCTGAATTTCCACGTCAATCCCACGGCGCTGATCTCTGAGCTGGGGGCCGGGCAAAAGCAGATGGTAGAGATCGCCCGCGCGGTGCACCATCAGGCGCAGGTGATCATCTTTGATGAACCGACCGCCACGCTGACGCCGGAGGAAAAACACCAGTTCTTCGCCCTTGTGGCCCGTCTGAAAGCGCGCGGGGTCTCGGTGGTCTTCATCTCGCACGCGCTGGAGGAGGCTCTGGCCATCGCCGACCGGATCACCATCATGCGCGACGGCGAGCATGTGGTGACCGATCACGTCTCGGCCTTCACCCGCGAAAGCATTGTCCGCGCCATGGTGGGCCGCAGCCTCAGCGATGCGCTTTATGCCGAAAGCGGCAGCAAAAAGGCCCGCAAAGCCGGGGAAAAGGTGCTCAGCGTGCAAAATCTCTCCATGGGGTCCATGGTGCGCAACACCTCGTTTTCGCTGTTTGCCGGGCAGATCACCGGGGTCTTTGGTTTGATCGGCTCGGGCCGGACGGAGGCAGCGAAGGTGATCGCCGGGGTCGCAAAGCGCGATCTTTTTCATGGCGGTCAGATCCGGCTGGGCGGGCGCGATGTGCGCTACCGAGTGCCGCGCCCGGCTGTGCGCGACGGCATCATCTATGTCACCGAAGACCGCAAAGCTGAGGGCTTTTTTGAGACCATGTCGATTGCCGAGAACATCCATCTCGGGGCCATGGCGGGGGGGCAGACGCGCTCTCAACGGGTCTCGATGGAGGAGATGCGCAGCATCGCGGCGGAGTGGACCGAAGCGCTGAAGGTGCGGGCGATCAACTCAGATGCGCGGGTGATTGAGCTGTCGGGCGGTAACCAGCAGAAGGTGGTGATCGCCAAGGCCCTCGTGCAAAAGCCGCGCCTGGTGATTTTTGATGAGCCGACGCGCGGGGTGGATGTGGGGGCCATTGCCGAGATCCATCACATCATCGAAGGGCTGGCCGATGCGGGGATCGCGGTCATGGTGATCTCCTCTTATCTGCCGGAAATCCTGCAGCTTTCCGACCGCATCCTGGTCTGCCGCCAGGGCCGGATCGTTGAGGAGTTTGAGGGCCACCGGACCGACGCCGAGACCATCATGTATGCGGCGGTTCACTGACGCCGCCCCGCTTGTCGCCGGGCGGGCGTTCAGATCAGATGCGGGGGGGGGCCGCGCTGATCGGCGTCCGCGGACCGAACTGCGATTTGAAGCCGCGGCGCGATTGCGGTGCTGGCCGAAAGGGGCGACCCATGGCTGGGTTGCGGCGGCCGTTGGTGCCTCTCCCGCACGGATCTTCTGAAAGCCGTTTCAGCGCGGGGGGAGGATCTGATCTGCCGGGGGCCGCTTTGCCCGGAAAGATCAGGCCTGCCTGCGACGGAGCTGATGGAGCCGCAGCGCGATATGCTGCTCGACCAGGGGGCCGGGGGTGTCTGCCGCGCCCATAAGCGTGAGCGCCGTTTCAATGCGGTTGTGCACGGTGTTGACGTGGACCCCAAGTTGCCGCGCCGTCAGGCTGGCATTGCGGCTATTGTCGAGAAAGCTGAGGACCGTCTCGCAAAGACTGCCGCGCCGCGCCGCATCGTGGCGCAACAAAGGACCAATCAGCGCCTCCAGCACCTGATCAATCCGGGTGCTGTCGTGGCCCTGAAAGAGGATGGTATAAAGCGACAGCTCGGGCTCATAGCTCAGCTGCCGCTCAAGGCCGAGCCTGCGCGACAGATCAAGGCAGACCTTCAGCGAAGACACCGCCTGCCGGAGGGCCGCAAGCCCCTGAACCGGGGCCGAAAGCGCCGCCTGACCGCTCAGGCGCAGGTTGCCGTAAAGCTGCTCTCCCAGCCGCCTGCGCAGATCGCGGATGTCGTCGGGCTGCGCCAGCAGCACCAGATAATCGTGCCATTCTCCGATCAGTCCGGGACGCGGGCCGAGCCGCTCGCGCAGGCTGCGGGCGAGGGCCGTAAGCTGGCCCTGTTCAGCCTCAATCAGCCCGAGATGCAGCGGGCTGTTCAGCGTCAGATCATAGCTTTGAAGCTGCTCGTTGAGGGGGCCGGGCTCCCTTCGGCTGCCTTCGAGGAGGCGGTGGATCAGCCGGGCGGCATCCCGGTTTCCCGCATCGCGGGCCTCGGCTTCGGGCCGCAGAAGGGCCGACATCAGCTCCGCCGCCCGCTCAAAAAAAGCCAGCAGGGCGGGCGAAAGCGGGGTCTCCCGGGTCAGCACAAGACAGCCCCCGACCCCGCCGCGGCCTGCCAGAGCCGCCACGTGATGCACCCCCCCGGTCCCGGTCAGGACCTGCACGCGACCCGTGGCGCGGGCCGCATCGACCGCGCGCAGAAGTGCGGCGCTGAGCCGCCGGGGGGCGGGCGTGTCGCCGGGCGGGGACAGAAGCGGGCGGCCAAGGCTGTCACTGAGGATCACCCGCCCCTCCAGCAGCCGCGCGATCAGTGCGAGAGAGCGGGCAGGACTGCTGGTCCCGGCCATGTCGGAAATCATCTGGTGAAGCGCTGAGGCGGCAAAATCCGCCTCGGCCGCCCGCGCCTGCAGATCGCGGAGACGGGTCTCTGCCTGATGCAGCTTTTCCGAGAGCGCGTTATAGGCGGTGGCATTGCGGACCGCGACAGAGGCACAGCTGGCGAGGGTCGCCAGCACCGAGACCTCGCGCGGGGTGAACGCCCGTTCCGAGCGGTCGCCGACAGTCAGAACACCAATGACCCGGCTTCCGGCCATCAGCGGAACGGCCACAGCGGCGCGAAGACCCTCGCGCAGAAGGGTGCCGTCATTTTCAGGGGTATGGGTGATGACCGGATCGTTCACATAGTCCCGGGTTGTGAAGGCGGCGGCCGTTCTGACCACATGCCCGGCAATCCCGACCGAGGCGGCCGCCGTCATATGGCCCGTGGCCTCAGAGGTTGCACCGTCGATGGCGAGCACGCGCAGGCTGCCGTCCTGCTCGCCCGAAAGCCATGACAGATCGCTGCCCAGAAGCTGCCTGCCGCGGCAGACGATGTCGTAAAGCACCTCCTCAAGGCTTTTCAGCTCGGTCAAGGCGCGCGCGATATCAGAGACCGCCTGCGCGGTTCGCTCGCGCTGCTGCGACTGCTGTCCGCGCTGCCAGACGGCCAGCGCGCTCTGCGCCGCCCGGGTCAGGGCAGCTCGCCCGGGGTGGTGGTCCGGCAGATCCGCAATTTCCTGCTGCACTTCAAACAGCGCCCCGGGGTCATCTGAGTGGTGCAAAAGCTCCAGCAGGCGGCAGGCGGGGTCGTCAAAATGGAGGCTGGCACCAGATAGCGACATTCCGTCTCCGATTGTGGAATTTCCCCAATTTGGCAGCATAATGCTGTGATCCTGTAATATTGCAAGCGGTGCTTCCAGCCGCCTAACCTGCCTTCTGAGGCGTGCTGACGCGCTCGTGGGGGGATTATGACAACCATTCAGACGCCGCGTCTGACGGCGCGCGCCCTTCGCAGGATTACCTGCGAAGCTGATCTTTTTGCGCTTGAAGACAGGGGGCTGGACAGCCTGCTGACCGCGACCAGTCTTTACGATATGTTTCGCACCAATGCGCTGCTTCATGGCGCGCGGCCGGGGCTGACGGTCCTCGCCTCTGCGGATCCGGGGGCGGATTGCGTCACCCTCAGCCATGCCGATCTGTTTGCACAGATCACCCGGGCGGCCAATCTTTTTGGCGCAAAGGGGCTGCGCCGCGCAGAGGTGGTCACGCTTTTGTCGCGCAGCCATCCGCAGCTGCCCGTAGCACTCTGGGGCGCTCAGGTGGCGGGGGTGGCAAGCTGCCTGAACCACCTTCTCAGCACCGATATGATCCTGGCGCTGATGCAGGCTGAGGCCGCAGAGATGCTCGTCTGTCCGGGCCCGGCGCTTGATCCGGATCTCTGGACCCGGGCCTGTGAGGTGGCCGCGCGGCTGCCGCATCTGAAAGCGGTCTTCGTCTTTGGTGGTCTGCCTGCCGGCATGGAGGCGCGTTTTTGCGACTTCGACGCGGAGATGGCGGCGCAGCGCGGCGATGCTCTTGTCCATTGCCGCGAGCCGGAGCTGTCAGATCGCGCCGCGCTTTTCCATACCGGCGGCACCACGGGTCTGCCAAAACTGGTGCCACAGACCCACCTCAACCAGCTTCATGCCGCCTGGTCGCTGGCGCAGATGTTTGATCTCTCGCAGGACGATACCGGGCTGAACGGCTTTCCGCTTTATCATGTGGGCGGCACGACCACGATGGGCCTCTCGGTCCTGTCGGCCGCGGGGCATATGGTGCTTCTGTCGCCCGACGGCTTTCGCAACCGCGGCATCGTCGCGGCGATCTGGCGTCTGACAGAGCGGTTTCGGGCGACGGTTCTGGGGGCCGTTCCAACGGTGATCGGCTCGTTCAGCGAGGTGCCGAAGGGGGGTGCCGATCTCTCCTCGCTGCGCTTTGCCATGACCGGGGGCAGCCCGCTTCCGGCGGCGGTGGCCGAGCGTTTCACGCGGGCGACCGGCCTGACGCTTATTGAGCAATACGGGATGACCGAGACCGTGGCTGCCCTTGCCACCACGCCGCTGCACGGCCCGCTCATTCGCGGCAGCGTCGGGCTGCGCTGCCCGTTTTCGCAGATCGCTGTGATGCGGCAGGACGCGGACGGGCTCTGGCAGGACTGTGCCCGGGGTGAAAGCGGGATTGTCACCGTCAGCGGGCCGCAGGTCTGTGCGGGCTATCTCGATCCGCGCCATAACCGGGGGGCATTCACGCCCTCGGGGGCCTTTGTGACCGGCGATCTCGGCTATCTCGACGCGGCGGGCTATCTGCATCTGACGGGCCGCGAGAAAGATCTGATCATCCGGGGCGGTCATAATATTGACCCCCTCGCGATTGAGGAGGTGGCCAATGCCCATCCCGATGTCGCCCTGAGCGCTGCGGTCGGGATGCCCGATGCCTATGCGGGTGAAATTCCGGTGGTCTTTGTGACGCCGCGCCCGGGGGCGGGGATTGATCTCGCGGCCCTGGCGGAATTTCTGCGCCAGGGCATCAGTGAGCCGCCCGCCCGTCCGCGCCATATCTTTGTGCTGCCCGACCTTCCGGTGACGGGGGTGGGCAAGATTTTCAAACCCGAACTGCGGCGTCAGGCCCTTCGTCACAAGCTGGTCATGCTGCTGCGCGACCTCGCCCCGGAGGCCTGCGCGGGTGATCTGAGCCCCGGCGAATGCGAAGAGGCCGGGGGCTATGTGCTGCAGATCACGCTTCCGTCCCGCCAGGCGGCTGCGCCCCTTCAGAAGGCCCTCAGCGCCGCCGCCCTCGATCTGAACCTTCGGCTGCGGCTGAATATCCGGACTGCGGCCCTGTGACCCCCCTGCGGGCGCGTCGGGGAGGATGCGCCCGCAGGGGGCCTAACCCACTATCAGGAGGAGATTTTTTCATGAAACAAACACGTCGCAGCTTTACCCGCACCTTCGCCATCGGATCCGCCCTGGCCCTTGCGGGCTGGTCCCAGAACCCCGCGCCCGCAGAGGCCCAGGAGGTCATCACCTGGCGTCTTCAGGCCCATCTGCCGACGGGCAGCGGCTCCTGGAACGACAGCGTCGTCGCGCTGAGCACCCGCGTGGCCGAGCGCAGCAATGGTCGCCTGAAGATCAGCGTACACCCGGCGGACAGCCTGATGGCCTCCTCCGAGATTTTCCCGGCGGTGGCACGCGGCGTGATCGAAATGGGCTATTCCTCGCCCGCCTATTTCCAGGATCAGGTGCCGACGGGCGGGCTGGCCTTCTCGATCCCCGGTGCGTTTCAATCCGTCTGGGAGGCGACTTACTTCTGGAAGCACCTCGGTTTTGAGGCCCTGATCCGTGAAGAGGCGCAGGCCAAAGGCGTTCACTATTTTACCGACAAGCTCTATCCGACCGAACTGGTGCTGAAAGAGGTGCCCGCATCGCTTGCAGATCTGTCGAAAATGCGGATCCGTTCGGCGGGCGCGCTGCAGCGCTACCTCGCGGGGGTGGGTGCCGCGCCGGTCTTTGCACCGGGCTCTGAGATCTATCTGGCGCTGACCACCGGGGTCGTGGACGGCGCACACTGGGGGGCCGCGCAGGAGGCCAATTCGCTCAGCCTTTATGAGGCGGCGAAATTTCACATGCGCCCCGCGCTCGGGATCGGCGGTGTGGAGGCCTTTATCATCAACGAAAAAGCCATGGCGGCGCTGCCCGAAGATCTGCGCGATATCCTGAGCCAGACCCTCGAAGAAAATTTCTGGGCGCGCACGGTCGAATATCAGCACCAGGAAGAAAAGATGCTGCGCGAGCTGGCGCAGAGCCAGGGCGTGACCGTCGCGCAGCTGCCGCAGGATGTGCAGGACAAAATGCGCGAAGCGGGCAAGGCCTTCCGCGCTGAGGAAGCCGCCCGCAGCCCCAATGCCGCCGAGGCCGTGCGCCGACTGGAAGACTTCCTCGCGGGCATGGGCCGCTGAGACCGCCTCCGGGCCGGATGATCCGGCCCGGGACTGACCTCAGCAGTTGGGGAGGCTGCTTTGACTGTGCTGACCATATTAATCCGTGCGATTTCGCGGCTGAATGCGTTTCTGGGGAGCTGGGTGGTGAGTCCGCTGGCCCTGGTCATCTTTGCCGTCATGATCTGGGAAGTCGTTGCGCGATATGTCTTTTCTGCGCCGACCCTCTGGGCCACTGAACTGAGCCAGCTGCTCTTTGGCGTCTATATCGTGCTCTCGGGTGGCTGGCTGTTGCTGCACCGCGGCCATGTCAATGTCGACATCCTGGTTGCGCGCCTGCCGCCCCGTCGCCGGGCGGCGCTGGATATGGCGACTTCGGTGATGTTTTTCCTCTTTATGGCCGTCCTTCTGAAGGAGGGCTGGATCATGGCCTCGGCGTCTTTTGACAGCCTTGAGCGGTCGCATTCGGCCTGGAATCCGCCGATCTGGCCGGTGAAAGCCGCTATTCCGCTGGGGATCGGCCTGCTGTTTTTGCAGGGCCTCGCCCGTTTTCTGCAGGATCTGCAAATTCTGCTTGGCCATGCGCCGACTGATACCGTCGCTCAGGGAGAGCCGCTGTGAGCCTGGAACTTATCACACTTCTGCTCTTCGGCGGGCTGCTGGTCCTTTTGATGCTGGGCACGCCGCTGTCCTTCGCACTCGGGGGGCTGTCGTCGGTCTTTCTTTATGCGACCTGGGGGCCGGAGGGCTTCTTTATGGTCGGCAGCCGGCTCTGGAGCACCATGGGCAGCTTCACGCTGATCTCAATCCCGATGTTCGTTCTGATGGCGCTGATCCTTGAACGGACGGGGGTGGCGCGGGCGCTTTACCGCATGATGCATCTTTGGGTCGGCGGTCTGCCGGGCGGGCTTGCGATCGGGACGGTGCTGATCTGCACGATCTTCGCCTCCATGGTGGGCATCTCCGGGGCGGCGGTGGTGGCCATGGGGGCGGTGGCGCTTCCGGCCATGCTCAGCCGCGGCTATGACAAAGAGCTGGCACTTGGCTGCATTAATGCCGGGGGCGGGCTTGGTGTGCTGATCCCGCCGAGCGTTTTGATGATCATCTATTCGATGAACACCGGGGCCTCGGTCGGCAAGCTCTTTGCGGCCGGGATGCTGCCGGGCCTGCTTCTGGCGGTGCTTGTGGCGCTTTATATTGCCATCCGCTGCTATTTCCAGCCGCAGCTGGGCCCCGCTCTGCCCAAAGAGCAGCGCGGCAGCTGGCCTGAGAAATTCGCCGCCCTGCGCGCGGTGTTTTTGCCGCTTCTGATCGTGGCGATGGTGCTGGGCTCGATCCTGGGTGGTCTGGCAACGCTGACGGAAAGCGCGGCTCTGGGGGTGCTGGGGGCGCTGTTGTCTTCGGTGCTCGACCGCAGCTTTTCCTGGAAGATGCTGCAGGAAGCCATGGTCAAAACCCTGCATATCACCGCGATGATCATGTGGATCTTCATCGGCGCGCATGTCTTTAACACCGCCTATAACGCCATGGGCGCGCAGAGCCTGATCATGACCCTGATGCAGGACATTCCAGGCGGCTACTGGGGCAGCCTCTTTGTCATGCTGCTGATCGTCTTTTTGATGGGGCTGGTGCTGGATCCGGTCGGGATCATGCTGATCACCCTGCCGGTTTTCATGCCGGTCGTGAAGCAATATGGCATTGATCCGATCTGGTTCGGCGCCCTTTTTGTGATCGCGCTGGAGATTGGCTATATGACGCCGCCTTTTGGATTTAACCTCTTTTATCTGCGCGGGGTGGCCCCCCCGGAGATCACGATGGGCGATATTTATCGCTCGGTCTGGCCCTATGTGATGGTGGTATTCCTGGGGCTCTTTCTGGTGGCGATGTTTCCGGCCATCGCGCTCTGGCTGCCCTCGGTGCTGTTTTGAGCGCGCCGTCTGAAGCAGCCGTTCTGCTGCAGGAGGTCGAGGCGGGGATTGTGGTTCTGACGCTGAACCGCCCCAAAAAGCTGAACGCGCTCTCGCCTGAGGTCATGGCAGAGCTGGAGGCGCGGCTGCAGGATCTGGCGCTTTGGCCGGGTCTGCGGGTGGTCATCGTGACCGGCGCGGGGCGCGCCTTTTGCGCCGGAGGGGACCTCGCGGGCTTTCTGCAGCTCGCTGAGGAAGACCCCGAGGCGCTGCTGGAGACCCTGGCCTATAACCAGCGCGTGCTGAGCCAGGTGGAGGCGCTGCCGGTGCCGGTGATTGCCGCCGTCAATGGGGTGGCCGTGGCGGGCGGGCTGGAACTGATGCTGTGCTGCGATCTCCTGATGGCGGCGGAAGGCGCGATGATCGGGGATGGCCATGCGCGCTACGGCATCGTCCCGGCCGGGGGGGCGACCCTGCGGCTCGGCGAGCGAATGGCCCCTGCGGTGGCGGCACGGCTTCTCTATACGGCAGAGCTTCTGCCCGCGCAGGATCTGGTGTTCAGCGGCCTGCTGACCGGGGTGGTGCCGCCTGCGGATCTGATGGAGCGCTGCCTTGATCTCGCGCGCCAGATCGCGCGCCAAAGCCCCGGGGCGATCCGCCACGCCCGCGCCCTGACACGTGGCGCGCTGCACAGCCCTGAGCGTCAGGCGCGGCTGGACGCCGAAATTACAGCCTTCGCCAGCCATTTGCGGGGGCAGGATCTTTACGAAGGGCTGCGGGCCTTTCGCGAGGGCCGCACGCCGGTTTATGGCGGTGGTCTGACAGGAATGGAGACGGACATAAAATGACAGCAGAGATCAGTTTCGCAGGTCAGGTGGCCATCGTGACCGGCGCAGGCAGCGGACTTGGGCGCGCGCATGCTCTGGCCCTCGCACGCCGCGGGGTGCGGGTCGCGGTCAATGACCTCGCCCCGGCAGAGGGCGGGGCTGAAACGGTCGCGCTCATTTCGGCGGAAGGTGGCGAGGCACTCCTTTGTCCCGCCGATGTCTCAGACGGTGCCCAGGTGGGCGCCATGGTGCAGGCGGTTCTGGACCACTGGGGCCGGATCGACATCCTGGTCAATAACGCCGGATTTCTGCGCGACAAAAGTTTCGCCAAACTGGAGATGGCAGATTTTGACCGGGTCGTGAACGTCCATCTGACGGGCAGCGCGCATTGCTGCAAAGCCGTCTGGCCGGTGATGCAGGCCCAGGGCTATGGACGCATTGTCATGACCTCCTCTGCCTCGGGGCTTTTCGGGAACTTCGGTCAGGCCAATTACGCTGCGGCCAAGGCCGGTGTGATCGGGCTGATGAAGGTGCTGAGCATCGAGGGCCGGAAGCACAATATCTTTGTCAACGCCCTCGCCCCGACCGCGATGACCGCGATGACGGACGGCCTGGTGGAGGCCGCGGCTGCAGAACGGCTCGACCCGGCGGCGGTCAGTCCGGGCGTTCTCTTCCTCACCAGTCCTGAGGCACCGAACGGGGTGATCCTGGGCGCCGGGGCCGGGGCTTTCAGCCTTGTCCGCATTCTGGAGACCGCGGGCCACTGGCTGCCGCCGGAAGCGCGCACCCCCGAAGGCATCCGCGATCACTTTGACCGGATCTCAGATCCCGCCGGTCTGAGCGATCCGGGCGGCGCTTTTGAGCAGACGGCCAAATTCATCCGTCTGGCCGAGGCCGGGTTGGCAGAAGAAACACCTTCCTGAGCCGATCCTCAGCGCTCGCAGAGGTTTTCGGCGGACTGAGCCGCCGATCTGCGATGCGCCTGCCTCACACCGCAGGTCATGCAGCGGTCAGGATATGCGGCGATTGACGGTCGCACAGGCGTCGTCGCAGGCGCAGTCTTCCCGTGATACCCGCAGATAACCCAGCTTCCCGGCCCGATCCGCTGCGCGCGCAGATCGACAGTGTCGGCTGTTCATGCCAGACATCCGCTGCGGCATAGATTTGCTCCCCCGTGCAGATCCGCCTATGAGAGTTTGACAGGTGTGGAAACGAAAGCGCTCTCAGATGTCCAGTTCAGACGAAAGCCTGCCGGGAAAGGTCATCTGGGCCCGGCGCGGTTTCTGGGCGCGCTTCACTCCCGAGATCGAAAGAGCCTTCCGCCGCCATTATGAGGATGACCTGGTGCAGCGCGCGCGCTGGTCTGCCGTCATCGCAGCCGCGGTCATGGCGGTCTATTCGCTGCTTGATGTTTTCATGGTCGAGCCCGACATCCTGCCGCAGTTTCTCTGGGTGCGCTGGCTTTTCATGATCCTGCCGCTGCTCTGTGTCAGCTCGCTGAGCTATACCACATGGGGTGCGCGGCACCTGCAGAAAATCGCCGCTGTCGCCTCGGTGTCATCGGCGCTGGCGGTGGTGGCGATGATTGTGATTGCGCGGCGAAACGGCACCCCGATTGAATATGAAGGGATCATTCTGACCACCTTTTATTTCTATTGCTGCGGCGGGTTGCGGATCAGATGGTCGCTTCTGGCCGGCAGCGTGGCGGCTGTGTCCTATCCGGTGGCGGAATATTTCGCAGGCCTCAGCGCACATGATCTGGCGGTGCGCAGTCTCTTTCTGGTCAGCACGAATGTCGTGGGTCTGATCAGCGCCGCGCTGATGGAGCTAGCCGCACGGCGCGGCTTTGCGCAGCTGATCGCACTGGAGACCATGAGCAATTCCGACCCGCTGACCGGGCTTCTGAACCGCCGTGCGCTGGACCGCCGCCTGCCGGCGCTTTGGGAAAATGCGCGGCGCAACGGTGAGAACGTGCAGATCGCCATGATCGATGTGGACTATTTTAAACAGTACAACGATCACTACGGCCACGCGGGCGGCGACGACGTCCTGCGCGAGCTGGGGGCCCTGCTCTCGGATAAGAGCCACAACCCGCAGGATCTGGCCGCGCGGTTTGGCGGCGAAGAGTTTCTCTGCATCTGGTCGACGCCCCCGGATCAGTCCGCAGAAGCGCGGCTGGAGGAGATCCTGCGGGAGGTTCGTGAGCTGGCGCGGCTTCACGAGAAATCCCCGCTGGGGCGGCTGAGCGTCAGTATCGGCGCGATTGAACTGCGGCCCGATCCGCTTTTGGCCCCCGACGCGGCCGGCGCCCTGCGTGAGGCCGATGCTCTGCTCTACCGGGCAAAGTCGCAGGGCCGAAATCAGGCCGTCCTCAGCCGCGCGCGCGCCCCTCAGGCGCGGGCCGAAAAGGGTGTATTTCAAACCCTTAGCCTTGGCGGAAACTGAGGGGCTGTCAGGAGTTTTGATCTGCCCCCCGGAAAGCGGATCGTTTGAAACCCTGGCCTTTCGGTCCCCCTCCCCATGGAGGGGAGGCGTGAAACGCCATGAGATCCCCGAAGTTTTCTGACGCCCGGAGGGCGCTTACGGCCTGCCAGTGGCAGACCCTGTCGTAAGGCGGGGATCAGCCCCGCTCGCCTGAGACGGGTGCCAGGGCCAGTGCTGTGAGAGCATCTTGCAGACCACCGCACCAGGCATATTGCTACCGGTCTCGCCTGATCTTCGTTCAGGATCCGTGAAGCCTGGGCCGTGTCTGCACCATCGGGGGCGTTGATCTGCCTGAAAGAAAACGTCGCGAAATCCCGATCCGGCGGCTTTGAACAACAAAGCCGCGTTTTTACAGGGACGCAGATAATCCCGCGCTTTTAAGGCTCAAAAGCCGCGCCCTGGCCCCTTCGCGCGTGGCCCGCCGCTTACCCTTGCCCTCGCAAATGACGGATCTGGCGCCAGGACCGTCGCAGCACGGTGACCGCAGTGCCGACCAGCAGGCCCCAGAGCGTCCAGAGCAAAAGCGGCGCTGTCAGATCCGCCAGCAGTGCCGCTGCCTGCGCCACGGCGGCCAGGGTCACCAGCGCCATGCGCTGCGGCTTCGCGAGGGGGCCGGAAAAGTCATTTCCGGCCCCGTTCGCGCGGCCCAGCTCCCGAATATAGGCGGTCAGAACGGCCAGCGCCCCCACGAGATAGCCCAGATCGGGACGCCCAACGGCCCAGCCCAGTCCGGCAAAGATCAACAGATCTGAGATGCGGTCCGGGGCCTCATTCCAGAACGGTCCGTCCGGCCCGCCTTTCCCCCCCTCCACCGCCACCAGACCGTCAAAAAGATTACACAAAAGCCGCATCTGACAGGCGAGTGCTGCCAGCAGAAGCCCGCCCCAGTGCCCGCCCGCCAGCGCAAAGGCAAGGCCCGCCACGCCGGCCGCCAGCATCGAGAGCATGGAGATGGCATTCGGCGTCAGATTTCGGCGCACCAGAAAGCCAGTGATGCGCCGCGCGAAGGCGGTGTTGCGGCTGGCAATCGGGCGACGGTCGCGGGGATCGCTCATCAAAAACTCCCGAGCAGAAGATGCAGATAGATCGGGGCGGAGAAGACCAGGCTGTCGAGCCGGTCCAGAAAACCGCCGTGGCCGCGGATCAGATGACCCCAGTCTTTCACCCCGCGGTCCCGCTTGATGGCCGACAGGATCAGCCCGCCAAAGACCCCCATCACACAGACGGCAAAGGCGGTAAGTCCTGCCATCAGCGGGGTAAAAGGTGTGATCGGCGTCAGGATCACCCCGATCAGCGTGGCACTCAGCACACCGCCGACCAGACCCTCAACGGTTTTAGAGGGCGAGACTTTGGGGGCCAGCAGGCGCTTTCCAAGCGCCTTGCCCCAGACATATTGCAGCACATCTGAGGCCTGAACCACCAGGATCAGCCAGGTGATCAGCGTGATCGCAGAAAAGCGGTAGTCCGGGATCTGCAGTGACAAAACCGCGGGGATGTGGCTGACGAAATAGACGCAGATCATCAGGCCCCACTGGGTCTCCGAGACGCGGTTCAAAAAGCCCGAAACCTCGCCTTTCAGCACGGTAATCACCGGCAGCAGGATAAAGGCATAAAGCGGGATCATCAGCAGCGCCATCAGCGCCCAGTCCATATAGACTGCCAGATATTGCAGCGGCAAAATCAGCCAGAAGGCCAGGGCCAGCGCCGAATGATCGGCCCGCCGCGTATGGGTGACGGTGGCAAATTCACGCAAAGCCGCAAAAGAGCAAAAGGCAAAGAACAGCGTGATGACCCCGCGCCCCAGCCAGAAAATCGTGCCAAAGACAAAGACCATCACCCACCACGAACGGATGCGGGCGCGCAGGTTCTCCCAGGAGGCGGGGTCCATCTTCGGTTTCAGCTTCAGCGCCGCGATCTCCGCCACGCCCAGCAGCGCAAAAAGCGCATAGCAGACGATGGCGGTGGGGGTCAGAAAGGGATCAAGGCTCATGCTTCGGTCCTCCGGCAGGCGAGGATGGCGGCGTGCAGCCGCGCGAGAAACTCGGTCCGCGCCTCTCCCGGCTCGGGCCGCAGCGGCGCGCCGTAGCGCAGATCGCAGTTCAGCGGCACCGGCACAAAGCCGCCTTTGGGCAAAATGCGGTCCATATGGGAAATCCAGCAGGGCACCACTTCGGCATCCGGCACCTCCTGGAGCAGAAGATAAATCCCTGAGCGCAGCCGCATCAGATCGTTGCCGGTCAGATTGCGGGTGCCTTCGGGAAAGAAGATCAGATCCTCTCCGGCCTTCAGGGGGGCTGCGAGATGGCGGATCACCTCCCCGCCATCAGAGCCAGGCTCGCGCTTTGCGCCGCGCTCGACCAGAACGCCGCGAAAGACCTGATGGATCAGCCAGCGCCGAAACCCCGTGGCCTCCCAGTAATCGAGCCCCGCAACCGGCCGCGTGCGCGCCCGTAAACTGCGCGGCAGCGCCGTCCAGAGCGCGACAAAATCGGCATGGCTGACGTGATTGGCGGCATAAATCCGTGGCCTGCCGCTGTGGTCGGGAAAATCGCTGCTGCGCAGGCTCAGCAGCGCGCGGCAGCTGAACACGGTTGCAAGCCGGGCTGCCTGCGCCAGAAATTGATCACTCATCATATCTCCTTCACCTGCTGCCGCTTGTGCCTCAGGATTGACCGCAGGTCAGCCCGCAATTTTGCTCTGATCTGTGAAAGTCCCCTCACGCCCCCGGCAGAGCTGCCCGCCTGCGTTTTTCTGCCCTTCTTTTAAGAGCTGACGGGTCTTTGCAGGGGGCAGGACGGGAAGTGAGACCTGACGATCCGGAGCACGCGGGCTGTATTTGGGCTCAGATTCGCCGCGATTGAGAGAGCGGTGTCGATCAGAGCCAGGGTTCGCAGCGGAAACGGAAGACGCCCGGCCCCAAAGCCTGAGAGCCGACACTCCGGGCGATACAGGCTTTCGGGCGTATTTTTCATGAAGGTCAAAGGCGTTGATCTGCACGAATAGGCCGGGGTTTCGAAGGCTCTTCGCGCAACTGCGTCGGCTTACTCTTTGATCCGCATCGGGTTTGCCAGACTTCGCTGCGCTGGCGCAGGCTGAACTTGGAAGGAGCCTTGACGAAAGTCCCATCCTGAAGGCTTAGGAAGCTGTGTGAGCAGGGGCTTTGCATGACGTCGAAATGATCGCCAATCGCGGCAGCCGCTGCCCGACACCCGGCCTCAGATCCCGGCCGCTGCTCGCACCACCCCTATCGGGTGTTCGCCGAAAGAGAGCGCAACAGACCGGGTGATCAGACTGACCCTAAAGGTCACCGCCTGCACGGTGGAAGTCAGGCAGCGGTCAGTGCCTGACTTCAGAGGCAATGGCTTCAGGGCCGGTCGCCCTGACGATTGCCTTCGGCGTCCGTCCACCAGCAGATCACGCGCGGCTCGTCGCGGCCAAACTGATCGGCGGCGCTGCTGTCCTCAAGGATCTCGCGGTGGCAAAGCAGCCCTGCGATCTCCATCTCAGCCGCGACAGCGTGCCCAAAAGCGCGGCTGAGGACACGGTCGATCAGCTGCACGGTCAGCTCATCAGGGCGCGCTGAGGCCGGATCGGCGATGATCTCGCTCAGCCTTGCGCGGCGGGCCTCTTCGGCTTCGGTCAGCGCGGCGACCCTGGCGCGGAACTCCGGCTCTGTCGCCGCATAGGCTTCGAGGGTCGGCAGGGTCTTCCGGGCGGGCTTTTTCAGCTTCAGATGGCCCGCTTTATAAAGCCCGAGCAGCAGCCGCGCGCCGATCGGCGAGGTCAGGTTCACCGCGGCCTCGTGAAAGGCCAGGTCTTTGTCCTCAGGGCTCAGCCGCACATTCAGCGGGCGGCCCTCAAGCACGGTCCGGCGCAGAAGCGCCGCTGCCGGTGTGCGGTGCACATCGGGGATCATATCCACCACGCTCAGCACGGGCTTCATCAATGCGCGGACATCCCACAACATGCGCAAATCCTTCTCGGAGGCCGGGTTTCGGCGGTCAGACGGGCATCTAACGCATGAGGGCCCGGCAGGTCCACCCCAATGACGCAGATACCGCCCGGCCCGCACTTCAGGGCATGCGCAGTCGACAGGCAGGCCGCGCAGATCCACCCCGGAACTGTTTCACAGCCCCTCAGAACACCGATGACCGCTTGCATTCCACAACAGGCGAAGCGCCAAGGGCCGCGCAGTCAGGAACCGCGCTCTGCAAAACTGCGTTTCATCCCTGAACCGGCGACAGGCTGCTGATCTCTGTTCCGCTCAGCCCGCCACGGCTGTCACGGCAAGACCTGCAATGATAAGCCCCAGTCCCGCAATGCGCGCCGGGCTAACGCTTTCCTGATGTAGCAACACCCCGATCACCGTCAGCAGGACCATCGCGAGGGCAGTGACGGCGGTATAGGTCAGGCTCAGAGAATAAAGGCGGATCGCCGCAACGAAAGCGCTGAGCAGGAAACCGGCGCTCAGCACCGCAAGCCACATCCAGCCCGAGGTCAGCACCGACAGGGCGATGGCCGAGGGGCTGGAAACGTTCAGCGCCTGGCCGCCCTTTTTCAGGCAGAGGTTCAGGGCCACGTTTGAGCCGGCGGCGATCACGATCAATATCCAGTGGTTCATGGCAGCACCCTTCCTGACCGAAGCGTCCGTAGCCTGTGCAGCGCCACCGCCGCCAGGATCGCGATAAAGGGGGATGAGGGCATATGATAGCGATCCTCAGCCACCACCACCACATGCAGCGCAGTGAAATAGCCCCAGAGCGACACCGGCGCATTGAAAAAGGCCGCAGCGACACCCCGCTGCCGCCCGATCACCACCATGCCAGCCAATGCCCCGGCCAGCAGGAGATACCAATATCCGGTGGCGATCATTTTGGCCCCCGACACACCGCGATCCCCGATCATGCTGCGCAGATTCTGCTCATTCCAGACCACGCCGATGGTCTCGCGGTTATGCAGTTTCACCAGCTTCAGGCTCAGCAGGCGGGCAGCCGCGCCGGGGTCTTCGCGCAGAAAGCGCTTTGCCTCCTTCGTCAGATAGGCGTTTCTCTCCATCTCGGACATGGTGGAGACTTCGGGCGGCAGCTCCATATAGCCGCCATTGCTGCCCGGATTGTTGCCCATCCAGAAATTTGCACCGAAATTGGTGGAGATCATCGCCGGCGCACCCAGCACCTGCTGATTGCGCAGGGTCCAGGGGAGCGCCGTCAGCAGGATCAGCAAAACGGCGCCCCCCGCCTCAGTCGCAGTGAGCACAAAGCGGCGTGGCCCCTGTATCAGATCAACCAGCGCCAGGGTGACCGGCACCAGCAGGATCACCGGGCGAATATAGGAGGTCAGCCCCCAGATCACTCCGGCCAGGATCAGGTTCAACACCGCATTGCCCCTCGGTCGCTTCCAGAAGACGAGCCCCGCAAGGGTGCCGGCGATGAAGAACAACTCGCTGGACAGGATGGTCGTAAAGAAGATCAGGTTGGGCCAGACTGCGACCAGCGCCAGGGCCGGAAGCGCGGCCTGAGCGCCGAACCAGCGCAGCGCCAGATGATAGGTCAGCGTCAGGATCATCAGCCCCGCAACCAGGTTCAGGATCACCACCCCGACATAGCTGTCGGTAAAGAGATAAGTGAAGGCGACGAGGCCCGATGTTCCGACGGCCCAATAGGCGGTGGGCTCCGCCGCGCTCCAGCCGTAAACGCCGTGATCGACCAGCGTACGCGCGAACTGATGATAGGCCTCGCTGTCCGACACCGGCAGCACGGGTACGGCAATGGCCCAGAGGATGCGCAGCGCCATCCCGATCAGCAGCAGCTTCCAAAAACGGCCCGGCGGATCAGACCAGGTTGCCAGATGCGGTTTCATGCCGGTCCTCCCAGGGCTGCACAGACAAAGATCGCCAGCATCAGCACACCGCACAGCAGGCTCGCCCGATCGCGCAGGGTAAAGACGATCGGATCGTCGGTCATAAATCCGCGACGGGTCATCAGCTGCATCCGGCCGACCCACAACATCAGAACCGGGCAGATCAGCAACAGAAGGTTCGGGTTGTCGAAGTGCTGCTGAACCTGAGCGTCCTGCGAATAGAGCGCGAAAACCAGAACCGCCGCCTGCGCCGCAGCGATGGACATCGCCTGATAGATGGGCAGATCCCCTGCCATCAGATTGCGGCCCTCGGTCGAGGTCTTGCCACGCAGGGCCAGATCCTCAAGTTCCGCCTGACGTTTGATCGTCGCCAGCGCGAAGAACAGGAACATCGAGAAGACCAGGAGCCAGGGCGACAGCACGATGCCCGTCGCCGCGCTGCCTGCAACGATGCGCAGGGTGTAAAGCGCGGCCAGTCCGATCACATCAACCATCATCTTGCGCTTGAACGACAGCGAGTAAAGCGTTGTCGCTACCAGATAGAGCAGCAGGACCCATAAGAAATTCACCGGCAGCAACAGGCCTGCCGTCAGCATTGAAATCGTCAGCACTCCCGCCGAGACCGTCAGCCCCTGTGCTGCACTGGCCGCGCCCGAGGCAAAGGGCCGGTTGCGCTTGCGCGGATGGACGCGATCCGAGGGCAGATCCAGCAGGTCGTTGACGATATAGATCGCCGAGGCTGTCAGCGAAAAACACAGCATGGCGAGCAGCGCCGCAGGCAGACCACCCAGATCCTGAGAGGCCAGCACCGGCAGCAGGATCAGCAGGTTCCTGGCCCATTGATGCGGTCGGCAGGCCCGGATCAGTGCCCGGATGGGCCAGCCGCCCGCGCCCTCGATCCCGACCAGATCTATGCCCTCGGCCGTCGCGCGACGCTGCAGGGCCGGTGAAAGCCGTACCCCCAATGCCCGTCTGGCCGCCTTCCAGACCGGTAAATCAGTACGGCTGTCGCCGAGATAGTCGAAGCCCTGTGCGCCGAACTCTGCGATCAGGAAGTCGGCCCTGGCCTTGCCGCGCAGATTGGCCTCCGTGCCCGGACTGCCGGTGCCGATGGCCATATGATCTGATCCCCGGAACCTGGATCATTTGAAACCGGAGTTTTTTGGCTCCCCTTCCCCATGGCCGGGAGGAGTTAAACGCCATGAAATCCTCGAAGTTCTCAGATGCTCAAAAGGCGTTCATCCTGAAGCAGGGCGCGGACGGTATGCCGGTGGCGGATCTGTGCCGCAAGGCCGGGATCAGCCCTGCGACCTCCTTCAGCTGGAAGAAAAAATAGGACGGCATGCTGCCGACGGAGATGCGGCGCATGAAGCTGCCCGAGGACGAGAATGCCAAGCTGCGCAAGCTCGTTGCGGATCTGTCCCTGGATCAAGAGAGGCTGCAGGATGTCCTGCGCCGAAAGCTCTGAGGCCTGCCGGGAAGCGTCAGCTTGTCGACCGCATCTGCCTGGAGTGGAACGTTTCGATCCGGAGGGCCTGCGCGGTCTTCCTCGTCGGGACATCGCGCTCCCATTACAAAGCGCGGCGGCCCGGGCAGGCCAGCATAGAGCAGAAAATCCGCGACATTTGCAGACCCGGGTAGGCTACGGCTACCACCGTGTGCATGTCGTGTTGCGGCAGGACGGCTGACACATCAACCAAAAGAAAACCCGGAGGATTTACCG
>NZ_RRAZ01000040.1 GCF_003863335.1 Falsigemmobacter faecalis | reverse complement strand
ATCTCTCACGACAGCGGCGCCCTGAAGGGACGCCGGATGATCGCCCGGGGGGCGACGGGATTTACGGCAGGCTTTATTTCAGGCCGCGCTCGTTGCCTCCTTGCATAATCCGATCCTGAAGGCCGCAGCACTGCGTCTGCGCGAGAAGGGAAAGCCACATAAAGTCATAATCATCGCCAGACGGCTCGTGACCATAGCGAACGCCATACTCAAATCGCGACAGAGATGGGCCGCTTAGTGAGATGCCAGACACAGTTTCTAGTGAGGGACGATAGGAATGAAGTCCCGAAATCGGAGCGCGCATCAGCTGGGGTCAGGTAGCGGGGCCTGTACCGAGAGGCGCGACCAAAAAATTCATCACATTCGGATGAATTTCAATACCCCTCCCCGCATATCTGCGGATTAACTACTTGAATTACAATTTAAAATGACTCTCAAACACCCGCTGCCACGCTGTTGCCTTTCGCTATGACCGCTGCGCGCTTCGTGCTCTGCACTCGCCCGGCGCCTTTTTGTATCGCACCTTCGCCTCGTGCAGATACATTGTGCTGCCGGGCTTTCACATAGCCAACCGGGGCTGCGCGCAGGAGTTGTTGAAGTGCCACCAGATCCTCTGAGGCTATGCAGCGTCTTAATGCCTCCAGGAGCCGCGCCAGCGTTTCTGCGGTGACGGGCGGTTCCGAGCTGCTGAGGATGCGCGGGTGGCACGTCCGGAGTGCATTATCCGAAAGGAGCAATTCTTCATGCAGCTTCTCGCCCTGCCGCAGACTGCTGAACTGCACGGCGATACTGCCCTGAGGCAAAAGCACAGGCGACCCCGCGCTGCCGCAGATCACCGGCCTCAGACCAGAGAGCCGGATCATCCGCTCAGCCAGATCAACGATTTTCACCGGCTCACCCATATCGAGCAAAAACACCTCCCCCCCCCGCGCCATGGCTCCCGCCTGAATGACCAGCTGCGCGGCTTCCGGGATCGTCATGAAGTAGCGCGTCACGTCAGGGTGGGTCACGGTCACCGGGCCACCCGCCGCGATCTGGCGGCGAAAGAGGGGCACCACCGAACCCGACGAGGCCAGCACATTGCCAAATCGCACCATCGAGACCCGCATCCCCTGCGCACCCGCCGCTTCAGCCTGACAGATCAGCTCTGCAATCCGCTTGGTGGCGCCCATGATACTCCCGGGGCGTACGGCTTTATCAGAGGAAATCAGGATAAATTTCTTCACCCCTGCGCCGGAAGCCGCCCTCACACAGGACAGAGTACCGAAGACATTATTTCTGATTGCCGGAAAAGGGTTTAGCTCTACCAGGGGCACATGCTTATAGGCGGCGGTGTGATACACCGTCGCCACACCGCGGCTGCGCATCTGCTTTTCAAGCGAGTCGCGGTCGCAGACCGACATCAGGCACTCAGAGATCCGCACGCCCGGCCCGTCACTCTGCACGTGGCGGCGCAATGCCTGTCCGGCCGCGTAAAGCGCATATTCGGA
This sequence comes from Falsigemmobacter faecalis, assembly GCF_003863335.1. Classification (GTDB taxonomy): domain Bacteria; phylum Pseudomonadota; class Alphaproteobacteria; order Rhodobacterales; family Rhodobacteraceae; genus Wagnerdoeblera; species Wagnerdoeblera faecalis. The sequence continues at coordinate 30,473 of NZ_RRAZ01000040.1, read as the reverse complement.
GTGGTCGAGAATGATTAACTCACTCGGGCGCTGGTGCAGGATCTGCCGGCAAAGCTCCGACCCGATTGAGCCGCCCCCGCCCGTGACCATCACCACCCTGCCGGTGATATCAGCGCCCATCAACGCGCGGTCAGGCGGGACGACATCCCTGCCAAGAAGATCCTCAACCGGTACCTCAGTCACCTCGCCGGGCCGATGCAGGCCACGCAGGATCTGATCCATATCCGGAAGTGTCTGAACGTGGACCGGCAGATGATCAAGCCGACGCAGGATCTGTGCACGCTGCCGCGCCGTGGCCGAGGGCACCGCCAGCAAAATCCGCCCGGCCTGATAATCGTGAATAAGCGCGGGCAGATCTTGGGAGCAAAACACCCGCAAACCATTCAGCGTGGCGCCCCAGAGTTCGGGGCTGTCGTCAACGAAAGCGACCGGGTTGAAATCGGCGCCGTCGCGCAGTGACTGCGCGGTCTGCCGACCGGACTGCCCTGCCCCGTAAATGATGACCCGGATCCGCGCGCGGCTGTGACTGCGCAGATAGAGCGCCCGAAAGGCAAAACGGATGCCCCCCACGGTCAGAAAAGCAATCAGCGCATAGAGAATCGGGACTGTCAGCGGAACCGCCAGGTGCAGCGAGGCGACCGCGCCCGCCATAGTCAGACAGCTGAGCAGGACACCGGCCGTGATCGTCAGCACCGCGCGCGTCCCGACATAGCGGATCACGGCGCGGTAGAAGCCCAGACGGATAAAGGCAAAAAGCGAGACCGGAAGGGCAACGGCAAAGGCCATCCAGGCCCCCGGCAACGCGGCAGCCATCAGATCCCCCGAACGAAGCGCGAGCGCCGCCGCATAGCTGAATATCAGCAGAGCCGTGTCAGCCAGCACCTGCAACGCCCGCTTGCTGCCCCTTGAAAGTGACAACAGAGAATTAAGCGCGGCATTGATCACCGCTCAGCCTGCCCATGATACCGCAAATCCCGTCCACCACCTAAGCATACGATCAAAAGTCTGTTTGACGGTATGCCCGGAGTCTTAAATTAAGGTTAAGCGCGGAGTTCACTCGCAAAAGTTGAATTGGTGGACCAACCGACCAAAAAATAACCTTCTGGGTCAGGGCTTTGTCAGGTGACCTTCGGATGTGGATCTGTTCCGGCTGCGAAATCCACAACCGAAACGATAGTAGATTTTCCGCGCTACGATGGCATCATGCCGCGTGCGGGGCGAGAAGCAGGAAAAGAAGACCTCGCCGGACACACATCTGGCATTCCAGGCGAAAGCTGGGCCCGCCGCAATCCGGGGGCGAAAATGCCGCTCGGGCCTGCCCGAGGTCTCGCTGTTCATCTGAACCAAATCAAGCAGTTGCGTGACCGGTAGCCTGAAGGGTTATTCCGTATAGCCGGGAGCGCCCCTGGGATGGACCATGAGTCGGGAAATGATTTGACGGCTCTCTATGGCGGCAAGCGGGAAGCGGCTGCTCGGTGCCGACAGCGTGATCATCAAAAGGCGTGTCGCCCTGATGACACCGGGAGCTGAGGATCCCCATCTTCACGCAGGTCCCCGCTGCCGGAGGGAGAGATTATGACCCGAAAACCCGGATCAATCGGGGCCCCGGCCCGGGACGGAACCTTTCATAAAGAAAAGCCGCTGTCCGACAGCTTTCTGACCCTGGCAGACCAACTCAGCAATAAGCCCCGCCAGGGGCGGGGCTTTCAGTGTTAATTGGTGGCGTCTTTATAGACGCCCTGCTCTTTCAGAGCATCCATAACCTCTTTGGGCATATAGGTTTCATCGTGCTTGGCGAGGATCTCGCTGGCGATAAAGACCCCGTCCACCAGTTTCCCGGTGCCCACCATGCCCTGGTTTTCCGAGAAAAGATCCGGCAGCACGCCGGTGAATTCAGCCGGCACACTCGCGCCGCCATCGGTCACCACAAAACGCACCGTGGCCCCCTGCCCGCGCTGAATGCTCCCCTCTTCGACCAGACCGCCGATGCGGAAGGTCTCGGTGGCAGGCGGCGGCTCAGCCACAACCTGCGAGGGCGAACGGAAGAAGTTGATCCCGTCGCGCATGGCATAGCCAATGAGCGCGGTCGACAGGACCAGCGCCACAGCGGCAACGACGATAATCTGAATACGGCGGCGTTTTTTCAGCGTTTTCATATCTTACGGAAAGACCGGGGCCAGCATCAGGCCGGTGGTCTCTTCAATACCCAGCATCAGGTTGGCATTCTGCAGTGCCTGACCCGACGAGCCTTTCGTCAGGTTATCCAGCACCGCCACGATGGTCGCACGGCCCGGCACGCGGTCGCCGGAGACGCCAATATGGCAGAAATTTGAGCCCCGCACATCCCGGGTTGACGGGAGTGCGCCAAAAGGAAGCACCTGCAGGAAGGTTTCACCCTTATAGGCCTCAGCCAGGGTCTGATGGATCACTGCCGGATCGCCATCGACATAGACGGTCATCAGGATGCCGCGGTTAAAGGGCATCAGATGCGGCGTGAACTGCACATGGACCGGACGACCCGCGAGTTTTGAGAACTCCTGGTCAAACTCGCCAAGGTGACGATGCTTGCCACCCGCCGAATAGCTGTGAGTGCCCTCTGAGAGTTCCGCATGCAGCAGGTTCTCTTTCAGCGAGCGGCCCGCGCCCGACACACCGGCCTTCAGATCCAGCACGATGCGGTCGAGATCAATCACCCCCGCCGAGATCAGCGGACGCAGCGCATATTGCCCGGTCGCCGCATTGCAGCCGGTGCCTGCCACGAGGCGCGCATTGCGGATCTCATCGCGGTAAAACTCGGTCAGGCCATAGACGGCTTCGGGCTGCAGCTCGGGGGCAAAATGGGGCTGGCCGTACCATTTCTCATAATCCGCCACATCGCGCAGACGGAAGTCCGCCGACAGATCGACGATCTTCAGATCCTTCGGCAGCGCCGCGATGACCTTTTGCGTGGTGGCATGCGGCAGCGCGCAAAAGGCCAGATCGACCTGCGAGAAATCGATCTCCTCGATCTTCACCAGCTTCGGCAGCGTCAGGTGGCGCAGAAAGGGAAAGACCTCTGCCATATCCTGCCCGGCCTTGCGGTCGGCTGACAGCGCCACGATTTCCATCTCCGGATGGGTGGCGATCAGGCGGACAAGCTCGGCTCCGGTATAGCCCGAGGCTCCGAGGATGGCGATACGGTGGGTCATGGCGCAGCTCCCTGTTTTCGGGGGCGTTTTTCGCCCCAATCGGGGCACCTTGCAAGCCTTAACTTCAAGGCGGGCGGGCCGCTCGCGCCATGGTGAGAGCGGCCCGGAGGCGGGGATTAAAGCGCGGGCGCTTCAACCCCGAGTTTTGCGCAAAGCTCGCTCAGACGCGCAAGCGTAATCGCATCCCAATTGGCGCGGCGCGCGGCGAAAAGCTCGGCCTGGGATTTCAGCACCAGGCCGTCTGAGAGGATTTTCAGATGGTTCGCCCGCAGAGTATCGCCCGAAGAGGTGATATCCGCCACGGCCTCTGCGGTCATATTGCGGATCGTGCCTTCCGTCGCGCCCTGGCTGTCGACGAGGCGGTATTCCGCAACACCCGCGCTTTGCAAAAACTCGCGCACGAGGCGGTGGTATTTGGTGGCGATCCGCAGGCGATGCCCATGGGCTGCGCGGAACTGCGCCGCCACGGCATCCAGATCATCGAGCGTATCCACGTCGATCCAGGCATTCGGCACCGCGATGATCAGATCGGCAAAACCAAAGCCCAGGGGGGCGACTTCCGCCACCCGGGTTTCCCAGCCGCCCAGCTTTTCGCGGATGAGATCGGTCCCGGTCACGCCCAGATGGATGCGGCCCGCCGACAATTCGCGCGGGATTTCCCCCGCCGAGAGCAGCACCAGATGCACGCCGCCGATGCCGCTGACATGGCCGGAATATTCCCGGTCATCGCCCGAGCGCGCCATGGTTACGCCGCGCGCGCCAAACCACTCAAAGGTCTTTTCCATCAGCCGCCCCTTGGACGGCACCCCGATACGAAGGCTCATACCCGGGCCTCCTTCAGCTGCGCCAGCAGGCCCGGACGGATGATGCCGCCGACTGCCGGAATTTCACGGCCCTGCCCCAGAACCCGGGTCAGCGCGTCATAGCGCCCGCCATTGGCGACCGGGGGCAGACCCTCCTGATCGGCCATGAAGGAAAAGACGAAGCCGTCGTAATATTCCATCGTGGTGCGGCCATGGCTGGCCTCAAAGCCCAGACGATCGACATTGATGCCATGCTCGGACAGCGCCTCAAGCCGCGCCTCCATCAGCGCGATGGCCGGACGGATTGAGGAAAGCTCAGTGCCGATGTCTTCAAGCCGCTTCAGCGCCTCGGGGGCCGCGCCCTCAACGCGCAGCAGATCATCGAGCAGATCGGCCTCACGCGTGGGGATATGGCGGGTGCCTGCATCTTCCAGCAGGGCTACGGCGCGGGCCTCAACCTCTGCCGGGCTGCGCTGGCCGATGAAGGTGCCAGCGTCCGCCATCAGATCGGCGGCGGAGCCGGTGGCCAGCTTTTCCAGCAGCTTCACCCGCGCCGGAGCGACCGGAGCCGCGCCCGAGAAGCGGTCCAGCAGCGCCCGAAAGCGTTTCGGGCGCCAGACATGACGGCGCAGCGCCGCCTTGCGGGTCTCAGAGGTGCTGAGGCCATTGACCGCCGCCAGCAGCAGGCCAATATCCCCGATCACCGCGCGCAGTTTCAGCGGCACCAGAAGCTGCGAGAACATCGCAAAGACTTCGGCATCCGACTCGGCGGGGTTCTCGCGGGCGAAAACCTCATAGCCGGTCTGCAGATATTCCCGCGCCCGACCCTCATCGCGGTCCTGACGGCGGAAAACCTCGCCGGAATAGCAGTAGCGCGCAGGCTCGGCGCCATGGGCCATATGCATCTGCACCACCGGGACGGTGAAATCCGGGCGCAGCATCATCTCACCCAGGAGAGGATCCTGGGTGACATAGGCGCGGCCGCGAATGTCCTCGCCGTAAAGATCGAGCAGCGTATCGGCGGGCAGCAGGGTATCTGCCTCAACCGGCAGGGCCCCCGCCGCCTCAAAAGCGGCTTTCAGGCGGGCGGCTTCACGCCGGGCGGCGGGGGAAATCGGCATGAGTTACCCCTCAGCCAGCATCTGACGCACGGTGGCGACCAGATCGCCCCGCGCCACTTCGCGCTGTGCGGGACGGTCTTTCCATTCCTCCAGCGTGGCGTTTTCGGCGATCTTTGCACCCAGCACCAGGTCTTTCAGCACGACGACACCGCGCGCCGCCTCATCCGAGCCTTGGATCACCGCGATGGGCGACTGGCGTTTATCCGCATATTTCAACTGGTTGCCGAATTGCTTGGGGTTGCCGAGATAGACTTCCGCCCGGATGCCCGCATTGCGCAGATCGGCGGCCATGGCGAAATAATCCGACATCCGGTCGCGGTCCATCACGGTCACCACAACCGGCCCCGCAGCCTCTGCCCCCATGCGGCCCTTGGCGCGCAGAGCTGCCAGCAGGCGGTCCACACCGATCGAGACGCCGGTTGCAGGCACCGCCTGACCGGTGAAGCGCTTCACCAGATCATCATAGCGACCACCCCCCGAGACCGAGCCGAACTGGCGCTTATTGCCCTTCTCATCCAGGATCTCAAAGGTGAGCTCCGCTTCAAAGACCGGGCCGGTGTAATAGCCAAGGCCGCGCACCACGCCGGGGTCGAGCTCAATGCGGTCGGCGCCAAACCCTTGGGCATCCAGCAGCGTGGCGATGGTCTCCAGCTCATTGACGCCTTCCGCGCCAAGCACCGAATTGCCCACCAGTTCGCGCAGACGCGCCACGGTGGCAGCCCCCGAAGCGCGTTTGGCGGAGACAAAGCCCATAACCACTTCCGCCTGTTCCGCCGAGAGGCCCGCACCCTTGGTGAAATCCCCCGAGTCGTCTTTACGACCCTCGCCCAGCAGCAGACGCACGCCCGCATCGCCCAGACGGTCGATCTTATCGATGGCGCGCAGCACGATGCCGCGCTCGGTCTCAAATTTCGCCGGATCGGTGGGGTCGAGAACGCCCGCGACTTCCATGACGCCGTTCAACACCTTGCGGTTGTTGACCTTGACGACATAATCGCCGCGCGGAATACCCACACGCTCCAGCGCATTGGCGAGCATGGCGCAGATTTCCGCATCCGCCGCCACTGAGGGCGCACCGACGGTATCGGCATCACACTGATAGAACTGACGGAAACGGCCCGGCCCCGGCTTTTCATTGCGCCAGACCGGCCCCATGGCATAGCGCCGGTAGGGCGAGGCCAGATCATTGCGGTATTGCGCCGCAACCCGCGCCAGGGGGGCTGTCAGGTCATAGCGCAGTGCCAGCCAGTCTTTTTCCTCTTCCTGCCAGGCGAAGACACCCTCATTGGGGCGGTCCACATCGGGCAGGAATTTGCCAAGCGCCTCAACGGTTTCCACCGCCGAAGTCTCCAGGGCTTCAAAACCATGAAGATGATACACCTCGGCAATGGCATCGAGCATGGCTTTGCGTTCGGTCACTTCCGCGCCGAAATAGTCGCGAAACCCTTTCGGGGTCTCAGCGCGCGGGCGTCGGGGTGCTTTTTCCCTGGTCATCTTCTGGCCTCATCTGCCTTCGTGTCTGGCTGCACGGGCTTAGCGGATGCTTGCTTCTGGGGCAAGCGCAAGGGGGCGGGCCGCGACGCTCAGGCCCGGGCTTCAGCCCCGGTCGCGGAAGCTTTCGGCCTGAAGCCCGTGTTTGGCGAGTTTGTCGTAAAAGGTTTTGCGCGGCAGATTAAGCTGCGCCATGGCCCTGGTGACATTGCCTTTCGTCGCCCGCAGCGCCTCACGCAAAAGCCCCGCCTCATAGCGCGCCATCATGCCGGAGAGATCGGTGGGCGCATCCGCCCCCCCTGCCTCACTTCCGGTCAGCCCAAGCGCCTGGGCTTCGGCAAACTGACGCAGCTCGCGCCCGTTGCCCGGCCAGTCATGGCTGTCGAGCCGCGCGCGCACAAAGGGCGTGATCTCGGGCACCGGCAGGTTATAGCGCTGACAGGCCTCTATCAGGAAGGCGCGAAAGAGCACCGGGATATCCCCGCGCCGCTCCGCCAGCGGCGGCACATGCAGCGTGACACCCGAGAGACGGTAGTAAAGATCGGCGTGAAAACTGCCCTCCCGCGCCAGCGCGCCAAGATCGGCAGAGGTAGAGGCCAGCACATGCAGATCCAGCGGGCGCGGGCTGGTGGCCCCGGCCGCCCAGAACGAGCGGGTCTCAATGGCATGAAGAAGCCGCGCCTGCAGCGGCGCCGTCAGCATCTCCACCCGGTCAAGATAAAGCGTGCCGCGATGGGCCTTCTCAATCCGGCCCACCAGGCGGCTGTGGCGCGGCGCATCGGGATGGCCCGCCTCGGCCCCGAAGAACTCGCTGTCAAAGCGCCCCTCATCGAGCGTGTCGCAGGCGACATGCACGAAGGGGCGGTTGGCGCGGCTGCCCAGGGCCTGGATGGCATGGGCCAGCGCCTCTTTGCCCGCCCCCGTGGGCCCGGTGATCAGCGCATCAATCCCGGCCTCGCCCAGGCGTGCAGCGGCATCGCGCAGCCTCGTGACCACGGGGCTCACGCCCAGAAGATCGCCGCGCACCGGCAGCGGCTGGCTTTTCATCTGCCGCAGGCTGCGGTTTTCCAGCACCAGCGCCCGGGCCTGCGCCGCCCGGCGCAGCGCCGCCGTCAGCTGATCCAGCGAGACGGGTTTGGTGAGAAAATCCCAGGCCCCTGCCCGCATTGCCTCTACTGCCATGGGCACATCGCCATGGCCGGTCAGCAGGATCACCGGCAGATCCTCGTCAATGGCGCGGATCTGGCGATGAAACTCAAAGCCATCCATCCCCGGCATCCGCACATCAGAGAGGATCACACCGGGATAATCCTCCGTGATGCCTTCCAGCGCTTTGCGCGGATCGCTGAAACCTTCGGCGCGAAAGCCCGCGATCTTCAGGCTTTGCAGCTCTGCGGCCAGCAGGTCTTCATCATCATCCACCAGACGGACCAGGAATTTATCGCTCATGCGCGTTGCAGCCTCAGAATGAAATGGGCGCCTTCGCCAGGGATCGGCGGGGCGAGGCTTAACTCGCCGCCTAAGTCACGCGCGATATCGCGGGCGATCACCAGCCCCAGCCCGAGGCCCTCGCTTTTCGAGGTGGCGAAGGGCATGAAGAGCTGCGGGACCATCCAGGGCTCAATGCCGGGGCCATTGTCGCGCAGATCAAAGGTGACGGTGGTCTCATCCGCCGTGACCTCCAGGGTGATGACCGGATCGCGGGTGTCATGCAGCGCCTCCTGGGCGTTCTGGATCAGGTTCACCAGCACCTGCTCGAGCCGCACGGCTTCGGCCCGGACTTTCAGATCGGGATCATCGCCGCGAATGACCAGTGTTGCCCCCCGCACCCGGCGGCGCGAGGCCGTCAGCAGCACCGAGGCCTCAATCACCTCCGGCACGGGGACGGCTTTCAACTCGCCGGTGGCTTTGCGGGCAAAGCCGCGCAGCTGCGTGGTGATGCGGTCGATCCGCTCGGTCATGCCTGCGATCTGGCGCAGGTTGGTCCGGGTTTCTTCCGGATCATCGTCCAGCAGGGCCATGCCATTATCGGCCAGCAGACGAATGGTCGCCAGCGGCTGGTTCACCTCATGCGCGAGCCCCGCGGTGACCTGGCCTAAGGTTGCGAGTTTGTTGGCCTGGACCAGTTCGCCCTGCATATGGGCCAGACGCTCTTCCGCGTGGTGGCGCTCTTCCACTTCGGCCTTCAGAAGGCGGGTGCGATCTTCGACCGCCTGCTCCAGATCGCGCTGATACTGCAGCGTCGCCTCTTTGACCGCACGGCGCGCTTCAAAGATCCGCCGCCGCCTGCGGCCAAGGGCAAAGACCATCGCCAGAATGGCGGCCATGACAAGGCCGCCCGCAACCCCTGCCCGCCAGGACGCGGCAGCAGAGGTATAAAGTGTCAGCTGCCAGCCCGCCGCGCCGCTGACCGGCTCCTGCACCTGAAGCCGTCCCGCGGCGGCCGGGGGGCGGCGGAAACGCAGAGAGGGATCAGACGCCAGCACAACCTGGCCCGTCGGGTCGGTGACATGGCTCGGGGCCAAACTGCGCGCCCAGCCGGTCTCCATGGCCTCAAATTCCATCTTCACGACGATGACGCCCAGAAGCCTGCCACCCTCGCGGATGTCATGCGAGAGATAAAGCCCGGGCCGCCCGCTGTTACGGCCAAGCGCATATTCCAGCGCCACCCCCTCGGTGAGGGCTTTGCGGAAATACTCGCGAAAGGCGTAATTGCCGCCGACGAAGCTGTCGGGCTCCTGCCAGTTGGAGGCTGAGATCGTCAGCCCTTTGGTATCGACCAGATAGATAATCGTGCTGCCGGTCTCGGCGCGCAGATAGGCCAGCTTGCGCGAGACCTCTTCGGCAAGCCCGCTGTCGCCGCTGACCAGCGCCGCCCGGGCCAGGCCGTCATCCGCAAGGGTGCCCGCCACGGCGCGCTGCACCGCCAGAATGCTTTCCAGCGTCTGCACCCGCGACTGCGCAATGATCTGCGCCTCATTCAAAAGCGCCGCGCGCACGGTGCGGCGGCTGACCTCAAAGGCGGCGGTGACGGCAAGGCAGGCCCCGGCCAGCATGAGAACACGGGGGATCAGGCGCGCTGTTCGGGCAGGCAGGCGGGGCATGGCGCGCAGGGACCTCGTCACAAAACTGTATCAGATCTGAGACTACCAGATCCGGGGTGTGTGGAAAACCGCACAATTTTCCGGGAAAGCCCTGAGGATCCGGCCAATAAAATAAGGGATCCGAGAAAATCACCGGAAAAATGGGGCCTGCCCGCGGAATCACTATTCTGCCGCCAGTGACGTAATGGCGCCCGGAGGAGCCCCCCATGCAATTTAACCCTGATGCCGGAGCCGGGACACCGGCCCGCAAACCTTTCTACCGCGTTCTTTATATTCAGGTGATCATGGCGATCATCCTCGGCGCGCTGATCGGCCATTTCTGGCCGCAGCTCGGTGCCGATCTGAAACCGCTTGGCGATGGCTTCATCAAACTGGTGAAGATGATCATCGCGCCGGTGATCTTTATCACCATCGTGACCGGCCTTGCGGGCATGGGAAACCTGAAGGGCGTGGGCTCGGTGGCCGGTAAGGCCTTTGGCTATTTCTTCGTCTTCTCGACGCTGGCGCTGATCGTGGGCCTGGTGGTCGCCAATGTGGTTCAGCCCGGTGCGGGTATGAACATTGACGCCGCCACCCTCGATCCGGCGGCCGTGCAGGGCTATGCGGCCAAGGCCCATGAATCGACCCTGACGGGCTTTGTTATGGAGATCATCCCGACCACGCTGATCTCGGCCTTCACTGAGGGCAATATTCTGCAGGTTCTCTTTGTGGCGATCCTCTTTGGTGTGGGCGTCATCCTGGTGGGCGAGCCTGCAAAGCCGGTCGTGCGTCTCTTTGAAGCGGCGGGTCAGGTGATCTTCCGGGTGGTCGACATCCTGATGAAGCTGGCACCCATCGGAGCCTTTGGGGCTTTTGCCTTCACGATCGGCAAATATGGCATCGGCTCGGTGGTGAACCTCGCGGAACTGGTGCTGACCTTCTACATCACTTCGGCGATCTTTGTGCTGGTGATCCTTGGTGCAGTGGCGCGGTTTAACGGCTTCTCGATCCTGGCGCTGATCCGCTATCTGAAAGAGGAAATCCTGCTGGTGCTGGGCACCTCGTCTTCAGAATCGGCCCTGCCGCGTCTGATGGAGAAGATGGAAAAAGCCGGCTGTGCGCGCCCGGTCGTGGGGATGGTGGTTCCGACCGGCTATTCCTTCAACCTCGATGGCACCAATATCTATATGACGCTGGCGGCGCTGTTCATTGCGCAGGCCACCAACACCGACCTCTCGCTGGGCGAGCAGATCACCCTGCTGCTGGTGGCGATGCTCTCGTCCAAAGGGGCTGCGGGTGTGACCGGTGCGGGCTTTATTACCCTGGCCGCAACCCTCTCGGTGGTGCCGACCGTGCCGCTGGCGGGGATGGCGCTGATCCTTGGCGTGGACCGTTTCATGTCGGAATGCCGCTCGATCACCAATTTCATCGGCAATGCGGTCGCAACCGTAGTGGTCAGCCGTTGGGAAAACGCGCTCGACAAAGAGCAGCTTGATGCGGTCCTGAGCGGCAGGACGCCCGACGCGGTGGCGGCACCTGAGATGACCTCTGCCCCGGCAGGTCTGCGCTTCGGCGAAGCCTCGGCGGACTGAGACCCCTCCATTCAGGAAACGAGAAACGCCCCCGCAGGATCTGCGGGGGCGTTTTGCTATGCGCCGGGAGCCGCGCCGGCAGGTCCTGCAAAGCCTGCCGGGCCTGCCGGGCCTGCAGTCCTGACAGGAGGACCGCAGGCCTTCCGCTTCGCGGTCTCGCATCATGATGGCGCATCCGGCATCCGTTTGCGCCGGGACTGCGGGCCAATGCGCTGAGCGACATCCCCAAGTGCCGGATCCGGCCCGGAGGCCCGCTCCCCCAACTACCCCCCCGGCAGACGCAGACGAGCGGGATCTGAGGTGACTGCCCTGACCATGCAAAAGCCGCAGGCGCGGGGCCTGCGGCTGATCCGATTTTGCGGCGCTCAGTTGATCTTCAGATTGAGAAGCCGCTGATCGCCCGGCAGGCGTGAGCGCTCAAGGATGATTTTTGAGACCGCCTGGGCACGGACCATATTCATCCGCGCAAGGATGGGGCCGGAATCGCGCTCGGGCATGGCGGCGATGACCAGCACCGTCACCTCCAGATCGGCATTCGACAGGATCGCCGCCGCCTCGGCAGGCTTCATGGCGCGGTAGATCTTCACAAGCCGCGCGATATCCTCGCTGTGGCGGGTCTCGGCCAACCCGAGAAGCTGGTGGATCTCGCCCTTCAGCGCGGTCAGCTGGCGTTCCTGCTCTGCCAGAGCGGCGGCGGCGAAACCGATCTCAGCCGCGCGCAGATCGAGCGTCGCGGCGCGGTCGCTCAGGGCCTGACGCTCGGCCGCGATGGCCGCCAGCAGCTCTCCGGCAAGGCCGGGTTCCTGGGCGATTTTCGACTGTTCGGCATTGGGTTTGGGCGCAGGTGCGCCCTCCAGCGCGGCCATGCCGTTGGGCTCATCCCCATCGGCCAGCACCACAGGCGCTGCGGTCTGGGCCGACAGCAGGACGGGCAGCAGCACGGCCAGCAGGGCCGCCGGGATCAGAACACGCTTCATCCGCGGGCCTTTCTTCGGGCTGTCTCAAAAAACGAACGCACCAGCGCGCCGCGGTCGGGCACGGCTGAGGCGGTTGCGGTTGCGGGCAGATCGGCGGGCAGCCGGCGCGAGGCAGTTTCAAGGCGGTCGGCCTCGCTGCGCAGCGCCTCAAGCGATTGCTCAGACTGATCGACCGCATCGGAAAAGGCCTGGAGCACGGGAGCAAGCTCCACAAGCACCGCCTGCAGCCGCGCGATGCGCCGCCCGAGGATCAACCCCCAGCCCAGAGCCGCAAACAGCAGCACCAGGATCAGCGCATCAATCGCCCAGGAGATCATCATCATCCCCCCGCGGCGCGGGCTCTCCCGCCTCGCGGGTGATCTTCACCGCAACCCTGCCGTTTTTGCGCCGCCCCGTGACCCCATGCAGGATCGCCCGGTCCGAGCAGCGCAGCGTGGCCTCGGTCCCGAGCGTGATGCCCAGATCCAGCGTGACCCCCGGCTTCCAGGACAGCACTTCCGCCAGCGGCAGCGGCAGACGGTGAAGTTCGGCCTCAATCTGCAGGGTGGCGGTGCCGATCTGTCCGGCAAAGTGATCGCGCCAGGAGGCATCGCCCCCCAGCCGCTCACCGAGAAACATCTTGCCCAGATGCGCCCGCGCAGGCTCCAGCGTGTCGAGCGGCAGCAGGATCGTCAGAAGGCCGGTCACCGAGCCCAGCGTCACCTGCATCTCAAAGACCGCAACCTGCGCGCTCCCGGCCAGCAGCGAAGCGATCTGTACCGGGCTCTCAATCGGCTCAAGGCGGAAACCCACCTCGGTAATGCGGCTGAAATGCTGCTCGGCTTCCTGGGCGGCCTGGCCCAGCAGACGGGCGGCAAAGGCCTTTTCCAGCACCGTGGGGGCGCGCTGCGGCGGAGCGTCGCGCCCCGGAGCGCCGCCCAGCATCACCGCCATCACCGCATGGAGAAACTGCGGATCGAGCGCGAAAAGCACCGGCCCGCCCCAGGTCGACTGGCCGATCACCGCACAGCTGTCGCGGTGCAGCCCGGCCAGGGCATGGCCCCAGCTGTCATAATGCGGCGCCCGCGCGTCGGTCTCGCTCAGAAAGCCGTTCTGGCTTTTCAGCATCGGGCTGAAGCCCGCCGCGATCCGCGCGCAGATCACATCAAGCATCGGCAGCGGCTCATGATTGGCCGAGGCGCGGGCGATGATCTCTTCTTCCAGCGGACGCGGCGGGCTCAGCCCCATGGGCTCAAAGCCGCTGTCATCGGCGCGCTGCGGCTCGGGGGTGTCGAGGCGGATCTCATCGGTCATTGCAGCACGAAGTCCTGAAGCAGAATGCTGATCGGCGCCTCAGAGGCGGTCACAAGGCGGGCGCGGCGCAGCAGTTCATGGCGCAGATCCGCCAGACCGGCACTGCCGTAAACATCGTCCTCATGCAGCTGCGACAGATATTCGATAAAGCTGTCGCGCAGCGCGGGTTGCAGATCGGCCATGCGGCGGCCCTCTGCGCCTGCGTCAAAGGCCGCGTCATAAAGCAGCGTCGGCTCGATCACCAGAAAGCGGCTGCGGCGATCGCCCGAAAGCCCGCTGGCGGTGACATTGACCGTAATCCGCCCCACCGGCAGCAGGATCTGGCCGCTGGCGGCGCGGGCGGCGCTGATGGTCTGGCCCTCGGTGACCACGGCGGGCTGCTGCATGCGCCAGATGCCTGCGCCTGCGGAGATACCCACCACCAGAATGGCAAAAGCTCCGGCCAGCACCCACCGCATACGGTTTTTGCCCCCGGTGCTTTTGCCCTTCTGATCCGTTGCCGGCTGTCCGGTCGCCATAGATGCCTCCATTAACCGTCTATTTACTCTCGCTTAGTTCAAGAATAACAAGAATAGCAAGTCAGTGTTTTAAACTATACATGCTAAGTGCGGCTGAGAGGAATCTATACATGACGGGTGGACTGCAGGCGTGAAACAGATCCTGGCCAATCTTGCCTCTCTCGGACGCGGCAGGCTGATCGCTCTGGGTGCGACCGGTCTGGCCATCATGGCCGCCGTGCTTTTCGGACTGTCGGTGGTGCTGGCCCCGGTTTATCGCCCGCTGGCAGGCGATCTCTCTGCCTCAGAAGGCGCCGCCATGGTGCGCGCGCTGGAGCAGGCCGGGTTTAAGCCGCGCGTCTCGCCCGATGGCACCCTTGTCAGTCTGCCGGAAACTGATATTGCCCGCGCCCGGATGGCCCTCGCGGAGGCCGGAGTTGCCGCCGAAGGTGTTCCGGGCTGGGAGCTTTTCGACAACCAGAGCGGCCTTGGCATGAATACCTTCCTGCAGCAGGTGAACCGCCTGCGCGCGCTGGAGGGCGAGCTTGCGCGGTCTGTTCAAACGTTGGATGTGGTCGATTCCGCCCGCGTTCATCTGGTGCTGCCCGAACGTGAGGCCTTTTCCGCCGACCGCCCTGAGCCTTCCGCTGCCGTCATTATCCGCACCCGCCGCGGCACCACGCTGGAGCGCAAACAGGCGCTTTCGGTGCGCAGTCTGGTCGCCGCCGCCCTGCCCGGCCTCTCGCCGGAACGGGTGACGGTGCTCTCGGCTTCGGGCGAGACGATCCTGGCGGCTGACGGCGACAGCGCCGATGGCAGCGGTGCCGTTCACGGGGCCCGCATCGCCATGGAAGAGCGCCTCGTGCGCAATATTGAGCAGATCCTTTCGGCCCGTGTCGGTGCCGGGAATGTCCGCGTGCGGGTGGCGGCAGAGCTTGCCACCACGCGCGAAGTGATCCTGCGCGAAAGCTTTGATCCTGACGGCCGCGTGGCGCGTCAGACCCGCTCGGTCAGTGAGGCCGCAAAGAACAGCGAGAAATCGGCGCAAAGCCTTGATGTGCTGAACAATCTTCCCGGTGCGGGCGGTGCCTCTGACGCCGGTGGCGGACGCTCTGAGGATCGCAGCCGCGAGGAAGATGAGACCCGCTTTGAGATTGGTTCCACCCGGTCTGAGACGGTGATTGAGCCGGGCGGGCTGCGCCGTCTGTCGGTCGCGGTTCTGGTCAACGGCACCTCGGATGACAGCGGCTACCGCGACCGCAGCCCCGAAGAGCTTGAGCGTCTGAGCCAGCTTGTGCGCTCAACCATGGGCTTTGATGAGAGCCGCGGCGACAGCCTGACCCTCGACAGCCTGCGCTTTATCGAAGACGGCGGCGTGCTGCCCAATGCGCCGGAAGCCAGCGTGGCGGAATCGCTGCTTGGCCATATCCCCGGCATGATGCGCTGGATTGTCGCACTCGCCATGGTGGCCATCCTGGTCTTTGGCCTGCGCCCGGTGATCAACCGCTTTATGAGCCGCCCCGCGTCGGGCACACCGGAACCTGAGGCGACCCCCCTGCCCGCCACGGAGGCTGAAGCTGAGGCTGCCGAGGTCCCTGACCAGGCAGAGGGTGCCGAACGCGCCGCCGGTGACGCCGCAGACCCTGAGGCGGGGGATGACAGCGACTTCGTGGCCATCTCCTCGGTGCGCGGCGGGGTCACCCGTCAGAAGATCGAAGAGCTGGGCCGCCTTGTGGAAAAAGACGGCGATGCCGCGCTGCGCCAGATCCGTATCTGGCTGAACCAGAAGCACTGACGCGCGATGTCCTTTCTCTTTGACCGCGATTTTGACGCCGAAGACGCGGCGGCCCTGCCCGCCGCCGCGCAGCACCTGCCCGAGCTGCCCATCAGGGTCAGCCTGACCGCAGAAGAGCTTGCTGCCGAGCTGGCCCGCGCCCGGACGGAGGGCCGCGACGAGGGCCATGCCGCGGGGCTGACTGAGGGTCGGCGCGCCGCCGAAGAAGAGGGCTCGGCCCGCGCGACGGCCAGCCTTGCGGCCCTGGCCCCGGAAATCGCGGCCCTGCGCGGCGCTCTCAGCCATCACCGCAAAGAACGCGAGCGCGATCTGATCGGGCTGACCCGCGCCCTTGCTGAGCGCCTGTTGCCCGAGTTTGGCCCGCGTTTCGGTCCGCGCCGCCTGGAGGCCTTTTGCCGCCGGGCGCTCTCGCTGGCGGAGGGTCCGGGCGGGCTGACGCTGGAAGTGCCGCCCGCGGCCCTGCCGCGGTTGCAGAGCGAATTTGCCACCACCCAAACCGCAGGCGGCGCGGCGCTGCGCCTGCTGCCCGCGGAAGATCTGGCCCCGGGTGCTGCCCGCGCGCGCTGGACTGCGGGTCATGCCGACTTTCACCCCGAGGCGCTCCTGACGGAGATCCTCGCAACCCTGGACCTGCTGTCGCGTGAGGCGGCACAGGCCACGACGGAGGGATCAGATGACCACGGACAGCCCTGAATTCATGGCCCAGCTTCTGGCCGCCGGTGACACCGGCAAGGCCGACGACAGCAGCATCCGCGCGATGCTCAACGTCAATCTTGATGTGCAGATCGTGCTGGGCCGCTCGCGCATGCCGATCAATCAGCTGCTGGCGCTGTCGCGCGGCTCGGTAATTGAGCTGGACAAAAAGATCGGTGAGCCGGTGGATGTGATGATCAACGACCGCCTGGTGGCGCGCGGCGATCTGGTGAAAGTCGGCGAAAACCGGATTGGCGTCACGCTGACCGAGATCGTCAAAGACTACCTCTCGCAGCTTTAAGCCATGCAGATGCGCCGCCTTCTGCCGCTCCTTACCCTCAGCCTTGTGGTCGCGGCCACAGGGGCCTTTGCGCAGGACCTGTCGGGCCTGTTGCAGGGGCTGTCGGGGGCCATGGCAGAGCCCGGCTCTGACACGGCGCCGCTTTCGGGCCGGGTCATTCAGCTGATCGGGGTGATGACGGCGCTGTCGCTGGCGCCGGGGATGCTGGTGGTGATGACCTCCTTCACCCGCTTTGTGATTGTGTTTTCCATGCTGCGCTCGGCGCTTGGGCTGCAGCAGTCACCGCCCAATATGGTCATCACGGCGCTGGCGTTCTTCATGACGCTTTTCGTGATGCAGCCGGTCTTTGAGACCGCCTGGGAGGACGGGCTGGCCCCGATGATCGAGGGCACGCTGGACGAAGAGACGGCCTTCCCGCGCATCATCGCGCCCTTCCATCAGTTCATGGCCGCCAATACCCGCGAAAAAGACATCGATCTTTTCCTCAGCATCAATGCCTCGCGCAGCGGTGAAGAGCGCCCGGTGGTCACGCTCAGCGAAGAGACGCCCTGGTCGGTGCTGGTCCCGGCTTTCATGATCTCTGAGCTGCGCCGCGCCTTCACCATCGGCTTTTTGATCTTTCTGCCCTTCATTGCGATTGATCTGGTGGTCTCATCGGTGCTGATGGGCGCGGGTATGATGATGCTGCCGCCGGTGATGATCTCGCTGCCCTTTAAGGTGATTTTCTTTGTGCTGATCGATGGCTGGTTCATGCTGGCCGGCTCGCTCATGCAATCCTATGCAGGCTCCTGACGCATGAAATATACCCCCGAATATGTCTCGCTGCGCGGTGTTGAAAAAGCAGCCGTCCTCTTTTTGTGCGTCGGCGAAGAGCGCGGCTCTGAGCTGATGAGCCAGCTGGATGAGGCGGAAATCCAGCAGATCACCCAGGCCATGGCGCTGCTGGGCACCATCCCCGCCTCTGCCGTGGAAGAAGTGCTGGTTGAGTTTCAGGCCGGGATCGTCGGCGCCAGCGGCGTCGTTGGCTCCTTTGAAATTGCCGAGCGGATGCTTGCGGGCTTTTTGCCCAAGCAAAAGGTCAGCGAGATCATGTCCGAGATCCGTGGCCCGGCTTCGGGGCGCAATATCTGGGAGACCTTCGCCACCCTCAATGAGCAGATGATCCACACCTATCTCTCGGGTGAGACGGATCAGACCATCGCCGCCATCCTCAGCCGGGTGAAACCCGATGTCGCCGCCCGGGTCCTGCCGCTGTTTGAGCGCGACCGCATGACCGGGATCGTCGGGCGGATGATTGCGCTGGAGACCCTGCCGCGGTTTTCCATCGATGTGCTGGAGGAGACGCTGGAGAAAGACTTCCTGCGCTCGGTCTCGCGCCGCACCGGGCCCGATCCGCACCAGCGGATTGCCGATATGTTCAACAAGCTCGACAGTGGTCTCTTTGAGGAGATCTCCGGCACGCTGGCGGCGCAAAGCCCCCAGGCCTTTGCCGCGATCAAGCAAAAGATGTTCACCTTCGACGATCTGGCGCGGCTCGATCAGAACTCGCTTTCGCGGCTTATCCGCTCGGCCGAGGGGCCGGTGGTGCCGCTGGCTTTGCGCGGCGCGAAAAAGGGCATCCGCGACCGCTTTATCGAAGCACTGACCGTGCGCGCCCGCGAGATGCTGCTGGAAGAGATGGCCGCCCTTGGGCCGGTGCGCGCCCGCGATGCCCGCGATGCGCAGGACAAGCTGATTGATCTCGCCAATGATCTGGCGCGGCAAAACATCATCCGCCTGCCCAGCGAAGATGATCCCCTGCTGACGGAAGCCGACCTCTGACGAAAAAGCCCCGGATCTCTCCGGGGCTTTTTTTATCGCTGCGCAGGGGCGCCATATTGATCCAGCACCATAGCCGAACGCGGCACCCCAGGCTGATCCGAGGCCAGAAGCGTGGGCTGCGGGGCCTGCGCCTCAGGCTCAGGCTTTTGCATCATCCGTTTCAGTGCCAACCCGGCCAGACTGCCCAGAAGCCCGGTCCTGCTGACCGCACCTATGGCTACGTCTTTGGCAAGCGAGCCCACCACCGGCGCCGCCTTGCCCGCCGCAGCCGTCACGGCGCCGCGCGGCAAAAGATAAGCCGCTGCCGCCCCGGCCACGAGCACCGCGCCCCCGGTCAGAAGGGGGTGGCGCCGCAGCGCCCCGGTCAGCCCCCCGCCCCCCGCCTCAGCCTCAAGCTGCGCGAGATGGGCGGCATAGTCCTCACCGCGTTTTTGCAAAACATGGGTGCGGGTCGCCGGATCAAGCTTCTCAAGGCCGCGCGAAAAGGTGATCTTCAGCCCGTTTGTCAGGGTCTCCAGCACCTCATCGCGGTGGGCGATCAGATCATCCGGATCGCCTTTACCGCGCGCCAGAGCCCGCTCAATTTTATTGAGCTGTCGGTCGGCTTCACGGCGCAGGCTGTCGGCCTCTGAAAGCCAGGCACCGCCCTTGTCGGTCAGATCCGCCGACCGGCGCGGCAAAAGCGCGTCGAGCACCGCCGGAAGCGGGCCGTCCGGCACCGGATCGGCACTGTCTCCTTTGGAGAGCAGCCGCTTCACGCCCCAGATCGCAACCCCGGCCAGCCCTGCGGCTCCGGCCGCACTGGCGACCTGGGTGGCCCTTTCCTCTCCGGAGGCATGACCCGTCAAAGGGGCCGCCGCATCGGAAAGCTTCTGCGCCACGGATTGCGCGGTTCCGGCGACCGAGCCACCGGCCGAACTGACCGCGCCCAGCAGTTTCGCGCCGCGCTCCAGACCGGCCCCCGCCATTTCGGCCCCCTTTTCCACCAGATGAACCGCGGGCTCAAGCGTGCCGCGCAACTCCGACAGGGCCGCGCTGAGTTCGGCCTGCGCGCGGCGGGCCTCAAGTTCCAGACGGGCTTTTTCAGACATCGCGAGGCCCCATTTCCCGGCGCACAAGCGCCACATTGCTGTTGACCCGCTCACCGATATGCCCGGTCATGCGCTGCGAGGCATTGAAACGCCCCTTCGCCACCATCACGAGGATCAGCGCGATCAGCAGCAGACCGCCGCCCATGGCAAGCCGCGCCCAGCCCGGCGTCAGCCCGGCCCAGATCAGCGCCTCAACCCCGGCTTCCGCCAGCATGTAAAGCGCCACCATGCTGATCACAGCGGCCACCAGCACCATGACCAGGCCGCGGACCACATCGCCCGCTGCCTGTTTCGCTTCGGCCTTGGCCAGGGCTGCCTCTGTTGAAAGCAGACCGCCTGCCGCCGAGAGCACTCGAAAGACCGCGATGAAGGGCCCGACCAGGCCCGACAGCCGCGGATCCCGGCCGGATTGGGTCACGAGCGCAGCCTCCGGAGGATGTCATCGCTGCGCGAGCGGGTGGCAGAGCTTTGCATCCAGCAGCCAAGCGCGAAACCGGCCACGGCTGCGCCGAGAATGAACATGCCCGGATTGCGCCGCGCCGACTCGCGCAGATCACCGGCCACATCGCTGATGCGGGTGTCGCGCAGCGCCTCGGCGGTGGCGGCAACGGCCTCCGTCACTTTGTCCTGAACGGCTTTCAGATCGGCATGATCGCGGGCCGAGCGCAGGGTATCGGCGACTTTCTCGCCGGTGGCATTCAGCGCCTCACGGGTGCCCGCGAGAACGTCTTTGGCCATATCCGCGCCATGTCCGGCGGCACTGCGCAGGCTGTCAGCGGCCGAGCCCGCCGCATCCGAGGCGCGCGCTGCCAGATCAGAAGCCGCCTCTTTGCCCTCAGCCACGGCGTCTTTCGTGGCGTCCGCCACGCGGTCCTTCGCCTCAGTCACGCCACTGCGCACGTCTTTCGCGGCATTCTGCAGATCAGCTTTCAACTCGTCGCTCTTAGCCATCTTAAACCTCTCCTGCCCTTGCGGGCATTGGTAATCGTCTTTCTCAGATCGCCCCGCCCCTGCCCTCCCACCGGAAAATCCCGGGCAGGATCAGCGGGGCTGCACAGCTTTAACCCTCGCGTGGAGAAAGAGGTTCCCGGCCTTCACGCCGTGGCTGCGCGCAAATTCCGCCGTGGCGCGCGCCTCTCAGCGGCGCATTTTCATAAAAAAGGGTCCGCCCGAAGGCAGACCCTGTCACTCGTACCACACATTCCCGACACGCATTGCCTGACGGTCAAAGTCAGACCGTCACGCGACGGCCAGATGGCCGGTTACCCGAGAGATACCCGAGACACTCTTAACAATGTATAAAGACCTTCAATCTCCAGGCCGAAAGGCCACGGGCAGCATCACTCGATACCAAACTTTTCCGGGGAAACCTCCGGCACACTGATCGCTACGCAACCGCCCCGATACAGGAGGCGGGCTACCCGCTGCGGACGCAGATCCCGAACCACGAGGCAACGACGCCCGGGATCTTTGCCTGCAGAGGACAACTCTTACATTCACAGCTCAACAACGCCGCAACCGCGGCGTGGGTTCCCATGAAATTTGGGCGGCAAATTCAACTAATGCGCTGAAGCGGAAAAGAAATTCGGATTGTCAGCCCATGGGTATGGAATTCCCTACCGATGTGACCATTCAGCGTGCCCTGCACACAGCTGTCCATCAGCCGCGTGCCAAATCCCGGCTTTTCCGGCGGCGCAACCGGGGCGGCGGTGACCTCATCCCAGATCAGATGCAGCGATGTGCCGTCCAGATCCCAGCGAATGGCGATCTGCCCGCCCGGCAGCGTCCCTGCGCCATATTTCAGCGCATTGGTGGCCATCTCATGGATGCAAAGCCCAAGCGCCTCGGTCTGCTCACTGGTGAGGTGGATATCGCTTCCCTCGACAGAGACATTGGAGGGGCTGTCGCCGTAAAGCTGGTTCAGCTCCGCCATCAGCAGACCGCGCAGCGAGGTGCCCTCGGGGGCCGCACGGGTCAGCAGATCCTGGGCTGCGGCCATCGCCTGCAGACGCCCGTTGAACGAGCGCAGAAAGCTGCTGCGATCCTCGGAGCGGTTGGCGGTCTGGCGCGCAATGGCAGAGACCCGCGCCAGCACGTTCTTCAGACGGTGCGACATCTCACGCAGATGCAGGTCCTTCTGGGCCAGGATGCGGCGCTGAACCTTTGCCAGTTCGCGCGCATTGCGCAGATAGGCCTGCAGCGAATGGGTGGCCGCCGCCGCCAGCATCGCCGAGATCAGCGCAAGGCCGCCCACCACAAAGGTCATCGGCAGACTGCGCCAGCTGCTGTTCATCCGCGGATCGCGCAGGCTCAGCTCCCACACACGGCCCGCCGCTTCCAGACGCCGGAAGGCCGCGCCGCGCAGATCCGGGGTCTCGTTATAACCCTCTGTCTCATAAAGCGGAATCTGCGGCTCTTCGGCATCGGCGATGCGCAGGGCATAGCCGTCATAGCGGCCCTGCAACACCGTCTCAAACAGCGAGCCGAGCCGCAAAGGCGCATAAAGAAAGCCCGGCAGTTCGTTGTTCATATCGCTTTTGAGGTAGAGATAGATCAGCGCTCCGGTCTGACGTTCATCAGTGATCTCCTGCACGAGGGTCACCGGACCGGTCAGCTGCGGCTGGTCTGTCACCATCGCCGCCTCCATCGCGGCGCGGCGGATGTCTTCCGACATCATATCAAAGCCAAGCGCTGCCAGATTGCGCGCATTCGGCGGTTCAAGAAGCGTAATCGCCGAATGCAGCCGCCCGGCTGCGGGCGCGGGCCAGAGCCTGCGGGTCAGGCCGTAATCCTCTGCGATGCGGGCCTCGGTCGCGGCGCTGTCGCCCTGCGGCAGAAGGGCTGCAAAGCCAAGGCCCTGCATCCCTTCCAGCATGCCCGCGTCCTGCAGGTGCCGATGGTAGCGCACAAAGCGGTCGCGGGTAATGGCATTGCCGCTGCGGCTTTCCAGAAAGGAACGCGAGACCTGCAGCACGACATTGATCCGGTCCACCCGACTGCCGATCTGAAACGCAATATCGGTCAGCCGCCGCTCAGCGCTGTGGCGCAGCCGGTCGTTTTCATAGCGGTAGACCAGATGCGTCAGCGCGGCCGCCAGCAGCAGCCCCGCCCCCAGTGTTAACAGGGGAAGCTGATACGCCCGAAGTCCACGCTCTGCACGCTTCGCCACCGCCCCGCCCTTCACCCGCTGCCCGAAGACCCCTCCGCCCCCGGAGGGATCTTCCGTTATCTTTCTGCGCAACCTGCCCTCAGAACAATACGGCATATCCCGTATTGTGGCAGATGGAACACATCACTCCCCCGTTTCCGGCGATGCTGTTGCAGGCACTGCCGTCAGATCGACCAGAACTTCGACCACAAATCCCACGCTGGCTTCATCGGGATAGTTCTCCCCGATGCCAAAACTGCGCCGGTCTATTGTTGTGCGCCCTGACATCCGCGTCACCCCCTCCTCAGGGGTGAGGGTATAGGACATGTTCAGCGGCAGGCTCCGGCCATTCAGCAGCAACTCACCCTCGGCCAGCCAGTTCTCCCCTTCGGGACGCAGCCGGGCGGTGTAGCGCGCTTCAGCAAAAGCGGCGGCATTCAGAAAATCCGGACCCGTCGCCTGATCGGAGACGGCCCCGAGTTTCAGCGAGGCCAGCGCGATGCGGACCTCTGCCTCATTGCCTTCCGTTGCAGCCGGATCAAACCGGATCGCCGCATCCCAGGAGGCGAACTCCCCCTCAACCCGGCTGCCCATCTGCACCACGGCAATCTTCAGGCTGCCATCGAGAACCTGCCAGGCCCCTGGC
Source organism: Falsigemmobacter faecalis (assembly GCF_003863335.1). Classification (GTDB taxonomy): domain Bacteria; phylum Pseudomonadota; class Alphaproteobacteria; order Rhodobacterales; family Rhodobacteraceae; genus Wagnerdoeblera; species Wagnerdoeblera faecalis. The sequence continues at coordinate 6,933 of NZ_RRAZ01000040.1, read as the reverse complement.
TCAGCTGCCGCCACGGATTGCACGCGCGGGGCGGCGGGGGTCTCTGCGGTGGGGCTGTAGCTGACGGCCGCGCCGGTCAGAACCGCCGCTCCGCCCCAAAGAACGGCTGCCGCAAGCGCCGCACCACGGGATTTGGATCCGGGCGCGCCGGCCGCGCGTCCGGTCAGCATCCGCGACAGCGTGCCGTCCCGGTCAATCACCGCGTGCTTCATGGCACCCGCAATATGCAGGATCAGCAGGGCCAGCAGCACCCTGGTCGCAATGACATGCGCCATCCCCGCCGCATCCGCCAGCGCCAGCGATTTCGGCACCATCGGCAGCGACTGACCAAAGGGCCAGAGGATCGGCGCAAAGCCCTCAGCCGCGGCATGATGCACCCAGCCCGCGAGCGGCACCAGAAGAAGGGCGGCATAGAGGCCATAATGCACCAGCGCCGCCAGCCAGTTGGCCGCGCGATACTCCGGATTGACCGGAACCGGATGCACCTGGGTCAGGGCCCAGAGAATGCGGGTCAGCCCGGTGAAAAAGGCCGCAATCCCCAGGGTTTTATGCAGCGAGAACACCCCGGCCTTCCAGGCCAGCGCTTCCGAGCTGTCGTAGGGCAGCCCCTCGGCATACCAGCCCAGCGGAAAGGTGGTCAAAATCAGCAGAGCCGTGGCCCAGTGCAGCCCGCGGGCCAGGCGGCCGTAACTGCGCGGCGTATTCTTTAAAGACATCTTTATCCCCGTAACCATTGCCCGACATCTGCCCTGCCGACCCCGCCGGGGCGAGAGCCGCGATCGCACAGTCTGTGTGCATCAGATCAGACTGCCGGGAATATATGAAAAAAGGCAGCATCGGGGGATGCTGCCTTTGACGTGTCCGATCCAGGGGCTTGCGCCCGAAGGATCAGGCTTTACCTTTGTAGATCTCAACCAGCTTCGCCAGCATCGCCAGCGCGTCTTCGCGCGGGCGCTGGAACGAGTTGCGGCCGATGATCGAGCCATTGCCGCCGCCGGCGAGGATCGCGCGGGCGTCGTCGTAAACAGCGTCGGTGCCTTTCGCCGCACCGCCCGAGAAGACGATCAGGCGACGGCCGTTGAACGAGGACTGCACGCAGTGACGCACGCGGGCCTCAAGGGTCGCAACGTCGATCTGCTTCTCTTCGTAGACCTTCTTCGCTTCCGGCAGCATCAGATGGTCGGTCGAGAGTTTGATCTTGATGATATGCGCACCCAGCAGCGCCGCGATATGCGCCGCATAGGCCGCCACGTCGATCGCCAGCTCACCGTCTTTGGTGACGGCTTCGCCGCGCGGGTAGGACCAGATCACCGTGGCCACGCCTTTGGCCGCAGCCTCTTTGCGCATCTCGACGATTTCTTCATACATATCGAGCTGGCAGTCCGAGCCCGGATAGATGGTGAAACCGATGGCCGAGCAGCCCAGACGCAGCGCATCATCCACCGAGGCGGTGATCGCCTGGTTTTTGCCCGAGGTCGCGGACATCAGCGAGTTGGCCGAGTTCACCTTCAGGATGGTCGGGATCTGACCGGCGAAGGTATCTGCACCGGCTTCCAGCGGGCCGAGCGGCGCTGCATAGGCATTGAGGCCTGCATCGATTGCCAGCTGGTAGTGGTAATGGGGGTCATAGCCGGCCGGGTTGGCCGCAAACGAACGGGCCGGACCATGCTCAAAGCCCTGGTCCACCGGAAGGATGATCATTTTGCCGGTGCCGCCAAGCTTGCCGGCCATCAGCATGCGGCAGAGGTTGGCTTTCACGCCGGGGGTTTCGCCTTCGTAATTCGCAAGAATTTTCTGGACGGTCTTCGTCGCGCGCATGTCTGATCCCTGATCTTGGGGGAGAGTGAGGTCTGTGCCCCCCTTTAGGGCGCACCGGACCCTCTGTCTATGATGATTGCGTTAACATGGCTGTCAGCGGGCAAGGCCCCGCCGCAGGAGCCCCTGAAACGCCCGGATCCACCCCGATCTGCCATAAATTAAGGCCCGCCCGCAGGGGCGGCACGGGCCATGGCAAAAGGACTGCCTCTCTCCCTCTCGCATTTTCCTGTGATCCGTCTTAACTCAGCCCTGAATGGTAATGATGCTGCCGGAGTGAGTTATGAGCCAGCCCCCCGCCCGTCCCTGGCAACTTGTGCTGATCGTCTGGGGCGATAAATACGGCGGCGCGGATCTCAGCCGGATCATCCTCGCGGCGCGGGCGCTGTCCCCAAGCCTTGCGCGGGTGGAGGTGATCACCGACCGGGCCCGTGACGGGCTGCCGCAAGACGTGCTGCAGCGCCCCTTCCCTGAGGGCTGGCTGCTGCCGCCTCTGCTGCGCTCAGGCTGTCAGGCGAAGCTTGCGATGTTTACCGAAGGGCTGATTCCGGCGGATATGCCGGCGCTTTTCAGTGACCTCGACACGCTTTTTCTGAAAGATCCCGCCGCGCTGGTCGATCTGCTGGCGACGCCAAAAACCGTGGCGCTTTTCCGCAGCACGCCGCTGCCCTTTGGCTGGCCCGGGCGGCTGGCCTATAAACTGACAAAGGGGCGGCGCTATGCGCGGGGGAATTCCTCGCTCGTGGCGTTCCACCCCGCTGAGACCGGCTATATCGCGGCGCGCTTTCAGGCGTTGCTGAAGGACTACCCGGAGTGCAATTTCCACCCGATGCGCGCGGATGAGCGCTTTATCAGCTGGTCTGCCCAGGATGTGATCCGCGAGATCCCAAAGAGCCTTGCGGTGAAAATGCCCACCGAATTCATGCTGCCCTGGACCTGGGCGAGCCGCGCCTATGCCGCCCTGCCCTTCGTGCGAAAGCGCCGGGCCGGGCTGACGGCGGTGACGCTGCCGGGCGATGCGGTCAAACCCGAAGAGCTGGTGAAAGCGCCCGAGGGGGCCTTGATTGTCGATCACAAAGGCCGCCGGATGATCTGGTCGGACGCCGCCCTCGGGCCGATCCGCCAGCGGATCCTGACGGCCATCCGCGCCCTGCCCCCGGCGCCCCCGCGTTAACTGACAGATTGGCGGGGTGTGAGCCTGATTTTCCTCTCGCATCCGCGTCATGGCTTTGCTAGAAGGGCGCGGAATGCGGGGCCGCCCCTTGGGTTGGCCCTGCCTTTGTGAACGATGCGGGTGTGGCGGAATTGGCAGACGCACCGGATTTAGGTTCCGGCGCCGCAAGGCGTGGGGGTTCAAGTCCCTCCACCCGCACCATATGGATATAGAAGGACGCACCATGCAGGTCACTGAGACCCTGAATGAAGGCCTGAAGCGCGGCTACACGATCACCGTGACCGCGGCTGAACTCGACGCTAAGGTCGAGGCGAAACTGCTCGAAGCCCAGCCCGACGTCGAGGTCAAAGGTTTCCGTAAGGGCAAAGTGCCGATGGCGATTCTGCGCAAGCAGTTCGGCCAGCGCCTGCTTGGCGATGCGATGCAGGACGCCATCGACGGCGCCATGAACGAGCACTTCGAGAAATCGGGTGACCGTCCGGCTCTGCAGCCGAAAGTCGAGATGCAGAACGGCGAAACCTGGAAAGAAGGCGATGAGCTGGTCGTTGCGATGACCTATGAAGCTCTGCCGGAAATCCCGGAAGCGGACCTCTCGGGCGTTTCGCTGGAGCGTCTGGTCGTCAAAGCGGACGACGCTGCGATGGAAGAGGCTCTCTCGAACCTCGCGAAATCGGCTCAGAACTTCGAAGATGCTGCCGAAGGCACCGCTGCTGCAAACGGCGACCAGGTTGTCATCGACTTCAAAGGTTCGGTTGACGGCGTGGAATTCGAAGGCGGCGCCGGCGAAGACTATCCGCTGACCCTGGGTTCGGGCTCGTTCATCCCGGGCTTTGAAGAGCAGCTCGTCGGCGCAAAAGCCGGTGACGAAGTCTCGGTCAACGTCTCCTTCCCGGAAAACTACGGCGCAGCGCATCTCGCTGGCAAAGCTGCTGTTTTCGCCTGCACCGTGAAAGCGGTCAAGGCGCCGAAAGAAGCTGAGATCAACGACGAACTGGCCACCAAATTTGGTGCAGAATCGCTCGAAGCCCTGAAAAAACAGGTCGCTGAGCGTCTGGAAGCTGAATACACCGGTGCTTCGCGCGCGGTGCTGAAGCGCGGCCTGCTCGACCAGCTCGACGCTCTGGTGAAATTCGACCTGCCGCCCTCGCTGGTGGAAGCCGAAGCCAGCCAGATCGCTCACCAGCTCTGGCACGAAGAAAACCCGCAGGTTCACGATCACAACCACGGTGCGATCGAAGTCTCGGATGAGCACAAAACCCTGGCAGAGCGCCGCGTCCGTCTGGGCCTGCTGCTCGCTGAAATCGGCCGTAAAGCCGACGTTCAGGTCACCGATGCTGAGCTGACCCAGGCCGTTCTGGCCCAGGCCCGTCAGTATCCGGGTCAGGAGCGTCAGTTCTTCGAATTCATCCAGAAGAACCCGCAGGCCCAGCAACAGCTGCGCGCGCCGATCTTCGAAGATAAAGTCGTCGACCACATCCTCTCGGCTGCCAAAGTGGCTGACAAGGAAGTCTCGAAAGACGATCTGACCAAAGCTGTTGAAGCTCTGGACGAACTCTGATCCGCCCTTCCGGCAGATCCGGTTTAAGGGAAACGGCACCGCAATCGCGGTGCCGTTTTTCTTTGCCGTCACAGCAGCTTATGAAGCAATCTTAACGTAAATATTCTGCCGGTTGCCTGCGAAATTCTGCAAGTTGCTCTTGCATCCCCCTGCGGCTGAGGCTAAACACCCCTCAGTGCCGCCTTAGCTCAGTTGGTTAGAGCGCCGGATTGTGGATCCGGAGGTCCCCCGTTCGAGCCGGGGAGGCGGTACCACAAGAAAACGGCCCGTTGCAGATGCAACGGGCCGTTTTCTTTTCTCAACACTGAAGCGCAAAGAGGGCCAGGGACGGGCAAACTTCAGCCCCGGCCCCGCCCTCTCAATCTGCCGTCAGGTCAGCGCCGCGATCAAAGCGACCGCACTGACACCCACTCCAAGTCCGGAAATCATCCAGAATTCACGACGATTGACTAAACTCGTACGCTCATAGCACCACCCGCATCTTTGCGAGCCGAAGCGCAGTTTATGACCGCAGGCACACTCAAACAAACGTATCTCTGACATGATTTTCTCCGAGGTTTTTTTCTCCGACAATGGAACTGGATGACATACGCAGTGATTCACATGCGATCATAGAAATCAATTTCCGACGAAAGGAACAATGGAGATTGTGAAACTGCCGGTTGCGCATTGGTATAGGGTTTCACCCGCTAAAGTCGGCTCGGCCCATCCGCGTTCCCGGCCCGCAAAGCTACTCGCCTTCTGGTAGCATGAGGCCAGACGGAATGGGTTAACGGGCGGATATTTTTCGCAAAACGACTTTACCTGCAGCACGCCTGAGGCTATCCAGTCTCCGTGCCCCTATAGCTCAGCAGGTAGAGCAGCTGATTTGTAATCAGAAGGTCGGCGGTTCGATTCCGTCTGGGGGCACCAGTTTTCCCCAAAAATCCGTGCTTCCATAAGTGGTTACGCAAATTTTTCATTTTGCGCTCAGCTTCCGGTCCAGCTTTTTAGCAGTGCGTGAACATTCACCGGGCAAGAAGACTGACCGACATGAGTTACAAAAGAGCCTGTTCTGCGGCAAACTTTTCGGTCACGCGCTGCCGTGGCGACAAACAGAGCCTGTCAAAGATACCGGGCCTGCCCAATCTGGCTGGCTCACCCAGATATGAGCAATGCCCCGATTTCGGAAGCCAGCGCTTTGCAGTCAGAGAAATCTCCGATTTTTTATCGTCCCACTTCAAAAGATAGCGAAGGCCGCTGAGGCCGGGGCCGTATCAACCCGGCTGCTCTCAAGATCTGACGCCTGAGGTTTATGCGAGGTCACGAATAACGGGGCCCCGCGCGCATTCGCTTCCGTCCGGGGAGCGCCTTTAACAGGCGCCGCACATTCCCTTCAATCACAATTGAAGGGAATGTGGTTCTATGGGCGCATAGAAGATCCAGGCTCCGGGCGGGCTTTGCTATTATTTCAGTGGAGCCTGCTTTCGAGGCTGCGCCCGCGTGACCTGCCACTGAACTTTCCTCCGGCCGCGACTTGCGCCCGGTTGTTGTTGACGCCGATCGGCGCAGGTTGAGCAATCGCCCGACGCGGGGAGCTTTCATCTCGCGCGGCGGAGCGGGCGATTGCGGTGCTCAGGGCCTGCGCGTCGTCAGTGGGGCTTCGGTCGTCCAGGGCCGAATGGGGGCGCTCAGTGTTGTCGTCTTCGGCCCAGGCCGCGATCCCGACGCGCGCATGTGCCGGATTGCGAAGCATTGTCTCGTTGAGCAGCTCGTCGCGCATCCGCCCATTGAGGCTTTCGACGTGGAGCAGGCGAAGGCCATCGGTTCGAGAGAGCCTGCGACGGTTCTGCATGGGCTTGCCCGGCGCGATGTCGTGCCATTCGATCCGGTGCTCCGAGCACCACCGCAGGATCGCGTTCCTGGTCAGCCATTATCACTGACGATCCTGCCGGGTTTGCCACGGCGCTCGGGGAGGGCCGTCAGTTCACGCGCCACACGGCGCCCCGGGATCGCAGTGTCCGGGATCGCCGCGGGGCATTCCCGAGTGACGTCGTCGACCACGTTGAGCCCCCGGAAGCGATGGCCGCCCGGAACTGGTCAGGAACGAACCGAAGGTCCGCGAAGCGAAATCCAGCGATCAGCGCGCCTTGGGCCGCGCCTCGACCAGGATCGGGGCGCGCGTCCCGATCGCCTTTCGCCGGGCCTTTCGCCTGCGCACCGTCAGTCCTTTTTCGCGGCAGAGCCGACAGATCCGATTGATCCCGGAAGGCTCGCCTTCGCGCCGCAGCAGCACGAAGAGCCGCCGATAGCCGAACCTTCTGCGCTCGTTGGTCAACTCCCGCAACCGCCCAGGTAGCACCGTGTCCGGCTCACGCCGGGCCCGATAGCGGACCATTTTGCGATC
>NZ_RRAZ01000039.1 GCF_003863335.1 Falsigemmobacter faecalis | reverse complement strand
GATCTACACCACCTCGCAGATCGCCAATAACCTCGGCACTGCGGGCGATGAGACGGAGATCTATTTCGGCGAGTTCTCTGAGGCCATGATCGGCGACAGCCAGAACCTCAGCCTCAGCGTTTCGACGGATGCGGCTTATGTCGATGGCAGCGGCAATACCGTTTCGGCCTACCAGTCGGATCTCACGTTGATGCGCGCGATCTCGGAACATGACTTCGCCCTCGAGCATGACGTGGCCTTTGCGGGCTTCAACGCGAAAGGCTGGTCGCTCTGATCTGAGCGCCAGCTAAGGGCTGCGGCATGGACCGCAGCCCCTCCCTTCATCTGATTAACCGGAGGTGTGCCATGATGCAGAACCGCGTGGCCCTGCTGTTTCTGAGCGCCTGGGGCGCATACAACAAAGGCGATATCGCAGGCTTTGACGCCGATCAGGCGGAGGCGCTCGAGGCGAAAGGGGTGGCGAAGAAAGCCCCGGCGCAGCCCGCCGCACAGCTCGCTTCGCTTTCCATCGAGCTCGACGCGGAGGCCTTCCGCAAAAGCGAGGCCTTTGGCGAGATTGCCGCCCAGCTCGAGGCCGCAACGGAGGCGCTGAACGCCCGTGAAGTCGCGCTTGATGAGCGCGCGGCAGAGCTGGCGGGCCTCGAGTATGAGCTCGACCAGCGCCAGGCAGCGATCGCTGCGATCGAGGCAGAGCTCGGCGAAGAGCCGGGCGAGACTGAGGTGGTCGAGACTGAGGCTGAAGCGGAACCTGCGCCCGCCCCGGCCAAAGCCTCCGGCCTGCCCAAACAGGGCCGCTGAGCGCGACCATGCGGGTGATCCTCCCGCCGGTCGGCCTCGCCGTCAGCGTCTCAGCGCTGGCGGAGCAGGCCCATATCGATGAGGCGGAGGGGCCGCAGCTCACAGCGCTGATCCTTGCCGCCACTGCCGTTGTCGAGACGGCCACCAATCGCCCGATCTTAAAGCGGACAGTCGAGATCGCTCTGCCCGATGAGCCGTGGTCAGAGTTCTGGCTGCCGGTCGCGCCCTGCCACGCCCTGGTGGATGCGCCCGGGGCGGTGCTGCTGCGCGGATATGATGAGCCCCGCATCCGGCGCGGAGACTATGGGGGCGACACCATCCGCGCAGAGGTGGGCTATCGGGCCGCTACTGACGCGCCGCAGCAGCTCCTGCAGGCCATCATCCTGCTGGTGCTGGAATGGCGCGCGGCGGGCATCACGGTTGAAGGGCAGTTTCTTGCCCCTCAGCTCAGCTTTGGTGTGCAGCGGCTGCTCCGGCAGATCCGCTACCGCCGCCCGCAGGAGATGCGCTGATGGCCCGCGCTCTTGATCGCCGCATCGAGCTGATCCGCGTTGGGCATCAAAACACCGGCAACGGCATCCGCGAGACGATAACGCCGATCGGATCAGTCTGGGCCTCCCGATCGGACGTCGGGGACGCAGAGCGGGCGGTGGCGGGAACGGTTCAGGGGACAGTGCGCACCGCCTGGCTGGTGCGCTCTTCGCCCCTCACCCGTGAGCTGAAGCCAAAGGACCGGCTGACGTCTCAGGGGCTCACCTTTGAGATCCTCGGGCTGCGCGAGATCGGGCGCGGCAACCTGATCGAGCTCACCACTGAAGCGAGGCTTGACCGATGAAAACCAAAGCGCAGCTGTCGGGCTTTGCGGAGCTCGCAAAGGCTTTGGGCAATCTGCCCGAAGCGGTCGGCAAGCGCATCACCCGCGCGGCTATGAAAAAGGCCGCTGAGCCTATGGCGGAGGCAGCCCGCGAGCTGGCCCCGGAGAAAACCGGCAAGCTCAAAAAGAGCATCAAAATCGGCTCGATGCTCAATGGCCGGCAGCGCAAGATCCGCAAGCGCAGCCTGACGGCGGATGAGAAAAACGCCGTCACGCTCTTCATGGGGCCCAGCTATCTGAAAGACGATTCCGGACGTCACGGCCATCTGGTCGAGTTCGGCACCCGGCCTCACAAAAACGGCGGGCAGTTTGCGGGCACCGACCACCCGGGCACTGCCCCGCAGCCCTTCATGCGTCCGGCCTTTGACCGCGAGGCCATGCCCACGGTCGAGCGCCTGAAGCCGCTGCTTTATAAGAGCATCGCAAAGGCCGCAAAACGTGAAGCGGCCAAAGCCCGCAAGCCGAAGGGCTGAGCCATGGATCAGGAGCTTTTCTCTCTTCTGACCGGCGCGGCACCTGTCGCTGATCTGGTGGGGCCCCGCATCTTCTGGGGCCTCGCGCCTGCGGGCACCCCTCTGCGGATGCTGGTCCTCAATATCATCTCCGGCTCTGACAGCCCGCATCTGCGCGGCACTGACGGGCTTTGGCGGTATCGGGTGCAGGTGGATTGCTACGGCGAGAACCGGCCCGATGCGCGCGAGCTCTCGCAGGCGGTGGTGGCGCTTTTGAACGGCCACCGCTCCGGGGGTTTCCGCTCCGTGCTTCTCGAGGCCACCCGCGAAGATCTGGAAGAGGCGGCTCATGGCCGCCCCTGGCGCTTTTCTCACGACTTCATCATTTATTGGAGGGCACAGCATGCCTGATACCGCAGCCGATATCGGCTTTAACTCGCAGTTCGGGATCAAGGGTTCCGGCAGCACCTATGCCATGGTGGCAGAGGTCACCGCGATCACCGCCCCCGGCTTTTCGCGTGACGCGATCGATGCCACTCACCTGAAAAGCCCGGACAAATACAAAGAGTATATCGCGGGGCTGATGGATCTGGGCGATGCCTCGATCACCATCAACTTTGTGCCCTCGGCCTCCGATACGCTGATGGCCGCCTTTGTGGCAGGCAAGGGTGAGTTCCGCATTCTCTTCCCCTCCGGGACCGTGGCGCTCGACTTCAAGGGCATCGTGACGGGCTATGAGATCGGCGAGCTGACCACCGACAAAATGTCGGCCACGCTCACCATCAAGGGCACCGGCAAAGCGGCTCTGACCGCCGTGTCGGCAGGCTGAGGGGACGATCATGGCGAATAAGATTAAAGGCGAAGTCGGCCTCGAGCATGAGGGCAAGCGCTACACCATGGCGCTCGACTTCAACGCGCTCGCCGACTTTGAAGAAGAGGCCGGGGTCGAGAATGCCATTCTGGCTGTCCAGGACCCGGGCAGGCTCGGTGCCAGCAAACTGCGGGCGCTATTCTGGGCGGGGCTGCGCCAGCGCCACGCGGATATGACGCTCGAGCTCGCCGGGCAGATCCTCAGCGCAAACCTCAGCAAGCTCGGCGAGGCCATTGCCACGGCCTTTCCGGACCCGGAGCCCGGCGCAGAGGCGCAACCGGGAAACGCGCCAGCGGCTCGCAGGGGCCGCCGGTAACGCTGCAATCCCTGCTGGTGGATTACACCGCCGCAGGGTTTTGCCCGCAGGGGTTCTGGGGGCTGACCTTCCGGCTTTACGATCTGCACATGCAGGGCGCGGCAAAGCGGATCTCGCGCGAGATCGAGGTCAGCAACCGGCTTGCCTGGAACACGGCGGCGCTCTCGGGCGCAGCCTTTGGTGGCCAGCTGCCGAAGTTTGAAAAGGTGTTCGGCTCTGGCAGCAAGGTCAGGGCAGCCGCGCAGCAATCAGCAGAAGTGCTCGAGGCACATCTCAAAATGCTGGCGATTGCCTTTGGTGCGAAGCTGGAAGAGATGCCCATGCCTTCTCCGGTTACTCGACGTAAAGCGCGCAGAGCTTAAAGGTATCATCTGCGATCTGGCGCATAGCCTGCGCGATCTGCTCATGCGATTGCACGATGCTGGCTTTCAGTTCGGCACCATCGGGCGCGTCCTTCAGGCGGCGCTCAAAGCCTTTAGGAAGCCTCTCATAGCTATCTGCCTGCCTGATAGCATCCGACAGGCTGTTAAGGCATTCCTGCCGGGTTGAGTAATCCATTGCCACGGCGGGCTGCGCTGCAAGGACGAGCAGCAGGACGCAAAGACGTTTCATCAAAATCTCCCATGGGTCTGTCTGAGGATCAGATAGCTCACACGCGCCCGGCAATTTAAAGAGGCCGCCCGATCGGGCGGCCTTTCTCATCACAGGAAACCTGATCATGTCTGCAGAAGCAATCGGCTCGCTTTTCGTTTCGCTCGGCATCGACACTGCCGCCTTCAGCCGTGGCGTAAAGGCGGCGCAGACCCGTGTGGAAGCCTTCGCCACCAACCTCAGCAAGCGGCTGAACGGGCTGGCGGATATCCCCGGCATTCGCAGCCTGCAGCTCGGCCTCGCAACTGTGGGCAAGGGGCTGGCCGCCGCTGCCGGTGCCGCTGCAGCAGCAGCTGGTGTGGCCTTTGGGGGTCTCTCGATCGCGGCGATGAGTACCGCCAAAGAACTGCAGAACATGTCGCGGATCGCAAATGCCACGCCGGAGGAGTTCCAGAAGATCGCCCATGCTGCTGGTCAGGTGGGCATCTCCCAAGAGAAGATGGGCGACATCCTGAAAGACGTGAATGATCGTGTCGGGGATTTCATCGCGACCGGCGGCGGGCCGATGGCAGACTTCTTTGAGCGCATCGCCCCGAAGGTCGGGGTGACGGCGGATCAGTTCCGCAAGCTCTCCGGGCCGCAGGCGCTGCAGCTCTATGTTGACAGCCTCGAGAAGGCCAACGTCAACCAACAGGACTTCACCTTCTTCATGGAAGCCATGGCCTCTGACAGCACCGCGCTGGTGCCGCTCCTGAAAAACGGCGGGGCAATGGCGAAGCAATATGGCGAGCGCCTTGAGGCGCTCGGCGGCGTCATGGACAATAAAACCGTGGCCTCACTTGCCCGCATGAAGGGCTCGCTCGATGAGGTCTGGATCGTCATCAAGGGTATGGGGACCGCGATCGGCGTGGCCTTTGCTCCGGTGATCGAGGCGCTGGCGCAGGCCTTCGTGGGGCTCGGCATGAAGGGCGGGCTGCTGCGCTCGATCTTTGACGCCATTGCCGCAGTGGTGGGGGTGGTCGCGCAGACCATCGCCAGCGTCGTCTTTGTGGTCTCGAGCCTCGTCTCAGGGATCTGGAATGCCGTCTCTGCCGGTGCGGCCTGGATCAACAACCTGACCGGAGCCGGGGACGCGCTGCGCACGGTGCTGAGCTATAGCCCGATCGGCTGGCTCAACTGGATCACCGCGCTGGTGAAGCAAACCGGCGGATGGGGAGAGGCGCTGAAACTTCTGGGCGAGGTCGCCTCGGGAGTCTGGTCGGCGATGGTCTCATCGGCACAGGCAATCCCGGTCGGGCTCGAGGCGGTCTGGGCCACCCTGCAGGCAGGCTTCTATACGCTGCTCGAAACCCTTCAAAAACGGTGGGCGGACTTCCTCCATAATATCGCAGGGGCTATCAAGAACGTGCCGTTTATGGGGGATGCACATGAGGCCGTGGCTAACGGTGCTATCATGGCGGCCTCCGGGGCCTTTACTTCGCGGGGCGATGCTGACGCCAAGCGCGCTGAAGCCACTGAGCTGGCGGAGCGGGCCAAGGGCATGGTCACCGCCGGTCTGGACAAGGCCAGCGAGGCACTGGGCCGTCTGAAGATCACCACGGGCGAGGCAGAAACCACCCTGCAGACTTTCAGCGGCGGTGGCGGCGGGCTCTCGCAGGTGGCGGAGAAATCCGGCGGTGCCAAGGCGAAAATCTCAGAGCTCGAGAAGGTCATGAAGGGGCTGCGCGAAGAAGCCGAAAAGCTCAGCGCCACCATGAACCTCTCTGCGCTCGATGCGGAGATCTGGGAGAAGCAGCGCGCGGCAGGGGTGCAGGCGCAGAGCGTCCAGGGCAGGCAGATCGCCGGGCTGGTGACGCAGATCGACCGCATGAAGCAGCTCAAAGATGCCACGGAAGAATGGCGCAGCTCGATCACCGGAGCCTTTGCCAGCTTCATCACGCAGGGCGGCAGCTTCAAGAAGGTGCTGAGCCAGATCATCGCAAAGCTCGCAGAGATGCTGGCGCAAAAAGCCTTCACCTCGCTCTTGGGCGGCGGCACCGCAGGCGGCGGCTTCCTCGGCGGAGTGATGAAAATGTTCGGCTTTGCCAACGGGACGCTCTCCGCTCCCGGTGGCCTTGCGCAGGTCAATGAGCGGGGCGGGGAGATCATGAACCTGCCGCGCGGCACTCAGGTGATCCCGCACGATATCAGCAAGCGGATGGCGGACAGCGCCAGCCGCGCGGCGCAGCAGCCTCCTACTGAAATCATTGTGCGCTCTGAGCCGGGCATCATCGTGGAAGTCGCGCGGCGCGAAGTGAGCAGCGGGCTGCAGGCCTATGACCGGAACATGCCAGCCCGGCTGCAGCAGATCTCAGAACACCCCCGGAGGTATTAATGACGTCCTTTCCCTATGCGCTCGCAGCTCTGTCGGATCATCTGCGGGCCGCAGAGGTGACGCAGGAGCTCAGGCGCTTCGATGAGCAGTCCGGCAGCGGAGACGGGCGGGTCTGGGCGCAGGAACTCGCCCGCCCTCTCTGGCAGGTGAGCCTCAAGCTGGTGCCTTGCGAGACACTCGAGGCCCGGCGGGTGGATGCCCTGCTGCGGGCACTGCGCGGCTCGCAGGAAAGCTTCCTCTGGGCTGATCCCTCTTACGCGCCGTCCTATGATCCGGGCGATCTGGTGGTGGTCTCGGCGATCAGCTCCGATCGCTCGACCGTCAACTTCACCGGCCTGCCACCGCATTACCCGATCCGGCCCGGCGATCGCTTCTCGATCGAATGGGGCGGCGGGCGGCAGTATCTGGCGGAGGTGGCAGAGGAGACCATTGCCAGCAATACCGGCATGGCCTCTGCTGTCGCGGTCTATCCTTACGTCCCTCTGGGCATCGCTCCGGGCGCATCCGCCAACTTCCTCCGCCCGGTGATGCGGGCCTTTGTGCCTCCCGGAGGGCATACACCCTTCACCGCGCTGCCTGGCGGGATCTCGTCTGGCGGCGCGCTCCAGCTCCTGCAGCGGATTTAACCCATGCGCTTTTATGATCCGGCCTTTGCGGCCTCTCTGGCATCGGCCCGGGAGGGCGGCATTGCGCCTGCCACTTTCGTGCATTTCGCAGGCCTTAATCGCGCCACCGGGGATGTGGTGCCGCTCTCGGTGTGGTCGGGCGATGAGGATATCACCCTCACCCTGCAGGCCGCAGACGGCAGCCTTGTGTCGCGCACCTATGTCGGAGGATGCGGGCTGAGGGTCGAAGGCATGATCTATGGCGCGGATCTGACCGACAGGCCGGTTTCCGTCTCGCTCTCGCAGATCGCGCCCTATGCGCAGGAGATCGCGCGCGGCCATGATCTGCGGCTCGCGCATTGCGAGATCCATGCCACGACCTGGACGCGCGGCGCGCTGACCTCGGCCCCGCAGATCGAATGGATCGGCATTGTCGATGATGGCCCGATCGCCACGCCCTCTGCGGGCAGCGAGGGCGCGATCTCGATCACCGTGCGCTCTGAGCTGATGGCGCATCTGCTCGCCATCAACCCGGCCAAATCTTCTGATGAGCACCAGCGGCGGCGCTCCCCGACCGACGGCTTCTCCAAATATTCCGCCGCCATCCGATCGAGGTCTGTGCAATGGTACAAAGAGTAAGCCGCCTGCCCGACTGGCGCTCGCGTCTCTCGCTTGAGCTCGACCGCCAGCGCGCCACAGCCTTTGCCTGGGGGCGGCAGGATTGCGTGCTCGGTCTGGCGGCGGGCGCGGTGGAAGCCATGACCGGCGAAGATCTCGCCCGAGACTGGCGCGGCCACTACCGCAGCGAGCGGGGCGCTCTGCGGGCTTTACGCGCCGCCGGGCATGAGAGCCTCGGATCAGCGCTGGCGGCCCTGCTGCCGGAGATCCACCCGGACCAGGCGGACCTCGGAGATATTGCGCTGGTCGCCTCGGAAGGGGTGCTCGGCGAAGCGCTGGCGGTCTTTGATGCCTCCGGGCTGATCGCTTTGACGGAGCACGGCCATGGCCGCATCCCGCGCGAGCGGGCGCTCCGGGCCTTTAAGATCGGATAACCCCCATGCGGATGCTCATCCTTCTCGCGGTGGCCTTCGGGCTGACTGCTGCTCCTGCACAGGCCGGGCCGGTTGGCGCGGCTATCGCGGCCATCGGTGCGGTGATCAAGGGCTCGGTGGTTCTCACGGCGCTGGCGCAGATGGGCGCAAGCCTGGTGCTCTCGGCCATCGCGCGCAAGCTCGGCCCCAAGCCCTCTCAGCAGGGCGCGGACGTTAAGTTCAATGTCGAGATGGGCGATGATCTGCCCCTCTCCTTCATCCTCGGCGATTACGCCACCGCCGGGCGGCGCAAATACATCGGCAGCTGGGGCCGCAATCAGCGCTTCATCACCGATGTGATTGAGATCTCAGCTCTGCCGCAGCCCGCGCTGGCGGCTCTTTGGATCGGTGACGAAAAAGCGGTGATCGATTTCAGCCGCATCGGCACGATCAGCGGCGCTGAGGGGGATGTATCCGATGTGACCGAGCTGCCGGTGGGCGCGTCCTTCAGTGGCCAGAGCCTCGGCCACCCGGCGCAGATCAGCTCCCTCAAGGGCAAGCGCCGGATCTGGGTCCGCTGGGTCGATGGCACTCAGACAACGGTCGATCCGCTGCTCGCCTTCGCCTTCACGGGCGATCAATACCCATGGGCAGGCGTGGGCGTGGGCAAGGCCTATGCCGTGGTCACCATGCAGTATGACCGCGAGGATCTGACCTCGATGCCGACGCTTCTGTTTCAGCCTGCGCCTCTGCCGGTCTATGACCCGCGCAAAGACAGCAGCACCGGCGGCTCGGGGTCGCATCGCTGGGGGGATCGCTCGACCTATGAGCCCAGCACCAATGCTGCCGTGATCGCCTATAATATCGTGCGCGGGATCTATTATGGCTCCGAGTGGATCTTCGGCGGGCGCAACCTGCCCGCCTGGCGTCTGCCGCGCGCGGAATGGGTCGCGGCCATGACCGCCTGCGACCGGGAAATCGAAACAGCCGGCGGGGTCTTTGAGCCCGCCTGGCGCTGCGGCCTCGAGGTCTCGGTGGATCAGACTGCCGCCGATGTGCTGGAAGCGATCGGGCGCGCAGCCAACCTGCGCTTTGCGGAAGTGGGCGGCCAGCTGAAGCCGCTGGTCGATCTGCCCGCAGCCGCCGTGTTCTCGATCACCGATGGCGATATTGTCATCACTGAGGGGCAGAGCCTGACGCCCTTCTATCCGGTGGCACAGACCTTCAATGCGCTCTCGGCCAGCTACCCGGAGCCGCGCGAAGGCTGGGCCAGCAAGGACGCGCCGCAGCGCATCGACGCCGCAGCCACAGCTGCCGATGGCGGGCGCTATCTGCCGACCTCAGTCTCTTACCCTGCCTGTCCCTATGCCACGCAGGTGCAGCGCCTGATGGTCTCGCAGCTCAGCGAGTATCGCCGCATGCGTCAGCACTCCATGACGCTGCCGCCCGATGCCTGGGCGCTCGAGCCGCTCGACGTGATCAGCTGGACCTCCGCCCGCAACGGCTATGCGGACAAAAAGTTCATGGTCGAGCAGGTCACCAAACTGCCGGGGCTGAGCCTCACGGTGGCTCTGCGCGAAGTGGACCCGTCCGATTATGACTGGTCGCCTGCGCTCGAGCTTCCGGTGGTGATCACGCCTCCGGTTAAGCCGATCGGCTTTGCGCAGGGGATTGAGGGATGGGCGGCGCTCGCGGTGCTGCTGACCGGCAACGACGGCAAGGCCCGCAAGCCTGCCATTCAGGTCAGCTGCGGCGCCAATGAGCCGGACGTCTCGGAAATCCGCATTCAGGTCGAGCGCAGTGGCGTGGTGCAGTTTGACGTGACCCGGCCCTACGGCGCGCCCTTTGTCTGGACCATCACCGATGTGGTGCAGGAGACCACCTACCGGGTGCGCGGCGCGCTGATTTCTGAGCGGACGGGCAGCTTTGTCTGGTCGCCCTGGATCACGGTCACCACGCAGGGCATCTCGGTCTGGATGGATGATCTCGCGCAGGACATCCGCGATGAGTTTGAGCGGCTGGCCTCTGAGGGCGGCATCAAAGTGGTGGATACCCTGCCGACTGCGGGCACCGCACCTGACCAGCTGGTGATGCTGAGCACCACCAAAAAGATCTGGCGGTGGGATGCCCCGACCGCCGCCTGGTCCGATCAGATCACGGTGGCCATCGGCGATGGTCAGGTGCTGGCGCAGCACATCGCGGCCAATAATATCCTCGCCGCTCATATCGGCGCGGGTCAGGTGACGGCGGATAAGATCTCTGTCGCAGAGCTCTCCGCCATCACCGCCATCAT
>NZ_RRAZ01000038.1 GCF_003863335.1 Falsigemmobacter faecalis | reverse complement strand
CTTTGACGCGGGCAACACGGTGCGGGTCCGCATCGGAAATCTGGGCTGAGAACGCCATGGCAATCAAAACTGATACGGAACACGCGCAGACGCTTTGCACCTGCGATCGCTGCGGCACGCTCAGCGTAACCGCCTCCGCCGATGGCCGTGCCCCGAAAGGCTGGGGCACGGGCCAGCTCTGGATCGATGTCACTCTCTCGAGGCAAACCCATGTCGCTTTATGTTTCTGCGAGGACTGCTTTGCGGCGGTTCTGGACGCTCCTGCTCTCACCCTTCAGGTGGCTGCGGGCGAAGATTGAGGGCTGGCGCATGTTCGGAATGCAGATCGGCACTTCGACAGGGCTGCGCGATATCACGGCAATGCGCAGCATGCGGGCGGTCGCCTATATCACCACCGGGGCCACCTCCGGCAGCCGCCACCTGCCGCAGTTCTCGATCGGCAGGGGCATGTTCTTTGTGATCCGCACCGAGTCAGGCCGCCGCCTGCCGCAGGTCGCATGGGATGAGGGTTCTAAGACCTTCTCCTGGTGGCCCCCCAACGGGAACCCGCACGTCAACACCATGGATGTGGTTTTTATGGAGTACACCTGATGAGCTACGGCATCCGGGTGATGAACCAGAGCGGCGAGACCGTTATGACCACGGAAGATCCGATGCTGGTTGTGAAGAGCAAGGGCACCATCGGACTCGGGACGTGGACCACCGGCACCACCCATATGTTTACCACCTCAGATGATCCGAACGGGAGCAGCTGGGCAACGATGGCTGGGACCTGGTATCGCAACGATGGGTTCACCCCCTCAGGGATGCTCCTGACGGATCGTATCATCGTTGAGGTGCCCTATGGTCACCGAGCATTCTGGTTCCGCAATGGCAATCTTCTTCGTTTCTTCAGCACGGCATCTTCACTTCGGTATGTCCTCGCATCCTGGGCGAACAACTATGCACCGCGCCATAGCGGCTATGGCGCTGAGGTGCGCCGCGCGGATGGCTCTGTGGTCTGGGCAGATAACCTCAAAGTCATTGCAGATATCCGCCCGCTGGCGACCGGCTCCCCCGGCAGCCCTTTCCCTTGGGTCTGTCACGAAGAGCAGCTCTGCGCCTATGGGACCAATGAGCTGGCTGTGGCCCCCGGGGCGATCCGCGATGGCTCGGGTGTCTTCGTGCGCGGCATGATCCTCGGCAGCAACTTCTACCCGAACGGCGGGCACTGGCGCTATCCCGGCCTGCGCATGAAGGGCTTTGTCGCCGATATCAACTTTGACGCCATCTGAGCGCGGCCCCGGGCCGCAGGCTGATACCCCAAACAAAGGACATATCTGATGCGTCAGATCACAATCACGCCGGGGCTGGCGCGGCCCTCGGTGGCTGCCATCGCATTGATCCGCGATGAGCCTTTGCGCATCCTCATGGGTGGCGAGGCATTGGCCCCGTATTCTTTCACGCTGAGCCAGACTGAGGGCGGTGCGCCGCTGGTCGAAATCCCTGCTATGGCCGGAATAATGGACCTCGAGCCTGCCGCCATGCAGGCGCTCGGTGAGGGATCGACCTACTTTTACAACATCTGGTCGGGCGCGGCTTCAGCGCGGTTTCTTTGCGCGAAGGGCATGCTCACGGTGGTGCCCTCGATCGTGCCTACGGGCGCGCACTTTGACACCATCATGCTCAACAATTTTGGCCAGCAGGGCGGAGTGCAGAAAGTGGTCCTCTTGACGCGGGCGCAATATGAGGCGCTGAGCCCGCCTGATCCCGATGTCCTCTATTTTATGCGGGAGTTGGCATGACATCCTTTGCTGCGGGCCCGCATCTGATCTCCGCCGTCTTCCGTGGCGCAGAGCCGCTCTGGCTCTGGACGCCGCAAAGCCTGCCGACCGCCTTCCGGTCAGGGGGCTTTACGCCCCCCCCGTTCTCGCCCCGGCAGATTCTGAGCAACGGGGCGGCTGGCTTCTGGGCCGACATCCGGTCCGCCCGGCTCTGAGCCCTTCTTCCTTCCTCATCACCCGGCCCGCCTTTGCGCGGGCTTTTTGCTGTGAGACTCACATGAGCGATCCCTTTAAATCCCACGCGATCAGCGCTTCAGGCCCCGCGATCGGCGCGCTGGCTGTTACGCCCTCAGACAGCACGGATCTCGCCCAGGCGGTGCGCGCCATCACCATCGGCGGCAACGGCGGCAGCTTAAGCTTCATCAGCTCGCGCGATGGTCAGACCTATACCACCGGCCAGCTCCCCCCGGGCACCTATCCGCTCTGCGCCCGCCGCATCCGCGCCACCGGCACCACTGCTACCAGCCTGACGGGCTGGATCTGATGTTCGGGCTCAACCTCGGGCTTCCGGGCGTTGTGCTGCGCAGCAGCTGGTCGCCCCGGGCCTTGCCCACCGCATTCCTGGCGGGCGGCTTTGCGCCGCCGCCGTTCTCGCCCGCACTGTTCCAGAGCGCAGGCGCAGGTTTTTGGATCAATCTTAAGGAGGCACGCCAGTGAGGCTGTATCAGGACGCCACCGGGGGCAGCCCGGCTTATCTCGCAGGCCATCCCGTGGGGTTTTTGCTCGATGCCAACGGGCCGTTGTTTTCTTCCGAGCTGGTAAAGGATCCGCAGTTTCAAAGCGGCGGGGCAGACTGGCTGCCGGGTGCAGCCTGGACCCTCACAACGGGTCTTGCCTCCATGGCGCTGACCTCGGTCTATGACCCGCTTTCGCAGATGATGACCCTGGAGCCGGGGGCGTCCTATTGGGTCGAAATTGATGTCGTCTCAGCGGTCGGCACCGTTCTGGTGGCCTTTCGCAGCAGCTCCGCTGTGCGCAGCAACACCGCAGGCCTTCCCGCCTCAGGGCGGTTCAGCTGTCTGATGACCGTACAGGCCGGAGGAGCCGATCGCTTCACCATTGCCCGAAGCAATGCGGAAGCTTCCTGTGTGATCTCGCGGGTTTCGATCCGGCGGGTCATGGGGCGGATAGCCGCGCAGGCCACCGCGCTCAGCAGGCCCACTCTGGCCCGCCATCCCAAGGGCGGGCGGCGCAACCTTCTGCCCAACACCACCTTCCGCGACTGGTCCAGTGCTTTTGTCTCGCGGGTGGATGAGGGTAATAACATCTTCCGCATGGTCGAGAATACCACGCTCAACGAGCATAACTTCAGCACCGCCGCCATCGCTGCACCACCGGAGGGCACGAGGATCACAGCGACGGTCGATCTTAAAATGGGCACCCGGAAGTTTGCCCAGGTCTTCATGTTCCGCTCGATGAGCCCGTTTCTGTCGGTCGCGTCGGTCGTGGTAAACCTTGAGACCGGCATCATTACCTCGACGGCAGCAGGTAACGGGGAGATCATTCCGCTCGGGGACGGCTGGTACCGGGTGACGTGCTGGGGCGAGACCACCTTTCCGGAGGTGGTCCGACTGCGGGTTGCCATGCGGGAGGTCGCCGCCACCGCCACCTACCAGGGCGATGGGGTATCCCACATCTTCATGAGGCTCCCCCAGGTGGAAATCGGCGAGGGCACCCCTCAGCAGGTCGTGATGGATGCCAATGATATCACGGAACCGGGCGTCCCTGACGTCTGGCATCTCTATAATGACGGTGGAGACAGCCTCCCGGTGACCCTGCCAGCCGGTACTTATGAGATCGCCTCGGTCACGCCGCTCGGCGCTGTCAGCTATGCGAGCGTGACGAGCGACGGTGTAACCGGCACCGATTTACTGAGGCTCGAGCGGATGGCCGACCAGCATATCCGCCCCGGGGCTTATACGCCTGCTGAAAAAGCAGAACTGGAACGCTACTGGCGTCAGGAGTACGCAGCATGATCCCGGTCACGATTGCCGTTCCGGTCGCGCTCATCAGCGCGGCCAATCACCTCGCCCGCGTCATTGGCTACAGTGAAGCGGACGGGGAAACCTTCTCCCTGGCCCCGGTGGTCGGCGGCTATGCCGTGGCCTCCGGGCTGGTGGCCCCTGCCTTTGTCTCCGATGCCTTCCAGCCGCTCAGCGAGCCGGAATGGGGCGCGGATATGGTGGCTGCCGCAGAAGCGCAGGCGGAGGTGGTTCTGATCGAGCCGCCTGCCGCCGATGATCCGCCCCCGGAGATCCCGCCCGGCAAGATCCTCGCGGTGGTCGGGCTTGATCCCCCGGCGGCACGGGCGCTGCTCGGGCTGGGTGAGCCGCTGGCTCCGATCGAACCGGAGCCTGCAGCATAACAGGAGGCCCGCCGCCGCGCGGGCCTTTCCCTTTTCAGCCCGCTGGTGCGCAGGAGCCGCCCTTGGAAGATCTCGTCAAAACCTACTGGCCGCAGTTCATCGCCCTGGTGGCCTTCGTCGCATGGCTGAAGCGTCTCGAAAGCATGGTGAGGGGCCATGCAGAGGTGATCAGTGAACTCCGGCGCGAGCAGGCGGAAATCAATCGCCGCGCACAGGATCAGGCCATCACTCTCGCCGCGATCAAGGAAAGCCTCAGCGCGATCAAGATTACCCTCGATCGGCTTTATGAGCGCATGGACCGGAGCAAATAATCCGCCGTCCTCAGACCTGACCCGCCCCGCCTCGCGCGGGGCTTTTTCATTGGGGCACACATGCTCAATCACAATCTCGGCCACACCCGGCTGATCCGGGAGATCTGTGAGGCTCATGGCCTCACGATCCCGCAGACCGCCTATGTGCTGGCGACCGCGCATTGGGAAACCAATGCCACCATGCTGCCGGTGAAAGAGGGCTATTACCTCGGCCCCCGCGCGGAGAGCTTCCGGCGCAGCCTGCGCTACTACCCATGGTATGGGCGCGGGTTTTCTCAGCTCACCTGGGAGCGCAACTATCTGCGCGCCAGCGCGGCGCTCAAAGTGGATCTGATCGCCGATCCGGATCTCGCGCTTGATCCGGTGATCGCGGCGCAAGTCCTCGTGCTCGGCTCGAAAGAGGGCTGGTTCACCGGGAAGAAGCTGGCCGATTATATCCGCCCGGGCCGCACCGATTACCTGGGCGCGCGGCGTATCATCAACGGCACCGACAAGGCAGCTGCGATCGCGGATCTCGCGCTGGCCTATGAATACGATCTGACCCCTGCCCCGGCCTACCCTGCCCTGCGCCGTGGCGCGCGCGGCAAGGCGGTCACAGAGGCGCAGATCCACCTCACCGCGCAGGGTTATGACCCCGGCCTGCCTGACGGGGTTTTCGGAGCCCGCACAGAGGCCGCAGTGCGCGCCTTCCAGCGCTCCGCCGGTCTCACCCCTGACGCCATCATCGGCCCCCTGACATGGGCGGCCCTCATCCCGGAAATGGATACCTGACCCATGGAGCATATCCTCCAATTCTTCGCTTATGCCCATCTGCCCCCGCACCTGCAGGCGGTGAGCAAGCCCTTCGGGGATATCGCGCAGCAGATCGTCGATACCCTGCCCCGTAACCCAGAACGCACCGTTGCCCTGCGCAAGCTGCTCGAAGCCAAGGATGCCGCTGTGCGCGCCTTGGTGGCAAAGGAGGTCTGACCATGCGACCGATCTTTATCGGGCGGACCCGCAGCTTCTGGCTCGGCATCCTCCCTGCCCTGCTCATTGTTCTCGATGTCGTCACATGGCTCGCGGCGGCCGTTTTTTCAGATCCTCAGCTGGTGCCGCCGGTCGCCACGCTCGCGGGCTGGATGCTCGGCCTCGACGTGGTGGTGATCGAAGAATGGATGCTGCGGATGTCGCCGCTCTTCGCCCTGATCATTGCGCAGCAGCGCGCGGGCTCTGCGCGGCCCTATACGCTCGACCCACGGGCGAAGTGATGCGGGCGCTACTCTCACCTGTCTGGCCGTGGCTCGCGGCTCTGGGGGCCGTTCTGGCGGCGGCAATGGGCATTCACCGCGCGGGGCGAAGCTCGGGCATCTCGGACACCACTCAAAAGCAGAAGGAAGAGGACCATGCGCGCGCGCGCCAAATTGAAGAGGCCGCCGATCGGGCGCGGCTTGATGCTGGGGGCCGTGATGCTGTCAGCGTCCTGCGCGATGCAGGGCGGCTCCGAGACTGAGCGCTCGATCTGTCGGGAGCTCCGGGCGGATCTGCCCAGCTACTCGCGGCAGGATACGGCGCAGACGCTCGAGGAGGGGGCGCGATTCCAGCTGGTCTTTGCGGGGGTGTGTGGATGAGCAATGTGATCCTCTATGTGCCGCCTGGGAATTGCGTCCAGTGCGCCCGGACGAAAGCCCTGCTCGATCGGGAGGGCGTTACCTATCAGGTCCGGCTGGTGACTGACTATCCGGAGGAAGTCGATCGGCTGAAAGCGCTGGTCGGCAGCACTGCTCCGCTGGTCGTCGCCTATGGGCGTAGCTGGTCGGGCTTCCGATACGATCTGCTCATGGGTCTGCCGCGCGGCTGATCGTGGTTTTATTGCCCGTCCCTGCCCTCACGGGTGGGGGCGGGTTTTTGCGTTTCTGAGCTCATGTCATAAACGATCCCGCAGCGTTGCTCCCAGCTTGGGTATTCAAGGGCTGCGCTCTCACACCCCATTTTCTGAGCAAATGTGATTAGGGCCGTGTGTGGATCTTTGCCCTCAGTGATTTCGGTATAGCGCTGCAAGCTGTATCGGCCATGTCTCCCGCACTTTCGGCAGATGAGCAGAACCGGATCGGGTAAAGGTCTGAATAGTGAAGGGTTTGACATGTGCACAGGTTGTTAGTCTCCCTGCCTGACCCTCGGGGACAGGTTAGAGAGTGCGTCAGGGTAGGTGCTCAATAGGTGAGTTGCCGAATGCCGAATTCAACCCGCCAGCGCGCTTGCTGTGAAATGGCTGCGCGCTGGCGGGCTGCCTTCGGCTGTGTTTTTAGAGATCATAAGAAGAAGAATTATCAGATCGTTAGAAATCAATAACTTATGTGGCACTTTCAGGACGTGGGTGTCCTCTTAGAGGAAATCTGCGTCCGAGCACGTCCTATTTTGGGAAATGGGTTGCCGGTGAAGCGGACATAGATTTCCGGATCGTCCTGATTTGGGAAACACGTTTCCCAAAATGGGTTGCGGGTTGCCTGCCTATGGGGCAATGTGTTTCCGGAATTGGGACGTGAGGAACCTTATGAGCGAAGAGCATCCGTCAGGCCTGCCGATCAAGCGCCCTCATGGGAGCTGGGTTCAGACAGACAGGGAAACGCATCGGCTATGGGCGGAGCTGATTGCAAAGTCACCTGTCGCGGCGCGGGCTATGCACGTTATTACCGCCAGCGTGGGTGATCTCAATGCGTTTCTGATCTCGCAGGAGCAGCTCGCGAAGTTGATAGGGTGCTCGCCCAGGCGGCTGCGTGATGCGCTCAAGCTGCTCGAGGCTGGCAATTGGCTCGAGATCCGCCGGGTGGGTAACCGTGGCACTGTCTCTGCCTACATCGTGAATGACCGTGTGGCATGGACTGGTGGGCGGGGTGATAAGCGCACAAGCCTTGTCACGGGGCGTATCTGGATTGCGAGTGAAGAGCAGGACGATGCGGACCAACTTGGTCGGCAAGCGCCCTTGCGCCGTCTGCCCGATATGTTTCCCCATGAGCGGCAGCTGCCGGATGCCTATGTGCCGGAAGAGGATGGAGATGGGTTGCCGGATATCCCGGCCCGCCTTGTCCCCCCTGTATCGCAGGAAGCCGCCGGTCGGCGGCTTATGCGAGATCCGCACACTGGGGTGATCTATGATCAGGACAGTGGCGAGGTTATCAGTCTGCCGCAGCGAGGCTGATGCCGCTCTCGAGCAGCTGCGCGATCGCCAAGTTAATCACTGCCGCGCGGCTCTGGCCGATCTGCGCGGCCTTTGCGTCCACCCGGGCCAGCATGTCCTCGGAGATCGTCAGGGTGATCTGGAGTTTCTTACCTTTGCGCACCCGCTGCGGAGCTGGTGCCTGGGTGGCGGCGTCTGGTGCCCCGCCGATGAATGCCTCGATGGCAGCTGCTTTTTCTGCGGGCTTCTGTGGCTTCTTGATGATAGGCATTTAATGCTCTTCCAATCTCATAAATATATTAAGTTAATATTAAAACAATCGTGAAATGAGGGCCTGTAGCTCTGCCGTAGCTTTGCGATCGTGAGGCTTGATCTCCATCACGCTTTGCCCAGCCCCTGCCGCATTGGCGAAAGCCTTGCGGCGGCTCAGAGGTGTGTTGAGATATTCAAACTGCGGGAAGTCGGCGACAGCTGCCGCCGCCTCGCTGTTATCGGTGCTGCTGGCTTTCGGCTCTGCAAGGTTCAGGAGGGCGTATGCGCTCAATCCATCTCGGACGCTGCGGGCCTCGTCCACTAACTCAGCAATGTCGGAGAGAGCCCATACGTCATAGCTGCGGGGCGCGAATGGAACGATAAGCGCGTCAGAGAGGGTCAGGGCTGCGCGCAGAGCGGTGCTATCGCGGCCTCCGGCATCGATGATGATGTCGTCATACTTCCCGCCCTGCAGCTTTACCTGGGCGCGGAGCGTGGGGCCGTCATGGAAGCTGCTGCAGGCGATCCCAGGCGAGATCCCTGCCTCTGAGCGAATACTGATGGCTGTCTCCGCAGTTCCCTGCCGATCGCCGTCAATCAGCCACACATCGCGGCCAGCGCGGGCGCGCTCGATCGCAAGATTGACTGCCAGCGTAGTTTTTCCGACGCCGCCCTTTGTGTTTCCTACCGTTAAGATCAATGTAAAACCCCCTCATGTTAATATTAACATGAGGGGATAATGGGGGTATATCAAGTTTATGCGCAAGGGGCTTTGTCAGTCTGTTCGATCTGAACGATTTCAAAAGCCAGTCCTTCTAGCTCAAAGGTCGTCTCGTCTCTTGCCAGCGCTTGGCGGCGCAACCGGCTTAGGACGGTCGGGCTGTAGCCTACGAACTTCGCAGCATCCCGTATCGTCCGAAATTCTCGATCGCCACAGCGGAGCGGGTGACGCTTTGAGCCAGATCCTGAGCCGATATTGGCGAGGGTGCCTCGCCTGCGGGCTGAGCATACGGTCGTTATGTCCAGACCGAGCGCGCGGGCGCAGGCCCCGGTGCTTTCAAATTTTCGACCATCGGGCAGGGTGACTGGCACTGCGTTACGGCGCGGGGTTCTCATGGTGGTGTGGTCCTGTCGGGGATTATAGGGCAGGCGATAGGCGGGCGTTATCGGGCGCTGTGTGTTCAGGCTTGTCTCGACACGCGCTGCTCTGCCAACTTCCTGCAGCGTCAGCGATAGCTCGCGCTCGTGTCGCGGATTTAAGGGGGGGGAGACAGTTGAAACTGGTTGAGATTATTTTTGGGGGAGCAGGTGTCGTTGCGGCGCTTAGTGCCGCTTTTTCAGCAGCGCTGAGCTACCAGAGTACGCTGAGAATGGAGCACTTCGCTGTGGAGTCCGCTTATCGTGCGGAACTCAATAATTATCAGGGTTGGGTGATAAGGGCTATTAAGCTGGGTATTGGGTTCGATCGATTAAGGGGAGCCCTTACGGCTGAGTGCATGCAAAGCATCGATAGCTCAAAGACCTTAGCCGATTTAGAGGCGCTTATGTCGAGCACGTTGCCGGTTGTTGAGGGGGCAGCGTTTCTTGACAGGCTGAACGCTATAGGCATGCTTAACATAGAGGCTGGGGCCACAGTCAGTACGGCAGAATATCTTATGGAGACGATCACTGAGGGGTGCGGCTCAGACAGGTGAGATCGGTGCTCCTTTATTATCGCGCGCGCTCATGCCAGCACCTCCCACGCTGCAGCGACAACCACGCCGCCTGCCAGCGTGGCGATGATATCGAGGGCATCAATCCGCCAGATCGATCTGGCGCGGACAGCGTCCCAAAGTTCTTTGCCGATCCCGGCGGTCAGCGCGGCCATGACTGCGAGGGCCTGATCTGCGCCGATGAGGGTGGCGACAGCGGCGATGATCGCGCCGCAGATGAGGTGAAGGGCCTTGTCGTTCATGCGGTAGTCTCCGGGCCATCTGAGCGCGCGGCCTCGCCGGATGCGGGATCGGCGCGCAGGTAATCGAGGTCGGCGCTCATGGGGTCGATGAGCGCGGTGAGGAAGGCTCCCAGCAGCGCAGTTGGGGCGCCGTCTGCGGTGAGGGGTGAGGTGAGTGCCGCTTCATGGGCGGCCCCGGCAAAGCATGCCGCCAACACCAGATCGCGGTGCGCGAGGTCAGCATCCCACGCCACCTTCATGGCGACGGCTGCTTCCTTCATCGCAGGCGCGACGGGCCGGGGCAGGGCGCGGAGGTGCGCTTGACCTGCGGGGGTGATCCCCCAACCGGAGCCTGCCATCTCGCCATCTTCGGTCATCAAGCCTCGGCAGTGCGCGACCAGACCATCCTGCCGCAGATCGGCCATGATCCCGCGAACGATCTCGGGATGAATGCGCGCGCCGCAGCGGCTGAGAAAGCCTCTGAGCGATAGGCAGTAACCCTCACCACATTCGGAAAGGGTTTCCAGCGCGAGTCGGCGCAGGGCTTCGACGGGCGAAAGCTGTTGGGCAGCCTCTCGGCTGATTGGGGCGCTCATTCTTCGTCCCCAAGCTTCACGCCATCTGCGCCCTGCTCGATCGCTTCCTCGATTACTTCATCGAGCATCAGGTGGAGGGGCGTGCTGCCGTCCTCCTCCTCCGAGCGGAGCTGGCGGAGAACCTCATCTGAAAACGTTTTCGTATGGGTGACGCGCGAGCCTTCCGGCAGGTTGTTGTGCGAGGCGACCATGTGGCGGAGATACCCGCGCGGGATCTTAATCGTGATGTCGCCAGCCTTGTTGTTGGTGATCTCGATGAGACTCATGCTCAATGTCCTGTAATAGTAAATTATCAGCGCAGCCCATGCCGGTGATGGGGTGCGCAAAAGGGCAGGGGTAATGCGCAGCCTCAGGCCGTCAGGGTCTGCTCATGGACCCGGCGCACATCGGCGCTGCTGGTGCTGTGGGCCGCTGCTACGGCTTCGCAGATCGCGTCCATGTCGCCGCCTTCTGGCAGGGAGCCGTGTTTGCGCGCGTGAGCTTGGATGCGATCGAGCAGAGCGGATTTGATGCGGTCGGTCATGAGAAAGCCCACCAGAGCAGCGAGGCAATCGCGGAGCCGCCGACAAAGGCAGCGAGGCAGATCAGGAGGATCATCAGTTTAACGGTGCTCTCGAAAT
Source organism: Falsigemmobacter faecalis (assembly GCF_003863335.1). Classification (GTDB taxonomy): domain Bacteria; phylum Pseudomonadota; class Alphaproteobacteria; order Rhodobacterales; family Rhodobacteraceae; genus Wagnerdoeblera; species Wagnerdoeblera faecalis. The sequence goes on along the minus strand of NZ_RRAZ01000038.1, from coordinate 12,243 downwards.
CAGGGCCGCTCATGCCAGGAACCACGTTCCGAGTGCGCCAAACGCCAGCAGCATGGCACCGGCCACCCCGATCCACCATTCGGGCGTTTCAATGGTGGCATGCTGCTCTGCGCCTGCATCCAGAAGGCTGCGCTTGGCCGCTGACGGCTGCTCTTGGACCGTGTGGATGGAAGCGCTGATGCCTGCCGCGATCAGGTCGGCGATGGCCTTTTTCTCGCCGGTCTGGTCAATGCTCGTGATGGCGTCCCGGCTTTCCTGCAGGGTCCGGATCAGCGCGGCGCGGTCGATCAGATCAGCGCGCATCCTGCTGGCCCTCCTGTCGGAGCCGAAGCTCGCGGTTTTCGGCCAGCAGCCCTTTGAGTTGCGCCCGCAGCAGATCTCGATCGCGATAGACCTTTGTGAGCTGCTCGCGGCGGCGGATGCTGCGCGCGCGCTCGGTCTGCAATTCGTGATGCAGTTGGAGCGCCTCTGTCACGTCTGCGGGCTGCAGCATATCGCACAGGCACTGGCTGCGCATCGCAACGATGTCCCACTCAGCCCCGGGGCTGATGAAGGTGGCAATGTCCTGGAGGCTTTTCATGCGGCGGCTTCCATCTCTGCGAGAATGGCCGCGCGCACACGGGCAAGGGCGCGCGATCCAGCGCTTTCCCGGCGCGCACGGATCGGCGGCTGACGGGGTGCGGTTTCGGCCCGCAGATCGCTCAGGTTGTCGAGCATGCGCCATGGCGGCATGGGCAGTTTGACGCCGTTAAGGATGAGGTGAAGGCTGTCGTTGGGGTTGATCTTATCGAGCTGCTGCAACGGGATCTCCTGCGGTGTGTGGCTTAGGATGGCGGCCCCTCAGGGCCGCTCACCAAAGCCTCAGCCCTCAGGGTGGCCGTAGAGCACCGGCAAATCGGTCTCTTCCATGGCGCGCGTGATCGCTTCGTCGATCGAATTGCGAAGGGCGATATCGGCATTGTGCAACGTGAAAATGAAGTTCACGCCCGAGCCTGCCTTGCGGTATCGGAACCGTACTGCCAGCCGGTAATAGGCCCCGTTCTCAAAGACGGGGATGGCGATCATAAAGAGGTTGGGGATCTGTACGGCACCGCCGTCAGGCTCTTTGTGCTCATTCAGGAATTGGATCGAACTCTCGCCAGTATCGCGGTTGATTGATGCTGAGATGTTCGAGACTTCATTGATCTGGAAGTTGCGCGCGAGCTGCATCAGGGTCAGATACTGTCCGAAGCGGCCCTGCAGCTGGTGGGCGGTCTCGAGCATATCCTTTTCCCACTGCTCGGCGTTTTTTCCATCTGAGGTTAGTAGCGCGGGAGTCGGCTCGAGCAGGTCTTTTGCATTGTTCTCGACAAACTCGCCAAGCTCTGCGCCTGTCATGGGTTTGCCGCTAATTGCCTGCCAGACCTTCCACTCGCGGGAGAGAGGGAAGGCATATACTGCGCGGTGCAGCATATGACTGGACTTAGGGTCGCGATTGAGCGGATCGATTACCGGCGCACCTTCGCCAATATAGTCAGCGATGCAGGTGAGTTTGGGCTGATCTCCGGTGTCTGCAAAGAGAACTGAGGTCTCACCTTTGTTGCGGTTCGCCCAGTAGATCAGGCTGTCGAGGTTGGTGAGCTTGGCAGTGCCGCTGCGACGCCACGGCTGAAGTTTTGTCGCGATCTTGTCAATCTCAGCGGTGAGATCGACGCGCTGCATGCCTTCCGGCACAGCAATCTGGGTAAGGGTCGGGTGTTCCTCGGGGTGAGTGGTGATCAGGTTCTGAACAGTGGTCGCCTTTTGCAGCTGGCTCAGCGTGTCGCGAATAAGAGCTTCCATGATTATGCCTCTGTGGTTCAGTCGATGGTGGGGGAGCGCAGCTCGCGACGGCCATTGGAGACCTCGCGGATTTCCATGGCGCGCTGGTTGGGGTTTGCGGATGAGAGCCCGCCGCCGGCTGCCGTCCAGGCCACGGCTTTTGCCTTCGGCGCTTTCGGCTTCGTGATCTTGTGCTCGACGCTTATGTCGATCTGACCATAGCGATCGGTGGTGTATTCGATCGCGATCACCAGCTTGCCTTTGGCTTTGGTCCCGTATGCTTGGGAGAAATCGACGATATCGCTGATGAGCTCATCGTTTTCCTGCAGGAGCGTGGGTAGATACTGACCGTTGTCGGCCAGCGTCAGCGTCTGATCGATGCCGCGGATTTCGGAGGCGCGGGACATGGGTTTCCTTTCGGTGGTGGCAGCGGGGGAAAATGCGGGAGCGGCCATGGCTGCCCCTCTTCAGTGCATGCTGCGCCAGATGGCGGCCTGCTGTTGCGCGTTGGCGCTGCTGGTGGTGGCGGCAGTCCAGAGCATGACCGCGCCGACTGCAATCACGGCGGCGGCGGCAATGAGGGTGAGTTTGCGCAATGCGCGGGACGCCTGAGGGGCTGGGAACGCAGGGTGGGCGATCATCCGTGGCTGACCGAAGGAGGGGGGTACTTCTGGCTGCTTGTGCGCAGCGTTTCTGGCCTCGATACGATCTGTGGCGATCAGTTGCTCTTTCGCATGGCGCGCCAGATCTAGGTCCCGCCAATCGGTTGACGCGCGAAGGGTCTCAATCGCGAGTTGGACTTCAGAGCGCGTTGCGTCCGAGCGCAGCAGGATCTGGCGGGCGAGAAAAGACGCCTCTGCGGCGCAGGGAAACTTTACAATTTTGGCCGATGATAAAGCGGCCGAATTTTTCTGGAATGCCATGATTTTGGAAAACCCCTGACGCGACCGTTATGGCCATTCTCAGGGCATACTTTCCATAATGGAAAACTTTTGGTCAACACATAAATTTTCGAAAATAGAAAATTTGATTTGACCGGATCGGGCTTCGTGCCGATGGTGGTGGGGTTATAAACAGTTGCTTCGGGTAATGGCCGGGAACAGAATGAGAACACTATGCACGAGCGAATCACAGACAGCTTTCGTAAGCTTCCCCTCAGAGAGCGGCGCGCCGTTCTGGGGCTGATCGAGGCTATGCTTACTTCTTCAAACCGGCGAAGCTCTGAAGGAACACTTCAAGGGCTGACTTTTCCGCATCTGTCATCTGCGAGAGTGCGTGGAGAAGGCGTATGTCCAGCTCTGTCGCTTCATCATCAGGCAGCGCATACCCCAAGAAACGTCTGATCCGGTCGGCTTCCTCGGAGCTAAGCTTTCTTAGCCCATTCAGAACCTTAGACATTTGGGCATCAGATAAGCCAACAGCCTCACCCACGTCTCTTTGGGTAAGGTTGCGCTTGGACATCTCGGATTTGAGCCATTCCACCTTCATGCACCCATTATTTTCCATATCGGAAAAACATAGTATGACTGATTTGGAAAACAAGTGATTGACTTGCTGTTTGCCATAATGGAAAACATTTAGCCATGTCGCTCAGCATCACCTCATCAATCGCTGCCCGGATTATTTCCAAGTGCGGAGGCCATAAGGCTACTGCAGAACTCGCCGGGGTCAGCCTGCCGTATGTGTATCGTTGGACCTATCCGCGTGAGCGGGGAGGTTTGAATGGCCGGGTTCCTGAGTTGGCGCGTCGCGCCCTTTTGGGTGCTGCAAAGGCTGGTCGAGTCAACCTCACCCCCTTGGATTTTGAAGAAGGGTGGGCCGATCATGATTAGGTTCGCGTCGGGCCTCCCGGCATGGAGGTCGCTGTGAGTGAGTATGTTGTCATCGATCTTCCCCGCTCAGAGGCGACGTATCGGGCAGAGATGGCCCTTTATGTGGCGGCAGCCGGAGAGCTTCTGCGTCTCGCCTCGGCTCTGCCGGATGGCCTGAGCCGCCTGAAACGCTTCCAGGCTGAGCACCGTGGGCGGCTCATTGAGTGGGATGAGGTGCTGGTCGGTGGGCGCGTGGATGTGCGCGCCAAGCCATCCGCTGAGATGGTCAGTTTTATCCTGGAGCTGCGTGGCGGCTCTGAGCACAGCAAGGGGCCGGGCGCATGAACTCTCGCAAGCTGGTGGCGATCTCGACCGCTGAGATCGAAGAATATCCGATCGCCCGCGAGACGCGGCTGGACGGTCATAGCTTCATCAAATGGCAGCATATTCGCTGGCTCAGTTCTAAGACCTTCAAGCTGTGCAGCTGGGAGGTGCAGGGTATGGCTCGGGCGCTGTTTGATCTTTCGCAGCTTGAAAGCCCTGTCGGCACCCTGCCGGATGATGATGCTGAGCTCGCGCATATGCTGCGCGTCGATACCAGCCGTATGGCTGACCTGCGCCGCTCCGAGTATGGCCCCTTGCGCAACTGGCGGCCCTGCCTTTCTGAGGGTGAGCGCCGCCTGATGCACCCGGTGGTTTTGGCGCAGGTGCAGGACGCGCTCGAGCGGCGGGAGATCCATGAGCTCTCTAAGGAAGATAAGGCGACCTACCAGCGCCTGAAGCGCCTGCGCGAGGCCCTGAAGTCTCTGGGGCTGGCGGGTGAAGTGCTCGAGGATGAGCGGCTGATCGGTCGCATGGATGAGTGGCTGAAGCAGACCTGCAAGGGAAACCGCCGGATGCCGCATTACGAGGCCGCTATTCAGCATGCGGTGGCTCAGGGCTGGGTCGGGCGTCCCGCCTCGGTGCGGTAGTTTTGTAGAAATACAGTTCCGGAACAGTTCCATTCTGTTCCGGAACAAAACTTCTTCAGTTCGGAACTGTTCTGCACAGAAGAGAGAAGAAGAGAGAAGAAAAGAAGAGACTTACGCTCCGCAATCAGAACGCCTGTGGATAACAGGCAAGCGGGCATTGCAATGAAGATCAGGAGGCTGCTGTGAGCACCGAGACTGACACCACCCATGATACAACAGGCAGGGAAGCTGTGCGGGAGCTGGTGCTGCGTCCTCTGGCGGCCAGCGGGCTGCAGCGGACCAAGGGCCTCACAGAGGCTGAGCATGAGGCTGTGCTGAAACGGCTCGCGGATTATCTGAGCTACCTGTCGCGCCCCTCGCTCGAGGCGCTGGCCGATCAGATCCTCGCGTCTGCTGGTGGGCCGAAGCGCAATCAATGGCCCAGTGAGCTGCTGGTCCGGCAGATGGCCGAAGCGCTCGAGCGCCGCCCGTTCTCTGAAAAGCCGATTGTGCGCAGCTGGCTGGCCTCGGTCGAGGGGCCGCGCGCGGAAGTGGCAGGCTATCTTGTCCAGCTCTATCGGCACCTGCGCCAGCACCAGCGCCCGGTGCTGCCCTATGACCTGCGGCAGGTGCAGCAACAGGCGACGGATGATCGCCGCCGCCGCCGGATGATTGAAGAGCGTTTGCGGGTTGAGCAGGCCAGCGATGAAGAGCGCCGCTGGCTCACCAGTCTGATTGAGGATGAAGCCTTGGCACGCGAGATCGTGGCCCGGGGTCAGATCACGCGAGAGCGCAAAGCAGGAGAGGTCGCGGCATGAGCGATGCGGCAGAGTTTCAGGACATCGAGCGCTGGTTTTGTGAGCAGGGCGAGGCCGCTGCGCTCTCGCAGCTGGTGCGCCTCACGCTCCGTCGGATGCGTGAAGAGGCGGCTGCCTTTCTCGATGCGGGCATTGCGTGGCTCGAGGGTGAGCAGGCGCGTGACCAGAAGCGCGGCGCTGAGGCCGATCGGCTGCGCCAGATCCTCGATCAGGCGACGCCACCGGAGGGGATGCAGGCCGCGCCCGTGGCCCCGGCGCGCGGGATCATGCAGCGGGTTGATGATCCGGCAGGGCCCTATTGGCGTGGCGCAGATCAGCTCTCGGTGATGTGCCGTCAGGCGCGGGCGCGGCACAAGGGCGATGCTGCCTTTGTGGCTCCCTTCACCCCGGGCCAGATCGCCATGGGGCGGCATTACCAGGCTCTGGTCGAGCGGCACGACAGCGCGGGTATGAAGTGTGCCTCGCTTGAGGGGCGCGGCGGTGGTGGAAGTGGCGGCGGTGGTGGGTTCATTGAGGCCGTACTGCGTGACCGCGATGAGATCCGCGCGCTCTATGAGCGGATCGGCAGTGGCATTGCTCTACAGGTGAGGCGCGCAACAGATGCGGGGCGCAGGCCGATCACTGTGCGGCGTCTGGTCGATGCGGTCTGCCTGGAGGAACAGGATATCACGGCGGTGCTTCGGGCGCATGGATGGGGGAAAGACAGCGCGCTTCGCCAGACGCTGAGGAAGGTGCTGGCGGATGCGCTCGATCGGATGCAGGGCTATCCGCCGAAAAATAGTTGTTGACACCTTAACTCTCTCGCGCCTACTCCTTTCGACATCATCCACAGCTACGCCCGCAGGTCAGATCGACTGTGCGGGCGTCGTCGTTTCAGCGGCTGCTATGAGGGGATACCCGATGAGCTATGATCGCCCGCTGAAACTTTGCGCCGCCCGCAGCTGCGATGAGATCGCGGAGCCCGGCGAGGCGCATTGCCCTGAGCATCTGGAAGAGCGCCGCACGGCCAGCAACGCCCGCAAGGCTCAGGCCAAGCTCACGGCGGTGGCCCGTGCTGGCGCTGAGCTTTACCGCACCACGCGCTGGCGGCGGCTGCGCCTGATCCACCTCGCAGCTCATCCGCTCTGTGCGGATTGTGGCTCGGTCGGTTTGGTGACAGCGGCCACAGATGTTGACCACATCAAACCGCATCGCGGTGACCCGGCCCTCTTCTGGGCGCGGAGCAACTGGCAGAGCCTTTGCCATCCCTGCCACAGCCGCAAGACAGCCCGCGAAGTCTGGCACGGCGGCACGGATCAGGCCTGACCCCCGGGGGTGGCCTGAAAATTCAGGCCCGATCACCGGGACCGGCGGGGGGAGCTTCCTTTATGCCTCTGCCAATTTAGGAAAAAAAGCCCACTCTCAATGAGTTAAGGAGGGACCGCTATGCGAGGTGCTAAGCCGTCGCTCAACAACGTCGTGCCCATGAAGGGCGATGCGGTGCGCCGCGCGCCTGATCCGCCCGATCATCTGCAGCCGGAAGATCGCGAAGTCTGGCTGCGCCTGGCCCCGGTCCTCATCAACAAGGGCCGCCTCGAGCCGGAGTATGAGGACAGCTTCGCTGCCTTCTGCATCATGGCCGGTCAGGTGGTCCGCTCCGCCAGCGACATCGCGATCATGGGCACCTATTACGAGGTGCAGACCCGCAACGGCATGCAGCAGAAGCACCGCACCGCATGGGTGCAGCTGCAACAGGCTATCGCCATGATGAACCAGCTGAGCGCCCGCTTTGGTCTCTCGCCGGTCGATGATGCCCGCCTCAAAGGCGGCGCGCAGGGCGACCTCTTCAAAGACCTTCTCGGAGCGCTCGATGGAACCGATTGACCATCCCGTCTCGCGCTATGCGCTGGACGTGATCGAGGGGCGCGAAGTCGCGGGAGAGCTGGTGAGGCTCGCCTGCCAGCGCCACCTCACGGATCTCGAGACGGGCCGCGATCGCGGCTATTACTTTGACTGCAAGGCCGCCAGCCGCATCCTGAACTTCTCCAAACTCATTCAGCACACCACCGGCCCGATGGGCGGCAAGCCTCTGGCGCTCGAGCCGTGGCAGGCCTTCCGGCATGGCAGTGTGTTTGGCTGGAAACGGACAGAGGACGGGCTGCGTCGGTTCCGCGCGACCTACCATCAGGTGGCCAAGAAAAACGGCAAGACCACCGACACGGCGGTGCCGATGCTCTTTACCTCGCTCTTTGACCGGGAGGCCGCGCCGCAGGGCTATTGCACCGCGACCACCCGCGACCAGGCGGGGCTTTTGTTCGGCGAGCTGCGCCGGATGGTGAAGGCCTCGCCCGTGCTGAGTGAACTTCTCAACACCGCCAATAAACATGAGATCACCTCCGGCCACACGGGCGGGCTGATCAAATGCCTCTCGCGCGACGGCAACAGCGCCGACGGCATCAACCCGCATTTCGTGGCCCGCGATGAGGTTCACCGCTGGACCGACCGCGAGCTCGCAGAGGTCGTCGTCAACTCGATGATCGCCCGCGCGCAGCCGATCGACTGGGCGATCACCACGGCGGGCGCGGACACCGCCTCGATCTGTGGCGAGATCCGCGAGCACTCGGAGAACGTGCTGCGCGGCTCGGTCACCGATGATCGCTTTTTTGCCTATGTCGCGGAGCCGCCACACGACTGCGATATCAACGACCCGCGCGTCTGGAAGATGGCCAATCCCAATCTGGGCGTGGCTTTCAAGGAAGAGGACTTCCGGGCCAAGCTCGATGAGGCGCTCGCCATCGCAGGGCGCATGCCGAACTTCCGGCGGCTGCACCTGAACCTCTGGACCGAAGGCGCGCAGTCCTGGATCGAGCGCAGCGTCTGGGATCTCGGGGCCACGCCCTTTGACCCGGCGATGCTTTACGGGCGCAAAGCCTGGGTCGGGCTTGATCTGTCGAAAACCACCGACCTCACCTCGATCGTTGTGGCCATTCCTTACGAGGGGCAGATCTTCCTGATCTGCTACACCTTCCTGCCGTCCGGCCCGAAGGGCTTTATCCAGCGGGCTCAGAAGGAAAAGCGCGAGTATATCCAGTGGCGCGATCAGGGCTGGCTGGAAGTGCATGGCGGCGGGGTGGTCGATGAATCGGCCATCATCGAGCGGATGGAAATGATCCGCAAAATCTTCGACGTCCAGGAGGTCGCCTATGACCGATGGGGCATGAAGTATATCGCCAAGGAGCTGCTGAAACGCCGCTTCCCGCTCATCGAGCACGGGCAGGGCTACGCCTCAATGTCCTCGCCGATGAAGCGCTTTGAGGAAGCGGTGGCAAAGAGCCGGCTGCGCCACAACGGCAACCCGGTGCTCGGCTGGGCCGTGGGCAACGTCCACCGCGATGAGGACGCCGCAGAGAACATCAAACCGAACAAGGCACGATCCAAAGGGCGCATCGATCCGGCGGTGGCCGCGATCATGGCCGTGGGTCGGGCAGAGGCCGCTGAAGGCAAGCGCAAAGCGCGGGAGATTGGAACATGACGCTGCTGAGCAGGATCTTCAAAAGCCCCGGCGCTGCAGCGCCTGCGGTGCGGGCAGAGCCGCCGGTTCAGGCTCCCGCCGCCGTGGCGGCCGCCCCGGGCAATGTGCTGGCCGGTGCGGGCTGGCCGGGCGAGATGGGATGGGGCGGGCAAAGCCGGGTGCAGAGCCTGCCGCGCGTCTCGGCCACCGCCGCGCAAAAGCATGCCACGGTCTTCAGCTGCTGCAATGTCATCGCCGGGGATCTCTCCAAGATCCCGCTGAAGGTCTATCAGCGGCGTCCTGACGGGCGCGAGGTGCGGCTGCGCGATCACCCGGCTGCCTGGCTGATGAATAACGAAAGCGCCCCCGGGGTGCCTTCCGTCGTGGCCCGCTTCGCGTTGGCCTACACCTTCGCACTGCGCGGCAATGCCTTCGCCTATGCGCCGCGCGACGGTGGCGGCGAGCTCGAGCTGGTGGAAACGCTCAACCCCGATGCGGTGGCGGTCCTGCGCAATGGCCGGGAGCGGTTTTACGATTTCGAGGACGGCGGCGGGGTGCAGCGCCGCGCTCCGGCCCGCACCATGGTGCATCTGCGCTATATGGCGCTCGACGGCTGGTCGGGCCGCTCTCCGCTCGAGGTGGCCGCAGAGAGCATCGGCGTGGCGCTGGCCGGGCAGGAGGCCGCCGCGCGCAATGCCTCCGGCACGGTGGTGAAGGCTTACGTCTCGATGGAGGATCAATATGAGAGCGATGAGGATTACCTGCGCAATCAGCGCCGGGTGCGCAGCGCTCTGAACAACCCCGATGCAAACGGCATTCCCATTCTGGGGATGAATGACAAGATCAACCGGCTTGATCTCAGCGCTGCCGATCAGGAGCTGCTGGCCTCCCGCCGCTTCGATCGCGAGCAGATTGCCAGCGTTTACCGGGTGCCGCCGACAAAGCTGCAGATCCTCGAGTTCGGGGTGAAGGCCAACGCAGAGCAGGCGGCGATCGACTATCTGACCGACTGCCTGCTGCACTGGGGCAAGCAGCTCGAGGATCAATACGCGCTCTCGCTGCTCACAGAGCAGGAGCGGCGCTCCGGGATTTTCTTCCGGCACGACTTCGACACCCTTCTGCGCCCGACGACAAAGGAGCGCTATGAGGCCTGGGCGAAAGCCGTGGGTGGCCCCTTCCTCACGCCCAATGAGGCGCGGCGCAAAGAGGGCTACGACGACGCCCCGGATGGGGATCGGATCTATCCGCCCCCGAACATGACCCGCGACAGCAACGAAAAGGAAAGCCGCGATGCGTAACACCGTCCTGTCCATTCTGGCCGGTGCGCCCGCCGCCGTGGCCACTGATCTCGCGCGGGATCTGCTCGCGCTTTCACTGCCCGCAGCGGCCAGCCCCTCAGAGGGGCAGGTGGCGGCGGTCGCGGTCGAGCGCTTCACGGTGCAGCGCGGCCTCGCCGTCCTGCCGGTGCGCGGGATCCTGACGCCCAACAGCGCCGTGCTCGAGCGCTGGATGGGATGGACCACTTACTTCGGCCTGATCGAGTCGCTGGCGGAGCTCACAGAGCGCGCCGACGTGGCGGCCATCGCGCTGCCGATCGACAGCCCCGGTGGTCTGGTGATCGGCTGCGAGGGCGCGGCGGCGGCGATCGCGGCGGCGGCGAAGATCAAGCCGGTGCATGCCATCGCCTCGCCCATGGCGGCCTCGGCGGCCTATTGGATCGGCTCGCAGGCCACCACGCTCTCGCTCACCCCGGGCGGCGTTGTCGGCTCGATCGGCGTGGCGGTGCAGGCCTCGAGCGTGGTGGGTCCGGATCAGTCGGGCGAGCAGCGCTATCCGCTGACCTCGACCCATGCCCGGGCCAAATGGCCCGACCCCGGGACCGAAGAGGGCCGCGCAGAGCTACAGCGCTCGCTCGATGCCTCTGAGGCGGCGTTTCATGCGGCGGTGGCGGCGGGGCGGAAGATCGCCCCCGCTGACCTCGCGGCAAAACTTTCCGTCACCGACGATCCGCGCGACGGTGGCGCGGTCTTCACCGGCAAAGACGCCATCGCGCGCGGCCTCGCGGATGCTGAGGAAAGCCTGAGCGCCTTCTATGCGCGGATGGCCAAAGCCTACGGCGGGGCAGCCCGCCCCGCCGCCAGCGCCGCATGGCGCGCCCGGGCCGCTGCCGCTGCGGCGCTCGCCCGCAGCTGACCTTTCCCCTCAGTCCTGCCGGTCGCGGCAGGATCACCTCAGGCCGCGCATGGTGCGCGGCTTTTTCTTTTGGAGCCTTCCATGAACCCCAAGAAACTCGACGATCTGCGCCGCGACCGTAAGGCAGCTGCTGACACCATGCAGACTGCTGCGGATGCCATCGGCACCCTCGAGGCCGCAGGCAAAGGCGCTCAGGACGCAGAGCACATCGCTGCCGTCACTGCCTTTGAGGCCGCAGAGGCCGCATTCAATCAGGCAGATGCGGCAGTGAAGCGCGCAGAGGCCACCGAGCGCGCCCGCGCTGCTGCCGCTGTCGGCGATACCGCCCCCGGCCTCGGCGCTGAGAGCCGCCCGGCGATGCCCACCAACCCGGCGGAGAAGGGCGTCGCGCTTGGCTTCATGGTGCATGCGCTCGCGGCGGCGCGCGGCGATCGCGACAAGGCTGCCAGCTACCTCGAGCGCGAGGGCCACTCGGGCATCTCAGCGGCGCTCTCTGGTGCCACTGAAGCCGCTGGCGGCGTCACCGTTCCCCGCGCGCTCGCCGGTGAGCTGATCGAGCTCCTGCGCGCCCGCGTGGTGGTGCGTCAGGCCGGTGCCCGCACCTTCCCGATGCCTGCAGGTCAAATCCGCCACGCCAAGCAGACGGCAGCAGCAACCGCCAGCTATGCCGCTGAGAACGCCGCGATCACCGCCAGCGAGCCGACCTTCGACAAGGTGGATCAGAGCTTTAAAAAGCTCACCGGCCTTGTGCCGATCGGCAACTCGCTGCTGCGCCACTCCGGCCTCGCCATGGCGCAGATGGTGCGCGACGATCTGGTGAAGGTCATGGCGCTGCGCGAAGATCTCGCCTTCATTCGCGGCGACGGCACCAGCAATACCCCGAAGGGCATCCGCAACTGGCTGCTGGCGGGCAACTGGGTGGCGGCGCTCAACTCCGGCATCGCGGCCAACGCAACGGCGGCAGAGACCGCGCTGCGCCGCGTGGTCTCGCGGGTGGAAGATGCCAACGTGGCGCTGGTCAATCCGGGCTGGATCATGCGCGCAGGCGCAAAGAACTTCCTTGCCAGCCTGAAGGATGCCAACGGCAATCCGCTCTTCCCCTCGATCGGGGCCAATGGCCAGCTGCTCGGTGCGCCGATCTACACCACCTCGCAGATCGCCAATAACCTCGGCACTGCGGG
>NZ_RRAZ01000037.1 GCF_003863335.1 Falsigemmobacter faecalis | reverse complement strand
AAGAAAGTGGTCCTGCACTCAGGACTATTTCAGCACCCTGTTAAGCACGGCGGTAGCGCAGCATCAATGTCCGCATAGCCGACCTTCGCGCGCCCTTCATGTCTGATAAGATAAGATTAGCCCGTGAGAGGCCGCAAGACTGACGACGCACAGAGCCCTTAGCTGACGGTCGGCTGCGTGGCCTCATCCTGCTTTTCCAGCTCCGGGTGTTCCAGAAGATAGGCAGTCAGCCTGACGTCTTCGGCATACCGCTCTTGTTGATCGAGGATGTCATAATCCTCCCCAATCTCCTGACGTATGTGCTGAATCAAGCTGTCCACTTCACCATTGAAGCGATCACAAAGTGACTCAGACCAAAGGCTAGGATCAGGGGGATACAGAGGGTTGAGATAGCACGATTGCATAAAAAGTATGCGATCTGTTAACTCACGCACCGGTTCCGAGAGTGACAAAATGCTATCGACCGGACCCACGTCCAGGAGGTCAAGCGTCTTGGCATCTCCGGACCAAAGGCAACCCGAGCCATAGTCGAAGAAGAATCTGAGAACACCCTTTGTCACGCAAGTAATCTAGCTGAATTGCGAACGGCAGCAATGTCCGCTTAGCGGTCAGTCGGCGGCAAGCAGTGCGCTTAGCTTGGCGAGGGCAAGGGTATCAAATTCTGGCCAGTCATGCTCGGCATACGAATGACGTGAAAAATCCACAATAGCCCTAGAAAGCGGGAGGAGTATTTCGTCCCGATGCCCTGAGATCGAGAGGATCGGCTTGCGACGTTCCGCGCCTGGATAGTCAGATACATAATCGATGCGAAACGTGACCCTCTGGTCAGTCGTGGGAGAAAACCGGGATGATAAAATCCAGGCTCCAAAAATAGCTGCACCTCAGACCGACGGCCTTGTGATGCTTCTAAGAGTGCCAATGTGAATTCGTCTATCGGATTGATGGTGATGTCAGATATTTCATCATGGAGCTGAAATTCTCCAACCATCAGATCGAATGGCAGCCATCCGTGGACTGGCTGCCCGAAGTAAAGTTTTAACATCACCACGCGAAGCCCGGTTAGATCATTCGATGATGACGATGCTTTACTTGAGGAGCAGGATCAATGCCCGCTTTGTCCGCAAAGCGGACCGTCGCGCGCTAAATAACATCCGATAATGAAAACTTATCGTTATACCTAGAATCGTGAATAAATGCGCAAAATATTTTATTTATGCTCACATAGCTCTGGTTGGACAGGTATGTCTAAGGCGATAATCTATCGCTTCTGCTGCAGTCTCTGGCTAAGCATAGGATCTCGACCCTTTTGAGGGTCCGGAAGAGGCAGAGGCTGTGTGGAAACTCGAAATCCATGAACTCGCTGAGAATGACTTCCCTCTGCTGTTGCTCAACGCGGAACAGAACGGAATATCTTCACACCATTTCCGCGATGAGAGAACACTGTCCCGCGCTATCTGCCGCCCAGCTAAGTTTTCACACGGCCTCGGCCCATCCCTGCTACGCGGTTCCGGATCACCAGGCTCTGGCGATCCGGGGCGCTGGCGGCGAGATAAGCGCTTCGAAGGTGTCTGTGGCCAGCCAGGTACACGCCACGGGCTGGTGAGAGCCCACGAAGCAACTTCGCTTCATTTCAACTCCGGCGATTTTAACAGGTTCGACGTTTGCTGTCGGCGCTGCCGAAAGGCGGCTGTCGGACAGCCCGCTTTGCATGGTCGGCCGCTCTTGCGGAATGGGGTGGCCTCAGCGGCCTTTCGCTCGCTGCGGGTAGTGCTGCAGCGGCCGCTCGGCGTCACGGCACCGAAGTGCTGGACTCAGGAGGCTGAGGAGTACCGGGAACCGCGGGCTGGCTGCGATAAGATCCATAGCCAGGGCGCCGGATACAATCCTGTGTACCGCGCTGTCTGGCCTGGCATGCGCCATCGCCGGGGAAGCTGATGCGCCTGCCACCCTCAGTCGGACGCCAGGCCTTTGTCTTTTCTCCGGGCCACCCCCCATGCTCCGGACGACTGCGGATCGCCGCATCCGACGACACCGCAGCTCCGCCGGGTCTGCTGACCTCCCAGCCAGATCGATGCCCACTCCGCAGCCATCCCTGTCTCCGCACCGCCGCAAGACGATGTTATGCCCCCCAAACCAAAAAGCGCCCCGAAGGGCGCCTGGCAGGAAAGCGGGAACAGGTCAGCCGCGGATCGGCTGGATGAAGCCGTAGATCGGATAGGTCGTTGAGGTCATCTGACCGGGGCGATGCTCAAGACGCACCTGGCTCCAGTCATTGCGGGGCGAGACATCCACGGCCACCATATCCAGCGAGACGTGGTTGCGGGTCCAGTTCGCATGGCTGATGAGGATCTGCCGCGAATTGACAATCCGCGAGACCACCGCAACATGGCCGCGACGCATCTTCTTTGTCGGCGCAAAGTTCATCACCGCACCGACATGCGGCTCGCGCGAGCGGTGGTACTGACCGGCGGCCTGATGCCACCAGGTCCGGGCATCGCCGCGGATCTGCACGCCGCTCGCATCCCGGGCAAAGGGCACGCACCAGACGCGCTGGCCGCGGGCGCGCTTGGCCTGGGCGTTTTGCACCGCAAGCTGGGTGCGCTGGCGCAGACCGGCCGACTGCACCGCATGGGTGGAGGCCGGCGCATTCCGGGTCGAGACGGTGGCCTGAAGGGCAACCGGGGCAGCCGCAAGCTGCAGTGCCTCGGGCCGGGCGCGCGGGCGCTGTGCCGGGGCCGCGGGCAGGGCCAGTTCAACCGCGGCGGGGACCGGCGCGGCGGGGCGCGCCTGAGGGCGAAGATCCTGAGCCGAAGCCGCGACAGTCATGCAGGTCACGGCCATCATTGCCAGCGTCGGAAGAACCTTCACAAACCTCATCTGTCCTCACATCGGTTGCCTGACAGGCGGCCCTGTCCCGACGGGCAGAATAGCCAGCATCCCGCCCGCACCAACCCCCGATTGCGGCACTCGGCGAAATCCCGCCACTTTCACATAAATTTCATCCAATCCGGAAACCCCGTGAGGGGGTAATCCCTGCAGGGCACCACATTTAACACGCTGAAATATATAGAAAATAAAAAATCGTGCCGCGAATTTATGCGGATTTCATTCCGGTTCCCTCGTAAATGGCCCCCCCTGCAGGGTCCTGACCCTGAGCGGGACTACCGGGGAATCACCCCTCAGGGTTGCAAAAAAGGCCGCGCGATCCTCTCGCACGGCCCTGCCTTCCCGCGGCAAACCGCCTATGACGCTTCTGCCGCAGGCTTCAGCCCCGAGGGCCACCGCCAGACGCGGATGAACTCACGCCCGGTCTGCGGATCGAGATAGCTGCTGCCGTGCAGCTGCCAGATCTCCTGCCCGTTGCCAAGGACATAGCGTTTCTGCAGCTGGTCCGGACCGCCCCCGGCATGCCCCGTCCGGCACTGTTCAATGACGGAAACCCGCTCTCCCTCGTCTGAGTAACAACTGAAAACTGCGCTGGTCGTCCATTCCATCAGTCGTGCCTGTCTGCTCGTCAAAACCCGCAATCCCGGAGCCACAGGGGCTCCGGGACGGGTCGTCTTTCCGGCTGTGACCGGAAGACGGGTTAGTTGGCTTCGAACTTCGGCAGCGCCTTCAGCTCATCTTTCGTCATGCTGACATAGGCACGCATGTCGTTGTCGCTGTTTTTATAGACCTGGATCTGCGCGGGATCGAGCGCGACGCGGTGCTCCCCCATCCCCAGGAAGCCGCCGACATCGGTGATGATTTTCTCAACCGAATTGGTGGCGCCGATCTGCACATCCGCGATCTCACCCACATCCTTGCCTTCCGGGTCATAGATATTGACCCCCTTCAGCTCATCCGCGGTCACGGTGCCGACCTCGGTGAAAACATAGCCCTCAGGCGCGGTGATCACCATCGAAGGGGCCGTGGCCGGAGCCGTTGCAGACGGCGCCATGGCATCGGGCGCGGCGGGGGTAACAGCCGTCTGGGCAAAGCCGGCAGCGGCAAAACCAAGCGAAGCGGTGAGGGCGAGAGCCGAAACTTTTACAAAGCGCATGAAGTCCTCCAGGCGTGGGTTATCGTTATGCAGGGACAACGCCCGGATTGGTAAACGGTTCACTCTCCTTTCGCCAAACTCTTGCAGCAGAAGCAGAATTTCGCCGAAGCGCCATGCCGGACGGGCAGAATTCCGCCTTCAACAGGGCGTGATGAGATCCCCCTGGAACATTCACTTCGCGCTCTTTGCCAGCTCTTCCGCGCGCACCTCAAAGCGCGTCAGCCCATGCGGGCCAAAACTGTGCAGCAGCGGCACATCGCTGGCATCGCGCCCCCGTGCCACGGCCACCCGGCCGATGCGCGGGATGTTGTGCCGCGCATCCAGCGTGATCCAGCGCCCATAGGCCCAGACCTCCGCCCAGGCGTTGTAATCCATCGGAGCCGGATCCACCGGCACCCCGATATCGCCCATAAAGCCGTTCACATAGCGCGCCGGGATATTCATGCAGCGACAGAGCGTAATCGCCAGATGGGCGAAATCCCGGCAGACGCCGCGCCCCTCCGACTGCGCCTCCGAGGCCGTGCGCGTTGCCCGCGCATGGACATAGCCGAAATCAATATGCCCGTTCACATGATCAAAGATCGCCCGGATCCGCTCCCAGCCCGGCTCGGTTGCCCCGAAACGCTCCCAGGCCTCTGCCATCATGACATCGGTTTCACAGTAGCGGCTCGGCAGCAGATAGCGCATCACCGCATCGGGGAAATCCTGCGGCTCGCCGGGATCGCCGACATGGCTCCAGTCATCGGGGCGGCCATCGGTTTCGACGATAAACTCCGCCGTCAGCCGCAGCCCCCCGGCAGGGGCGGTCAGCCGCAGACAGCGGTTGCCATGGCTGTCGGTATAATGGCGGTACGGCACCTGCGGCGTCAGCTGCAATCCGCTCTGCCCGACCATCCGCGCATCCCATTCCGCCGCCGGATCAAGGAGCGCAACCAGTTCCATCGGCTGCGCACAGTCAATCTCAATGTCATAGCCCAGCGATATCCGCATGATGTGACTCCTTTGAACGGAAACCTGCGGCGGGGGTGGTAAGTTCCGGCCCCTGCCCCGCCGGACCAGCAGATGTGAAAATACCGCGCAGAGTTTCCTCTGCGCGGTACCCGGGGTCTGTCAGGGACGGGGACTTAGTTCTCAGCCCGCGCCAGCAGCTCGGTGATCCGGCGCACCGAGGCCCGGCGGTTCTCGCGGATATTGCCTTCCTGACGCACCTTCAGGAACTGCTCACCATAGCCCTGGACCACCATATTCTCCGGCGGCACATCGAAATATTCCGTCAGCACCAGCGCCACCGATTCCGCCCGGCGGTCCGAAAGCGCAAGGTTCGCCGCATCAGAGCCCACGGTGTCGGTATGGCCCTCAATGAGGAACATCTCATAGGGATTGGCCTCAATCATGGATTTCAGCACATGGCCCAGATCCGCAAGGCTGCGGGCCTGGCTGGGATTAATCGCGGCCGAGCCGGTGTCAAAGGTGATCGCATCCACATTGACCGGGGCCACCAGCGCGCGCACCTGCGGGATGTCGCGCACCTGCGCCAGGGTAAAGCTGCGGTCAACCCGGGTTTCGCGGTCAAGCGCACGGCGCAGATCGGCCTCAGTCCAGGCGGCCCGGCGCTCCGGCATCACAGCAGGCGGCGGCAGGCGGCGCAGGTCGATCGGCGCGGCGCGGCGCGTCTCATCGATCAGCAGCCGCTCTACTCCGTCATTGCCGATCACCGAGCGGCGCAGCACACGCAGATCCGCGTCCCGGATGGTGACAACACGGCTGCCGTCATCGCGGGTGACGATCGTGCGGGTCGAGCCGTCCTGATAATTCTGCGTTGAGACCCGCGCACCGGGACGGCGGAAGATCGCCGTATCATCCTTGATAACCTGATAGCTGCCATCCGGCCGCGTCACCACCAGCCGGTCCGGCGCGCTCAGCTCAACCTGGCGGTTGTTTGACAGGACCGAGCCCACCGCCACCGCCCCAAGCCCCAGCAAAAGCGCCCGGGACAGCGTTTTCGTGTCGTCCTTATCGTTATTGGCCGCGGCTGCCGGGGCCGCCGATCCGGCCTGCAGCGCATCGCGCAGGCTGGTGCCAAAGTCCTGCGCCGAAGAGCGCGAGTTCTCTTCGGTGACCGTCTCCTCCACCACCTCGCCGCCACCCGCCTCTTCGCTGAGGGCTGCGGCCGCCGGGGCTTCGACCGCCTCGGCGGCCTCCCGCGCGGCCTCGGTTTCGGCCACGCCTTCTTCCGGCGCGCGCGGCGCCTCAGCCGCAGCTTCCGGGGCCACCACCGGCGCGCCCTCTGCCGGGGCTTGCGGTGTTGCCTCCGCAGGCGCTTCCGGTGCAGCCTCAGCCGGAGCCACGGGCGCAGCTTCCGGCGCAGCTTCCGGCGTCACTTCCGGAGCTTCAGGGGCCGGCACAGGCGCGACCTCTGCAGGAGCCTCAGGAGCCACCCCGGGAGCGGCTTCGGGGGCAGCTTCAACCGGGGCTTCAGGCGCTTCAGGCGCAGGTTGCGGTGCAACTTCGGGGGCAACTTCCGGTGCCACCTCCGGCGCAGGCTCTGCCGGTGCCGCGGGAACCGGATCCGCAGGCGCCTCAGGCGCGACCTCAGGCGCTGGCTCAGGGACGCTCTCCGGCGCAGCCTCCGGAGCCGTTTCCGGGGTCACCTCAGGGGTCGCCTCTTCAGGGGCCGGGGTGGTGCTGTCCTCAGCGGCGGGCGGACAGGGGGCCTCGGCACAATCCGCATCGGGGGCGGTCTGCGCCAGGGCCAGATGCGGCGTCACCAGCGAAAGGCAGGCCACAAGAGCGGTCGTATTGCGAAAGAGACGGTTCATGGATCACCTCGTCACGAGCGGCCAAAGCCGGTGAATGTTGACGTTAAAACGCGCGGGCACCCGCTCTGTTCCCAAATGCGCCAAAAGCGCCGCTTCCCGCCAGATCAAACCTGCGCCATGCTGCACAGGAACGACTGCCCCGACGACTGCCCCCAAGGATCCGCTATGCCCGCTTTGACCGGCCTTTCCGCCTTTCCGATCACCCCCGCCGATCCCGACGGCCGGGTCGCGACGGCCACTTTCACCCGCACCCTCGACCAGCTGATCACGGCGGGCGTCGACAGCCTCGGCGTGCTCGGCTCGACGGGCGGCTATATGTATCTGACGGCGGCGGAACGTGCCCGCACCCTCAGCCTCGCCTGTGAAGTGACGGCCGGCCGGGTGCCGCTGCTGGCCGGGGTCGGCGCGCTTTCGACCCGCGACGCCGTGGCCCATGCCCGCGCCGCGCGCAAAGCCGGGGCCGCCGCCGGACTTCTGGCCATGGTCTCTTATACGCCGCTGACCGAGGATGAGATCGTCAGTCACACCCGCCGCGTCAGCGAAGACAGCGGCCTGCCGCTGTGCATCTATGACAACCCCGGCACCACGCGGGTCACCATCTCAGACGATCTTCTGGCCCGCCTCGCCGAACTGCCGGGCGTGATCGCCGTGAAAAACCCCGCCGCCGATCCCGCCGATGTCACCCGGCGGCTCAGCACACAGCGCCGCCGCCTGCCCGGGCGCGTCTCGATCGGCTTCAGCGCCGACTGGCATTGCGCAGGCGCGCTGCTGCAGGGCGCGGATACCTGGTATTCGGTCCTCGCGGGCACCCTGCCCCACCCCTGCGTCGCCCTGGCCAAAGCCGCGCGCCGCGGTGACGTAAGGGAAACCACCCGCCTGCAACTCGCGCTCGAACCGGTCTGGGATCTTTTCCGCCGCGCCAGCAGCTTTCGCGTGGTGCATGAAATGGCCCGCCAGCTCGGGCAGACCCCCTTCCCGCCGCCGGAACCCATCCTTCCGGTCAGCGCGGAAATCGCGCGCGAAATCAAAGAGCTGCTCACCCTGCCCGTTCTTCAGCCCGCGCAGGACTAAGCCCGCCCGCCCTAAAAAAGCGGCCCCCGAAGGGGCCGCAGATCAACGAGAGGAAACTGCGTCAGCTCAGAAGCCGAAGACCAGCGACACGCCCAGCTTATTGTCGGTGCGGATCGCGCGGTTGTCATTGTACTCGGTCAGATAGCTGACGCGGGTCGACATCGCATTGGTCATACGGAAGTTCACGCCGAAGTCGTTGTTTACGCGCAGGGCGCTGTCGGACTTCAGAACATCGGTGTCATTGGTCAGGAACATGGTGTCGCTGAACTGATGGAAGAACCGCGAGCTGGCGATATAGCCGGTCTCGGTCACCGAGTTGCGGGCGCCATCCTGGAGATAGCTCACACCGATACCGGCCTGGGCGCGCCAGGTGGTGCTGGGCGTGTTGATAAAGCGGTACCCCGGGCCCACGCCGACAAAGGCGTCGCGGCGGACTTCATCGGCGGTATCGGCCAGACCATTGGTCTGCACCCGCGCCAGAGCGAAGGCATAGAACTGGTCGTTGAAATAATAATTGGCGTCATAGACCGCGAAGACATCCTGTTTGGTCTTCGAGCCATTGGCCTCCTGGAAATCAAGCACGGCCCCCAGGGTCTGGACCAGCGGCCCCTGAGCATGGCGCAGGCGCAGGCCGACCGAAAGGTCCTGGGTCTCATTGTTCCCGGTCTTGCCCGAATAGCCCAGCGAGGCACTGCCGCTGAAGCCGGGGTTAAACTCGGGGTTCCCAAAGCGCGCGGCATCATTCGCCCGTGCCATATCTTCGCGTACATCCCGCTCTACGTCATCCAGACGGTCGTTGACCCCGCGGACCCCGGTCAGGGTGTCCTGCGCGAAAGCCGTCACACTCATCAGACCCAGTGCAGCAACAGCGCTAAGGCCGAGGGCGGATGTTTTTTTAACACTCATGAAGTCACTCCTTAACTTGCGGGCAAACGCCAACCGGCGATCGGGCCGCCTGCAGAAGCAACCGCTGCGGTCAGTTCACGTTCCGCCGCCGGTTAATCACCTAAACACACGTTTCCGTGAGACGCGGGAACAGCATCCCCCCTCCGTCAGGTGCCCCTGGGCGCGTTGTCCGCAGGGTACCCTTCCCCGGGGAACGCATCCTTAACCCTGTGTTCAGAGAAGGCAGACCGACAAGGCCTGCGGAAAACACTCACAAATTCATCCCGCAAACGGAGACCTGAAAGAAAAAGCCGGGCATTTGCCCGGCCAGTCTCACTCTGCCTCCAGCCCGTCAAAGGCCCCGGGAGAGACTTCCTCCCAAAAAGCTGCGATGGCCTTAACGTTCAGCGCGGACATCCAGCCATGCTTTTCAAAGTCATCCCTGGCCGTCCCTTCCAGCCGCGCCATGAACAGCCGCCGGTCCGCATCCCGCTGAGTCGGCGTCCGCGCCGCCGCAAGATCCCGGATCCGCTCCAGCCGCCGCGCCCTGCCCGACAGCGCCACGGCGGGCGCAGGGTTTCGCGGCGAAACCTCCGGGCCGTCATCGCGCAAAACCCGGGTCAGATAGCCCACAGGATTTCGCACATCCCCCTGAGCCGCAACAAAATCCAGCCGCTGACCCATCACCGTCTCTCCATGCTCGCGGATCCACTGCCGCGCCAGCCGGTCCGACACACCAAGCCCCCGCAGCCGCGCATAGATATCCGAGTTCCGATGCCCCTCGCCGTCATCGAGATCCAGGATCGCCAGCTGCGGGTTCTCAGAAATCAGAAAGCGCACATCGTTCACGGCCCGACCCATCTTCCGAAATTCCGGCGTCACCACGATGTTTGAGGTTTTATTCACCTCCGCAACAGCAGGCTTGATAATCTTGGCGTTCAGATGCTTGAACTCATCATAATAAGGACTGTCCGCCACGCCCATAAGTCTGCGAAACAGCTCAATCGGCCACCAGCCAGTCGATCCTGTCCGCACAAACCGGTAGCAGTTCTCATAAAGCGCCAGCGCGTGGCCAGAGGTAAAACGGCGCTGGATATTCAGATTGATCAGCGCGAACACCTTAGGATCATGCAGTTTCTCCGCCAGGGCAGGAGAGTAAGCGTATTCACAGATCCCCCCCTTCAGCCGCGCAAAGGACAGAAGGGCCGAGACACCCCATTCCTGCTGCCCTTCGCTGTCAAGCATATCCCATTCCGCCACAGTCTCCGCCAACCCCCGCAGCGCAAGCTTCAGCGTCTCGATGTCATTGGAGTTGTAGCCAATCATCAGGCACAGCGTGCGCGCATCAATCTGATGCCGGCTCTGCGAGGTCAGGGTATCATAAGCGTTCAGCAACAGAACATTGCTCAGCTTTCGCTGCAGCAGCGTCAGCTTGCCGGAGATATGGATCGCCGCTACGTGCTTCTTCACCGCCCCCCTCCGCAAAGGGCCGGTGAGGCGGTCACGAGGGATTTCGTCCAGTGCGGTTTTTGCCCGGGTCATCTTCTGCCTTCCAGGTCAGGCGAGTCGCCCTGACCGCGACATGTTCTGACAAAAGGTATCCGCCTGCAAGGCACCAGACAGACACCTTTAGAAGATCCTGCATAAGGGTACCTTTCACGAATTGCCCTGCGGGTAAGGTACCCGATTCCGGGAAGTCTTCGATCTGAGCCCCTCTGAGATGTCAGAACTGACGCGGAAAAAGCGCAGCGATTCCCGCTAATCCGCTCTAAACCCGTGAATCAGCACCTTATATCCCGTAGATTGGTACCTTTCATCCTGTAAGCGGATACCATACTCCCTGTAAGCTGGTACCTATAACTTACTAACTGTTTGAAATAGATATATAATTTCTACCTTAAAGATTCAAAACCAATCAGAATCTCTCAAATCATAACGCGCGGGTCAGGGACAGGATTCCAGAGTTTCAATGAGATTTCCTTTGCGGCTTTCTTCTTCCCCCTGTGATGTGCCATAGTTAGGTGGTCATCATGAAGAATGGCGCACATCAGGCGAAGCAATGGCTCAGAAACCAGCAATTCCCGGCAAGGCGGATCTCCCGCCCTACTTTAACATCGATCCCGCTCAGGCAGCAGCAAAACTGACTGATCCGATCGATACTGCACGTTTTGCCAAAGCTGCAGCCTTCGCGACCCGGGGGCGGGATGACCTTGCCCGTCGCGGTTATGCACCTGATGGTCAGAAACGGCTTCGCAAATTTTCCACCTGGGAAGTCTGCAAATATCTCATTCCCGTTAACGCAGCGCACCTGCGCCGTGTGCTGCGCCAGAACCCCGACCTCCCGCAGGGGGAAGGCGATGCCGGCTCCAAGTGGTTCACCCTCGAAGAAGTGCTGGCGCTGCGCAATCATTTCGCCACCGAGGGGGCACGGGATCGCGAATACCGTGCCTGGCGCCCCGAAGGGCTGCCGGCAAAGGTTGTCGCCGTCGCGAACTTCAAAGGCGGCGTAGGCAAAACCTCAACGGCGGCTCATCTGGCGATGTCTGCGGCGCTCGACGGATATAAGGTTCTGGTGATCGATCTCGACAGCCAGGGATCAATGACTTCGATCATGGGCGGTAAGGTGGAAGACGAATGGCAGACCGTTTTCCCTTTGCTGGCAAGGGATTACGCCCTGCGCTTGCAGGAAGAAAACAAGGTCCGCGAGGCCGGAGGCCTGGCCCCCTTCCCTTTCGACGAAACCCTGACTGAGGCGTTGAAGGTTTCGCCGCGAAACCTTATCCAGAAAACACACTGGCCGAATATTGATCTGATCGGCGCTCAGCTCAACCTCTATTGGGCGGAATTTCAGGTGCCGGTCTGGCGCATGCAGCTGCGCTCCTGGGCGCTCTGGGATGCGCTGAGCCATGCGCTGGAAGATGGCGGGATGCTGGATAATTATGACATTATCCTGCTCGATACGCCGCCCGCTCTTGGCTATCTGACGATCAATGCGCTGGCCGCGGCGGATATTCTGCTGGTTCCGCTGGGGGCTTCCTTTCTGGAGTTTGACAGCACCGGGCGCTTCTTTGACATGATCTATTCGACCTTCGCCTCGATCGAGGAAGGCGAAAATCGGGTCCGTCGGGCGGATGGTCTGCCGGAAATGCGCTTTGAGTGGGATGCCGTGCGCGCGCTTGTCACCCGATTTGATCCGGCGCAACAGGCCGATCTGGGCAATGTCATCCAGGCCTATTTTGGCGACTTCATGACAACCTATCGCCAGGAAATGACCGTTATGGTGGGTCAGGCCGGCGAAATGGTCTCGGGTATCTATGAGACCGACTATCGGAATTTTAACCGCGATACCTATGTGCGCGGGCGCGAAACCTTTGATCGCACCTGGGCTGAGGTGAAGGAAGTGATCCTGGGGACCTGGTGGCGTGACCAGCAGATGGCCGGGAAAGAGGAGTCGTAACGTGGCGAAACGTCGGGTTCTGGCAGTGCCCTCCAGCGCGGATCTGGAGAAGATGGAAGCGGATTTTCGGCGCGAACCGGCGCCGGCGCGCGCGGGGGTGGCCCCGATTGCGCAGGTCGCGGCCGAGACTGCGGCGGTGTTTGATCCGCGCAGCGCCGATGAGCGGGCGGAAGCGGCGCGTGATCGCGCAGTCGCCGGGGCCTTCCGCGAGGCGCAGACCAGGGGGCTGGTCATGGTTGAGCTGCCGCTTGATGACATTGAGGCGGATGCCTTGGTGCGCGACCGCGTGGTGATCGACGCGGAAGAGCTGGAAGAGCTGAAGGCCTCGATCGCGAAAACCGGGCTGCGGCTGCCGGTTGAGGTGTTTGAGCAGGCGCCGGGGACGGGTCGGCCCTATGGTCTGCTGTCGGGCTATCGGCGATTGATGGCGGTTCGTGCGCTGTGGGATCTGACCCATGAGCCGCGTTATGCCACGATTCGCGCCGTTGTGCGGGAGCCTGCGGCCATGGGCGGCGCCTTTGCCGCCATGATCGAGGAGAATGAGGTTCGCGCCAGCCTGAGCCAGTATGAGCGCGGGCGGATTGCGGTGATTGCGGCGCAGCAGGGGGCCTTTACCAATCCCGAAGCGGCGGTGGATGCGCTTTTCCCGGTGGCGTCCAAGGCGAAACGCTCAAAGATCCGCAGCTTTGCGCTGATCTTTGAAGAGCTTGGGGATATGCTGAAATTCCCGGATCTTCTGCGCGAAAAGGACGGGCTGCGGATCGCACAGGCCCTGCGGGACGGCGCCGAAGCGCGGCTGCGCGACGGTTTGGCAGAGGCGGATCCCGCCGATCCGGCGGCAGAGCTGGCCGCGATTGAGCGTCTGCTTGACGATCTTGATGCGCCTGCGCCGGACCCGCGAAAGGGCGGGCGTCCGAAGCGGGTGGCAAGCCCGGTGGCTGAGACCACCAGTGGATTTACCGTTGTGGCAGAACAGGATGCGCGCGGCTGGGCCCTGCGCATCGGCGGGCGGCGCAAGATTGACCGCGCGCTGATGGAGAGCCTGGTGCGTGAAGTGACGCGGCTTCTGGAGAAGCCCTAAGCGGTCTCTCCGCCGCAGATCGGGATCGCCTGACCGGTGATCCCGCCGCTGCCGGGCCCGCAAAGCCACAGGACGGCTTCGGCGACCTCTTCGGGGTCGATGAGGCGGCGTTGCGGGGAATTGGCGGCCAGGGTTTCGCGGGCTTCTTCGGGGCTGCGGGCGGTGGTGGCGGAAATACGCTCGACCGAACGGCGGGTCATCTCGGTGTCCATGAAGCCGGGGCAGAGCGCGTTGAAAGTGACGCCCTTGCGCGCGTATTCCAGTGCGGCCGACCGCACGAGGCCCAGGACCCCGTGCTTGCTGGCGGCATAGGGCGCGACATAGGCGTAACCCTTGACCGCCGCGGTCGAGGCGATGGCGATGACCCGGCCCCAGCTGCGGGGGGGCAGGTGCCGCGCGGCCTCGCGGAAGGTCAGAAAGGTGCCGAGAAGATTGGTGTCGATCTGGGCCTGAAACTCCGCGAGAGAGGTGCGCGCGAGGGGGGCTGAAGCAGAAATCCCGGCATTGGCAACCACGATATCGAGGGGACCTGCGGCAGCAAAAGCGGCCTCCACGGAGGCTTCACTGGTGACGTCGCAGATCTGCGGGCGCATCAGCGGATGGTCTTTTGCCAGGGCCTCAAGCGGGCCTGGCTGGCGGCCACAGATCACGACCTCGGCCCCCTGGCGGGCGAGGGCGCGGGCGATGGCCGCGCCTGAGCCGGATCCTGCCCCGGTGACGAGGGCGCGTTTCCCTTGTAAATTCATGACATTGCCTTTGCGCGCTCAGCGATTGTCAGGGCCTGGCGGCGGCCGCCTTCATAGGGGACAGGCCAGGGCTGTTCGGTGTCGAGCAGATCAACCGCCTGATGCAGCGTCCAGTAAGGGTCCGCCAGATGCGGCCGCGCGAGCAGCACAAGATCGGCGCGACCGGCCATGAGGATCGAGTTTACATGGTCGGCCTCATAGATATTTCCGGCGACCAGCGTGGGGATCTGCAGCCTGTTGCGGATCAGATCGGCGAAGGGCACCTGGAACATGCGGCCATAGACCGGACGCTCCGCGCGGTCGGTCTGACCGGAAGAGGCGTTGATGGCATCGGCCCCGGCCTCCTGGAAGGCGCGGGCGATCTCAACGGCCTCATGCTCATCGACGCCGCCGTCGATCCAGTCGTGGGCTGAAATCCGGACCGACATCGGTTTGTCGGCGGGCCAGGCGGCGCGCATGGCGCGGAACACCTCAAGCGGGAAGCGCAGACGGTTTTCCAGGCTGCCGCCGTAATCATCCTCGCGGTGATTGGTGACGGGCGAGAGGAAAGAGGCGAGAAGATAGCCATGGGCGGCATGCATCTCGATCATATCAAAGCCCGCGGCTTCGGCATTTCGGGCCGCCGCAACATGGGCATCGCGGATGCGGTCCATATCCGAACGATCAATCGGTTTTGGGGTCTGGCTTTGCGGCAGATAGGGCAGGGGCGAGGCCGAAAGGATGGGCCAGTTGCCCTCCGGCAGCGGCTGATCGATCCCGTCCCAGGCCAGCCGGGTGGAAGCTTTGCGCCCCGCGTGACCGATCTGCGCGCAGATTTTCGCCGGGGTCTCGGCATGGATGAAATCGGTCAGCCGTTTAAAGCGGGCGATCTGTTCATCGCTGATAAGGCAGGGGCAGCCGGGGGTGATGCGGCCCTCGGGCTCAACGCAGAGCATCTCGGTGAAGACAAGTCCCGCACCGCCTTTGGCCCGCTCGGCATAATGGATGAAATGCCAGTCGGTGGGATTGCCCTCGACGGCCTTATACTGCGCCATAGGCGAGACCACGATGCGGTTGGCCAGCGTCATTTCGCGTAGTTTAAAGGGCGCAAACATCGGGCGGCGCTGCGAGGTAGCCCCCGCCCGGGTCTGGAACCAGCTTTCGGCATCGCGCAGCCAGTCGGGGTCGCGCAGGCGCAGATTTTCGTGTGAAATCCGCTGACTGCGGGTCAGAAGTGCATAGGTGAACTGCATGAGGTCGAGCTTCAGGTGGCGGTCCACCTCTTCGAACCAGGCGGTGGAATTGCGCGCGGCTGAGGTGACGCGCAGCACCTGCAGCTTGCGCTCCTGCTCATAGCTTTGCAGGGCGGCCTGAAGCGGTTTGCCGGAAGTCAGCTCCTCTGCGAGGGCGATGGCGCTTTCCATGCCCAGCTTTGAGCCCGAGCCGATTGAGAAATGCGCCGTGGCGGAGGCATCGCCCAGCAGCACCAGGTTCTCGTGATACCAATGCTCGCAGGTCACGCGGGGGAAGCGGATCCAGGCCGAGCCGCGGATATGGCCCGCATTGGTCATCAGCGCATGACCGCCAAGGTGGCGCGCGAAGATCTTTTCACAAAGCGCAATGCTCTCGGCCTGCGACAGCGTGTCAAAGCCGAAGGCCTTATAGGTTTCGGGGCCGCATTCGACGATAAAGGTCGCGAGCTGGTCGTCAAACTGATAGGCGTGGGCCCAGATCCAGCCGTGTTCGGTCTCTTCAAAGATGAAGGTGAAGGCATCATCGAACTTTTGTTCGGTGCCGAGCCAGACAAAGTGATTGCGGCGCAGATCGATTTCCGGGCGGAAGTGATCGGCATAAAGCTGGCGGCTGCGCGAATTCAGACCGTCGGCGGCGACGACCACGTCATGGTCGCGGCGCATCTGCTCCAGCGCCTCGGGGGTGATGTCGGTTTCAAAGCTCAGCGCCACGCCAAGATCGCGGGCGCGTTCCTGCAGCAGCAGCAGCAGACGTTTGCGCCCGATGCCGCAGAAGCCGTGGCCGGTGGAGGTCATCTCTTCGGCGCCGCGCACCACGCGGATATCGTCCCAATAGGCAAAGCTGTCGCGGATCATCGCCTCAGAGACGGGATCGTTCTCGCCAAAATTGCTCATGGTCTCATCGGAGAGCACGACGCCCCAGCCGAAGGTGTCGTCGGCGCGGTTGCGCTCAAAGACGGTGATCTCGCTTTCGGGGGCGCGGAGTTTCATGGAGATGGCGAAGTAAAGTCCGGCCGGGCCGCCGCCAAGCACTGCGATTTTCATAACTGTTCTCTCCCTGCCTGCGCTGGTCAGTCGCGGCCCAATTTCTTTTATACTTAAAATAAATTGGCTGACGGGCTGTCAAGACAATTGCGCAAGGCGTCAGGCGGGGCAGGGCGCGCGCGCTGCCCGATCTGGGGCGATATGCCGCGCCAGATGGCGCGCGGCGTGATGGCTAAGGCCCTGAAAACCGGGGGTTTTGCGGAGCGCCCTCCCGGTATCCGGGCTCTGGGCATGGGGGGCAGGGCGGGTTAAAAACGCGGCTCGGACAAAGAGGTCTCACATGCAACAGCGCAGCCCCCGTCGTCAGGTCAGCCGCCTTCCGCCTGAGCGCCGGATTGCAGATATCATGACAGCGGCGCGGGAAATCTTCACCGAAAAGGGCTATACGGAGCATGTGATCTCAGAGATCGCAGAGCGTGCCGGTGTGGTCGAGGGGACGATTTATCGCTTCTTCGCCAATAAAAACGATCTGCTGCAACAGGTCGCTGAGGCCTGGTTTCAGGAGATGATGGACCAGTCCGCGGCGCATTATGAGGCCATCCGCGGAGAGTGGAATGCGCTGCATTTCGTGATTTTTCACACGCTTGAAGCCATTCGCCGCGACCCCGGCCTGACGCGGCTGATTCTTTATGAACTGCGTCCGGAGCCCGATCACCGCGACACCCGGCTTTATGCGCTGCACTATGAATATACCGGGCGTTTGTGCGGGATTGTGCGCGAGGGGATGGAGCGTGGGGTGTTTCGCCCGGACGCGGATCCCGATCTGGTGCGGGATATGGCTTTTGGTGCCATTGAGATGCGGACCTGGTCTTACCTGCACCACAAGAGCAGTTTTGAGCCGGGGCCGCTGGCGCGGGAAATCACCGATATGCTCTATACGGGCCTGCTGCCTGCCGCCGCGCCTGCGCAGCGCGATGAGACTTTGCGCCGGCTGGAGGCGGTGACGCTGCGTCTTGAAACCCTGGCGGGTGAGACGCAGGCCTGAGGGGCGAAATTTCGTCGCCACCCGGCAGCGCGGCCTGTTATCCTGGTCCTGAAAATAGCAGGAGGGCCGGGCATGGCGGAGGGGAACGAGGGCGCGGTCATCCGCAGTCTGGCGGCGCTGGAGGCGCTTTACGACGCGCCGGGGCGTGGCTCGATCGTGAAGGAATGCGATCACATTCATCCGCTTTATCGCCCCTTCATTGAGGCCGCGCCCTTTGTGGTGCTGGCCACCGCAGGGCCGGAGGGGCCGGATCTGAGCCCGCGGGGCGATGGGCCGGGGTTTTTGCGGGTGACCGATCCGCGGGAGGTGCTGATGCCGGACCGGCGCGGCAACAACCGTCTCGACAGTCTGCGCAATATCGTCACCGACCCGCGGGTGGCGCTGCTTTTCATCGTGCCTGGTGTGGGCGAGACCCTGCGGCTGACGGGGCGGGCCGAGGTGACCACCGATCCGGCGCTTTGTGCGTCATTCGCGCAAAACGGCCAAAGCCCGCGCGTGGTGGTGCGGATCGCGGTGAGCAAGGTGTTTTTCCAATGCAGCCGCGCGGTTTTGCGCGCGAAACTCTGGGAGGCGGGGGCGCAGATCCCGCGCGCCGCACTGCCCTCGGCGGGGGCCATTCTGGCGGCGCTTTCGGAAGGGGAACTGGGCGGCCGGGCCTATGATGCGGCGCTGCCCGCACGGCTGAGGGACACGCTTTACTGATTGCCGCTTCGAATCACGCCTGCGGGGGGCAAAGGGGCGGCTGTTCTGGCGGCGGGGCGGCGGGGGGAAGAATTCGCTCTCCGGGGGGCGAAAATCGACCGGGACGTTTCATTTACTCCGCCGCCCCGCGCCCTATTGTGTAAGCATCGCCGCCTGCCCGGGAAGGGTGCAGGCTCAGTTTAAAGGAGACTGGCTGATGCAGATTTTTGCTGTCCTGCCCGCCGCCGTCCGGTCCGGCTGTTGTCGGTCTTCGTGTCGAATGTGCGCGGTCTGACCCCGCCGCCGTAACACGCCCCCCTGATCCGCAGAGCCGCTGACCCCTTTGAGAGGGCTGGTTTTGCACGCCCCCTTGCTGACGAAAGTGCGCCGCCGCCGCTTTCGCTGACGGAGACTTTTTGCCATGACCGAGGCTCAGACCGCCGACCGTATTTTTGTCACCTCCCCCGATGATCCCCGCGCAAAGCCGCTGGTGGAAGATCTGATCCGCGAATACGACAGCCGCTATGGCACGCTTTTCAGCAGCGAGGGTGCGCGGGCAGAGCTTTACCGCTATCCGGCTGCGGCCTTTACCGAAGGCCAGCGCGGTGCCTTTTTGCTGATGGAGCGCGCGGGCCGCGTGATCGCGGGCGGGGCGTTCATGTTTTATGACGCCGGGACCGCTGAGTTAAAGCGGGTCTGGGCCGATCCGGCCTTCCGCCGCCAGGGTCTGGCAAAGCGCGTCGTCGAAGCGCTTGAACGCGCGGCAGAGGCCCAGGGCTATACCCGGGTTTATCTGACCACCGGGTTCCGGCAGCCCGAGGCGCGTGAGCTGTATCTGTCGCTTGGCTATCGGCCGCTCTTTGATCCGACGATCCCGGGAGAGCTTTACGCCACGCTGCCTTTTGAGAAGCATATCGGGGCATTGCGCGGTGTGACGCCGAATTCGCCGCTGCGTGCCCCGGCCGCGACGCCCGAAGCGGCGGCGGCTGCAGCCTCTGCGCGTAAGGCACAGACCGCGTCGCGCAAGTCGGAGGTGGCGGCATGAGCGTTACCGATTTCGACCGCCTGCCGATCGCGGCGACCCCGGCGGCGGAGGGGCATCTGAAGGTGGTGCCGGTGCGCCACCGGGCGCGCACGCTTGGCACCGTGGCCGCCGTGGTGGTGCTGGGGCTGATTTTGCAATCGGTTCTGGGCAATCCCCGCTGGGGCTGGGGCATCTTTGCGCAGTGGTTCTTCTCTGAGCCGGTGCTGATGGGGCTGGGGCGCACGCTTTTGCTGACGGCACTTGGGGCGCTTTTTGGCTTTACGCTGGGCACGGTGCTGGCGCTGGCGCGGGTGTCATCTTCGCCCCTGCTGGCGGGGCTGGCCTGGGGGTTTATCTGGCTCTTTCGTTCGCTGCCGCTGATTGTGCTGCTGTTGATCCTGAATAACCTCGGCTATCTTTATGAGACCGTGGCTCTGGGCGTGCCCTTTACCGATATCACCTTTGCCAGCTGGTCCACCACGCAGCTGATGACGCCCTTTCTGGCCGCCGTTCTGGGGCTGACACTGAATCTGGGGGCGTTCTCGGCCGAGGTGATCCGCGGGGGGATCCTCAGCGTCGATCAGGGCCAGCATGAGGCGGCGGCGGCGCTTGGCCTGCCCAAAAGCCATCAGGCGCGGCGCATTGTGCTGCCCCAGGCGATGCGTTCGATCGTGCCGACGGCGTTTAATGAGATCATTGGTCTCGCGAAGGGGACCTCGGTGGTCTATGTCCTGGCGCTGCCGGAGCTGTTTTACACCATTCAGATCATCTACCGCCGCAACCTTGAGGTTATTCCGCTGCTGATGGTCGCGACCGTCTGGTATCTGATCATCCTCTCGGTACTCTCGGTCATTCAGTATCACATTGAGCGTCACTATGCCCGTGGTGCGCTGCGCACGCTGCCGCCGAATGCCTTTCGGGTGGTCTTTGCCAAACTCGGTCTGGTGCCGCTTCATCCGGCAGAAAAGCCGGTGGCGGTGGTTGCAGAGGCGCAGACTGTGCCGGTCACCTCGCGCGGTTTTGAGGGGCTGCCCCGGGGCGGGGCGGTGGAAATCCGTGGTGTGGCGAAAAGCTTTGGCACGCTGCAGGTGCTCTCAGACATTGATCTGAGCTTTGCGCCGGGGTCGGTCACGGCGATTATCGGTCCTTCGGGTTCGGGGAAATCGACGCTGCTGCGCGCGATTAACCATCTGGAGCGGGTGGATGCGGGCACCATTGCCATTGACGGAGAGCTGATCGGCTATCGCCGCGACGGCGACACGCTTTATGAGTTGGAAGAGCGCGAGATCCTGAAGCGGCGCACCGATGTCGGCATGGTGTTTCAGAACTTTAACCTCTTTCCGCATCTGACGGTGCTGCAAAATATCACCGAAGCGCCGATCCGGGTGCGCGGCCTTGGCCGGGCTGAGGCTGAGGCGCTGGCACGCGATCTGCTGGCCCGGGTGGGTCTGGCTGAGAAGGCCGATGCCTATCCGCGCCAGCTGTCGGGCGGACAGCAACAGCGGGTGGCGATTGCGCGGACCCTGGCGCTGAAGCCGAAAGTGCTGCTCTTTGATGAGCCGACCTCGGCGCTGGATCCCGAGCTGGTGGGCGAGGTTCTGAATGTTATTCGAGAGCTTGCCGCATCGGGCATCACGCTGATCATCGTCACCCATGAGATCGGCTTTGCCCGCGATGTGGCCGACCGCATCATCTTTATGGAGCAGGGCCGCGTGGTCGAAAGCGGGCCGCCCGCCCGGATCCTGACCGCGCCCCGCCACCAGCGAACGGTGGATTTTCTCGCCCGTGTGAACTGAGCTCTTACCCCCCTTCTGCCTCTCCGCAGTCTCCGGTTCCGGCATGTGCCGGGACCGGCCCGGAGAGGGCAACTCAAATCTTAAGGAAATTCCCATGTCACTTCTTCGTCGCAGCTTTCTCGCCCTGACCCTCTCGGCTCTGCTGCCGCTTCCGGCGCTGGCCCTTGAGGGGATTGACCTCTCGCCCGAACAACCCGGCCGCATCCGGGCTGAAAAGATCCAGGGCGCGATTGATCTTTTGCCGCAGAATTACAAATGGGTGACCCCCGGCAAGCTGACCGTGGCCTCGGTGCCCAATCGTCTGCCGTTTTCGGTCTATGCCACCGACACCCGCACCCCGGTCGGCGGGGAGCCGGATCTGGCGCAGATCGTGGCCGACAGCCTCGGGCTTGAGCTGGAGTTGATCGCCGTGGCCTGGGCCGACTGGCCGCTGGGGCTGGCTTCGGGCAAATATGATGCGGTGATCCACAACATCACCGTCACCGAGGCGCGCAAAGAGAAATTCGATTTCTCGACCTATCGCAATGATCTTCTTGGGTTTTATGTCTCCAAAAACAGCCCCGTCACGCAGATCACCGAGCGCAGCCAGATTGCCGGTCTGAAAGCCGCGGTCTTCTCGGGGACCAACCAGGAAGAGATTCTGCTGCGCTGGATCGAAGAGAATAAGGCCGAAGGGCTGGCGCCGACCGAAGTCTTCTATTTCGACGATGATGTGGTGCAGGACCTGGCGCTGGAATCGGGGCGGATTGATTTCTACCTCGGACCCAATGCGACCTCGGCTTTCAAGGCGGCGAAGGACGGCAATATTCGCCTGGTCGGCACGCTGTCGGGGGGCTTTCCGCTGACCGCTGAGATCGCGGTGGCGACGAAGAAGGATGCGGGGCTGGCCGATGCGGTGACGGCGGCGCTGAACGGGCAGATCGCCAATGGCACCTATGGCAAGGTGCTGGGCAAATGGGGTCTGGATGCCGAGGCCATCTCAGAGAGCCGCATCAATCCGCCGGGTCTGCCTGCGAAGTAACTTTCCCGGCTCCGCCCGGGGATCGGGCGGGGTCTGACCTTTTCAGATCGGATCATCTTATGAGCTTTCTCAGCCGCCGCCTTCTTCTGTCGCTCTCGCTGGCCGCCCTTGGGGTGTCGGCGGCGGGGGCGAAGGATCTGCCCTTTGACCTCTCGCCCGAGCAGCCCGACCGCGCGCATATCGGCGCCAATGCAGAGGCCATTGCCGCGATCCCGAAGGAGTTTAAATTCGTCACCCCTGGGAAATTCACCATCGGCACCAATCCTTCGGGGCCGCCGCTTGCCACCTATGCCAGTGACACCGCGACCGTGGTGGGGGCGGATCCCGATATCGCCTCGCTGATCGCCGAAAGTCTGGGCCTGGAGCTGGAGATCGTGACGGTGACCTGGGCCGACTGGCCGCTGGCGCTGCAATCGGGCAAGGTGGATGCGGTTTTCTCGAATGTGGGCGTGACGGAAGAGCGCAAAGAGAAATTCGATTTCGCCACCTATCGTCAGGGCCTGCATGGGTTTTTCGTGCATAACAACAGCCCCGTGCAAAAGATCGCAGAGCCGAAAGATATCTCGGGTCTGAAGATCGTGGTCGGCGTCGGCACCAATCAGGAGCGTATTTTAGGCAAATGGAATGAGCTGGTCCTTGAGGCCGGATTGCCGCCTGCGGAGCTGGTTTACTACGATGATGAGGGCACCAAGCTGCTGGCGCTGCGCGCCGGGCGGGTGGATGTTATGGTGCAGCCCCATGCGCAGCTGGTGCTGATCGCCGAGCGGGATGGCGATTTCCGCAAAGTGGGCGTGCTTTCCGCCGGTTGGCCGGAGAAATCGGATGTGGCGGCGACCTTCCGCAAGGGCTCGGGTCTGGCAGAGCCGGTGGCGATCGCGGTCAATGGGCTGCTGAAGGACGGGGTTTATGCCCGCACCCTGGCGCGCTGGCTGGTCAGTGATGAGGGGCTGGAGGTCTCCCGCGTCAACCCGCCGGGCCTGCCGAAGTTCTGAGCCATGGCGATTTCTCATTTCGCATTGCTGATCCCGGGCAACTACGGTTTTGACGCGCCGCGCCAGGGGCTGGAGGAGACCCTTTCGCTCTTTACCCTTGCGGAAGAGCTGGGCTTTGACAGCGCCTGGGTGCGCCAGCGGCATCTGGAGCGCGGGGTCTCCTCGGCGGCGACCTTTCTGGCGGCGGCCACGCAGCGCACCTCGCGCATTGGCCTTGGGACGGGGGTGATCCCGCTGGGCTATGAGACGCCTTTGCGGCTGGCGGAAGATCTGGCCACGGTGGATGTGCTCTCGGGCGGGCGGCTGAATGTGGGCGTCAGCGCCGGGGGGGCGGCTTTCGCCGATCTGCTGGGCCCGCTTTTGCCGCTGCGCGCGCCGGGGGCAAAGCATGAAACGGCGGCGCTGCTGGCGCAGGCCTTGCGATCAGAGCCGCTGGCGGATCAGGCCTTAAGCGGCAATGCCGCCGGGGCCCAGGTGCCGCGGGTGCTGCCCCATGCGGCGGGTCTGACAGAGCGGCTTTGGTATGGCGCGGGCTCGACCGCTTCGGCGACCTGGGCGGCGCAGAACGGCTGGCATCTGCTGACCGGGAATGTGATCACGGCTGAGGGGAGCGAGGATTTTCTGACCACGCAAAGGCAGTTGATCGAGAGCCACCGCCGCGACTGGGCGGGTCCGGGCGGGCCGCGCCTTGGGCTGGGTCGGGTGATCCTGCTGACCGACAGCGCCACGCCGGAGCAGGCGGCGCGCTACAGGGCCTACCGCGATGCGCGGCTGGCGCGGACGCGCGCGCCCAACGGGCCGGGGCGGGTGATGTTTCTGCCCGATCTGGTCGGCCACAGCGAGGAGATCCTGGCGGCCCTGGCCCGCGATCCGGTGCTGCCGCTGAGCAACCATCTGCGCTTTGAGCTGCCCTATGAATTTGAAGCGGCGGATTATCGACAGATTCTGCGCGATGCGGTCAAACTTTTTGCACCGCTGCGCTGAGATCTCAGTCATCTGCCTGAAAAGGCAGTCATTTGAGGCGTGAATGCCCGGGAAGTCAGCACTTTGTGATTTTAATGCATCATTAAGAGGCGAATGACAGGTGGCGCTTTGCCACAGCCCTCTGCTCACGTTGACATCCCCCCTCGGGCGGGCACCGATGCACTGTAGCGCACCCGGTGCCTGTTCAACTAAGAGGCTGTTATGTCAGATCTTTTCCTGCCCGCCACCCCGTCTACGGTGCATTGGGGCCGCTTTTGGTCTGACCTGCCGCCGGTCATGGAAGTCGATCCCGGTGCCCGGGTGAGGATTGAGACCTTCTCGGGTCGCGAGATGCATCTGCCCAAAGCGGGCTCGGGCAGGACGGTCAGCGCGGCGCATCGCGCGGTGCTGGATGCCGATCTGCCGCGGGTGGCGCATCTGCTGACCGGCCCGGTCGCGGTGCGCGGCGCGATGCCCGGCGATGTGCTGGAGATCGCGATTGAGAAGATCGATCTGGGCGCGGACTGGGGCTATAATGCGCTGCGCCCGAGCGCGGGCACGCTGATGGGCGAGCTGCCGGTTTCGGCGATGAACCTTGATGTGATCCCGATCGACCGCGCGGCAAAAACCGCCCGTCTGCCCTGGGGCGCGGTGCTGCCGCTGTCGCCCTTCTTCGGGGTCATGGGGCTGGCGCCTGCGCCGGAATGGGGGGAACTCACTTCGGTGCAGCCGCGGGTTTTTGGCGGCAATATTGACCTGAAACTGCTGACCGAAGGCGCGAAGCTTTTTCTGCCGGTGCAGGCCGAAGGGGGGCTGTTCTCCTGCGGGGACGGGCACGGCTGTCAGGGCGATGGCGAGGTCTGCATCACAGCGCTTGAGACCTCACTGACCGGGACTTTCACCTTTGGGCTGCACAAAAAGGGCGCGCTGCAGGTCGATTATCCGATGGCCGAAACGGCGGATGAATTCATCACCATGGGCTTTCATGAAAGCCTCGATCAGGCGCTGAAAATCGCGCTGCGTCAGATGATTGCGCTGATCTCGCGCCACTGCGGCATCACCCCGGGTGAGGCCTATCAATTCTGCTCTATGGCGGTCGATTTTGCGGTGACCCAATCGGTCAACGGCGAAAAAGGCATCCATGGCCGCGTGAAAAAATCCCTGCTGCAGCGCGGCTGAGCGGGACTGTCTTTCGATTTAAAGGACCAACAGGATGACTTCTACGCTCCTGCGCGGGCTGCTGCTTTCAGTGGCACTCGCAACCCCGGCTTTGTCGGCGGATCTTCGCATCGGTCTGAATGATGACGCCGATGTTCTGGACCCGGTTTTCTCGCGCACCTTTGTGGGTGAGATCGTCATGGCCTCGATGTGCGATAAGCTGGTGGGCTTTTCGGCGGCCTCGGAGCTGGTTCCGGCGCTGGCGACGGGCTGGACGCTCTCGGAGGATGGTCTGTCGCTGAGCCTGACGCTGCGCGAGGGCGTGAGCTTCCAGGATGGCACGCCCTTTGATGCGGCGGCGGTGGTGCACAGCATCATGCGTGCGAAAACCGCCCAGGGCAGCCGCCGTGCAAGCGAGCTTTCTTCGGTGAATGAGATCACCGCGAAGGGCAGCCATGAGGTGGTTTTCACGCTGAATGCGCCCGATGCCACGCTGATCCCGCGTCTTGCGGCGCGGGCGGGCGTGATCACCTCGCCCACCGCCGTTGAGGCGTCGGGCGAGACTTTCGGCGCACATCCGGTCTGCGTCGGCCCCTATAAGTTCAAAGAGCGCGTGGCCCAGGACCGCATCGTTCTGGAAAAAGACGCCGGCTATTATAACGCCGTCGGATATACCTTTGACACCGTGACCTTCCTGCCGATCCCGGATTCGACCGTGCGTCTGGCCAACCTGCGCTCGGGCGATCTCGATATGATCGAGCGGATCGCGCCGGCGGATCTGGCAACCGTCACCTCGGATGCGCGTCTGGCCCATGTGAAGGCCCAGAGCCTCGGCTATCAGGGTATGACGGTCAACCTGGCCAACGGCACCGGCGCGGGTGCGCATAACCCGCTGTCGCAGCACAAAGAACTGCGCCAGGCGCTGTCTTATGCCATCGACCGCGAGGCGCTGAACCAGGTGGTCTTTGAGGGGCTTTATACGCCCGGCAACCAGCCCTTCGCGCCGGGCTCGTTCTGGAATGACGCCGGGACCCCGGTGCCGCAGCGCGATCTGGCCAAAGCGCGTGAGCTGATTAAATCGGTGGGTCTTGAGGGCTTCAGCTTCACTCTGACCGTGCCGAACAACCAGGTGAACCTGCAGGTGGCGCAGGTGCTGCAGGCCATGGTCGCAGAGGCCGGGATTGAGGTGAAGATTGAGGCGGTTGAATTTGCCTCGATGCTCGCCGCGCAGGCGGAAGGCCGCTATGAGGCGACGCTGACCGGCTGGTCGGGCTATGTCGATCCTGACACCAACCTTAACCAGTTCGTCGTCACCGGCGGTGGCATGAACGACGCGAAGCTCTCAAACGCGGTTGTGGATGAGGCGCTGGCGGCGGCCCG
This sequence comes from Falsigemmobacter faecalis, assembly GCF_003863335.1. GTDB lineage: Bacteria > Pseudomonadota > Alphaproteobacteria > Rhodobacterales > Rhodobacteraceae > Wagnerdoeblera > Wagnerdoeblera faecalis. Next base: position 7,301 of record NZ_RRAZ01000037.1, on the reverse strand, counting down.
GGCGCAAAGCGATCCGGCGCTGCGCAAGGTGCAGTATGATGCCGCGCGCAAAGTGCTGAACGATGAGCTGCCGCTGGTCTATCTTTATCACCAGGCCTGGATCTGGGGCTTCAACACCGCTGTGCAGGGCTTTCAGCCCTATGCGGATGGTCTGATCCGTCTCGAAGGCGTGACCAAGGGCTGATCTTTACGGGGCGGTGCGGCTGTTAAAGGCACGCACCGCCCCGCGCATGACCCGGGCCAGAGCGGCCAGCCGCTCTGTCTCTTTCTGGCGGCTTCGCCTGAGGGGCTGTCGCGCGACCATCCGCTTTTCGCGCAGAGCTTCCGAGCGCAGATCAGCGCAATTTGTCCCGGCCGGGCCGTTTGACGTCAGGCGCGGAAACTCTCTGCATATTCTTTGCGCAGCAGGTTCTTTTGCACTTTGCCCATGGTGTTGCGCGGCAGTTCATCCACCACGACATAGCGCTTGGGTTGTTTGAACTTTGCCAATTCGTCCGAGAGCCTGGCTTTGATCGCCGCAAGATCCGGCTCAACCCCCGGCTGGCGGACGAGAACCGCCACCACGGCTTCGCCGAAATCGGGATGCGGCACGCCCACAACGGCGCTTTCCAAAACGCCGGGCCGGGCATCAAGGATCAGCTCCAGCTCTTTGGGGTAGATGTTATATCCCCCTGAGATGATAAGATCTTTCTGGCGGCCGACGATGGTGACATAGCCCTGGTCGTCCATGACCGCGATATCGCCGGTGATGAAAAAGCCGTCGGGGCGCAGTTCCTCAGCGGTCTTTTCGGGCATGTTCCAATAGCCCTGAAAGACATTCGGGCCGCGCACTTCGATCATGCCAGGCCTGCCCTTGGGCAGGGTCTCTCCGGTGGCGGGATCGGTGATTTTCACCTCAATCCCCGGCAGGGCGGGGCCGACGGTTCCGGCGCGGCGCTCGCCTTCATATGGGTTTGAGGTGGTCATATTGGTCTCGGTCATGCCGTAGCGTTCAAGGATGCGGTGGCCGCTGCGCTCTTCAAAGGCGATATGGGTCTCTGCCAGAAGCGGGGCTGAGCCGGAGGTGAAAAGCCGCATATGGGCGGTCAGATCGCGGGTGAAGCCGGGCTCTGAGAGAAGCCGGGTGTAAAAGGTCGGCACCCCCATCATGGTGGTGGCGCGCGGCAGAAAAGCGAGGGCCTCGGCGGTGTTAAAGCCCGGCAGGAAAATCATTTTTCCACCTGAGAGCAGCGAGACATTGCTGGCGACAAACAGACCGTGGGTGTGAAAAATCGGCAGCATGTGCAAAAGCGTGTCGTCGGGGGTGAAGTGCCAGGCCTTCACCAGGACGCGGGCGTTTTCCAAAAGATTGCGCTGCGAGAGCATCGCGCCTTTTGAGCGCCCGGTGGTGCCCGAGGTGTAAAGGATCGCCGCCAGATCATCGGGCGCGCGCTCCACGGGCTGGAAATCGTCGGCTGCCCGATCGGCCAGGGCGGCAAGGCTGCCGTCCCCCGCGGCCCCCAGGGTTTCAAAGCGCGCCCCGGCAGAGGCGGCGACCGCGCCCAGGGCCGCGGCTTTTTCCGGGTCGCCAACCAGCAGGGCCGCGCCGCTGTCTGTCACGAAATAGCTGACCTCAGGGCCGGTATAGGCGGTGTTCAGCGGCAAAAACACCACGCCTGCGGCGAGGCTTGCGGCGTAAAGCGCCAGGGCTTCACCCGATTTGGCGATCTGAACCGCCATCCGGTCGCCGGGACGCAGACCGAGATCGCTGAGCACGCGGGCATAGCGCAGCGCGCGGGCGACAAAATCCGCGCCGCTCATTTCGCTTTGATCCTGAAGGATCAGCAGCGGGCTCCGGCGGGCTTTATGCGGGGCGATCAGGGCGTCAAAAAGCGGGTTGGTCATCGGTGTCTTCCTGCCAGCGGCGCCTTTTTCGCATGCGCCCGCCGATGTTATGGCGCGGGCGGGCTGCGGCTGGCAAAGGATTTATCGCGGGTTCGGGCCTTTGCTGATACCCTCAGGCGCGGGGCGGCGGAATTCCGGTGCCGCCTTCTGGTTGCGCGGGCTTATGCGCCGGAGCCGCCTTCAGCGGGGCGGAAGACCTGCGCTCAGGCGCTCATGCTCGGTGCGGATCAGGCTGGCGATCTCGCTCAGATGCTGCGAGAGGGGGTTGCTGCTGCGCCAGATCATCCCGATGCGGCGCACCGGGCGGGGCCGCGACAGGCGGGTGACGCTGACATCCGAGCCTGCGGTTTCGCGCGCGATGGCCATGGCGGGGATCAGGGTCACGCCGATCCCGGCCTCCACCATCTGCACAAGCGTCGCCAGCGACGTCCCCTCCAGCATATCGGGGGCGACGTCATTTTGCATCGAGCAATAGCCAAGCGCCTGATCGCGGAAGCAGTGCCCCTCCTCCAGCAGCAAAAGCCGCATGCCCGGCGGCAGCAGGCCGGGAAAGGGCAGCGGATCGCCCGCATCTTGCGCAGGCCGCACGAGGTGGAATTCCTCTTCAAACAGGAAATGCTCTTCCAGACCGGGTTCTGAGACCGGCAGCGCCATCACCGCGGCGTCAAGGCGGCCTGCGGTCAGCTCTTCAATCAGCTTGTCGGTGGTGGTTTCGCGCGGGCGCAGGTCAAGATCGGGCATCTCGTCCAGCAGCCGCCGGATCACTGCGGGAAAGAGATAGGGCGCAACCGTTGAAATCATCCCAAGGCGCAGCGTCCCCTGCATCCGGCCCTGGGCCGCGCGGGCGAGGTCCGAAAGCTCTGACACCTCCAGCAAAATCCCCCGGGCGCGCTTTTCAAAGACCTCACCAAGGGCTGTCAGACCAATCTGACGGCTGCCGCGTTCGACCAGCGGCGCACCGAGCAGGGTCTCCAGCTCTTTGATCTGCAGCGATAAAGCGGGCTGGCTGATGGCGCAGGCCTCGGCGGCGCGCTGAAAGTGGCGATGCTGGGCGAGGGCTGCGAAATAGCGCAGATGCTTCAGGGTTATCATAAGCTAAGCTTATCACATCTATTTGAAAATACTAGTTCAATTTATGAAACTTATGGGCTATAGACCGGACATCACTTCGGAAGCGGCCTGTCCGCGCCCGCTTCGCGCCATCTGAGGGAACCAGAATGACCGACAACTCCACCTCTTCTGCAGGCAAATGCCCGGTGATGCACGGGGCCGCGACCGCCAGAAACGGCGCAGGCAGCGCCTTTTGGCCCAATGCTCTGAACCTCGACATCCTGCACCAGCATGACCGCAAGACCAACCCGATGGGGGCGGATTTCAACTACCGCGCAGAGCTGGCCAAGCTTGATGTGGAAGCGCTGAAAGCCGATCTGCGCGCGCTGATGAACGACAGCCAGGACTGGTGGCCGGCAGACTGGGGCAGCTATGTGGGCATGATGGCCCGCGTCACCTGGCACGCTGCGGGGTCCTACCGCAACACCGACGGTCGTGGCGGCAATGGCACCGGCAACCAGCGTTTTGCGCCGCTGAACTCCTGGCCGGACAACGTCAATACCGACAAAGGCCGCCGTCTGCTTTGGCCGCTGAAGAAGAAATACGGCAATAAGATCTCCTGGGCTGACCTGATCTCGCTGGCAGGCACCATCGCCTATGAGGTTGCCGGTCTGAAGACCTATGGCTTCGCCTTTGGCCGCGAAGACATCTGGCATCCGGAAAAAGACATCTACTGGGGTGACGAGCAGGAGTGGCTGGCCCCCTCGGACACCCGCTTTGCGGATGTGAAGGACTCGGCCTCGCTCGAGAACCCGCTGGCTGCCGTGCAGATGGGTCTGATCTATGTGAACCCGGAGGGCGTTAACGGCCAGCCGAACCCGCAGGCGACCGCGCTGATGATGCGCGAAACCTTTGCCCGCATGGGGATGAACGACGAAGAAACCGTCGCTCTGACCGCAGGTGGCCATACCATCGGGAAAGCCCATGGCAACGGTAATGCGGCGGACCTGTCGTCGGATCCGGAATCGGCCGATGTGACCGCGCAGGGCATGGGCTGGTTCAACACCAAAGGCCGCGGCATTGGCCGTGACACCGTGGTTTCGGGCATTGAAGGCGCATGGACCACCAACCCGACCCGTTGGGACAATGAGTTCTTCACGCTTCTGTTCAAATACGACTGGACCCTGACCCGCTCGCCCGCCGGTGCGCAGCAGTGGGAGCCGATCGCGATCACCGAAGAGGACAAGCCGGTTGACGTGGAAGATCCGTCGATCCGCCACATGCCGATGATGACCGATGCCGATATGGCGCTGAAGGTGGACCCGATCTACCGCGAGATTTCGCAGCGTTTCATGAATGATTTCGAGGCTTTCTCGGATGCCTTTGCCCGCGCCTGGTTCAAACTGACCCACCGCGATATGGGTCCGAAAACCCGTTATGTCGGCCCCGATGTTCCGGCGGAAGATCTGGTCTGGCAGGATCCGATCCCGGCTGGCAACACCGGTTACGATCTGGCTGCGGTGCGTGCGAAAATCGCCGCCTCCGGTCTGTCGAATGCTGAGATGATCGCCACCGCCTGGGACAGCGCCCGCACCTTCCGCGGCTCGGATATGCGCGGCGGGGCCAATGGTGCCCGCATCCGTCTGGCGCCGCAGAAAGACTGGGACGGCAATGAGCCCGCCCGTCTGGCCAAAGTGCTGGCCGCTCTGGAGCCGATCGCGGCTGAAACCGGTGCTTCGGTGGCAGATGTCATCGTTCTGGCCGGGAATATCGGGATTGAAAACGCGATCCGCGCGGCGGGCGTCGCGGTGGACGTGCCCTTCGCTGCAGGCCGTGGAGACGCGACTGCCGCGATGACCGATGCCGCCTCCTTCGACGTGCTGGAGCCGAAACACGATGGTTTCCGCAACTATCTGAAGGCGCATTCGGAAATCGTCACCCCGGAAGAAATGCTGCTCGACCGCGCCCAGCTTCTTGGCCTGACGGCTGTGGAGATGACCGCGCTGATCGGTGGTCTGCGGGTGCTCGACACCAATTTCGCGGGCAGCCGTCATGGCGTCTTCACGAAGACCCCGGGCGTTCTCAGCAATGACTTCTTCGTCACGCTGACCGATATGGCCTATTCCTGGAAGCCGACCGGCCGCAACAGCTATGCCATCATCGACCGCGCTTCGGGTGAGACCACCTATACCGCAAGCCGTGTGGATCTGGTCTTTGGCTCGAACTCGATCCTGCGCTCTTACGCAGAGGTCTATGCCCAGGATGACAACAAAGAGAAGTTCGTGCGCGACTTCGTTGCCGCCTGGACCAAGGTGATGACCGCCGACCGCTTCGATCTGCAGGCCTGACTGCTCTGATCTGCTCCGGCCCGGACGGGCCGGGGCCTTAAAGCCCCGCCGCGCATCCCGCGGCGGGGTTTTTCGTCCCGCAGGCGGCCTTTGCGCCATTTGCGTCAGGCCCCGGGTCCGTTGGTTTAATCGGCAGGGAGCCAACCCGTGTCTCCGGACTGTCGCCTAAATTCATAGCGTAATTGACTGATTTATTTAAAAAATCTGCGTGATGCACCCTCTGCCTCATCGCGGCGGGTGAGGGCGCGCCTTCGAAGGATCAAACCGGAGCGGTTCTCCATCAGCGCATGGCCGATAAAGCACAGCTTACACCGGTGCCAGGCGGTTTTTTGTAAAGCCGCGCATCCGGATCTGTCGCCGAGATATGGGTGATACTGGAGCTCTTCGCACGCGGAAAGGTCACTTCGGCATTGCGGCTTTGGCGGTTCATTGGGGTGGTCTCAGAGGTGGTCGGTTCGCGATGGGCTGCGAAGTGCAGCCATCACCTCCCGCGATATCTCCCTGCGCAGCAGCCGGTCCCGGCTCTTTCTGAAGATCGTCGACATCCGTCCGTTCAGGGCTGAAATCCGTCCACCTGACCCTTCACCCCAGACAGGATGTCTGCCCCGCGACCGGCGTTGCTGCAGAAGTAGGCCTTGTCCGGTCGCTCCTCTGTCCCGTAGGTTCAAACCAGGCCCTGGATCCCGGCGGTGCCGAGCGCATTGATGCGGTTCATGAATGCCACGCGGATCCGGACTTCGGCTGTCTGGTGGTGCGGGTCTTGTGAAGCGATGCCTTCGCCAAAGGCCTTGAGGTCGAACCGGTGAACGCCATTGGTTCGGGTGAATCTGTTGGCCTCGATCCTGCTTCGGACATGATATCCAGCCCAACGTGTCCATGCGGCTCGTCTGAGGTGTTGCGCGGCTTTGAGGGTCTCTTGCGGGCCTTGTCGGCTGGACCGTCCTTTCGTCCTCGCCGCCCCATCCTGCGGATGGGTAGATCGCCGTTCCACCGCGCTCTGGCATCGCTTTGTGTCAAAGGCACCGTCGCGGGTCACGGTGTCGATCTGTTCGCCAGAAGGGATCTGGTTCGCAGATGCGGCAGGACAGGGCTGTCGCCTTTATCGCGCGAGGGGAACTCCACGGCGCGGATGTCGCCTGTGGCCGTGTTCATCACAAGTATGAGAAGGATCAGGAACCGATCCGGTGGAGCGTTTTCCCGACGATTGACCCTACGATATTGGCGTCGGCGCTGCGTGCCATGCCTGCGCATAAAAGCCGGGCCGGAAAGGAGTTCGGGGAACCTGATCCCCTTCGCCATGGGCCTCGGACCAGTGGCGGCTCCTTGGCTCAGTGTCCGCCAGCAGGTTCAGCGGACCCGGCGCAGGGCGGTTCGATATCTGCACCATAAGGCGCTTCTGGCGACGGCTCAGGGTCGAGAAGTCGGGCACCGGCCAGTCGAGACCAGCCATCGACAGAATAGTCTCCACCATCCCGGTCGCTTGTCGGAGCGGAGGCCCGAACAGGATTTTCACCACGAGGCAGACCTGAATGGCCTTCGTCGGGCAAACCAATCGCAGGGCATTTGATCCCGGGATCAAATGCTTATCCTGCTCAGACCCGGACTGTTTCTCATCCTTCTCACCGCTGAGGACTGCAGGCCGACCGATATCACCAGTCCCGGGACCGCGCCGCGCCATGTCCTTGTCCACACAGATCAGCAAGGAACCGCGCTGCGTCAGCGCCTCGTTATAGGACTTCCCGTTCGCCGTGCGCTAGCGGGCGGGTTCAGGTCCAGCCCCTTATACCCATGAATTCGTCGTGTGGATCCCGCTCACAGAGGACTTCTGCAACTACACCGTCCTGACCCTGAAAAGATCAGCTATGTGTTTGATCCCACGGTTTGATGGTGTGATCTTTTCGCAGGAATGGAAGGATGTCCTATGGGACAAATTCGTCATGGCAGCGCCACGATCGAGCCATGACATGCCACTGGTTCGAGTGACCATGGCGAGGGCACGCCGTCAGAGCAGCAATACTG
>NZ_RRAZ01000036.1 GCF_003863335.1 Falsigemmobacter faecalis | reverse complement strand
CGAGACCTTGCTCGCCTTTGGTTCAGGGACAAGGCTCGAGCGGGCCGGAACGCTGTGGAAGCCATCGAAAGGGCCTGCGCAGGGCACGAGGTGCCGGCGCTCTTTATCGAACCCCTCCCAGAGGGGTCCGATCCGCCGGCTCGGGGTGCGATGCGCCCTGGCCTGGGCCCAGGCCACGCATTTTTCCGGCCGCAAGGCGTTCCGCTCCCCGAAGCTCTTCACGCGCAGGCGGGGCGTGAAGAACCGCTCGCGCACCAGTCCGGCCGGGTTCCTGACCTGGCCCTTCTCCCGGCCAGACGCGGGCATGCAGGCGACCGGCTGAACCAGGGAAGGACTCCCATCTGGAGAAAGCGGCGGTTGCAGAGCCGTTCTCTGCCCGCAAACACCGCCGTCTTCCCTCGCCATGGGCCCCGGACCAGTGGCGCTGCCATGGCTCGATGTCGCAGGTGCCACCTGTGCAGGTGCCGCGGAAGAAGGCGAAGGCGCGATCCTGCGCGTCGAAGATCGAAGCCATCGCGGCGCCACCGGTCCGAGCCCGATGGCGGAGGCCCCTGGCGCTCGCGCGGATAAGCCCGGACGCACATCATCCGGCTGTGGCAAAGCCGAACATGCGCCACCCTGATCGTGACGGTCACGCCCGAGACCCGCACCACCTCGTGGCTCCGGTCGAACCGGTCAGCCTCGCCCCGATCAGAAGAAAGCGGCACATAGGCCCCGGCCGCCGAGGCTCTGCGACCCCGGTGCGGCAAAGCGACGGATGGCATCCTGGCCGCCCTCACAGCCCAGGGCGCACAGATCTTCGAAGATCCGGATCAGGGTCAGTCGCTCTCTCGACGGCCTGCCGGCATTCGCGGCAGGCAACAGATCCGGCGGGTCCTGCCAGGGGCCGATCCGTGGCATCGGCTGATGCGCGCGCCCGTAGCTGAAGTCGGTCTCATCCGACCGAAGGATCCTGCGGTCGGTGTTCCGGGAGACCAACTCCCGCGTGATCTTTTTCATCGATCCGCGCTGCACGTAGAAGGCCCGCCGGACCCGCGTAATCGTATCCACCTGCTTCAACTCCCCCTCCGTACGCTGACCCACAGCGCAGGGTCTGACGATACTTCAGGGGGTCAAAATTGCACGCCGAAACACAGCCCGGTGAAGCCTGCTTCAGATCCTCTTTTCGATCCGCTCTGCACGGCAACTCATGGAGCAGATGGAATATAACCTCTTATTCCGTTGGTTTGTGGGTCTTGGGAGTGATGACCCGGTCTGGGGTGAAGGGCGCCCGGAAATCTGTCCGGGGGACAGGCTTCAGCCCTGAACGGGCGCAGCCCGGGGCCGAAGGCCGAGGGTCTTCAGCAAGAATCGGGACGGGCTGCTGAGCACGGAGATATCGCAGGAGGTGATGGCAGCCATTCTGGCTCACCGCGAAGTCGCCCCCTGCTGCCGGACAACCACGTCCCGGATTGGTGAAGGCATGGGCCTCGATGAAGCGTTCTGTCCAAAGCCTGACAATAGTCCCTCGGACGACGACCCCGGTGGACCGCAGAGGCCGGCGAGCCCGAGAGAGACCCGCCCCAATGACCCGCCAAAGCCGCAATGTCGCAGTGAACCTGCCGTCGGCCAGAGGCGTTCCAATATCACTCATGTTTCGACGACCGATCCCGACGCGCGGCTTTACAGGAAGTCGCCCGGCACAGGAGCAATGCACTGCTTTGTCGGTGGAGGAGGGTGAGAAAACGCTCCGGGGGACCGTTTTCCCGACGACGGCTTTGATGGAGAACCGCTCCGGCCTGATCGTGCGAAAGCGCGACCTCACCCGGACCGATGGTCGTGCGGCACGGCGCCCCCGGCATGATCCACCGGTATTCCCCGGGCTCCACGCGTCAGCGGGCGCCGGGGGCCGACAAGGGTTTTGACGCTGCCGACTTCGTGGCTGATCTGCGCCGCGCCTGCGTCACCCCGCAGATTGCGCAACAGTCGGGGTATTCCGCGATCGATGGCCGGACGACACGCCGCAAGGGTTACGCCCTGTCGATCAGGCACCGTACACGCATCGACTTGCGGCGGAAAACCGATCCCCCGGATCGTTTGCTGATCCTCCTCAAACTTCAGCCGTCTGCACTTCGGCGATATTGATGTGGAAAAAGCCGATCGGGATGCGCTTAAGCTTTTGAGGCTTTGGTTTGTCACCGCTGACATCCTCCGGTCGTGAAATCCCATGTCTCTGCAAACAGCGATGAAGGGCCGATCTGCTGAGATGCGGGAGGCTCGGCTGCAGGGCAGAGAGGCAGTCGTCCAGCGGCTGTAAAGTATGGCGCCGAAAGGCTATGGGTATAGATGTCTCGCGGGGCTGGCCTGATGGCTTCCTAGCCCTGTCAGCCAAAGGTTCCCTCGGCAGGCCCCAAGCCTTGTTTCTGCGCCTGAGGGCGATCCGTTCGGCGCTGAAGGTCGGGGGTTGAGGCTACAGGAGGTTTGGAGTGGCGGCTTTGGCAGCGCTTAGAGCAGGCGGATATCGCAGCGGTTCCGCTGCCTCCGGCTCAGATCAAGGCCTTTGCGAGGTCTCGCGGCACGCATTCCAGAACGGAGCGCATTGATGCGGAACTCATTGCTGCCTTCATGGTTTTTCGCCCTGAAGCCGGTCGGGAGCTGCCGGATGAAACCATTGTGGCGTTAAGGCCTTACACGATTAAGCAGGCGCAACTCGTGGAGATAAAGCAGCGCCTGAGAGCGCAGAGTTCGGCGGGACGGAAACAGGATGCGCCAGCCGACATGAAGGCTCTTGATCAGGAACTTATTGTGGCAAGCGAAGCCCGGATCCGTGATACCGAGAGCAGGATCCGAAGGCTGATCTGCGCCTCTGACGACATGGACGAAGATGAGAGACTGCTGCGCTCCGTGCCGGGCATTGGTCCTGTTTGTGCCAGCCTTCTGAGTGCAGAAATGCCCGAACCGGGCTCCATGACAGGCCTGGCACCCTCGCCCAGGACAGCGGCATCCTGAGAGGAGGCCGTAGGATTGCTGGCGGGCGAAGGGACTTACGGCAGGCGCTGTTTCTGGCAGCGCGCGCGGCTTCCCTGCACAATCCAACTCTGAAGACCACAGCACAGCGTCTTCGCGATAAGGGAAAGCCCCATATGTCGTGATCATTGCAATCGCCAGGAGGCTCGTGGCGATTGCGAATGCCATCCTCAAATCAAGGCAGAAATGGAGCGCCTGATCCGGAGAGAAACACAGTTGTCAGGTAGACGGCCTGGCCGCTGAGCGCATTTACGGTACCGAGACTTCTTCGATATCTTGATGAAGGGCACTCCGCATTGCGTCTGCGACTTTCCGGATCGTCGCAACCCGCGGGTTTCCGGCCCGGTAGCTCAGGCCAATGAGCCTTGAGGGCGCACCGCCCCTGAACGGGCGGGCAATCACCAGCTGTTCCCGCCGGACCTCGGAGCGGACATAAAGCGCGGGCATGATCGATATCCCCATGCCCATGGCGACCATCTGCCGGATCGTATCGAGGCTTGTCCCCTCGTAGTCATAGGAGAGGGAGGCGCCAACCTCCTCGCAAAGCTCGCTGACCTGTTCCGCCAGACGATGTCCGGGCTCCATCGTCAGGATGGTTTCGCCCTTCAGATCCTTTCGCTCGATTGCCTCATGAGAGGACAGCGGGTGGTTGCGTGGCATCACGACCATCAGCGGCTCCTCGTAGAGAGGGATTGTCTGCAGATCCGTCCGTACGATCGGCATGGGCGACAGAACGATGTCATGGCGCGCCGCATCCAGATGCGTCAGCAACACATTCGGAAGCTCTTCGCGGATATAGAACCGCATATCGGGAAAGGTTGCGCTGAGGGCAGGAACAACCAGCGGCAGCAGATATGCGCCGACCGTGTGCACCACACCCACCCGCAGCGTGCCGCCCATCCCCCGCCCCTGGGTTCTGGCCAGCGCATGAATATCCGCGACTTCTGCCAGAATGCCCCGCGCTTTGCGGGCGATCTCTTCGCCCAGGGGCGTCAGTGCCACCCGCGAGCGCGAGCGCTCAAACAGAACGACGTTCAGACGCCTCTCAAGGTCTTTGATCTGCATGCTCAGCGTGGGCTGAGACACATACGTCATTGCCGCAGCACGGCTGAAACTCAGCGAGTCGGCAAGCGCCACGAGATACTTAAGTTGCTGTACTGACGGCATTTTACCAGCCTTATAGAATATATCTATTAGACTATGCTGTGAAATCGATTTCCATTGCAAGTCATTCTGTGAGATCCGCTCAGTCAGAAACTGAGCTTGGGGGGGGCAGAATTGAAACATTCTGAAGAAACTTCAGTCTCCTCTGCTGCTGATATCAGTCTGCGGGATCTGCCAGCGTTCATTGGAAAAGCAATGGAAAGCGGGGCAGCCCCGGGTGTGATGGATCCTGCCCGAGGTGGCGGCCCTTCCGGGGCCCGTGAATGGCAGCGAAGCTTTGCCGCGCTGTCCGACGGTGGAAGCAAGCCTGTCCTTCTCCTGCCAAAGACCGATGCGGGCCGGGTCTCTGAAATTGCCGTCTCACTGGTCAGTGACGATCCGGACAGGCTGCACAGCAGGCTGTTTGAGCAGGCGAAAATGCTTGCGGCAGCCCTGGGACTGCCCCTGAGGCTGCTGAACATCTGGCATCTGCCTGAGAAGCACATTCTGCGTTCAACCCGCGTAAATGCGCGCGACGCGGACATCCGTTCCCGTTTGCAGCACCAGAGAAAAGTCGCACGGGCAGGCGTGGATCGCCTCCGGGCGGATCGTCAACTGACAGAGGCAGTGGTTGATCTCGAAGGCGGCCTGCGACGCGCCCTTGCCGGATATCTGGCGGATCGACCGGGCACTCTGACTGTGCTCTGTCACCCGCCGCAGGGGATCTTTGGCGACGCCCGCATGCTTCCTGACCTTCACGCCGGAAGTATGAGCCCGCTTCTGCTCCTGCCCCGGGGCTGAACGCAGCCACATGAAACGACCTGAAACACGACGGGCTATGCGCTTTGATCACTGAAACGACTTCGCGACCGGGCATCTGGTCTCTTCTGCCGGCCCTGTTTGCAGCCTCCCTTTTCGGGGCGCTGCTTCTGGCTTTGCCGGCGGTTCTTGCGGGCGGGACTGTGCAGTTTGGCTGGGACTGGCTTCCTGCTCTGGGCATTCGGCTTTCCTTCCTGATCGACGGGCTGAGCCTCACCTTTGCTCTGCTGATCAGCGGCATCGGCTCCGCCGTTCTGCTCTATGCCAGCAGCTATCTGGCCGGGCATCCGCATTACCTGCGCTTTTTCCTGTTTCTGACCTCCTTCATGCTGTCGATGCTGGGGCTGGTGCTGGCGGCGGATCTGATTGCGCTCTTTGTCTTCTGGGAGCTGACTTCCGTCACGTCTTATCTGCTGATCGGTTTTGTTCATGACGATCCGCGGGCGCGGCGCAATGCGCTGCAGGCGATGCTGGTCACCGGGGCGGGGGGGCTTGCGCTGCTGGCGGGCTTCATTCTGATTGGCGTCGCGGGCGGGACCTGGGATCTGGCAGAGCTGCTCGCGGGAGAGGGTCTGCAGGCCCATCCGCTCTACAGCGGCATCCTGGTCCTGATCCTGCTCGGGGCTTTCACAAAATCGGCTCAGTTTCCCTTCCACTTCTGGCTGCCCAATGCCATGTCCGCCCCGACCCCGGTTTCGGCCTATCTGCATTCCGCCACCATGGTGAAAGCGGGGATTTATCTGCTGGCAAGGCTGCATCCGACGCTTTCGGGGACCGCTGCCTGGGAGGTGACGCTGACCTGTGCGGGTCTGATGACGGCTGTGATGGCATCCCTGCTGGCCATCCGTCAGACGGATCTGAAAACCGCGCTTGCCTATACGACGCTTATGGCCCTCGGGACCATCACGCTGTTTCTGGCGGGCGACACGCCCTATGCGCTGACGGCGGCCGTCACCTTCCTGATCGTACATTCGCTTTATAAGGCTGCGCTGTTTATGGTCGTGGGCAATATCGACCACGGCACGGGCACCCGGGATGCGGAGAGCCTGGGCGGTCTGGCGCGAAAAATGCCGCTGACCGCCGTCGCTGCCGGACTTGCTGCCCTTTCCATGGCCGGTCTGCCGCCGTTCCTTGGTTGGATGGGGAAAGAACTTCTTTATGCAGGGGCACAGGATCTGTCGCCTGCGGCGCTGATCACGGGCGGCGTTCTGATTGCGAATGCGCTGATGTTCGCCGTTGCGGCAATCGTGGCTTTGGCCCCCTTCTATGGTCCGCTGAAAAGGACACCCCACGCCCCGCATGAGGCAGACTGGCGGATGCTGGCAGGGCCGTTGCTGCTGGGGGCTTTGGGACTGCTGGCGGGGCTGCTGGCTTCGGGTGTTCAGCCTTTGGTCGATCAGACCGTGACCGGGTCTTTCGCGCAGAGCAAAGCGGCGGGGCTTCACCTTTGGGCCGGGTTCAATCTGCCACTTCTGCTCAGTGCTTTGACCTTCCTGCTGGGCACTGTCTTTTATCTGAACCGCAGCAGGCTGCGCCTTGTCCTTGGCGCCCTGCTGGAGCGGCTGCCGGTCTTTGATCGCAGCTGGGACAGGCTTCTTGACCGGTTCCGGGGCTTTGCGGGCTGGCAGGCCGAGCTGATCCAGACCGGAAAGCTGTCGCATTATCTGACCGTAACTTTCGCGGTGGTCGGGGCTGTTCTGCTGGCAACGGTGGTTCTGCGGCTGCCGCAGGTCCGCTTTGATCTGTCGGCCCCCGTCGTGATGTGGATCATCGCAGCCGCGATTGCCGGGGGGGCGATCTTCACGCTGAACCCGCATTCCCGGCTGGCCAATATTGCCGGTATTGGCACTGTGGGCATTGGTGTGGCGCTGGTGTTCATCCTCTTTGGCGCCCCCGATGTTGCCACCACCCAGCTGATGGTTGAGACCCTGTCGGCGGTTCTCTTTGGTATTGCGATGCTGCGTCTGCCCGGGATCCGGGAGCGCCGCTCAGGCCGCCGTCAGCTGGTGCATGGCGCTATTGCAGTCTCTGTCGGCCTCAGCGTGACGCTGATCATCCTGGCCATCGCGGCACATCCGCTCGACCGAAATCTGACGACTTTCTTTGAGGAGAACTCCTATCTTCTCGCACATGGGCTCAATATCGTGAACGTCATTCTTGTCGACTTCCGTGCCTTCGATACCTTCGGCGAACTGACCGTGGTGCTGCTGGCATCTATCGGGGCCTATGCGCTGCTGAAGCGCCGTCTCCCGCGCGGGGAGGCCGACTGACATGAACTCTCTGATCCTGAGCACCGGGGCCCGGCTGCTCACCGCGCTCTTCATGGTGTTCTCGCTTTACGTCCTTCTCAGGGGGCATAATGCCCCGGGTGGCGGCTTCATCGGCGGGCTGATTGCCGCCTGCGGGCTGACCATCCATGCGTTTGCGGGGGGTGTGGCTGAGACGCGCAAAGCGCTTAAGACGGATCCGCGCAATATTGCAGCGCTCGGGCTGGTGGCGGCTTTAATCGCCGGTCTGCTGCCCGCCTTTGCCGGGACCGAGCCCTTTTCCGGGCTTTGGGGAGAAATCGCCGGGCTGAAGCTATCGAACATCCTTTTGTTTGACATCGGCGTCTACCTGGCGGTCTTCGGAGGCATCCTGACGCTCGTCTTCGCGCTGGAGGATACTCTGAAATGATCACAATTTCCGCTATCCTCGCGGGCCTTCTGGTCACATGCGCGGTCTGGCTGATGCTGTCTGCCAATCTGCTGCGGTTCATTTTCGGGCTTTTGCTGCTGTCAAATGGGGTGAACCTTGCCATTTTCGCGGCTGGGCGTCTGACCCCGGGCGCGGCCCCTTTGCTCGGCGCGGGCGGGGCTCTGCCCGAAGCGGCAATGGCGAATGCTCTGCCGCAGGCACTGCTGCTGACGGCCATTGTCATTGGCTTCGGGCTCTTTGCCTTTGTGCTGGCGCTGACCATGAAAGCCTACAGAGTTTTCGGCCATCTTGACGCTGACCGCATGCGGCTGGCTGAGCCGGAGAAAGATAAAGCATGACCTGGATCCTGTCGCTTCCGATCCTGCTGCCGTTCATCACCGCAGCAGCGACCCTCATGTTGCGCAATCGCAAAGGCGCGGGCTGGATCTCTGTCCTTGGCAGTGCCGCTTCGCTGCTGGCGGCTTTGGCCCTGCTGGGTGCGGTTCTGCGCGAAGGCGTTGTGGCCACGCAGATGAGCGGCTGGCCCGCGCCCTATGGCATCACCCTTGTCAGTGATTATCTCTCTGCGGCCATGGTGCTGATCACCGCCATTATCGCTCTGGCGGTCTCGGTCTGGGCGATGGCTGAGGTGGGCCAGACCTCATCGCGCTATGGCTGGCATACCCTTTTTCAAACCCTGATCGGCGGCGTCACGGGAGCCTTTCTGACCGGCGACCTGTTCAACCTTTACGTCTGGTTTGAGGTTTTGCTGATTTCGTCCTTCGGCCTGCTGGTCGTGGGCGGGCGCAGGCAGGCGATTGATGGGGCCGTGAAATATGTGACGCTGAACCTGATTGCGACGGTCCTGTTTCTTTGTGCCGCCGGGCTGCTTTATGGGGCGACCGGCACGCTGAACATGGCCGATCTGCGGCAGGCGGTGGCGGCGCATCCCGATCAGGGGCTGATGACGCTGATCGCGATGATGCTGATGATCGGCTTTGGGATGAAGGCGGCGGTGTTTCCGCTGTTCTTCTGGCTGCCGGCTTCCTATCACACGCCGCATTACGCGGTCTCGGCGCTCTTTGCGGGTCTGCTGACCAAGGTGGGGGTCTATGCGCTGATGCGCATGTTCACCCTGATCTTCGTGAATGATCAGGGGTTTACCCACGAAATTCTGTTGTGGGTTGCCTGCCTCACGATGCTGACAGGCGTGCTCGGCGCGGCGGCCCAGAGCGACTTCCGCAAGATCCTGTCGTTCCATATCGTCAGCCAGATCGGTTATATGGTGCTGGGTCTGGCTTTGATGACGCCGCTGGCGCTGATGGGCGCGGTTTTTTACCTGGTTCACCATATCATCGTGAAGGCGAACCTTTTCCTGATTGCGGGGATCGCGCAGCGTCTTACGGGCAGCTCGGACCTTTACCGTATCGGCGGTCTTTACCGCAGTGCCCCCCTGCTGGCTGTGCTTTTCCTGATCCCGGCCTTCTCGCTGGCGGGGTTTCCGCCGCTGTCAGGATTTTGGGCCAAATTCGTGCTGGTGAAGGCCACGCTTGAACCGGGGATGTGGCTCGTTGCCTTCATCGCGCTGCTGACGGGGCTTTTGACCATCTTTTCCATGACCAAGATCTGGGCCGAGGCGTTCTGGAAGCCCCATCCTGCAGGGCGTCAGCCGTCTCTCGCGCTGCTGTCGCCCCGCGCGCGCCGCTTGCTGCTGGGTCCGGTGATCGCGCTGGCCGCTATGACGGTTCTGATCGGTGTCTGGCCTGCGCCCTTTGCCGATTTCGCAACCACGGCGGCGGAACAGCTTCTGAACCCTGTCGCCTATCTTGACGCTGTGTTCAATGTGGCAGGCCCCGCAGCACCCCCTGTTGCACCGGAGGCAATATGACGTTCTTTGCCCTCAACGTCCTGCTGGCGCTTATCTGGGCGTCCCTGTGGGACAGTTTTACGCCTGTTGATCTGATCGGTGGCTATCTCTTCGGCTTTGTCGCCCTCTGGCTCGCGCGCAGGCTTGCCAGCGGTACGGGGGAAGAGCGCTATTTTCGGGTTTTGCCTCAGATCTTTGTCCTTTTTGCCTATTTTGTGAAGGAATTGGTCAAGTCCTGTCTGATGGTGGCACGGGATTGTGTGTCCCCGCGCCCAAGGCTGAGCCCGGCGGTCTTTCGATTTCCCATTGGTCCCAAAAGCGATCTTGAGATCTTTGTGCTGGCCAATCTGATCACCCTGACACCCGGCACCCTGACGCTGGATGTGACAGAGGAGAAAGACGCCCTCCTCATTCATTCAATCTATGCCGAAGATACCGATGCCGTCATAGAGGATCTCCGGAATGGCATGGAGCTGCGCGTGAGCAGGGTGTTCAGATGACCGACAATCAGACCTTCTTCAGTCATGTGCTTGATGTCAGCCTCATTCTGATCGGCGTGGCGATCCTGCTGGGCTTTATCCGCCTGTGGCGGGGGCCGACACTTTCGGATCGCATCGTCGCGCTTGATATGATGACTTCAGCCGTGATCGGTTTTTGTGCCATCTATGCCGTGAAAACCCACACAGAAGCCTTTCTGGATATCGCTGTAGCCCTGGCGCTGGTCAGTTTTGTCTCAGTGGTCGCCCTGGCCCGCTATGCCATTCGCCTTGCCCGTCGGAGTGATTCAGATGATTAATTTTATCAGCGGCTTGCTTGCACTCTGCGCCGGCGTTTTTGCCATTGTAGCGGCAGTGGGCGTTCTTCGCTTTCCTGACGTTATGACCCGCATGCATGCATCATCAAAAGTCGCCTCTTTTGCAGGCGCACTTGCCTTACTTGCCGCCGCACTGGACATCGGCACCCTCAGCGCCACAACCCGTGCAGTATTTGCAATTCTGTTCATATTTCTCACCGCCCCCATCGGTGCGCACCTGCTGGGGCGGGCTGCTGCCTGGCGCCGCAGAATGAACTGACTGATCCGGGGTCCCCTGAGCAGGACACGCTCATAAAACCTGAGCATAGTAAAAACGAAGCCAGATGGTTGCTTCTTCCAGAGACGTCATCAGCTCATTGATTGTTCAGTCCCGGAATCTGGTGGATCGGATTGAGGATGAAGCGTTCCGGTTCTGAAGTCCGGATTTTGCAGATGTATTCGTATGGCGGCAGGCCATTCAGGGTCTTCAGGCGGCGCGCGCAGTTGCAGGCTGCCATGTCGTCAGCGGGATGGGCTTTGAGCTGGCCATGATCCTCGTAGTGGAAGCGTTTGACTGTTCAGCGGGCAAACGATCCCCCGGATCGTTTGCTGATCCTCCTCAGGCCTCAGCGGTCTGAACCTCGGCGATATCGATATGGAAAAAGCAGATCGGAGTGCGCCTGAACGTCTGCCGCCTGAGCTTGTCGCCGCTGACACCCTTGAGCCGCGAAATCCCGTGACGTTGCAAACAGCGACGAAGAGCCAACCTGCTGCGATGCGGGATGCCGGGCTGAAGGGCATAGCGGCAGTCATCCAGCGGCAACAAAATATGCCTTCGGAAGGCAACAACAATAGCTTCTTCGCCCTCAGTCAAAACCTTTGAACGTGGCTTCTTGGGGCCTGTCTTCTGGTCTTCAACCGAAGATCGTTTGCGCCACGTCGCGACAGTCTTTGGATTGATCCCGAGCTCACGGCTCAGCTCCGAGAGCCCTCAAGCCTGCCTTTGGACCAATGGCAGGCAGGCTTTCGTCCTGCGATCATTCGGGCCTGCCGTTGAGCCGATGGCGGGCAGCTCGCACGGCCTGCCCTCGCCATTGTCACTCGGACCAATGGCGTTCCATGGCTCGATCGTGGCGCTGCCATGACGAATTTGTCCCATGGGCTTCCTTCCATCCTTTCGAAAGGATCTCATCATCATACCATGGGATCAAACACCTGGGGCGCCGGATTTAATCCAGGCGCTCAATTGAGTCAGAGGCGCAAAGGCGATGTCTTCGTCGCTGACCGGGAGCGGGGGAGCCTGTGTGACCGTCTCGACCTGCAGCCGTTCTGAGGGCATCGCAAAGCCCGCAAGCCGGGGATCGAAACGATGCGCGGTCGGCACGTTGTTTTAGAGCCGTGTGACGCGGCGTGCCTGTGCCGAGCCAATCTGCCCGGCAAGGTTGTCGCACATCTGCGCGCGCTCAGCCGCCGTCCAGCTCAGTCCCAGGAGCGCTTCTGCCGCTTCGATCTGTCCCGGTGTGATCCTGCTCATACCTCTTCCCTTTCCTCGTCAAAATCTGGCGCTGCAGCTGGGTGGCACGGCCGGGCTGCTTCCAGCTTGCGCCGTTCGCTGTGCAAATGGAGCGCCATTGCCGCCCGGGCCGCTTCCGCATCACGCGCGCCGATCGCCTCTGACAGCTCAGCATGCTGGCCATGGGTCACGCGCAGCCTTGCCGGCGTGCGAACAGATGCCCGCAAGGCGCGCCAATAGGTGTTCACACGGCATTCATTGAGCATGGCAAGCGCCGCAAGCAGCGCAGGATTACCCGACATGCGGGCAATCTGGCGGTGGAAGGACCAGTCCCACAGCTCAATGGAATCCGCATCGCCCGCGCGCTCAGGCCGCTGAGCAAAATCCTGCAGGCGGCTCAGATCCTCAGCTTTTCCGTGCAACGCCGCCTCAGCGGCCCGTGCAGGCTCAATCTGAAGGCGCGCGAACATCAGTTCCCCCACCGCCATCTCGCCGACAATGGCAGCCGCCACCCGACCGGCCGTGTCGGGCGCCTGCCCCACAAAGGTTCCCATGCCCTGGCGGTGCCAGATCAGCCCCTCACCCTCAAGGCTTTCGAGAGCGCGGCGCAACGCCCCACGCCCGATGCCCCAAGGCGTTGAGAGTTCCCGTTCGGGCGGCAGACGTCCGTCCGCGCCGATTTCGCCGGCGCGGATTATGGCCGGCAGCTCCATCCGTGCAAACATAGACTTGTTCAAAGGCTGTTCGACTGGCTTCATGCGGACCAATGTCCATCGTGGTGCCCTCATGAAATTCTGTCTGCGCGGAGAAGAAAGTCACGAAGCCTGCATTCGATGGACATAAGGTTACGCAAAAAGTGTCATATGGGTCACTTTATAAGCCCAACGCCCTTAATCTGCCTAAATAATTGCCCCGATGTGGACTGACGTTCTCGGGCTACAATTCGCCGGGCGTGGGGCGAGGCATCCATTCCCGAAATTGGTGCTTTGTCATTCCCTGCCACGCAGTGCCTGGTCAGCCGCAGGACGCGGACCAGGGTGCGGAGGAAAGCCTGCATCCACTCTGAACATATGCAGGTAATTCTGCGAAGGACCCTGTGTCGCTTCTCTCGCCGACAGCAACGATGCGCCAGGGTGGCATCCTGACACCCATTCACAGCGGTGGTCTTGCCGAAGGGTCCGGCACAAAATGTGGTTCTGCTTTACGGGGTCGATCGGTTCTGTACTGGCCCCTGAACACCCGACCGCTCAGCGATGGAGTTTTCAGGGACCAGCACAATGCAACAGGCGTCAGCGCGGGAGGATCTCAGCCGTGATGGCCGCCGATCCGGATCCGATGCGCAGCTTCACCGTCTTCGGGGTGTCAGCGCTGCCACGCAGGATCAGCGTATCGCCCTGGTGCAGGGTGACGTCCTCGCCCGCGCTGACACAGACCGTGCCGAGGGCAGCATGAACCACCGTCCAGCCCCCTGCGACAGACAGCTCAGTCCCCTGCCCGCCAAGCCGGCGCACTGCGCTGTGGCGGCAGACAGAGCGGCGGGTGAGGATATTAAAATCGAGCATAACCCCCTCTCCGGGCGAAGTGCCGGTAATGACCTCTTCGCCGGGAAATTCCAGCCCTTCGCTCAGCGGCGTCAGCGTGACATCCCGCACCTCTGAGCGGATCACGAGCGCCCCTTCGGTGACAAAGAGCGAGCGGTCCACCCCCGGATAAGACGAGAACGGTTGCGTGCCGGTCATCTCAGCCACCGCCAGCTCCCAGTCCGGGCTTGCGACATCCCCCTCGCGCCAGATGCTGCGTGCAGCGCCCGCGCCGTTTTTCCAGCGTAGCTGCTGCGTATCGGCCAGTCGGATCAGTCTGAAGTCCATGTCCCTCACCTCCATCAGTGGATGGCCCCGGCCCGAGGCTTTCACGGGCCGGGGCGCGCGGGCTCAGGGGCGGGCCGGAGCGCGCTGCAGCCCGGTGATCCCCAACAGCAGCCGGATGATGGTCTGCGCGGTGGCGTCGCGCAGATCACGGGCGGGCTGGAACTCGGTGAACACAATCCCCGCAAGGCGGTTGTTGCGCGCCAGATGGTTCAGCACCGTCATGGCCTGGATCAGCGTCATCCCGCCCGGCTCAATGGCGCCCACACCCGGCGCAATGGAAGGGTCGAGCCCGTCGCAATCCAGCACCACCACCCAGCGGCGCGACAGGTCCAGCTCCTCCGCAACCGCCTGAGCGCCGCGGTTGCACAGATCCCGGATCGTCACGAAACGGTTTCCGGCAGCGATCGCCGCCTCAACATCCTCGCGGCGTGCGCTGCCGATTGAGCGGGTGCCCAGATGAACCAGCTCTTTCACGCAGGCATAGTCCCGGATCCGGCGCATCGGGCTGGAGAAGCCGTCGCGGCGACCGTTGATCTCATCGCGGAAATCGATATGGGCGTCGATCTGCAGAACATTGATCTCTTCGACGCCCTCGAAAGGCGCGACCAGCAGGGGCGGCACGGAATCCATCCCCCCCATGACCAGCGGCACCACACCGGCCTGCACCAGGGGTTTCAGCACGGCAATGGTGTCTTCAACGATCTGCTCGGGTGCGCGGACATTGACCGCGATATTGCCAAGGTCCGTCACATTGGGGCGGCCATCTTCAAACTGCGGCTCGCCGATGTCGAAGTTCCAGTGATGCAGAAAACGCGCATAGGCCCGTTCATGCGAGGTGCGGCGCACGGCATCGGCGGCGCCGGCGGCAGCGCCATATTCCCAGGCCTCATAGGCCGGACCGAACGGCACGCCGAGGAAAGCATAGGGCGTTGTCACCGCCTGCGGATCACTGAGGGTTTCGGCCCCGAGGAAAGTCTGAGTAACGGCTGACAGCAAGGTCTTGGCTCCGGAAAAATTAATCGAGAATGCGGCGCAGAAAGGCCTGCGTCCGCTCATGCTGCGGGTGGACGAGGATCTCATCGGGCGGGCCTTCTTCGACGATTACCCCGCCGTCCATGAAGATCACCCGGTCCGCGACGCTGCGGGCAAAGCCGATCTCATGGGTCACGACAATCATCGACATGGCGTGGCTGTCGGCCAGCATGCGCATAACGTCGAGCACCTCACCGACCAGTTCAGGATCAAGCGCAGAGGTCGGCTCATCAAAGAGCATCACGCTGGGATCCATGGCGAGGGCGCGGGCGATCGCCACGCGCTGCTGCTGGCCACCCGAAAGCGCACCGGGGTAGACATCGAGCTTGTCGGCAAGCCCGACCTGGGCCATCAGCCGCTCTGCCCGGGCCGAGGCCTCGGCCTGCGAGACTTTCAGCACGCGGCGCGGGGCCTCCATGATGTTCTCGCGCGCCGTGAGATGGGGAAACAGGTTGAAGCGCTGAAACACCATGCCCATGGATTTGCGCTGTTTTTGGATCTCGCGCTCGGGAAGTTCATGGAACCTGTCGCCTTTCAGGCGATAGCCCACGGGACAGCCTTCAAATTCCACCATACCGCCGTCGGGGCGCTCAAGGTGGTTAAGGCAGCGCAGCAGCGTGCTTTTTCCCGATCCCGAGGGGCCGAGAATGCAAAGCACCTCTCCCTTCGCCAGATCAAGATCAACGCCTTTAAGCACTTCAAGCGAGCCGTAAGATTTGCGGATGCCGCGGGCGCGGATGGGTTGAACCAGGTTGGTCATCAGCGCACCACCGATCTTGCAAGACGCCGCTCAATTGCGACCTGGATCAGCATCAGGACCGTGCTGACGATCAGATACCAAAGGCTTGCCACCAGCAGCATGGGGATCACTTCAAAGGTCCGCGAGGCGATGAGCTGAGTGGAATAGAGCAGCTCCGGAAGTGCGATGACGCTGACCAGTGAGGTGTATTTCAGCATCGACAGCGTCTCATTTCCGGTCGGCGGAATGATCACCCGCATGGCCTGAGGCATGACAATCCGCATGAAGGTATCAAGCGGCGAGATCCCGAGAGCGCGCGAGGCTTCGCGCTGGCCATTGTCAACGGAATTGAGGCCGGAGCGCACGATCTCGGCCATATAGGCGGCCTCATTCAGCGACATGGCGACGATCGCGGCAATCATGGCGGTGATGACGCTGTTCGTGTCAAACTCCACGAAGGAGGGCATAAACGGCAGGCCGATCCCGAGTTTTGGGTAAAGGGCCGCAAGGTTATACCAGAAGATGATCTGCACCAGCAGCGGGATGGCGCGGAAGATCCAGATATAGCCATGGGCCGCCGTCGACAGCACCGGGTTTTTGCTTGCCGCCGAAACCGCAAGCACGATGCCGAGGACGAGCGCCAGTGTCATCGACACCACCGTCAGGGTCAGCGTCATGACAAGTCCGGCCAGTACCTGAGGCGAGAAAATATGTTCCCCCACCACCGGCCAGCCGAACCCCGGATTGGTCACGACGGAGTAGGCCGCCTCGGCCAGAACGATCAGAAGAATACCGGCCGCCGCCCAGGTCAGGGGGCGCCTGCGAGGCATCAGCCGGGCGGAGGCAAGCTCCGCATCCGACAAATGGGAAGAGCTTCCCATGCGAACTCCGCCGCTGTGCATTACTCGTCGCCCTTCACGCCGTTGATCGTCGCTTTGGTGATGAAGGATTCCTTAACAAAACCGTTGCGCGACATGATCTCAGCATAGGTGCCATCGGCCACCATGGTATCGAGGGCTTCAGCGATCAGGCCGGTCAGGCTGCTTTCTTTTGCAACAGCGATGCCGCAGGGGCCGAAGTTGAAGGGCGCGCCGACCATATCGAACTGCTCAGGATGATCGCGCTCCAGCATGCCGGCCATGATCAGATCGGTCAGCGCCACATCGGTGCGATCGGAGCGCAATGCGGTCAGTTGCGCGCCGGTATCGGGGTAAAGCTGGATATCGATGGCAGCTTTGCCTTCGGCCACGCATTTCTCCGACTGCTCAGCCGCGGAAATCGCCTCCATAGCGCCGCGCAGAGCCGAGGCTTTACGGCCGCACAGCCCGTCCAGGCTGTCGATCTTCTCAGCCGCCGAAGCGGTCTGCAGCATGGCCGAGCCACCGTAGATGTGATCGACGAAATCGACCTTCTTCTGCCGCACCGGGGTGTCGAGCATATTCGACATGATGATGTCGATGCGTTTGGCTTCAAGGCTCGGGATCAGCGAGTCAAAGCCAAGGTTCTGCACTTTCAGCTCCAGCCCGAGGCGCTTTGCAATCTCGGTCGCCAGCTCAACTTCGACGCCGGTATATTGATCCGACGTGCCTTCTTTGATGCTGGTCCAGGGCAGGCCGATGCTGGAGGTGGTGCCCAGCACCAGAACGCCCGCCGATTTGATCGCTTCGGGCAGGTTTTCATTCGGCGCGGCAAAGGCGGCGGTATTGACTGAGAGACACGAAAGCGCAAGCGCCGCGACGAGGCCGGTGAGTTTTTTCATAACGAAAATCCTTTGAGGAATGCGGGAAGAAGCGGCCCCCTGCGGGGCCGCTTGCGTTGTCCTGCTCAGACGCGGATCAGCGGCTGATGCGCACAGCGGAAAGAGCCTCCCGCCATGCAGGGCACGCGGTAGGGGATGCGGATCACTTCAAAGCGGCGCGCCTTCAGCGCCTCGACAATCGGATCAAGCGCCTCTTCCGAGGGCACGATCACGGTGCGGTCGTCCAGCACCAGGTTGTTGCACCCCATATGCCCCTTGGCCAGCGCCTTGCTGACCGGGACAACATCCCAATCTTTCATGAAGTCCGGCAGCCCCTCAGGCAGCGCCTCCATGCAGGCCACCGCAACGCCTTCGCGCGGGGTCATCAGCACGCAGTCGAGATGCGGGAACATCGGGTCGATCTGCACGGTCTGCACGCGGTAGTCCGGTCCAAGCATATGTTGCAGCCAGCGCGCGCCCTCGGGGTTCGAGCAGCCGCCCGAATGGCCAACGAGGACCTCTTTGCCCAGCACAAAGACGTCGCCGCCTTCCAGATAGCCCCAGCCCGGACCTTCGTTGTAATCATCCGCACCGCCATCGGGCTGCGAGAAGTAACGCGCACCGCGCTCCATGGTTGACGCCAGAATCTCGCGGATCGCAAAGCGCTGGCGGCGATGGAACAGGCTGCGCGGCGCAAGTTCGATCACGTTATTGCCAATGGTAACAAAGGGATCGCGCATCCAGGGCGTTGAGACGCCATGCTCCTGGCCGCGCGGGAATTTGCGGTTCTGCTCGCTGATCGGGCCTGCAACATGCACCTTCACACCCTGACCTTCGAGCAGGCGGATCGCCCCCGAGATCTGTCCGCTGAATTCGGCAAACAGCTCCGGCCAGGCGTCTTTGACATCGCGGCCCTGATTTTTCGCCCAGAATTCGCCAAACTCACCCTGTGCGCGAAGTTTCACGTCACTCAGAAAAATCGGCAGAACCCAGGTGTCGGGAGAGCCATAAACGCATTCCCGCAGAGGCGCCCATTCGGAGTCAACATAGATGGGGGCTGCGCCTGCGGCGGGCTCGTGCACTGTCATAATCGCCTCATTCTTTGCGTTCAGACTATGACTGAGCAAAGATTGAGGCAGGGCAAAGCAGATTTTACGCAAGTTCACTTGCAGATCTTGCAACTCATCGCTTCAAAGCAGCCTCGTGAAAGCAGGCAACCATCGTGCGGATTGCCCGTAATTTAAGTGAATCGCGGCGGTAGGCGAAGTGGAACTGGACGTCCATCGGGGTAAAAGGCGTCGGTATTTCCATTAACTGTTCTCCCCCGGCTTTGCTTAAAATATGGGCAGGCAGCACCGCACAACCCAGGCCTGCAAGAACCGAAGCGAGAATCGACTCCAGGCTGCTGCCCCGCGCCACCACCTGGAAGGGCATCACCCGCTCAAGCTCGGAAAAGGCATCGGCGCGGTAGCTGCGGGCGATATAGGGAATGCGGCTTCCCGCCGGCGGCTCGCGGCCCGCAGAGAGCGCCTCTCCGACCGCTTTCGCCAGCTGAACATGGGGAGAATATCTTGCAATATAAAGACGTTGGTTTTCTTTGAACGCATTTTCATAGACCAGCGCAGGAAGTCCTTCAGGCTGGGCGGTGATCCCCATATCGAGCTCGCTGTTCC
The DNA here is from genome assembly GCF_003863335.1 of Falsigemmobacter faecalis. Classification (GTDB taxonomy): domain Bacteria; phylum Pseudomonadota; class Alphaproteobacteria; order Rhodobacterales; family Rhodobacteraceae; genus Wagnerdoeblera; species Wagnerdoeblera faecalis. The sequence continues at coordinate 16,387 of NZ_RRAZ01000036.1, read as the reverse complement.
GCACTTTGACGTCGATGACCGACACGGGGTGCATCGAGACATTGACCTGAATATCGGGCAAAATCCTGTGAATCTGCGAGAGGGCGCGCACGATCCCTGCCTCGGGGTTGGTGATCACACTGTCGATCGAGCCAAGCGTCAGCGTGCCCCCCGCAGAGCTGCGCGAATGATCGACGGTTTGCTCAAATATCTTCATAGCTTCAAGCAGTTGCAGCGCTGCACCATGAACATCCGCGCCATGCGGCGTCAGGCTGAATCCCGACCTTCCCCTGCTGCAGAGCGCGATCCCCAGCCGTGTCTCCAGCGCGGTGATATCCCGGCTGACGCTGGAAAGACTGGTCCCCAGTTTTATCGCCGCGGCTGACATGCCGCCGAATTCAACCACGGTGGTAAAGGTTCTCAATTGGCGGATATCATAGCTGGAGGTTGAAAATTTCGCCATTCGGCTGCTTTCTTGCAATTGATGCAAGTAAACTAAACAGCCCTGCTCTTTTTTCGCAAGCCGATCAGCGCTATCCCGGATCGCAGTCTCCACCCGGCCCGGCCCCGCGGCCCTCCCATTCAGAAGCGATCGCCCAGATGACCGACACCTTCACCGTTGATACCAAACGCATGCTGAGCGATCTCGACGCCCTGCGCGGCATCGGCCAGGTCAGCACCGGGGTGGTGCGCCAGGCCTTCTCGGAGGCCGATATTGAGGCCCGTTCCTGGCTGGTGCGGCGCATGGAAGAGGCCGGGCTTGAGGTCTCGGTCGACGCCCTTGGCAATGTCTTTGGTCTGCCCCCCGGCAATGCGCCTGCGCTTCTGGTCGGATCGCACAGCGATACCCAGCCTGAAGGCGGCTGGCTCGACGGGGCCTATGGCGTCATCGCAGGGCTGGAGCTCGCACGCGCCAGCCTTGAGCAGGGCGGTCCGGCGATTGCCTGCGTCTCCTTTCAGGATGAGGAGGGGCGCTTTGGCAATCTGATCGGCTCGCGGTATTGTGCGGGCTCCCTCAGCCTTGAGGAGGCCGATAAGGGGTGTGACGACAACGGCCTCAGCCTCGCGGAAGCGCGCGTCATCCGCGCGCGTCTGCCCGCCCCGCGGGACGTTTCTCCCGAGCGTTTCCATGGCTTTTTAGAGCTGCATATTGAGCAGGGCGGCGCGCTTGATCTGGCAGGAGAGCAGATCGGTGTGGTCGAAGCGATTGTGGGCATCCGCACCGAGCGCATGCGCTTTTGCGGCCAACAGAACCACGCGGGAACCACGCTGATGCATCTGCGCCGCGATGCCTTTCAGGGCCTTGTCACCATGGCCTCGCGCATCAATGAGCGTCTGGCTGGCGTGGCAACTCCGGCGACGGTCTGGACGATCGGCCGCGTCGATCTGCAGCCGAATGCGAACTCTGTGGTCCCGGGCCGGGCGGATTTCACCATTCAGTGGCGTGACGCTGAGGAGAGCCGCCTCGATCAGATGCGCGACATCCTCTACAGCACCTGCGAAGAGGTGGCAGGTGAGATGGGGCTGAGCTGGGAGCGTTTTGGCTGCGACAGCCTTCCCCCCACCCTGAGCGACCCCGGGCTGGTTGGGGCCCTGTCGCAGGCGGCCGGTCAACTGGCAGCCGGAAAGTGGCGGGTGATGACGTCCGGGGCTTTGCATGATGCCGCAAATCTCTCGCTCCGCATGCCGATGGCGATGCTTTTTGTGCCCTCGATTGCAGGTATCAGTCACAGTTTTGCGGAAGATACGGCGCGGGAGGATCTCGAACTGGGCCTGCGCGTGGCAGCCGGGGCAGTCTGCAGCTATTGTCGTTCCCGGGTCTGAGCGGGCGGTCCTGCCAGCTGCCCCCCTGATCCCAAACCCGGACCGGCGGACGCCAGAGACTGCTCTTCAATGGAGGGAGCCCGGTTTCCGGACCGCCCGAAGCTGGAATTTTCGGGCCTTCAGCCGGGGCCCGGGCCGGATGCAGGCCCCGGCTTTGCCAGTTCGCAGGGCGTCTTATCGCCAATGGCGCCCTGCGGTCGTTCGGTGTTGTCGTCCCTCAACCCAATCGTCGGGAAAACCAATCGCAGGGCATTTGATTCCTCGGATCAAATGCTTGTCCTGCTCATACCCGGAGCGTTTTCTGAGCTTCCTCATGTCTTCATCTTTGCGCGCGCGTCGGCAAGCGTCATGAACCAGTGCGCGCTGAGGCATTCCGCGCGGAAGCGGCCAATGAATGCGAGGAGGGACCAGGGAACACTCCGGGGGGGGGGTTCCCCCGCCGCAGGATGAAGGCGTTATCGGTGGGTTTTCCGGGCCGGGAGAAGTCGAGGGTGCCCCCCCTTGGTACAGGCCCCGAGATCCAGATCGCGGGAGATGAATTCGGGCCCCTGGCCGACCCGGGTTGTCCTGGGATAGCCGCGTTCTGCGCCGAGGCGCTCAGGCGTCTCAACGACTTTCTCAGCCCGATAGCTGAAGCGTGGATCCACGACGGGCGAGACGCGGGAGACGATGTCAACGACCGTCAGAACCCGGATCTAGCAGCCGGTCGACGGGTCATTGCCCAGGTCTCATGAGCGGCTGTGGCCCGCTGCCGGTCTTCGCGAAGCCTGGCCTTGACCCGGTAGCGGCTCACACCTCGGTGTTGTGCAGTTGCATCCCTAACGCACTGTAGATCCTCTGGTTTTTTTTGGGAGGTTATGTGCAAGCCATCGCGACACAGCATGGCATGCAGCCGTAGCGTATAAGGGCCTGACTGTGAGTGCTGGACGTAATCTCCCGAAAAGGGGAAGTTTAATCCAGCATTTACATCTGACAAATGTCGCGGATCTTCTGCTCTATGCTGGCCTGCCCGGACCGCCACGCTTTGGAATGGCAGCTCGACGTATCAACGAGAAAAACCGCGCAGGCCCTCCGGATCGAGACGTTCCATTCGAGGCAGGTGCGGTCGACAAGCTGACGCCTTCCGGCAGGCCTTTGAGCTTTCGGCGCAGGACATGCCTCACAGCATTTCCCTGTCCGGAGACAAGTCTGCCACCAGCTTGCGCATTTTCGTCTTCACGCAGCTTTATCCGCCGCATATCCTTCGGCAGCATGCGCTTGTATCTTTTCTTCCAGCTGACGTAAGTCGCAGGGCGGATCCCGGCCTTACAGCAGAGATCCGCCACCAGCATGCCGTCTGCGCCCCGCTTCAGGATGAACCCTTCCGGGCAGCCGAAAACTTCGAGGATTTCATCGGTTTTCACTCCTCCCGGCCATGGGAAGGGCAGCCGAAAAACTCCGGTTTCAAACGATCCGGTTTTCAGGGCTCACATCATCAGGCTTGGGCAGAATATCTCTGATGTGCATTTCGCTGCCTGCCAGCCTCCGGAAAAATCAGCCTTGCAGAAACGCAGGAACGGCATTGCGGGGGCACGACCCCCGCGATGCCCGAGGCTTCGAAAGACGAGCCCCCTGCCCCACGGCGACGCAGACATCCAGTCCATCTGACGGGATGAGCGGGGAAATGGCCTGCTCTTTGCACGCAAAGGTCAGGAAGCGATGGCATTGGCGACGTCAGATTAAGCCGATGGCTGAGAGGGTTGCCAACGACCCGAGGGGCAGAGACCGCCTCAGTGTGAGGCCACCTGCGATCTACCCTTTGGGGTCATCGTCAAGATTATGAATATGCAAAAGAATATCCGGATCTGTGCCTTCACCGCGCAATTCATCCCGCAGGGCTTTAAGCAGCGGGCGATAGCGGGCAATATTTCGGATCCGGCTCGGAGATGAGCTGCGCCGGCTGTCAAAGTCGCTTAGGGTGCCGTCGATGAGATCGTCCAGAACCTGCGCCAGCGGATCGCGGCCCAGCACAAAGGCAGAGCGGTCCCGCTCGCGCTGACGCAGCAGGCCTGCAAGCAGAAGCGGTGCGTAGTTGAACTTCGTGTAATCGCTGCCACGCTCTGCTTCGAATTCAAGCCTGATGCGCTTTACAAGTCTGTGCAGATCCTTTGGCGTCAGAAAGTGATGGGCGGTCGGAGAGCGGGAGAGCACAAAGGCGACCGCCGCCGTCTCCACGCGGTAGCTCCAGTCAGTGATCTGCCTCGCAAGACAGATGCGCAGGAGGTCTTCTTCGTCCTGAGGCCGCTGACAGATGCGCCCAAGACCCTGCGCCACCAGAATCCAGCTCATCTGGCTGCGGATAAAGGGATGCTTTTTGCCCGGCTCCCGCAACCGCAGCACATCGAGCAGCATGCGTGCCAGTCCCGCAGGTGCGCGCCGGAACTGCCAGGTCAGGTATTTCAAGGAGCTGTTGTCAGCCGTGATCTCTCCGCTGGCTCTGGCGCGCAGATGCGTCATGGCCCGCGCATTGACGGCCTCAAGGTTTGCAACAGTGACAGCAGGAAGCTCCGGCGTCAGATCGCCGTCGCTGGAAATGGGGTAGCGCCCGTCGGCTTTGCGGCACATTAAACCAGCAAGCACCTCCCAGTCAGCGGATGGCCTGCCGGACTGCCGATGCAAGGCGAGCGCCAGCCCGTCAGAGGTCGGGGTCCTTTGCCATGGCTCTGTGCCCCCCTCAAGAACCATGCGCCGGGGGATGGACACGGGAGGTGTGCTTAGCTTCGCAATCAGGTCTTCCCAGCTCTCGGGACAGACCTCCGCCTGCGCCCAGTTCAGCCGGAACTGCCGCCCAAGGTCGGGCGCTTCAACGATTAACTGCGCGCGCCCCGCAGCGGGGGCCTGTTCGATGTGAAGGGAGACCTTGGTCTGCTTATGGATTTCCACGTCCAGCAGATGACGCGCGAGCCTGGGCCGGGGGTCCAGCTCTCTCCTGAGGTAGACCTTCAGCTCTTTCGCGCCGCGCTGCAGACCAAAATCCGCCGCGACCGGTGAGCGATAGACGCGCCCCGCAGGCAGACGGGCCTCGGGCTCGATCAGATCAAAGCTGCCCGCCCCTTCCGCGCCCAGAACGATGGTCGATATCTGAGGAAGAAAATCGTAGTAAACCGGCTCACCTGCCGCGAGGCGCCGCGCGGCCTCGAACGCGCCAAAAGCCACGGCCCCGGCAAAGAGAGGCTGCAAAGGCTTCGGACACAGAGCGGAGAGTTCACGAAACAAGGACGCATAAACCGCGCCCGAGCAGTGACTTTCAAAGAGCACTGTCTGGCATCCCGCGAGTTCACTGAAGCCTGACAGATCAGGGGTCTGCTCTGGCAGATCAAACTCTGCCGGGGTTCGGATCAGATGAAACCGCCCTGCAGCGTCGCGTAAAAGTTCCTCCTGTTGCGCGCCGGAAAGCGCAAAGGTGCTCAACCGGCGCATCTGCCCGGCCAGATCGCCGCGAAGCTGCGGGGTGATCTGCGCGGTGACCCGGGCCGCCTCATCCAGAAGACCGTGATAGCCCCAGGGCGAGTTTACGTGCCGGGCCGCCTTCTGGCGCTCCGGCGTCAGGATACGCCCATGCAGGGTTTCTTCTTCGCGCAGCCGCAGGATTTGCACAGAAAACCCCTCAGCATCGTGACAGATCACCCCGATCCGGTCGCCTTCGGAGAGATTGTCCCCGGCCCCATCCAGCTGAAGGTGCCCCAGCAGAGCCAGGACACTGCGCCAGACAAGAACCGGCTGGCCGAGCCGGGCCGCCGAGACCGCCCGCAGCAACCGGTCCTGCAGCGCCTCGTCCTGGCCCTCCTGTTCTTCCAGCGAAATCGCGATGGTCGCAGCCCCCGCCGTGAGCCCCTTCAACGCTGCTGCAAGCTGCTCGGGCCGGACGGCCTGATCGGCAAGACAATCCCGCACCCGCCGCCTGCGCGCGGGATCACCAAGATCTCCCCAGCCTTCCCCAAGGCCATGCGGCGACAATGCAGCCTGCGCGCCGCCAATCCATTCGCGTCGCCCGCCTGATCCCGTCAGAACCACACAGGGATCCGTCACCGCCCCCGTCAGAGAGACAGGGCCTTCTTCAAGTTCCCCATCCGCTGTGATCTGCCAGTTTCGGGCGGATTGGTCCCGCCAGCCGTTGAGATCATAGCCACAAAGCCTGCGAAAAGACATTACGCGCTCCAGATATCGCGCTGCAGGAAGGCGCTGATGGCTGCGCGGCCCTGCGTCAGCGCCTCGCCCGCGGCCCCGAGTGCCACCGCAACCACAGTGCAATTTCCCCGGCGTTCCGCAGCCTGTGCGAAACTGTCATGCGCGGGGGTCAGGATGAGGCCGTCGCGGATCCGCTCTGACAAAGAGGGCAGCCGCCGCACCTGGTCCAGCCGCTGCGCGGCCCCGGCTGCCGCCTGTCTCAGGTCTATCGGCAAAAGCGCATGCGCGGCCCAGACCGCAACCCGATGCGGCGGCGCGCTGCCATGTCCCAGTGGCGTGATGCGCAGGCTGACCGGTGCCCGCGCTTCGAGAAGCGCTGTGCCGGGCTGCGCCGGACGGGCCATCACTTCCGCAACGATGCCCTGATGGCGCAGCCAGAAGACGGCGATCGGGCGCTCCTGTTCGAACCAGATCCCCCCCTCAGCCTCCTCCCGGAACAGGATCGGAGACTGCGCGATCAGCTCAGCGCCCTCCAGATCTCTCAGGGCCAGCACAATCGCCAATACGGTGAAATCCATCCAGGTCTGCGCCTGCCAGGCCCAGTGGCTGTCATTGGCCTTTTTGCGCTGCAACAGCCTGAGCCAGTTGGTGCGGATCCTCGAATACGTCGGGTTCTCCAGCAGGACATAATTGGGGGTAATCCCCGCTTCGGCAAAACCGATGCCATGGGCCTGCAGATCCAGGGCCGTCACCCGGCACAGCTTTACAAAGCTGTCGACACTCTGAAAGCGGCGGCTGCCACTGGCGCGCTGATGCTCGCGCAGCCATTCGCGGCCCACCTCTGCGGCAAGGGTGACGTAAGAATGGGCGACCCGGTTCTCCAGGGTGTCGAAATCCTCATGACGAACGACGGCCATGATCCGCTGACCAGCGCCTGCGCGCTCTGCGATGCTGCGTCCGGGCTGCCGTGACAGCCAGCGCATTGAGCTGCGATCCATTTCCTGAACCCGCCCCATCGGCGTCAGTTCGCGGTGTCGCCGCAGCACGCGCCGCAACGTGCTGCGCAGGCGGCTCAGAACCGGCTCCATCTCTGCGGACTGGCGCACGATTTCCGCCATCCGCGGGCTTTCCTCCTGGCCTGCGCGGTCCCAGGCCTCGCGCAGATGCTCCCAGAGATTTGACGGATCATCCAGGGCTTCTCCCAACTCCTGGACCCGCGCAATCACCTGGTTCATCCGGCTCAGGGCCGCGCGGGCTTCGGGCGGGGCCTCTTCTTCACGGCCTTCACGGGGGCGCAGAAAGAACCCCTCGCGCGCAGGATCCGCCGCGGGCTGGCGCAGCGGATAGGGATGCAGCAAAAGCGCCCGCCGCGTGGCTGCACTCCCCGAGGACATCAGGACCGCATGCTCGCCGCCGGGCCGCCCGCCCTGCGCCTCACTCAACAGGCAGTCCTCGGGCCGAAAGACCGCATCAGCCTCGGATTTGCTTTCCCAGGGACGGTGCAGCAGATGGCGGCTCAACGCACGACGCCCTGCCAGCTGAAGAGCGTGCTGGCCTGTGACGCATCGACAGAGGCCCGGATGGCAGCGGCCAGCGGCTCATCGCCAAGATCGGAGGCCATTTTCTCAATCCTGCGGAAGTCGTCGTCATGGCTTGTCACATCGACGCCGCGCAGTTTTGGCAAAAGCCGCATCTCAATCTGATCTGCCAGCGCCGTGCGCACCCGATCACCGCCGCCGCTGACCTGAGGATAGGCCCCCACATAAGACAGGATCGCGCGCCCCAGGCGATGGCCGAAAGGCTTGCCGAAGGTCTGCATAATGGAGAGCATCTCATCAAGCTGACTGCGCGCCAGATCCGCATCGCCCGACGCATCCCGCGAGGTCCAGCGTTTCCACTGCGTATAGCTGAGCGCCGGGACCGATTGTGAGTTTTCCGCGCGCGCCGCGGGCGAGGGCGTGACGATCTTCTTCGGCGCCCCAAAGCGCATCACATTCGCGCGGTCCACCACTTTATCGGAAAGCGACTGGGTGCTTTCGTCTTCGTTCATGGTCCCGGCAAAGAGCAGGTTATAGCCCGGGAAAATCCGGACCGGCTGGCCGGGGATTTCCAGCTCAAGCTCAGCATCCTTGCGCAGGATGGGATCAGACACCCGCAGCGGCGCGGGCCGGCTTTCCAGGCGGCTGAGGAAGTCGGAGAAGTAATATTCAACCCGCGCGAGGTTCATCTCGTCCAGCAGGACCATCATCATGCGGTCCTGCAGGGCATTGATGTTATTCTCTGAATCCAGCGCCCACAGGGCCTTTGCCATATCGGTGGGCCGGAAGCGGCTTTCGATATAGTTATAAAATCCCATCAGATCCTGCGGGCTGTCCCAGCGGGGCTGCACCGGAACCTGCAGGAAGCCGATGCCCATACCAGCGGCATAATTGCGCGGAAGCTGGCTTTTTCCGGTGCCCGAGATCCCGGCCAGAACGGCCATCTGCGTGGTATCGTTGACCTTCATCGCCGTATGGAAGGCGGTGAGCACACGCGGATGATAGCTGAGCCCCGCGCCCTGCAGGGTGCGCCGGACGTTATCCAGCGCCTCATCCTCCGCCAGACCGCTGCGCGGGCCGGGAAGAAGGCGCAGATGGCGGATGACTTCAGGCTCTTCGCTGAGTTCAGCAGGCGGGCCTTCGCGCCCTGCAGCTGCGCGCCCTGCCCCGCTCTTCTCCGTTTCCCGCAGAATGGCCTGCAGACGCGCGTTCTTTTCTTCGAGGGTGATCTGCAGGCGCTGCTCATCCTCTGCCAGCGTGTCGCGACGGGCCTGAAGATGGGCCAGCTCTCCGCGCAGTGCATCGATGCTTTCTTCCAGCGCGCTCAGACGGTCGGTCTGAGTTTCGGTTTGCCTGAGTTCATGCTCGGCAAGCCGCAACCGCGTCTCAGCGGCACTGACCGCCTGGGCAAGTTCCTGACTGCTCTGGCGCGCAGCCGACAGCTCGCTGGCCAGAAGGTCGTTGCGACTGCGAAGCTCGCTCTCAGCGGTGCGGGCTGACTTCACCCGGTCCTCAAGCTCTGCCAGTTCTGCTGCGCGCACTGACTGTTGACCCTCAAGGCGTGCAAGCCCGGCCTCCAGTTCGTTCTTCTTCGCGTTCAGGCCACCGATTTCCAGACCCAGAGCCTCAGCTGCTGCTCTTTGTGCCTGCAGATCGCCAAGCTCTGCGCTCAGGGCCTGAAGAGCGTCGCGCATCCGCCCTTCTTCAGACCTCAGCTCCTCCAGCCTGGTCTCAATGCCCTCAGCCTGGGCCAGGCGCTCTTTGACCAGATCAAGCCCGGCCTTTGCGCGCTCCAGCTCTCCGGTCTTTGCGAGCAGCTCGGTTGCGGCCTGCTCGGTCTGAACCCGCAGATCACGGATTTCACTGCGCTGCTCGTCCCGGCCTTCCCACTCGCGTTCCAGGTCTGCGATACGGCCCTGCAGCGCCTGAAGCACGCCCTTTGCCAGTTCCGTCTGGCCCTGCACCTCGCGCAGATCATTATTGGCCAGGGTAAGGCGGTCCCGCTCTTTGCGCAGTTCAATGACCTGCGCCTCCAGGGCCTCGCGACTTGCGAGAGGGCCCGCCAGTTGCACGACCCGGTCATGGCGCCAGGATTTGAACAGCATCAGAAGTGACAGAACGACCAGTCCCGAGGCTGCGGTGATAAAGATCATCAGATCCGTGGTATACACAGGAGCGCTCCTCAGGGCTGGGAAATCACGGGTTGCGACAGCGGCACGGCAACAGCGGGAACAGGCTGCACCGCCATCTCTTCGCGCAGAAGGTTCAGACGGGCCGTTTCGGCCTGCAGCTCAAGCCGGATCGCGGACAGCGCGGTTTCGGCCTGGGCACGGGCCGCGAGCACCTGGTCAAGCTTTTCCGTTTCCATCTGCAGGGCCGGCAGCCGGGCCTGTTCTGCGCCGACAGAGGCCAGCGCAAGGGCGAGGTCGCGGTTCGCCACATCAAGAGATGTGCGGGTTTCCTCAAGCCTTGTGAGCCGCGCCGCCACCTCCTGCTCCAGGCTTTTCAGCCGGGCCTCTTCGCTGGTGATCGCTGCCGTAACCTCCCGCAGCCGCAGACCCGCGCTGTCGGCTTCCAGGGTTATGGCCCGCCGGGTGTCCAGATCTGCGCTCACCTGGGTAAGATCAGCCTTCGCCTTTGCAAGATCCCCCTGCGCCGCGCTGAGGGCTGTGGTCACAGAGGCCAGTTGTGCATCTGCACTCTGCAGCTCTGTGCGTTTTGCCGTGACCGCAAGCGTCAGCTCTTCCAGTCGGGCCGCTTCGGTCTTCACCGCAGCCGCAGCCGGAGGCAGCTCAGAGCGCAGAGCTGCAAGCTCCTGATCTGCCGTCTGTTTCTCGACCTGAAGCCCGGAGATCTCTGTCTTCAGCGCCGCGATACTCTGGGAAATCCTGTCGCGTTCTGCGGTTACTCCGCTCAGTTCCACCTGAGCGGAGGCCAGTTTTTCAGCCACTTCGCGCAGCCGTTCATCCGCCGTCCCGGCCTCTGCCGCACGGGCCTCAAGGCCGCTCAGCGTCACTTTCAGCCGCTCTTCGGTTGTGCGCAATGCGCTCAGTGAACTGCGACTTTCCTCAGTCGCGCGATCAAGGTCATCCCGCTCCTGGCGCAGGGCTGCCAGAGACGAGGTAAGGGTCGTCTGGGCTTCGCGAAGCCGTGTTTCCTCCGCCAGAAGCTTATCACGGCTTTGCGTCAGCGAAGCCACCTCACGCTCAAACTGGCGCTTGAGTGTGGCGCCGGTCTCAAGCTCGCTCCGCAGAGCGCCCGCGTTGCGAATGGTCTCTTCCGCCTTCGTCACGCGGTCCTGGCGCGACTTCAACTCAGCCTCGAGCTTTGCAATCTCATCTGCAAAACGGGCGCGCTCCGTCCTCAGAAGGGCCAGCGCCGCTTCTTCCCCGACCGCGGCTTCACGTGTTTGCACCGTCGCGGCCTCCAGCTGTATCTGCTGGGCCCGCAGCTCATCGCGCTCGGCCAGAAGCCCGCTGCGTTGCGCCTGAAACCAGTCGATGTCAGAGCTGATCCGGCCAAATTCCTGGTGCAGCGTGTTCAGTTTCCAGCCCGTAAACGCGACCCCGCCTGCGCTGGTAAGCGCCAGCACGGCTGCAATTGTGGTGAAGGTCCAGGACTTACCTGAGGTCTTGTTCGATGCGCTCAAGGCATGCCTCCATGTTTTCGCTGAGTTCGTCGACCCAGAAGCGGCGCACGCGCCAGCCCATGGATTGCATCTGATGATCCCGCCAGAGATCGGGAAGCTTGCGCCCGCCATCGCGGGCCTCATGCCACTGCCGCCCGTCCACCTCGACATCCAGGCGGATCTCCCCTGCCCCGAACAGCGCGAAATCCAGTCGGCGTCCGGCAATCTCGTATTGCGGCTGCGGCTTTAACCCGCGCTCAATCAAGGCATGATAAAGCACACGCTCCCAGTGGCTGTCGAAAACACCCTCGCCGCTGCGCTGGCGCGGCTCGGTTGCAACGGCTGCAAGCCTTGCCAGAGAGCGCACTCTTGCGCCCCGCGCGAAATTCAGATCGCCGAACACATGCGCCACCGCGCGGGCACGTGAGATCGCCACATTCATCCGGCGACGATCTTTTTGCACGAATGTCACGGCTGTCTCGGCACTGGCCGGACCCAGAACCGGCGAGAAGATAATCAGGTCCCGCTCCTGCCCCTGAAAGCTGTCAACGGTTGCCGCCCGGAAAGCCGACAGCTCCAGCCGGGGTACAGAGACCAGCGCGCGCACCGCCTGATCAATCTCCTGCGCCTGCGCCCGAAAGGGCGTCGCAACCCCGACCGAGCCGCCATAGCCCTGCACGTTCAGAAGATCTGCCACATGAGCAGCGATTGCCGTCACTTCAGCGCGGTTGACGTTGCCGCTGATGGAAGCGGGGCTTCGGACATCGGTCCATGCAATTCCCGGCGCTTGTCCGGGTGGTGGCCGAAGCCGTGCCGGATCGCCTGCGGCCCGCAGGCTGCCGTCATAAAATTCGTCACTGATATAATCGACGATCGGCGCGGCGGAGCGATATTGGCTGCGCAGCATAACCCGCTTTGCGCCCGGCACATTTTTGGCGAAATCAAACAGCGAATTGCTGCTTTGCGCATAGCGGCTCATCCGCGCGACAGGCAGCCCTTGGGTGCGCATCAGATTGCGATCCTGATCCCGGCCGATCGAGGGGATGAAGGTCAGCTGATTGCTGTCGCCCACGACCATTGCGCGCTTCGCGCGCGCAAACAGCGGCAGCGCCGAGGCAATATCGCACTGACTGGCCTCATCAAAGACCACCAGATCAAAAAGCGCAGGCTCCAGCGGAACCCGGCGCGCGGCCCCAAGCACTGACACCAGCCAGAGCGGGCGATGTTCAAGAACCTGGCGCGTCAGGGCCAGAGGAACCGCATCCCGCCGACCGGCAAATTCAAAATCCGCAATCAGCCCGCCAAGATCTGATCGGGCTGCGCTGCTCATGGCAGATTTTGCGCCCAGATAGCGGGGCAGCAGCGCTTTTGCGCGGCCTGCAATGTCTTCGGTCAGCACGACCGGATCTGCAAAGGATGGGCTCTGAGAGAGCTCTTTACGAAGAGCGGCTATGCGTCTGTCGGGATCTGAGGGACCGGTCCCCGCCGCTGTCCCCTTCAGAAATGAAATCAGCCGCTGCCAGATGCCGGTCGGGCGTTCGGGCGCGCCTCTGGCCGCCATCGGCTCGGCTGAGGTCAGCCGCCGCTCCAACAGGTCAGCCAGCTCACATTGAAGCACTTCGCGTGCTTCTGCGCCCGAAAGAGCAGCGTTGCGATCAGCGCTTATGGCCCGGATCTGAGCCAGCAATTCCGGATCCGGCTCACGACTTCCGGGACCGCTGATGTCATTTAAACGGCGCGCAACCTGCACCAGGCCCTGGTCGAGCTCCCGCGACGGGTCCAGCGTGCGCACATGAAAATCAATATCGGGCGCGATGGCCCCAAGGCGATCTTCAACGGCGTCCAGCGCCTGATGGTTCTTGGAGGCGACAAGGACCGATCCCCCTTCCAGCAGAACCGATGCGACAACAGAAACGATCACCTCTGACTTACCGGTGCCCGGAGGTCCGGTCACCACGGTCAGTGGCGCTGAGCAGCTGTAGCGAAGGGCCTGAAGCTGCTCATTGTTCAGCGCGCTGGTATTGATCGCACCATGAGGCGGGGCCGGGTCAGTCTCGGCCAGGTTCAGCAAAGGGGCCAGAGCCGTCGACGCAAGCTTTCCGGCGTCCCAGCCCGCGATGCGGTCCAGCTCCCTTGACGCTCCGGAGGTGAAAGAGTTCTCATCCGGAAGGAAAAGCGCGGCGGCGTCAAACAGGCCGGTGTCGTCCAGATCCAGCGTGCGCGTGGTCACAACACCATTCAGAGATCCTCTGATCTGGCGCGCGGCGGCATCGCGCAGACGCGGCAGGAACTCGGAGAACTGATGTCCAACGCCCTCCCCGCCCCTGAACACCGACTGCAGATCTTCGGCAGTCCAGCTGCTGCTGCGCACAAAACCACGCAGCCAGTCGGGGTTCACCAAAAGATCATCGGCCGAAATCGTCAGGCGCAGCTCGTCCGCTTCCAGCGCCCACCGCGCGGCAATCAGACCGACCGGCCAGACGACGGGAACGCCTTTCGCCCGCCCGAGGGCCAGGGGCCATCCTATGGCCAGAACCCGTTCCTCGGCCTCCCGTCTCCGCAGAGCTTCGCGAAATCCCGGTTGCAGGTGATCTGAACGGAAGCTCAGCTGCAGATCCTGATCCGCATCCGGGACAAGCGGCCCCTCTCCGGTGATCAGGTGCCAGACAATCCCGTGCCGATCGGGCGTTTCAGTCAATGCGCCCCGCGGATCCGACCGCAATGACGATCGCCAGTAGCGCAGCAGTGCCGCAGGATCAGGCACATCACTCCCCGCGTCCTCCACCGGATCTGCGGAGGAGACGGGGCTGGTGGCGCGCCGGAATGGCGCAGCGGCGATCCTGTTTCCGCCGTCTGCCCCGGGATGACGATCCACCGTCAGAGGGGTTCCTGGCACCTCAGCCGTGGAGCTGTCTTGCCGCGCCGCACAGACCCACAGCCCATCGGCCGTTCGCTGCACGAGGCCGGCCCGTTGCAGATCGCCCAGCTCTGTCAGCACCCCAAGTCGTGCATCAGGCGAAAACGTAGCGCCCCTCATCCGGTGTATCTGCTCAAGGCTGCGCCCATGAGGATAGGTCTTCAGCAGCGAGAGCAGTCCAGGCATTCGGAAAGGCACTTTCACGTAAAGCGAATATTTCTAATGGTAATAATCAACCTTGAGACGCTTGATTTGGCAATAGTCTATCTTGCTGCCATAGGTCGGGCTTCCCTTAACAGGCTGCTGAAAGAGTCCTGAGCGCAGGACAATCGCCCTTCATCAAGGCCGGTTAGATTTACTCCCACGCCCCCTTCGACAGATGATACGCCTGCCTGGCCGGGCTGACACGTTCAGGCGGGCTGCAGGTTGGGCAAACGGGCGAGATTATTGACGGCCATTGTCAGAATGAAACACGCAGGCACTCGTTCGACGCCGCGCCAGAGGGTCCGGGCCATGCCGCCGAGGGTTTTGGCCCATCCAATAGTGAGGAGGATCAGAAAACGATCCGGGGGATCGTTTTTCCGCCACAAGTCGATGCGTTTACGGTGCCTGATCGACAGGGCGTAACCCTTGTGGCGTGTGGTGCAGCCATCAACCGCGGAATACCCCGACTTTTACGCAACATGCGGAGTGACCCAGGCGCGGCGCAGATCAGCCACGAAGTCGGCAGCGTCAAACCCTTATCGGCCCCCGGCGCCCGCTGACGCGTGAAGCCCGGGGAATGCCGGTGGATCATGCCGAGGGCGGCGCGCCGTTCCGCACGATCATCGGTCTGAGTGAGGTCGCGCTTTCGCACGATCAGGCCGGAGCGGTTCTCCATCAAAGCCATCGTCGGGAAAACGGTCCCCCGGACCGTTTTCCACACTCCTCCGCCGACAAAGCAGAGCATCGCCCCTGTGCCGCGCGTCGGGATCGGTCGTCGAAACATGAGTGATATTGGAACGCCTCTGGCCGACGGCAAGTTCACTTCGGCATTGCGGATTTGGCGGGTCATTGGGATGGGTCTCACTCGGGCTCTCCGGCTTCTGCGGCCCACCGGGATCGTCGTCCGAGGGCCTATTGTCAGGCTTTGGACGGAAGCTCTTCATCGCGGCCGATGCCTTCACCAATCCGGGACGTGGTCGTCCGACAGCAGGGGCGCGACTTTGCGGTGAGCCAGAATGGCTGCCACCACCCCCTACGACATCTCCGTGCTCAGCAGCCGGTCGCGGTTCTTGCTGAAGACCGTCGGCTTCGGCCCGGGGCTGCGCCCGTTCAGGGCTCAAATCTGTCCCGGGGACAGATTTCCGGGCGCCCTTCACCCCAGACCTGGCCATCAATCCCAAGACCCACAAACCAATGAAACAAGAAGTTATATTACATCTTCTCCATGAGTTACCGTTCAGAGCGGATCGAAAAGAGGATCTGGAGCAGGCCTGCCGGATCAGCCGCTCTGGCGCGATCGGGGGGGGCGGCCGAAGCCAGTGTAGAGAGCTGCAAATGCGCCGTCCAGGCTCGCCAGAGCTGCATTCACCACCTGCCGGATCTTGCTGCTAAGCACATGCCTATGTCTGATTTTCAAATCATCCCCGATGGTGCCCCCGTCGTCGCCGGGCTGCCACCGACAAGCTTCGGGTCGTCGAGGTTGAGAAGGACCGTGCCCCCCGCGGGGCCTTATAAGCCGACCATGGCTGGAAGACGGCGCCAGTCTTTCGGTTGCCGCCCGTCGCACTGGCGTTGCGCCCAATTTATTTGACCGTTGGCGCTGGCTCATTTTCAAAGGCGTGAGTGTCGCTGTGTCCGAGGAGGGTGAGATTAGCAGCAATCGCGTTGCACGCCAGCTTGAGGAACCTGTCCGGGAACTGAAACGCCAACTCGGCCCTAAGACACTTGACGCCAAGACCTGCGCGGGGCGTTGGACAAGTCACGGGTAAAAAGCCGGCCTCGCTTGCGCAGCCGCTGCGATCGGGCGATTTCCGATGAAGGTGGTTACCCAAACCCTTAGCGTCTCGCACTTAAACCTCACAGCCCGGCTGGCCAGATACCCGAACCGTTCTCGGATTGATCGGGAGCTGGTTCGGGAACTACAGTGCAAATCACCCACACTCAGGGCTGAAGATGCGCTCCCCACGCGAATTCATTTCGGCTCAAATCGCAACCGCCTGAGTGCCCGGTGAAACGGTGACCAATACACTAACGCCCTGCGAAGTTTTGGACCGCGGTCCAAAACTAACAGGCTGCTGAAATAGTCCTGAGTGCAGGACGGTTTTTGTTCATCAGGACTGATCTGTTCTG
>NZ_RRAZ01000035.1 GCF_003863335.1 Falsigemmobacter faecalis | reverse complement strand
CCGGACTCTAATCGCAGATGGAGGAAAAATCCCGTGGCAGGTCACAAGAACATCTCAAGCATCGAGACTATTTCACGGGTCATGACTGGCGACTAAGAGCCTAAGGCAGCCCTTTTCAAAACGTTCGATAAACCTCCCTTGTCGACCTCACATCACGCACAACTTATGTCATCGTCAAGCATTACAGAGCTGGCGTCACCCGAGTAAATCTGGTGCAGGGCGCGTCTGAGACAGTCGCGTGCCTGTAGCATCGGTCAGCCAAATAAATCAGCCGCTTTTACCAAGTAGCAACGGGAAGTTGCCCCTCCACACCTTTTCGCGAACGCCTTTACGCCCCTTGCATCGCATACAGAGATAAGTCTGCGGGAAGATGTCCCTGTCAGCTTCGCCACATCAGAAAGCACCACATACATCGATTGAAAGGCCGCCAGAGCCTCCGGGCTGATTTCATAACTATCTGCACCACCGGTTTTGGATTTTCGACTTTCAAGAAGATCTTCACGGCACCAATGGGTGACGCACTCGTGCTTCCATCCGCAAATTTGAGAAACCTGCAGCGCGGTATAAAATTTGTTCTGCTCAGGGCTGTCAATGAGCGCCCGAAGATCATCTTCAGAAAAAGAAAAAGCTCCCAAAGCATCATCAGAAGCTGCTGAAACGGCCCGAAGCTTCCCAGCTTTGATTGCGTTGAACACTCGCTTGAGAGCCTGAAGTTCATTGGTGCGGCGTTGGTTTATGTCTGCAAATCGGATTGTCGTCCCGCCACCAGCAGGGCTGCGCGCACCTACTCGGATAGTTTCGGCCAGCCTCTGCAGCTCAGATGCTTTAAAAATGCCGTCCGTCAGAGGCGGCAAAGAGTTGCGATCAACAGGGGCAACGAACCCTGCGTCCCCCAACAATGCAAACTGCTTCTTCGAGACCCCGAGAAATTCAGCTGCAGTCTTGGCCTCCCAGTATCGGGCGCTCTCGGTTGCTATGTTTTCACTTTCAGCCCGATCAACCCAAGTTCGGCGATGTCCGAGAGCAGATTCTTTGATCTCGCCCCCGATCTTACCGCTGCGTACCGCCTCAACAATTCGATCAGCTCTCACGGCGAGGATTGCCGCCGCTTCCTTTGCGGTAAGCCGATCATTCTCCTGAATGCAGGGGCCTTCTTTCTGCCCTGCACCCAATGAGCGTACGACAGCCCAGAACGGGTCGTACCAAGGCCCTCGAAACCTTGATAGCGACTGGTACCACCCCCCAAGTTTCATAGGCAGGGTTATATCTCTATCAGCACTCTCAAGAAGTTTCGCACTAATGAGCTGTGCGAAAGCTTCCTGCGGGTTCTCCAGCATCGGCCATACGGCCTTTGCGACGGATGCCGCGTCCTCTGCACTTCGGGGCAGCCTGGCCTTCCCCGGCTTATCAAGCCGCGATGACTGTACGGACCCGTGCAGGAAATGGATGAAGCGATCAAAGCTCGCTGGGGGTTGTGAGTCCGTTCCCCAGCGGCTTTCAATGAGCCTTGCCGAGATTGCCACTTCGGCCTCAGATGCTTGAGAAGCCGGGAACTCAGCGAACGGAGCCCCGCATTCACAAGCAAGAAAGCCGCCGGTAGCTGGCGTAATTTGGGTTTCACACCTGCCACATCGATCCACCAACCTCGCTCCGTGACGCGGGCAGGCGCTGACATAGCAATGGCGCCAGCTGATGTCCCAAAACCCGTTCTCTCGCAGGCAATACGGGCAAAACGGATCACAAGAGGACCGCTCAAACTGAAGTGGAAACTGTCCCTTCTCAGCCCCGCTGACAGGCGTAATTTGCTCAAGCACTGAGCCCTCCAGCTGCAGCTTTGTCGCTACCGTGGCAAGTTGACCAAGAAGTGGGCGTCCATAGCGGACCTCCAACCTTCCATAGAAGGGGGCTACCGTTTCGTAGAGCTCGTCGTGAGCACACCTTCGCAAGTAACCGCTAAGACTTTCATTCGGGTGTGGCTTAGCCCCTTGCATCTCACGCCCTCAGACCGCGAACGGCGGCATATTCATGAACATTATTGGGAAGCACCGACAGACCAGCTTCCTGCATGACGTTCACGTAAGATCGTGAAAGCACGTCATCCCCTGGCGGTGGGGAGGAAAAGGCAGCTGATACCATATGGCGATCCTGACAGCAGGCTGCCGCCGCAGCCGCGATCTCTTGCATGGTCAGTTTGCTGACAGGCTTTCCTGCGCCCACAGCTTTCAGGATACGCAACGCCAAGCCAACGCGCCCACCGCAGACTGCGAACAGCCGGCGCGCAATGTCCTGATCCGCAAAGTCCGTTTCCACGGAGGCTTCACGCAACAGCGCAAAGATGCCGTTCATCGCCGCGACAAACCCCTCACGATCCCTTTCCAAGGACCACGAATATGGCTCGAAAATCAGGCTGCGCATGGCCCTGTCTCGGAACTGCTCATTACCATCCACGATCCGTTGAAAGTTCGGAAGACCAGCCAAAACCAAGGTAATACCTGTCGCATCTACAATGGTTTTAAAATGATCAGCTGCCGAACGAGCCGACAGGTTTGCACCTGGCTCAACGCAATGATTGCATTCATCGAGCACCAGCACAGCGACACCTTCGCGACTGATTGCAGCGATAACACGGTCACGCACGATTGAGGTGCGCTCCTTCTTGCCGCAGTCAAAGCCCATCGCCAGAAGCATTGCACGATACAGCTCCCGTTCATTCGGTTTGGGCGGTACTGCTCCCAGCACGATGGGCTGACGCCTGAGCAACGATGCGGAAGCTCTGGGCGCAAAACCAGTGTCTTCGTCCACAAGGTCCAAGAGCAAATCAGACTTTCCAACACGAGTGGGACCCAGCAGAGGGATGATCGCTCCATTCAGGTTGGCGGCGCGGGACAACTGATCACGCAGAGCCATCAGGATTTCGCTGTAGATGCGATGCCGGATCCGGACATCCAGCGCTTCGGACATAAGAATTGGCATTATGACCTCCTCCTACGTTCAATTGGAGGCGGCGATGACGGAGACGCGACAAAAACTGGCTCGTTCAACGAAACGACTTCAGTCTCCGGCTGTCTGGATGAATTCGCCCCACGAGGCGACGCCTTCGATCGAAGAGCTGTTTCCTGATCGCGTTGAAAGTCTTGGGCGGCATGCGCGGCCCGCCGCGCTTTGGTACGTTGGCCGCGCATCGGCCGGTGCATGTCTTTAGTCATTTCTCTCAGAATAATTTGTGCCGACAGAGCCCCCTGTGCTTCCATCTCATCGACGGGAAGGGTTTTGCGCAAACGCTCCAGCTCTGCAAAGCTGATCGCAGGCAGATCAGGATCCTTCGCGGTTAGTTCTACCCAGTCATCGTCGTTCGGATGGCGTGCAAGCAGCATCCTAATGTCGGTTGGGTCGTATCTGATTTCGAGCTTGGCACCTGGACCATACTGGTCCAGCAGCAGGCCAGCTTCGCCAAAATATTGAATACGTTGATATTCTACACCGTACCGCTGCAACTTGCGCTCGGTTCTACCCGCAAAGAACATCTGCCGGATTTCGCTCTCGCTCGGCGGTTCAGGAACAAGGCACTCTTTCAGCAATCGCCGCCAGCTTGCCGCTGGACTCTCGTTCGTACGCAGATGGCTCGTAACGCGCTTTCGCGGCATCTGCGCATAGACATCATATCGCCAGCGCTGGAGCTTAGATTCAAATTGCTCAAAGGTTAGTCTGGCCTCTGCCGTCGCCTTTTCGATCCGCGTACGGTTCTTCATTAAACGGGTCTCGGTAGCGCCTGGCAGCGAGTGGATGAACTCGTTCATCACGCCGAACAGACGCTCGATAAACGGCTTTTTCTCGGGCTTCTTGGGGATGTTCTTGCGGAACTCATAAAGGCAGTGCTCAACAATGCTTTCGATGAGGGGGCCCGAATTTTCCGAGCCCTGGTCGGAGATCGTGACCAGGGGGCGCCCGATTGCTTCAAGCCTGTTACTGATACCAAATGCATCAAAAAATGCGTCGCCGTGGGGGACCATCATTTCCTTCAGCGTTCGAGCGGTCAGTTCTGCATTAGGTGGCGTAAGGCTGAGGGACATCCCTACGATCAAGCCTGTGGCGCAATCGATGGCTGCGCAGATATGTGGGCGCGCGACGTTTCCCTCACTGTCGATGACTACGAAGATATCAGCCTGGGTAGAATCGATCTCGACGCGTTCAAATGGCGCCTGAACCATTTCGAAGTGGCGTGCCCGCAAGAGTTCCTTCGTGGCCTGATCGCACCCAATACGACGTTTTATGAGGTCACGGTGTGGAAGGCTTGAAATAATACTTCGCACAACACGTTCGCCACATTCCTGCATTGTGACTTTGTTCTCTTCGGCCCAAGTTTGATAAAGTGCATAGCTGATCCGGTGCAGTTCCTTGGCCGTCACGCGATCAGAGTTCACAAAGCGTTCCTCCAGCTGCTGGATTACAATCGCTTCGAATATCGGATCATGCCGTCGAGTACGGTTGCCAGAGCGCCGACGCGCATCAGCAAGAGCTTGACGCCCGCCTGCACGAAAAGCACCTTTCCACGATTGAAGTGCTCGAACAGAAGGCACTGATATTGGGCGGCCGAGTCGGTCCCTCAAGCCTTGGAACTTTTCGATCAGCAGGGCATGTCGTTGCGTCCAAGACAGATAACCCTGCGCATTGAGTTCGGCCTCCGCACGCAGGATTTGAAGGCGGACCTCCTGGTCCTGCTGTCCCGCTTTAGTCTGAAAATACTGGCGGCTTCGCGATATGTCGGACTGTGCCTGAGCAAGCAGGACGTGCAGTTCTTCGTTAGAGATTTGTGCGCCGTTTCCTTCAACGTCTTGAATTATGAATCCACTCTCGTCCTGCGTTCGTGCGGTTACGGTAAAAATGACGCCATCATATACTAATTGCCTCCCGATATAATTCGAAACAACATCAATCATAGCGAAGCACCCTCAGATGATCTTTATTTCCAAATGAGGGGCAAAGATTAGAGCAACGACCAATCCGCGCTTTGCTCAGATTTATCTTGAGATCACCTGAGACAATCCATGAAAAGACTTCTCCACTCGAATAACCTGCGTCGCAATATTCTGAGAATAGCGCTGACCCAGTCCGCAAATTAAGTGGGGCATTATTAAATGGTATAAAATTGTTTTTATACCTTGCGACACTTCTCAGAAGCTTTGCATTATAGGACAAATCAGGATTAATATCTTCCTCGGAGAAAATACAAAGCTTAATACCCAAGCCCGCCAATCTTTCAGGGTAGCTCAGAATTGACGCGTCTTTAGTAATGAGGCGACTGTGTTTGATTTCCACCAAAACTTGGTCACCGCCTTCAAAAGACAGGCGAAAAT
This sequence comes from Falsigemmobacter faecalis, assembly GCF_003863335.1. GTDB lineage: Bacteria > Pseudomonadota > Alphaproteobacteria > Rhodobacterales > Rhodobacteraceae > Wagnerdoeblera > Wagnerdoeblera faecalis. The sequence goes on along the minus strand of NZ_RRAZ01000035.1, from coordinate 30,510 downwards.
CCGGAGTGTAGCGTTTCGCCAGTTGCCTGTCTCTTGTAGCGGCATGATAGGCTTCGTGATTTTCGTATTCGGACAGAGACACCATATCGAAAACGCAAGGCTGGGGTTCGATACGGATTACATCCGGATCAAGGCTAAATACCGCAATCGCGGCTGCTTCAAGATTACTCTCGGTCGCGCAGTATCCGTGCACTCCCCGCCCGGAAACGACGGTCAATTTCTTCTTCATGCCGCGGTCATAAACAGACCGCGCCACCGGCGACGCATTAAGATGTCTTTTCATGCGGGCTACTTAATCTCTTTTACGACCACCTCAAGGGCAATAAATCAAAACCGCGCTTAGGTTTGAATCGATTGCGGATTCACGCAAAAGGAAAATTTGGTTTGATTCAAAATTCACGGAAGGTTTTTAAATTCTGCATGCAGAATGTTAAAACGTGATTTTTTTTGAATTTACAATTCAATCCAGATTCAATGACTTAATTGATCTTGTACAAAACATTTCGGTCGAAGGTGACCAATCTCCAATGATCACTTTTTCGTGAATTTAGCCATATGACGCGACTTCGGTTGGGCGGATCGTGCCAGGACATGCAGTAGAGGCGCTCATATGGCATAGATCAGTGGGCTTAACAGCTGAGCCTGGCTACGCACCCGCAGTGCGAGAGCGCCAGCCTCCGTCTACGTAGGCTGGCGCTCAGTACCGTCCCTAACCTTACCGGCTCAGCAAAAAGCCGCCCTGAAGTTTCAGGGCGGCTTTTCGGTCTTTGTTCTTCAAACGCGCAATCTTATGCGCTTCGAGCGAAAACTTATGCGCAAACGAAGCATTATGCGCAGTCCTACAAGCCCTCAGAAATCGAGGTTCTCAACCGAAAGCGCGTTTTGCTGAATGAACTCGCGGCGGGGCTCAACCACATCGCCCATCAGCTTGGTGAAGACGTCATCGGCATCGGCAAGATCTTCGATCTTCACCTGCAGCAGGGTGCGGGCTTCGGGATCGAGCGTGGTCTCCCAAAGCTGCTCAGGGTTCATTTCGCCAAGACCCTTATAGCGTTGCAGCGACAGGCCTTTTTCGCCCTCGACCAGGATGGCGCGCATCAGCGCAACCGGGCCGCTGATCGGCACTTCGCGGTCTTTACGCACCAGACGGCTGCCATGGCTGTAGATGTCGCGGGTGCCGGACGATACCTGCGCCAGACGGCGCGCCTCGCCCGAGCGCAGGACGGCGCCGTCGAGGGTGCGGATCTCTTCCACGCCGCGCAGCACGCGGGCCAGACGGATCCCGTGGTCCTGAGTGATCCGGCCATGCCAGCCCTGCTCATACTCACTCGCGACCAGGTCGAGACGCTCGGCCACGCGGTTGGCGATGTCCTGCAGATCGCCCTGACCGGCTTCAAAGGCACCGGCCAGCGCCGCCTGCTCAAGGATCTGTCGCGGATAATGCGTCGGGAAAGCATCAAGGATCCGGCGGAACTGACGTGCGCCTTCAATGACCCGCATCAGGTCAGCCCCGGCGATTTCTTCGCCCGAAGCCAGCTTCAGCACCGCGCCTTCAACGCCCATGGCGATCAGGTAATCATCCAGTGCCGCCTGGTCTTTCAGATAAACCTCAGACTTGCCGCGCGCCACTTTGTAAAGCGGCGGCTGGGCGATATAGAGATAGCCCCCCTCGACCAGCTGCGGCATCTGACGGAAGAAGAAGGTCAGCAGCAGCGTCCGGATATGCGCGCCATCCACATCTGCGTCGGTCATGATGACGACTTTGTGGTAGCGCAGCTTTTTGATATCGAACTCATCGCGGCCGATGCCGGTGCCAAGCGCGGTGATCAGCGTGCCGATATCGGGCGAGGCCAGCATCCGGTCAAAGCGCGCGCGCTCGACGTTGAGGATCTTACCGCGCAGCGGCAGAACCGCCTGATTGGCGCGCGAACGGCCCTGTTTGGCCGAGCCACCTGCCGAATCCCCCTCGACGAGGAAGACTTCGGATTTCGCCGGATCGCGTTCCTGACAATCCGCCAGCTTGCCCGGCAGCGAGGCGATATCGAGCGGCGATTTGCGCCGGGTCAGTTCGCGCGCTTTGCGGGCGGCTTCGCGGGCGAGGGCCGCTTCAATGATCTTGCCCACGATGACTTTGGCCTGGGCCGGGTTCTCTTCGAACCATTCGGCCAGCTTTTCGTTCACCAGGTTCTCAACCGCCGGACGCACCTCCGAAGAGACCAGCTTGTCCTTGGTCTGGCTGGAGAATTTCGGGTCCGGCACCTTGACCGAGAGCACGCAGGTCAGACCTTCCCGGGCATCATCGCCGGTGAAGTCGATCTTCTCGCGCTTGGCGATGCCGCTCGACTGGGCGTAGTTGTTGATCGTGCGGGTCAGCGCACCACGAAAGCCCGCCAGGTGGGTGCCGCCATCGCGCTGCGGGATGTTGTTGGTAAAGGGCAGCACCATTTCATTGTAGCTGTCGTTCCACCACATCGCCACTTCAACGCCGATGTCGTTCTTCTCACCGACAATATAGATCGGCTCCGCCATGACAGAGGTCTTGGAGCGGTCGAGGTATTTCACAAATTCCTTGACGCCGCCTTCATAGAACAGCTCCGTGTGCAGCGGCTCTGCCGGACGCTCATCGCGGATGATAATGCGCACGCCTGAGTTCAGGAACGCGAGTTCCCGCAGACGGTTTTCCAGCGTCTTGAAGCTGTATTCCAGGTTCGAGAAAGTGCCTTCCGGATGCACGGTCTTCGAGGCGGCCATGAAACGCACTTCGGTGCCGCGCTCACCCGGGGCCGGGCCCACGGGGTGCACATGCACGGTGCATTCGCCATGCTCAAAGCGGGCGTGATATTCGGTATCGTCGCGCCAGATCCGCAGCTCCAGCCAGTCCGACAGCGCGTTCACCACCGAGACGCCCACGCCGTGCAGACCACCCGAGACCTTATAGGCGTTGCCGCCCTCATCGGTGTTGTTGAATTTGCCGCCCGCGTGCAGCTGGGTCATGATGACCTCTGCCGCCGAGACCCCCTCTTCGGCGTGAATGCCGACCGGAATGCCGCGCCCGTTGTCGCGCACCGAGATCGAGCTGTCGGCGTGGATCGTCACATTGACGGCAGTCGCATGACCCGCCAGCGCTTCATCGATGCCGTTGTCGACAACCTCATAAACCATGTGGTGCAGACCCGAGCCATCGTCGGTGTCACCAATATACATGCCAGGGCGTTTGCGGACTGCCTCCAACCCTTTGAGAACCTTGATCGAATCGGCGCCATATTCACTGGCTTTCCGTTGCTCTTCGGCCATGCCTGCATACCCTTTATTTTTCCCCTGATTTATAGCCTTCCGGGGCGGGATTGTCACGCGTCAGACCTGTCTTTTCGCGGAAATCCCCCTTTCAGACAAAGGGAATGGCCAGGCCCACAAGGATCAGCAGCGCCCCCGAGCCCCGGTTCAGCCGCAGCCGCGCACGCTCGCTTTGCAAAAGCGCCCGCGCCTTCTCCAGCCCGAAGATCAAAGCCAGATTGCCGATCATCGGAACCGCCGCCGCCACAACAAGGATCGCAAGGATATCCGCGCCGGTCAGCGCGCCCAGATCAAAGAACCCCGGCAAAAAGCCCATGTAAAACAGGATCGCCTTGGGGTTGCCGATCACCGCCGCCAGCCCCACAGCCAGCCCGGGCCAGAACCCCGGCCGCGTCAGCCGGCTGTCCGCCCCCGGCGCCGCCGCCTTTGAGCGCAGCAAAAGCACCCCCATGACCAGAAAGACCAGCGCCGCCAGCCAGCGCAGCACCCCCAGCAGATCGCCATAAACCGACAACACCCAGGCCATGCCCAGAAGCGCCAGCAGCACCCAGCCCAGATCCCCGATCGCCACACCCAGCGCCAGCGGCACCGCACCGCGAAACCCGCCCGAGAGCGCCCGTGCCACCAGCGCCACCCAGACCGGCCCCGGCACCGCCCAAAGCCCGGCCATGGCCAGCGCGAAAAATCCCAACTGCTGCAGCGTAAGGCTCATCTTATCCCCCGGCGCATCAGATCACCGCGCCATTGCCATCGAGACGCAGCACCTGCGCCCGCTCTCCGAAGCCCTCAAACAGGGCATCCTCTGTCCCGGTCAGAAAGGCCTGCGCCCCCGCCGCACTCAGCGCATCATAAAGCGCAGCCCGCCGATCCGGATCAAGATGCGCCGCCACCTCATCCAGCAAAAGCACCGGCGCCCGACCGCGCAGCTCCGCAACTGCCCGCGCATTGGCCAGCACAAGCCCGATCAGCAGCAGTTTCTGCTCCCCGGTTGAGCACATGGCCGCCGGCATCTCCTTGGCCCGCCAGCACGCCCCCAGATCCGCGCGATGCGGCCCCGAGAGGCTGCGCCCCGCCGCCAGATCCCGCGCCCGCCCCGCCGCCAGCGCCGCCGCCAGATCCTCAGTCCCCGGCCCCGGATCAAGGCTCAGATCCGCGGCCGGAAAGGCCCCCTCGATCTGCGCCGCGACCAGCCGCGCCACGGTGGCGCTGCGGTGCTGATGGAGCCGCGCCCCCGCCTCCGCCATCCGCGCCTCAATCACGCCATACCAGCCCGGATCCCTGACCCCATCGCGCAACAGCCGGTTTCTCTCCCGCATCGCCCGCTCATAAGTCAGCGAGGCCGCCGCATGCCCCGGCTCAAACGAAAGCGTCAGCCGGTCCAGAAACCGCCGCCGCCCCTCCGGCGCTTCAATCCACAGCCGGTCCATCGCAGGCACCAGCCAGACCATCGGCACCAGCGCGCCCAGCGCAGCCTGGGTGGCAGATTTCCCATCCAGCCGCACCAGCCGCCCCGCGCCCTCGCCCCAGGTCTCCACCTCATGCCCGGCAATTTCCGCCGCAACCTTCCAGCCGCCCGCGCCGCTGCGCTGCGCGATCTCACCAGAAAGCGCGCCACGAAGCCCGCGTCCTGGTGAAAGCAGCGAGATCGCCTCAAGAATATTGGTTTTTCCGGCCCCGTTCGGGCCGCGGATGGCCACCGGACGGCCATCAAACTCCAGCCGCAAAGCGCGGTGGCTGCGAAACATCGCAAGGCGCAGCGAATTCAGCATGGCCGCTCAGCTCCGCGATCTGACTTTGGCTTTTTCAAAATACTCCGGGGGTCCGGGGGCAGCGCCCCCGGCCTCAGGCCCGTTATACGCGCATCGGCATAACGACATAGACCGCCGAGGTGTCATTGCCCTCGCGCATCAGCGTCGGATCGCCGGAAGAGTTGAACAGAAAGACCGCATTCTCACGATCCACCTGACCGGCGATCTCCAGCAGATATTTGGCGTTAAAGCCAATCTCCAGCCGCTCATCGGCATAGGCCACGATCAGCTCTTCCTCGGCTGCGCCCGAATCCGGCGCATTGACCGAAAGAACCAGACGGTCCTCCTCAATCGCCAGCTTCACCGCGCGCGAGCGCTCAGAGGACACCGTCGCCACCCGGTCCACCGCTTTCGCAAAGGCCTGGGCATCGACTTCCAGACGGCGGGTGTTCCCGGTCGGGATCACGCGGCTGTAGTCCGGGAAAGTGCCGTCGATCACCTTCGAGGTCAGCGTCAGGCTGGCATTCGAGAACCGCACCTTGGTCTCCGAGACCGAAACCTCAATCTCCGCCTCCCCCTCATCCAGAAGCTTGCGCAGCTCATTGACGGTCTTGCGCGGCACGATCACCCCGGGCATGCCCGCAGCCCCTTCGGGCAGCGGCGCGTCAATCCGCGCAAGGCGGTGACCATCGGTCGCCACACAGCGCAGCGCCGGACCCTCTTCGCCCTGGGCGGTGTGCATATAAACACCGTTCAGATAATAGCGGGTCTCTTCCGTCGAGATGGCGAATTTCGCCTTCTCAAAGAGACGGCGCAGCACCGAGGCCGGTGCGCGGAAGCTCGTCATATATTCCGAGCTGGCCATGACCGGGAAATCTTCCCGCGGCAGCGTCGCCAGACTAAAGCTTGAGCGCCCCGCCTGGATCTGCAACCGCCCCGAGACCGCATCATCGGTCAGCGTGACCAGCGCGCCATCGGGCAGCTTGCGCACGATCTCATGCAGCATAACCGCCGAAACCGTGGTCGCGCCCGGACGCTCCACCTGGGCCTCCGCCTTATCGACCACTTCAATATCCAGATCGGTGGCGCGGAACGACACGCCCGCATCCGCCGCTTCCACCAGCACGTTCGCAAGGATCGGGATGGTGTTGCGGCGTTCCACCACCGACTGTGCCTGAGCCACCGCTTTCAGAAGCGTCGCACGCTCGATGCTGAATCTCATCCGAACCCCCTGTTCCTGCCACGGCAAATGCCCTCATTTGCCGGGAGGAGCAAACTACCGGGAAACCCGCGCAATTCAAGAGGGCGCGGGAATTTTTGCGCAGGCTCCGCGCTTAAAGCATCCCCGGGATAACGCGGTCCGGCGGCCGGTGGCCATCGGCAAAGGTCTTGATATTCAGGATCACCTTCTCGCCCATCTCCACCCGGCCCTCCAGCGTGGCCGATCCCATATGCGGCAGCAGCACCACCTGCGACAGATCGCGCAACCCCGGCGTGATCTCATGGCCATGCTCATAGACATCAAGCCCGGCCCCGGCGATCTCTCCGGCCTTCAGCCCGCGCAAAAGCGCGTTCTCATCCATCACCTCCCCGCGCGAGGTGTTCACGATCACGGCCGAGGGCTTCAGCAGCTTCAGCCGCCGCGCATTGAGCAGATGAAAGGTCGAGGGCGTATGCGGGCAGTTCACTGAAATCACATCCATCCGCGCCAGCATCTGATCGAGGCTCTCCCAGTAAGTCGCCTCAACCGCGCCCTCCACCTCCGGGCGCAGGCGGCGGCGGTTGTGGTAATGGATCTGCATCCCAAAGGCCCGCGCGCGCCGCGCCACCGCCAGACCGACCTGCCCCATGCCAAGGATCCCCAGCCGCAGCCCCGAGATCCGCCGCCCCAGATGGGCCATCGGCGACCAGCCCTGCCAGTTGCCCGAGGCCATATCCTGCAACCCCTCCGGCAGGCGGCGCAGCACCCCGAGGATCAGCGCCAGGGTCATATCAGCCGTATCTTCCGACAGAACCCCCGGCGTATGCGAGACCACAATCCCGCGCTGCCGCGCCGTGGCCACGTCGATATGATCCACCCCTGCGCCATAGTTCGCAATCAGCCGCAGCTGCGGGCCGGCATGGGCCAGTAGGGCCGCGTCAATGCGGTCCGCCACGCAGGGCACCAGCACATCCGCCTCGCGCAGCGCAGCAGCCAGCTCTTCGCGGCTCATGGCCGCGTCGCCCTCACGCAACCGGACGTTGAAGAGTTCGCTCATGCGGGTCTCTACCGCCTCCGGCAAGCGCCGTGTCACCACCACATTCAGCTTTTTGCCCGCCATTGCCCGGTCCCTCCACTTCCAAACCGCCCGCTTCTTTGGCAAAGTGGCAAATGCCGGGACGACAGACAAGCTCTGCCGCGCGGCAGGCCGGATGCGGCGGCGAAAAGACCGCGCCCCGTTTTCACTCTCCGGGCCCCAGGGCCCCTGTGGACAGATATAAGAATGCGGCTGATCCTGATTGTGCTGACCCTGGCCGCTCTCACGACCCTGAGCCTGCTGCCCCCCCGCGCGGCACTGAGCCAGGAAGCGCCTGCCGGTGAGGGCGACAGCACCAGCGGCACCGCCGGAGAGGGGCCCGCCGCCCCGCTGCCCACCGCCCGTTCGGGGGCAAAAGACTGTCCGCCCGGCATCGGTTGTGTGACCCGCCGGGCGCTGCCGCGCTATGTCTCGCTGAAAGGCGCCGAAGCCCGGGCGCGGCGCGGACCCGGCTCGGATCACCGCGTCGACTGGATCTACCAGCGCCAGGGCCTGCCGCTGAAAGTCACCGCAGAATATGAAAACTGGCGCCGGGTTGAGGACAGCGAGGGCGCGGGCGGCTGGATGCATTTCGCGCTGCTGTCGAACAACCGCTCAGCGATGATCATGGCCGAAATGGCGGATATTTATGACGCCGCAGGCACCCATGGCAGCCTCACGGCCCGCGCACAACAGGGCGCGGTCGTGCGATTGCAGCAATGCGCCCCCGAATGGTGCCGCATCTCAGCCGAGGGCATCCGGGGCTGGGTCAAAAAGTCCGACATATGGGGGGTGGAGCCGGGCGAGGTTTTCGACTAATCCGCCCTGCCTGAGCCACTGACGGCCAAAGGTGTCCCGCCATGACTGAGCATCACCAACTGAACCTGCGGGCCGCCCGGGCGTCCGTCCTGGCAGCCACAGTGCTGATCCTCATCAAGATCGCCGCGCTGCTTTTGACCGACTCGCTGTCGATCGCGGCCTCGCTGGTCGATTCCGGCCTTGATCTGCTGATGAGCCTTGGCGCGATCACCGCGATCTTTTACGCCGCGCGCCCGCCGGATGAGGATCACGCCTTTGGCCATACCTCGGTCGAAGATCTGACGGCGCTGTTTCAGGCCCTGGTGCTGATCCTGTCTGCCATCGGCCTGACCTGGAGCGCGGTGCTGCGCTTTCAGGCCGAAGAGCCGCCGCAGCTGGCCGCCGAAGGCTGGGGCATTCTGGCCATGGCGCTCAGCATGGCGATCACCCTGGCGCTGGTCTGGTGGCAGGGCTATGTGGCGCGGCAGACCGGCAACCGGGTCATTGCCGCAGACCGGCTGCACTATATGGCCGATCTTCTGCCCGCCGCAGGCTCCATTCTGGCGCTGATCGCCTCAAAGCTCTGGGGGATCTGGCAGCTCGATGCGGTGATCGCGGTTCTGGCAGCGCTGGTCCTTCTGAAGGGCGCTGTCGGGATTGGCCGCGGGGCCTGGGATGCGCTGATGGACCGCCGCGCCGATCCTGAGATCATCGCCGGGATCAGCGCGATTGCCGACAGCTGGCCCGGGGTGATCTCCTGGCATGACCTGAAGACCCGCACCTCGGGCAGCCAGATCTTTGCGCAGCTTCATATTGAGCTCGATGGCCAGCTGCCGCTTTATGAGGCCCATGACATCGGTGCAGGCCTGCGCCGCGCGATCCGGCAGGCCTATCCGCAGGTCGACCTGATCATCCACAAAGACGTGGCCGGCCGCGACTGAGGCGGGCCTTTCGGTCCCGCGATCCAAAATCAGGTGCCTCCGCACATCTGCGCTCTCAGGTTGCGCCACCAGGGTCTGGGGCGCAGGGCAGCGCTGTTGCGGACGACCCGCCGGTTCATCCGCACCACCGGCGCGGGCGCGGCAGTGCAGCTCCGGCACCGGCCCGTTCAGGGGACAGCGGGGGGGGGCCACTTGCCTGCCCGCAGGATCACAATTCCCTCAATCCCGCCGACGCCCCCTTGCCATGGACGAGAGGGGCCGACATGCTGACACCCGCACAACAGGGAGGAGAAACCATGCCGTTGATGCGGTCCTGGGTAGCAAGCGCCAATACTGCGGAGACTGACTTTCCGCTGAACAATCTGCCCTGCGGCGTCTTCTCCACTCCGGCAACCGGGCTGCGCTGCGGTGTGGCGATTGGCGACCAGATCCTTGATATCACAGCGCTTGAGGCCGCGGGCCTTCTGAAGCTGGCGGAATCGCCGATCTTTGACGCGCCCTACTGGAACCCGCTGATGGAACTGGGTCCGGCGGCCTGGACGCGGTTTCGCATTCTGCTGCTGGGATTTCTGACCGAAGACGCGCCCGTGCGCGAGCAGGTGCGCTCTATGCTGGTGCCGCAGGCCTCGGCGCGGATGCATCTGCCCTTCCTCGTGGGGGAGCTGACGGATTTCTATTCGGGCCGCTATCATGCCGAGAATGTCAGCCGGATGTTCAAAGGCAAAACCCCGATGCTGACGCCGAACTGGGCGCAGATGCCGCTGGCCTATAATGGCCGCGCCTCGTCTGTGATCGTTTCAGGCACCGGGATCCGGCGGCCCAGGGGCCAGATCAAACCCTCAGGCCAGGACCGCTCGGTGCTGAGTGCCACGCGGCGCTTTGACTTTGAGCTGGAACTCGGCGCGGTGGTCGGTCAGCCTGCCGAAGGCCCGGTCTCGGTGGCGCAGGCCGATGAGATGATCTTTGGCTATGTGCTGCTGAACGACTGGTCGGCGCGGGATTTTCAGGCCTGGGAGGCCAATCCCATGGGCCCCTTCACCGCCAAGGCCACGGCCACCACCATCAGCCCCTGGATCGTGATGAAGGCCGCGCTGGAGAACTTCCGCCGCCCCGCGCCGGAGCGCCCTCAGCCGCTGCTGACCTATCTGCGCGAGCCGGGGCCGGTGTTTTACGACATCGATCTGGAAGTAGCGCTGCAGGCGGAGGGCTATCCGGAGAAGATCGTCTCCCGCACCAACAGCCAGCATCTTTACTACGCCTCCGCCCAGCAGATTACCCATCAGGCGATCAGCGGCGCGCCGACCTCTGTCGGCGATCTGATCGGCTCGGGCACCATTTCGGGGCCGGATGCGGGCAGCTATGGCTCGATGCTGGAACTGTCGCAGGGCGGCAAAGAGCCCTTCGAGATTGCCCCCGGCGTGACCCGGGGGTTTCTGGAAGACGGCGACAGCGTGATCCTGCGCGGCCATGCGCGCGGCGAGGGCTTCCGCATCGGCTTTGGCGAATGCCGTGGCAAAATGCTGCCCGCCCCGCCACTGCCCGACTGGGCGAGAGAGGTTTAAGCAAGCCCCAGACGTCGCAGAACGCCCTTCAGGCGCAATCGGCTGACCTCGGGGCCGGGCCAGGCGGTCTGGGCATACCAGACCGCAAACAGCATCGCCGCGGCATCGCGCCCCTTTGCCCCGCCACCAAGGCGCAAAGCGATCTCTGCCTCAACCCTTGCGCGCCAGCGGGCGGCGCGCTCGGGCTGCACACGGGCGGCGGGAAGTGCCGCGCCGTTCAGGTATTTGAGAAACTGCACCGCGCCTTTTGCGTCACGACCGGCTTCCAGCGACGCGCGGTCGGTCAGCACCTCAAGGCGCTGCCAGGCGGCTTCGCGGCTGTCGGCGATCATTGCCGTCACGGTGCCATGACGCTCGGCCAGCGAAGAGGCCGCAAGGCCCGCACGCTCAGCAATCGCGGCAAAGGTCACCGCCTTCTCCCCGCGGGTATCGAGAAGCGTCAACACCGCTTCAAAGACCACCTCATCGGGCACTTTCCTGGCACGACCCATTCCACTCGTCCTTCCCGCACCGTCTGCGCGGCGCTTAACGTTTCGCCCTTGGCGGGCGGGATTTATAAACCGGAAGCCGCCAGCCAAAGGCCATCGACCCCGCCCGCAGCGCGAAGACAACCACGCCGCAGCCAATCAGGGCTGAACCGCCCGGCAGGCTGCCCTCGGGGAGTTCGCGCAGCAAAAGCGCGGTGCCGCTGCCGGCAAAACAGCAGGTGACGTAAAGCTCACCCTGCTTCAGCACCAGAGGCACCTCATTGCAGACCACATCGCGCATAAGGCCGCCCATGCAGCCCGTCACCACGCCCATGACCAGCACGATCGGCCAGCTTTGCTCCATAGAGAGCGCCGCCCCCACACCTGCGGGAACCGCCACCGCAAGGGCCAGCGCATCCAGCCAGTCCAGCGCTTTGAGACGGCTTTCCAGCAGATGCGCCGTGAAAAACACCAGCACCGCCGCCGCAGAGGCCGCCCCCAGAAACTGCGGGGAGACCATCCAGAAGACATCGCGATTGAGCAGGACATCGCGCAAAGTGCCGCCGCCCACCGCCGTCAGACAGCCGAGAAACAGAAAGCCGATCACATCAAGCTGCGCCCGGCTGGCCGCCAGTGCGCCGGTCAGCGCAAAGATCACCACCGAGGCCAGATCCAGAACCCCAACCAGGGTCATGGCGTTTTTGCCGGCTTGAAGGGCGCCATGCCGGCGCGGGCCAGCTCATCGGCGCGTTCGTTCTCGGTATGGCCTGCGTGGCCTTTGATCCACTGCCAGGTGACCTGGTGGCGGGCCTGCGCGGCATCCAGCGCCTGCCAGAGATCGACGTTTTTCACCGGCTTGCGGTCAGCGGTCTTCCAGCCGTTCTTCTTCCAGCCGAAGATCCAGCCGGTCACACCGTTTTTCACATAGGCGGAATCGGTGACAACGGTGATCTCGCTCGGCCGCCCAAGCGCCTCCAGCGCCTGAATGGCGGCCATCAGCTCCATGCGGTTGTTGGTGGTATCAGGCTCGCCGCCCTGAAGGGTGCGCTCCCGGACCACTTCGCCATCGCGGCGCGCAAGCAGCAGCACACCCCAGCCACCCGGGCCGGGATTGCCCGAGCAGGCACCATCGGTATAGGCGAAAATCTGGGTCATGGGGCTCACCTGAAAACTGCAGCTTCCCCTTTAGCGCGAAAGCGCGGGCCTGCCCAGAGCGGGCGCCCGCGTCCGCCTGCCTCAGGTGCGAAAGCGCAACGTGATCGGGCGGCCCTCGCGGACCACCGAGACCGCCCAGGACCGGGTGCCCCGCCCGGCCTCAGCCTGTGCCGCCTGCTCTGCCGCCTCGGGGCTGCTGACCTCTCGGCCGTTGATGGCGACCAAAAGATCGCGTGGCCGCAGGCCCGCTTCCGCCGCCCAGCCCGCGACGGCCGAGACCACCACCGCCCCGGGCAGCGTGACCTGAAGTTTCATCTCTTCCTGAACCAGCGGATTAAGCCGCACCACCTCCAGCCCCTGAAGGGGCCCCGCGTCCCGGCCCAGACGGCGGGGATCGCGCGCAGGGCTGTCGGGCGGCAGGATCATTTCGACCTCGGCCTCAAGATCCTGCCCGCCGCGGCGGTAGACCACTTTCGCCCGCTCGCCGATGCCCAGCTCGGACATGCGGTAGATCATCTCCGCCGGGCCGTTCACCACATGCCCCTGCAGACTGCGCACCAGATCGCCCGAGCGCAGACCCGCCGCCGCAAAGGGACTGGCCGGGTGCAGCCCCGAGATCAGCACCCCTTCGGGATGACTGAGGCCCAGGCTTTCCGACAGCGTGCCATCCACCGCCTGCCCCGTCACCCCGGCCCAGGGGCGCATGAAGCGGTCCTTGCCCTCTGCCGCCTGAGCGACCACAGCGCGCACAAGGTTCGACGGAATCGCAAAGCCCACCCCGTTTGAGCCGCCCGACTGCGACAGGATCGCCGTATTGATCCCCACAAGCCGCCCCTGATGATCGACCAGCGCCCCGCCGGAGTTGCCGGGGTTGATCGCCGCATCGGTCTGCAGGAAATAGCCGCGCCCGTCGCCCACCGAGATCGCCGAGCGCGAGAGCGCAGAAATAATCCCCATGCTGACGGTCTGATCGAGACCGAAGGGATTGCCGATGGCCAGGACCAGATCCCCCACCTCAACCTCATCGCTGTCGCGCAGGGTGATCGCCGGAAGCCCCTCTGCCCCTTCCAGCCGCAGCACGGCCAGATCATTGTCCTGATCGGCCAGCACGACCCGGGCCCGCAGCTGTCGGCGGTCCTGCAGCAGCACCGTGATCTCCTGCGCGCCTTCGACGACATGGTAGTTCGACACCACCAGCCCCTCAACGCCCACGATCACACCTGAGCCCAGCGAGTTCTGCACCTCAGGGCGCGTGGCACCGAAATCGCGAAAGAGCCGCTCGAACATCGGGTCCCCCGCAAAGGGGCTGACGCGGCGCTCAACCACTTTGGTGGCATAGATGCTGACCACCGAAGGCGCGGCCACTTTGACGACCCCCGAGAAACTCAGCGCGATCTCGCCGCGTGTGGCGGGCACCTGCTGCGCCAGGGCGGGCCCCGCGGCCAGCGCCGCCATCAGAACTGCCGCCGACATCCGCCGGGCCAAATGCGCGTAAGCCATGCCACCTCCGGGAAAATTCATCCTGTCCGAAATATGGTGACGCAGCCCCGCCCCGACAAGCTCAGCCGTTCCGCTTTTGAAATGAGGCCCGTGCGTTGTGAGCGCCGGTGCCGCAGCCTGCCCCCCGGATTGCCTGAGCAGGCAAAACAAAAAGGCCCGCCGAAACCGGCGGGCCTTTTCAATCACTCAGGGCTTACGCCCGGTGATTATTCTTCAGCTTCGAACTCAGCTTCCAGACGGGCACGGTCGCCAGCGCCTTTGGCCGAGGTGTCGCGGTCAACGAACTCAATGATAGCCATCGGTGCCATGTCGCCGTAACGGAAGCCGGCTTTCATGATACGGATGTAGCCACCCTGACGCTCTTTGTAGCGCGGGCCGAGGATGTCAAAGAGACGCTCAAGGTGCTTGTCTTCTTTGAGAGCAGCACGTGCCTGACGACGGGCGTGCAGGTCGCCGCGTTTCGCGAGCGTGATCAGTTTTTCAACGATCGGACGCAGTTCTTTCGCTTTCGGCAGGGTGGTCTTGATCTGCTCGTGCTCGATCAGGGCGCCCGACATGTTCGCGAAGAGAGCTTTGCGGTGCTCGTGGGTACGGTTAAGGCGACGGTAGCCGCGTGCGTGACGCATGGGTCTTCTCCAGTGCTATTCTACTTTGTAGAGCCCGAACTGCGTAGGTTCCGGCATCATTGGGGCACCATGCCCATAAGTTCCCGGCCAGCGCCGGCATTTATAAAGGGGGCGTGTAGACACGCCCCCCTCAAAAGTCAAGCAATGCGGATCAGAACTGATCTTCGAAACGCTTTGCCAGATCTTCGATGTTTTCCGGCGGCCAGTCTTCGACTTCCATACCCAGGTGCAGCTGCATATTCGCGAGAACTTCTTTGATCTCGTTGAGCGACTTGCGGCCGAAGTTCGGGGTGCGGAGCATCTCGGCTTCGGTTTTCTGGATAAGATCGCCGATATAGACGATGTTGTCGTTCTTGAGGCAGTTGGCCGAACGGACCGACAGCTCAAGCTCGTCAACCTTCTTCAGCAGCAGCGGGTTGAACTCAAGACCGGTGTCGATCTCGCCCGCTTTTGCCGATTCCGGCTCTTCGAAGTTCACGAAGATCGACAGCTGGTCCTGAAGGATGCGCGCAGCATAGGCCACTGCATCATCCGGGGTCAGCGAACCGTCGGTTTCGATTTTCATGGTCAGCTTGTCGTAGTCCAGAACCTGACCTTCGCGGGTCGGGGTGACTTCGTAGCTGACTTTCTTGACCGGCGAATAGATCGCATCGATCGGGATCAGACCGATCGGGGCATCTTCCGGACGGTTCTTATCCGCCGAAACATAGCCTTTGCCGGTATTCACGGTCAGTTCCATGAACACATCCGCGCCGTCATCAAGGTGGCAGATGACGTGGTCTTTGTTCAGGATGGTGACGCCACCGACTTCGGTGATGTCGCCGGCGGTCACAACGCCCGGACCTTTTGCCGAAATCGAGAGGCGCTTCGGCCCTTCGATATCCATGCGCAGGGCAACGCCCTTCAGGTTCAGAACGATATCGGTGACGTCTTCACGCACACCGGCAACCGAGGAGAATTCGTGCAGAACGTTGTCAATCTGAACGCTCGTGATGGCCGCGCCCTGAAGCGACGACATCAGAATGCGACGCAGAGCGTTGCCGAGTGTCAGACCAAAGCCACGCTCCAGCGGCTCGGCGATGACGGTTGCGACGCGCGATGCGTCGACACCCGGCTTGACCTCGAGCTGTTGCGGCTTGATCAGTTCCTGCCAGTTCTTGTGGATCATGCGATGCGCCTCCATTCCTGTCTGTCGTCCATGTCCCTAAACGACAGACGCCCGAGGGTCGTAAAATACGTGCAGGCCGCGCCCGGGGGCACGGCCTTGTGATGCTGTTCGCGGCTCAGACGCGGCGACGCTTCGGCGGACGGCAGCCGTTGTGCGCGATCGGGGTGACATCACGGATCGAGGTGATGTTGAAACCGACAGCAGCCAGGGCGCGCAGTGCCGATTCACGACCCGAACCCGGGCCCTGAACTTCGACTTCCAGCGTTTTCACGCCGTGTTCCTGAGCTTTTTTACCAGCGTCCTCAGCAGCCATCTGGGCAGCGTAAGGGGTCGATTTACGCGAACCCTTGAAACCCATGGTGCCAGCCGACGACCAGGAAATCGCATTGCCCTGAACGTCGGAGATGAGGATTTTGGTGTTGTTGAACGAAGAGTTCACATGGGCGACGCCCGATGCGATATTCTTACGCTCTTTTTTCTTACCAGCGCGGGCTTTGGTATCACGTGCCATGTTTCAGCGCTCCCTTACTTCTTCTTGCCGGCGATCGGCTTCGCAGGGCCCTTACGGGTGCGAGCGTTGGTATGGGTACGCTGACCGCGAACCGGGAGGTTCTTACGGTGACGCAGGCCACGGTAGCAGCCAAGGTCCATCAGACGCTTGATGTTGGTCGAAACTTCACGACGCAGGTCGCCTTCAACGGTGAAGGTCGCGTCGATGTGCTCGCGGATTGCGAGAACTTCGGCGTCCGACAGCTCGTTGACGCGGCGGGTGCGGTCGATACCCACAGCTTCGCAGATCTGCTCAGCAACCTGAGCACCGATACCGTGGATATACTGCAGCGCGATCGGTACGCGTTTTGCAGTCGGGATGTTGACGCCAGCAATACGTGCCATGCGCAAGTCCTTTCGTTGCGGTTCCGTTATGCCAGAACCTTTTTTCACAACGCATAACCCAGAGTTACGGGAACAAGGGGCAGTATGCATCGCATCGAGGTGATTCGTCCGGTCCGGAAACCAGACAATGATTCCCATAGGGAGGCTGATCCCTATGGGGTTTTACAGGCACCGTCAAGCTGTGGCAGGGGCCTCAGCGGTCAAGGATGCCGGCAATCGCTTGCGAGACCGAATCCATTTCGGCCAGGCCGTCAACACCGCTCAGCTGATCTTTGGCATAGTAATAGCCGATCAGCGGCGAGGTCTTCTTATAATATTCCATCAGGCGGGTTTTCAGCGCATCGGCGGTGTCATCAGCACGACGGGTCATCTTGTGACCGCCGCAGACATCGCAGGTGCCCTCAACCTTGGTCGGCTTGGTCTCATCGTGATAGACCGCACCGCAGTCGCCGCAGGTATAGCGGCCGGTGATGCGGGCAACGAGTGCTGCATCATCAACCTGCATCTCGATCACGGCATCAAGCGCCTGGCCCATCTTCGCCATCAGGCGCCCCAGTGCATCTGCCTGAGGCAGCGTGCGCGGGAAGCCGTCGAAGATGAAACCACCGCCCTGTGCGCCGGCGAGCTTTTCCTCGATGAGACCGATCACGATCTCATCGGTGACCAGCTCACCACGCTCCATGACTTCGGCAACGCGCTTGCCCATCTCCGTGCCGCTGGTTTTCGCGGCGCGAAGCATGTCACCGGTCGAGAGCTGCACCATGCCGCGCTCTTCCTCAAGTCGCTTCGCCTGGGTTCCCTTCCCTGCGCCCGGCGGCCCGAGGAGAATGATATTCGGCATGGTTCAGTGCTCCCTAACTCAGCGGCGGGCCGGCGCGCGATTCCCGCGCTTTTTACCGGACAGACGGCTCTTTTCGATCAGGCCCTCATATTGATGGGCCAGCAGATGGCTTTGCACCTGGTTGATGGTGTCCATCGTTACCGAGACCACAATCAGAACGGAAGTCCCACCAAAGTAGAAGGGCACCGACAGCTGGTTGCGCAGAATCTCAGGCAGCAGACAGACCGCGACCAGATAGGCAGACCCCAGAACCAGCACGCGGGTGACCACGTAGTTCAGGTAATCTTCGGTCTTCTTACCAGGGCGGATGCCAGGAATAAAGCCGGTCTGGTTCTTCAGATTCTCTGCCACTTCCTCGGTCTTGAACGACACGTTGAAGGTGTAGAAGTAGCTGAAGAAGACGATCATCAGCGCGAAGAACACCAGGTAAAGCGGCTGACCCGGGCCAAAATAGGCAAGGATCGTTGACATGACCGGGCCGGTATTGCCGCCCGAGAAGGTCGAGACAGTGACCGGCAGCAGCAGCAGCGAGGAGGCAAAGATCGCCGGGATAACGCCCGCCGGGTTGACTTTGATCGGCAGGTGCGACGATCCGCCGTCATAGACCTTCATGCCCACCTGACGGCGGGGATACTGGATGTGGATCTTGCGCAAAGCGCGCTCCACAAAGACCACAGCCGCGATCACAGCCACAACCATCACCAGGATGCCGATGATGACCGCGGGGTGAATCACGCCCGACCAGCCCTGCGAGAAGAACTGTGCCAGCGCGCCCGGGATCTCTGCGACGATACCGACGAAGATGATCAGCGAGATGCCGTTGCCGATGCCGCGCTGCGTGATCTGCTCACCCAGCCACATCAGGAACATGGTGCCGCCGACCAGGGTAATGACGGCCGCAATGCGGAAGAACATGCCCGGATCATGGGCCAGATCCCCGGCCTCAAGCGAGATGGCGATGCCCCAGGCCTGGAAGACCGCCAGAATCACCGTACCGAAACGGGTGTACTGGTTCAGCTTCTTACGGCCGGCCTCGCCTTCCTTCTTCAGCTGCTCCCAGGGCTTATACATCGCCCCGACCAGCTGCACGATGATCGACGCCGAAATATAGGGCATAATCCCCAGGGCGAAGATCCCCATCCGGCTGATAGCACCGCCGGTAAACATATTAAGCATGCCACCGATGCCGGTCGCCGCCTGATCCATAAACTCTTTTAGAGCAAAGGCATCAATGCCGGGCACCGGGATATAGGTGCCAAGGCGGTAAACGATCAGCAGGCCGATGGTAAAGAAGATACGCTGGCGCAGGTCGGTCGCTTTACCGAGCGCCCCCCAACTCAGGTTGGCCGCCATTTGCTCTGCAGCAGATGCCATGTCCGGTCTCTTTCATGAAAGCGCCGCCGAACCGTTTCCCGGTCGGCGGCGCTGGAAAACTTGAGCAGATTTAAGCGCGACTTACCGCGCCTGCAACCGCTTATTCAGCCGAAGCAGCTTTCACCGTCAGGGTGATCTTGCCACCAGCCTTCTCAACCGCCTCGACTGCTGCTGCCGAAGCACCTGCAACAACCAGGTTCAGCGCCGTGGTGATCTCGCCTTTGGCGAGGATACGGATGCCGTCACGCTTGTGCGAGGTCAGGCCTGCTGCAACCAGTGCGTCCTCGTTGATCTCAGCAGCAGCCGACAGCTTGCCTGCTTCGACGAACTTCTGGATGAGGCCCAGGTTGACGACAGCGAATTCTTTACGGTTCGGCTTGGTGAAGCCGCGCTTCGGCAGGCGACGGTAGAGCGGCATCTGGCCGCCTTCGTAGCCATTCAGCGCAACGCCCGAACGCGATTTCTGACCTTTGATACCACGGCCGGCCATTTTGCCTTTGCCCGAACCAGGACCGCGTGCAACGCGTTTCTGTTTCTTTGCTGCGCCGTCGTTATCACGAAGTTCGTGAAGTTTCATGTCGCTCTCCTTGCCGGAAACCCCCGTCAGCGACGGATGGGGACACTCGGCCTGTCAAAAATAAACCCTGCCCGAAGACAGGTCCGCTGCCTTTATACCCGAAAGCACTTGGGTTCAAGGTGATTCCCCCCTGCCCGGGGCGGGAGGCGGCGGCAGAACCCTGTCCTGCCACGCCGTGATCAGAGGTCGAAGAAATCCGCAACCGAGTCGATTGCAAAGTCCTGCACGTCCTCATTGGCGGCAACCGCGCCAACAGCACTCATGCAGCCCGACATCAGGCAGGCGGCGGTCAGGAGAGCGGCAAGGGTAAATCGCTTGGACATAAGGATAATTCCGGTATTTTCAGGAATTACCTGCCAGACATTCGGGCGCGGGATTTGTCAATGCACCCATAGGCTGTATTCGCGATTTTGTCTCGCCTTTGTGCAAAAACGACCGGTCCTCTGCGCGCAGAGGCCAAAAAAAACAGCCCGAAAGCAGAAGCTTTCGGGCTGCGAACTCGTTACTTAACCAAAGTCAGGAATCAGATATCGATGCCCGATTTACCCGGCGCGAGGATGCCTTTCGGATCCAGCGCGCGCTTCAAAGTGCGGTTGATGTTGCGCTGAGCTTCACCAAAGGTATCCGCGACCTGATCCATGAAGGCGTTGTTCACGCGGTACACGGCGTAGCCTTTTTCAGCGAACTTCTCGATCAGCTCTTTGAAGCAGTCGTAAGCGCGCTTGGTCTCTTCTTCGTTCGACTTGTCGAAGAGAACGTCGATGATGTGGTGCATGTCGCGCATACCCACGATGTATTCACCAACGTAGTCGAAGCCGTATTTGTTCAGAATTTCGGTTGCCAGTTTGGTCTGGTCAAGCGTTTCCGAACCTTTGGCCACGGTCACCGGAGCGAACCACATCGAGCCACCGCCCTGGCCGCGGTCATCGCGCCAGCGGTAGAGACCGAATTCCTGCATGGTCATGTAACCACGCATCAGGTCTGCACGATATTGGAAGGGCTGGGTGCCGGCGTGATCTTCTTCGGTGATCAGACGGCCTTTGCCGTGACCCTCGACGACCGCTTTCACCAGGTTCCAGTTGACTTCAACCTGCTCTTTGGTGCCGTAAAGCGCCGCATAGACGTTCCAGGCGCCAAGGCCCTCTTTCTCGCGGATCTCCTGGATCACCTCCTGCGGGGTGTGGCCTTCACCGTCGAAATATTTGCGGCGCGAGATGATCGGCGCTGCTTCATAAAGGGTGTTGGCATAGACGATCGCGTTCGGGATCGTGTTCGACAGACGCAGCGGACGCAGCAGGTCGACGATCTCTTCGATGTCTTCATCATTGTCATAGATGATGCCGAAGGGCTTATAGACCGGCGGCTTCGGCATCAGCCAGATGCCCATCTTGGTGCAGATGCCGTAGTTCGACTGGGTGAAGATTCCGTCGAGATACGGGCCATAGCCCCATTTGAACACCTGCCATGCGGTGGTGCCTTCAACGCCGCCCATGCCGGTGCGCAGAACCTGACCATCGGCCAGAACGACTTCCATGCCGCACTGCATCATGAAGTGCTCGCCGTAGGGGGTATAGCCCACGCCGCGGTCCATGGTGTTGCCGACCGGACCTGCGATGGCGGAAGGCGCCGGGCAGGACAGGTAGAACGGCAGGTCGTTTTCCTGCAGGTAGTCAAAGAGCTGCTGGTAGGTCACGCCCGGCTCCAGCAGAGCGGTGCCCAGCTCGCGGTCGACCGAGATGATCTTGTTCATATGCTTCAGATCAAGCACAACGGTGCCGCGCTTTGACACGCCATAGGTGCCGTAGCCGAAGTTACGACCGGTCGAAACGGTCCAGACCGGAACGTTGAACTCGTTACAGATCTTGACGACTTCCTGGACCTGCTCAACGGTGGTTGCCTGAACCACTGCCGACATTTTGTAGAGGTCGTCATCGACCGGCATCATGGTCTTGAAGTAGGGGGTCAGACGCTCTTCCGAGGTCAGAACGTTTTCCACGCCGAGGACGGTTTCAAAAGCAGCAACGGCTTTCGCGAAGTTTTCCTGGCTCACGCCTTCCGGCAGCGCGACGAACTCACGATCGCTCATTCTTATTCCCCTTTGTAGATGTTTTTCGCCATGTAATCAGCGATTTCGACGATCGTCGCATCGCTGATGTGCGAAGCAGAGAAGGCAGGCATGGCGAGGTGACCGTTGCGCACGAAGTGCTTCAGCGTATCCGCGTCATATTCGATCTGCGACAGATCCGGGCCGACAGACTGGTCGGTCTTGCCGTCAACGGTGGTGTGGCAGCGGGCGCAGACTTTGTCCCAGGCGTCTTTGCCATCCGCAAAGTAGTTGCGGTCGTCCAGACGCTCGGTGATGGTCTCGGCAACGGCGGCCTGCGCCGAAAGCGCCACGGCAGCCACGGCTGCAAGGCGAAGCATGGTAGCTTTCATCAGATCACACTCCGGTGGAGATCAGGCGGTAGTCGGCATGACCGGCGGCCGCAGAGATTTGGGTTGCCTGAACGCCGACACGGGTACGCGCCACGTCAAACAGCACAGCATCTGCCGCATCGAGCGACAGGCGCAGGGTCGAGCCCGCATTTTGGGTAAGTGCGGCCTCAAGGGCGCGCACATCGGCCAGACGGTCGCCGCTCAGCACAAGGTGCGAGGCACCCTGCAGAGCCGGAGCCATGGGGCGGGCGGGGCTTGCAATGCTGATCAGGCTGTCACCGGCAGATGCAGCGAAACCCGCACCGGCGAAGGACAGCGCCGCCATGGCACCACCGCTTGAAATCATAAAACCGCGTCTCGTAATCATACAGCCTCCGCATGTAAGCCGCGCAGCAGGGTAAACCAACCAGTCCGCACGAAAGCGACTTTCGGCGGCGGGATCCTGGTATGGCAATCGGGCAGGATCGGGGACGGCACTTCGCCCGCGCCAGGAAAACACCAGGGCTGCGAATGGGGTTCCCGATACCGGAGAGCGCCTCCGGTGGCGGCGGCTTTGGCAGAGCGGATCTGGTGTGTCAACGAAAGCTGCGGACCCCATGCAACCGCAGCACAGACCCGCCGCAATGCAGCATCGGGCGCGAAACAGTCAGAGGGACGCGCGGGCAAAATCGGGCTCGAAAAGGCCGCTCTGCGGGCGTTTTTCGGGACCGCTGAAACGGGCTTTCGCGCCCCAGTGTAGCAAGATGCTGAAAAATAAGGCAATCCCTGCCCGCGACACCCTGCGACAAGTTGACAGCTTGAGTCTGAGGCCCCTGAACGGTGTGCAGCCGTATACCGAAGTGCTGTGCGGGCCTTAATAAAGTGACTTCATTTTGACTGTGCGCCCGCAGCGAAGCCGGTGGACAGATTGTCGCAGGCAGCCCCCGGGCCGGGTTCCAGACCCCAGGCGGAATGTTTCCAGGGCTTTCTTCACTTCCCTGTGACAAAACCGGAAGCCTGTCAGATTCCCCGGGTCTTTCTCCCTGAGGATGCAGGCGTCCGATCGGCCGCCTGCATCAGACCGTCACAGCGTGCGCAGCAGCGCCTTTATCAGCGCCTGACGCGGCGCGATGGAGGAGAGAAGTCCGTGCTCCTGCAGCGTATGCGCCCCGTCGCCATCGATCCCCAGCCCGTCCAGCGTCGGCACCCCCAGCGCGGCGGTAAAATTGCCGTCCGAGCCGCCGCCGGTCATCGGCACATCTTCCAGCAGATAGCCGATCTCTGCGGCCAGCGCCCTGGCGTGATCAAAAAGCGCCGCCACATCGGGGGTCTTCTCATAGGGCGGGCGGTTCATGCCGCCGCGGATCCGCAGGGCGGTGTCCGGCGTGCGAGGGGTCAGCGCCAGCACCCGGCGCACCAGATCTTCCCCCGCCGCAAGGCTGGAGACCCGGCCGTCGATTTTCAGGCTGGCGAACTGCGGCACCACATTGGTGACCGTGCCGCCCTTCAGCTGCCCCACATTGATCGTGGTCCCGGCTTCATAATCGGTCATCCCCTCCAGGGTGAGCACCTGATGCGCCGCTTCGCGCAGCGCAGAGCGGCCGAGGGCGTGATTCACCCCGGCATGGGCGGCGCGGCCTTCGATCTCCATCTCAAACGAGGCCGTGCCCTTGCGGGCGGTGACGATTTTACCGCCATGACGCGCAGGCTCGGTGATCAGCGCGGCGCGGGCGCCTTTGGCCGCAGCCTCAATCAGCGCGCGGCTGGTCGGAGAGCCGATCTCTTCATCTGCGGTAAAGATAAAGGTGACCGGCCGGGTCAGCAGCCCCTCGGCCAGGGCCTCGCGGAAGGCCTGAAGCGCCATCCAGGCACCGGCTTTCATATCATAAAGACCGGGGCCGTAGAATTTGTCGCCCTCAATGCGCAGCGGCAGCGGGCCGTTGATCGTGCCTTTGGGATGCACCGTATCAAGATGCGAGAGCACCAGAATCGGGGCCTGCCCGGTCTGTGGCCCGGCCCGCAGCACCAGATGATCACCCAGACCTTCTCGTCCGGCGATCCGCTCTGTTGCGATGCCCTGGCCTGCGACTTCCGCCGCCACCAGATCCATCATCGCATTCACCCCGGCGCTGTCCTGGCTCTGGCTCTCCTGCCGGACCCAGGTGCTGATCGCCTCTGCCGCTGATGTCATTCTTTTGCCCCTGTCGATGTCTTTATTATATTTAAAAAAGCGGCGCCCCCGACCCGGGGACACCGCTTCAAAGCGTTACCGACCCGCCTGCGGGGCGCGGGCAGATCGCTGCCACTCCCCGCGCGGATGCATCAGGATTTTACGCGGCAGAGCGCACAGACCTTATTGCCCGAAGGATCACGCAGATAGGCCAGCCACAGCCCTTTGCCGCGATCACCGGGCGGATCTTCAATGGCGGTGCCGCCATGCGCCAGACCGGCGGCATGCCAGGCCTTCACCTCCTCAGGCGAGCTGGCCGCAAAGCCGATGGTGCCGCCGTTTGCGCCGCTGGCCGCTTCGCCATTGATCGGGCGGCTGACACCAAAGGTGCCGGTTGCGGTGCGGTAGAACAGACGCCCTTTCGGATCGGTCACCCCTTCAGCCACCCCAAGCGTCCCGAGGGTTGCATCATAAAAA
The DNA here is from genome assembly GCF_003863335.1 of Falsigemmobacter faecalis. GTDB lineage: Bacteria > Pseudomonadota > Alphaproteobacteria > Rhodobacterales > Rhodobacteraceae > Wagnerdoeblera > Wagnerdoeblera faecalis. The sequence continues at coordinate 6,227 of NZ_RRAZ01000035.1, read as the reverse complement.
CGCTTCGCCGCGTCCATATCACTGGTGCCGACAAAAATATGGCTGAACATCGCTGCCTCTTCCCTCTTTGTGCGCGCGTCAGGACTGCCCTGAGGCGCGGTGCCCGCGCGCCTCGCGCCCGCGACCGGCCCAGAATGGCGGCGCGGCAGCGGGCGTCAACCCCCGGCTGACAGATCACAACTCCGCACGGCGGGGAGCCGGTTTTCCGGCTTCGTGTTACATGGCTGTTACAAAGGTTTTACACAAAGGCAAAAAAGGCGCGAAAAGCCGCAGTCCTGGCCTTAAATACCTGCAGAATCCGGTGGCCAGCTGTCACAAAACCCGGCAAAAGCACCCCCGGACAACACACGAGGGCACCGTGGCTGAACATGATTTTGAACCGCGCCACCTGGAGACGCTGGACCGCGATCTGGGTCGCTTTTCCGCGCTCGAGCGCGCGTCGGGCTATATCGCCCGGCCGCTGGTCGCGCCGGGGATCGCATTGGTCTTCATTCTGCTCTCGGGTCTCGCAGCCGCGCTGATTTTCGGGCAGAGCTCGACCACGCTGATCGTGGCCTGCGCGGCTGCCATCGGGGCCTATATGGCGCTGAACATCGGTGCCAATGACGTCGCCAACAACATGGGCCCGGCGGTGGGTGCCAATGCACTCAGCATGGGCGGCGCGATCCTGATCGCTGCGATCTTTGAAACGGCGGGAGCGCTGATCGCCGGCGGCGATGTGGTCGACACGATCTCAAAAGGCATCGTGGCCCCGGAAAGCATCGCGGCGAGCGGTGAATTTGTCTGGGTCATGATGGCCGCGCTGCTGGCCTCGGCGCTCTGGGTGAACGTCGCGACCTATATCGGCGCGCCGGTCTCCACCACCCATGCGGTGGTCGGGGGTGTGCTCGGTTCAGGCATGATCGCAGCGGGCATGGCTTCGGTGAACTGGGCCATGATGGGCCAGATCGTGGCCAGCTGGGTGATTTCGCCTGCCCTGGGTGCGGCGGCCGCTGCGGGCTTCCTGTGGTTCATCAAAGCGCGCATCATCTACCGCGACGATAAGATCGCCGCCGCGCGGACCTGGGTGCCGGTTCTGATCGGCGTGATGTCGGGCACCTTTGCCGCCTATCTGGCGCTGAAGGGTCTGAACAACGTTATCAAGATCACCATGGGCACCGCTCTGCTGATCGGTCTGGGTGTGGGGATCGGCACCTGGCTGGTGATGATCCCGGTGATCCGTCGTCAGTCTGAAGGCCTTGAGAACCGCAACAAATCGCTGAAAGTGCTCTTTGCAATTCCGCTGGTCGTCTCTGCTGCGCTGCTCAGCTTTGCGCATGGCGCAAACGACGTCGCCAATGCCGTGGGCCCGCTGGCTGCGATCGTTGAGGCCACCTCCGGCAATGTCGGCGGCGCGGTGAGTGTGCCGCTCTGGGTCATGGTGATCGGTGCCTTCGGGATCTCCTTTGGCCTGTTGCTCTTTGGCCCGCATATGATCCGCATGGTCGGCCAGCAGATCACCAAGCTGAACCCGATGCGCGCCTATTGCGTCTCGCTCTCGGCTGCGATCACCGTGATCATCGCGTCGTGGTTCGGCATGCCGGTCAGCTCGACCCATATCGCCATCGGCGCGATCTTCGGCGTTGGCTTCTTCCGCGAGTGGGACGCCGAGCGCCGCCTGAAGACCCAGCTGCGCGAGGCCGAAGTCCCCGCCCTGCCCCCCGAAGAGCGCAGCCGCCGCAAGCTGGTCCGCCGCAACCACGTCCTCGCCATTGGCGCGGCCTGGGTGGTGACGGTCCCGGCGACGGGTATCCTGTCGGCGCTGATCTTCCTGATCATCCGCTTCTTCGACTGATCCGGAGAGACCGGACGTTCAAGCCGCCCGACCCCTCAGGTCCGGGCGGCTTTTGCCTGTCTGACGCCCGGAGCGCGCGACAACAAAACGGCTGGCCCGATCTTCCGGTGCCTCCGGCACGACCCGAAGCTTTGCGGCAGCACCCCGGCGACGAGGGCGGCCGCCATCCGTAATACTCTCTCAGTCGGACATAAGCCTGTGCTCAGGAACAGTCTGAAGCCTGGCAGCTGATGCTGACCTGTCCGGTCAAAAAGGGGGGCCGGTTCCCCCGCCTCACAGCCATGCGGGCAGTCGCATTCATAATTCAGGGAGCACCAAAGGCGCTCGATGAACGCGCTATCTTTCGTGAGGCCATTGCCAGGCACCTGTGTCGGCCATGAAGATCCCGGTATCGGCGCGCGTCAGCCCCGCCGTCCAGGCGAAGGAGCTGAACGGCGCACTCTGGTCTGCACTCATGATCCTGGTTGCCCCGAAGCGGTGAATGGCTTCATTTAACGCCTCGTCGCAGCAGTGGCCTCCCTTCAGCACGATCCCCGGATCCGTGGAGGTCCATGGCCCCCCGCCACGCCCGTCCTTTGCGGGGAACCAGTCCTTTATGGCCCGAAGCCAGAGAGCTGAGCATTCTCCGCCATTGGCCCCGGGGCCATAGCGAGGGCGCCTCATTGCCATGCAGGTGATCTCTGCGCACCACACCTGGCCCGGGCGTTCGACCGGCACCGGATGGCGACCGATCCGGTGCCCTTCCCTGACCTGCGGATGTCGGTTTTTTGCCAGATCGGCATCACTCTTATCAGCCGCCGGATCCGCTTCAGGTTCAGGCCCTGCCCGACCCTGGGGCTTGCGCGGCACCACAGAGACCACAGCCCCGCAGATTTCGCAGATGCCCGTTCATCTGCCGGACATCGCAAAAGCGGGTGTCGAGCAACCGGCGGCCTCAGGCCAGGGTGGCATCCGGTCTCTCCCGCAGGCTCCTGGCAGAACGACGGGTATGAGACAGACGGCACTGCGCCCCGAGCGCCTGCCGCGAGTGGCCCCCTTCGATCCTGCCCCGCCGCAGCTGCCAATCCGCGGCCTGAGCTTCCCGGCACTCAATCCCTCGCGACCGCCTTCATCATCAGGCGCGAACAGATGGCGCATTGATGGCTGAGGCGGGCTCCTCACATGCAGCGGCCGAACCGCTTCGTCCTCAACTTCCGCTGCCGGCATATACAGCTTCGCCCCCGAAAATCCGCAGCCCCGTCGAGCGACGCATTCCTTCACTGATGGATAATCGCGCTTTGCAGGCCGCGGAGGATACTGGCTTTCAAACAATGCGATCGCCTTTCACGGCTTCCGCGGCCCCTGCGCCCCGAAATCCGCCTCATCGTCACTGCCCTTTTACATTTGCTTCCCTCACTCCCGGGGACCGGGCAAACGTCAGTTTCTTTAAAACCGCCCTTTGCGGCCTTCCGCCAGTGAAGCCACCGCACCAATGCGCATACACCTGTAATAGTCATTATTTGATCATAAAGGTAACAACAGGCATGCCATTTTTCCTATGCGACCGCCCCCTCTCCATCAGCCACCATAAGCACGTTTGAGTGCAGAATGCGCGCCTTACCGCACATTGCCCCCTAATGACCTCCCTCAGACAGCGGCGGGACTTCGTCGCAGGTCTTGATAACAGCACAGCCTCCGCGGGTCGCTCAGCTGAGGTCGGCAGCCTGCGCGCCAAGACAGAGGCGGCGAATATTGCTCATGCCTCACCGACGGCTCAAAGCCCTGCGACGAGCCGTCCTCAGCGCTAAGCACGTTTCCAACGATCCGCGCATATGCCTGCCAGGCGTGATCTGCGGAAGATCACTCACAAGCCATCAAAACCCGGTCGCAGCGACGGCGAACTGCCCTCCCGACGCCCATGGGAAGCGCCAAAGACAACCATACTGCCGCCAGCATGAGCCTCAGAGGGTGCCCGGTCTCAGTTTCCTTCACCAGCAAGGACAACCCGTATCTCAAGCCGAATGAGCTGCGATGCCTGGGCAGGGCATATCAACGGGCGAATTGTTGAATAAATCCCCTCTGAACACCAATATTTATACACTAATGTAATTGTCTTTATATTAATATAATGAGCACATATTACATTTAAGCTATTTCTTCAATACTTCGCGCCACCGATGTGCCGAAGAGAACCGCCCTTCTTTTCATCACACGTCTGCGCCTGTGAAGGTCTGCGCGTTTGCTTTGCGGCGCTCTGACCGCTTCTGCATGCCCAGATCCTGCACATGCCGGAGATCGAACGATGCAAGGAGACAGTCGCGCTTCCCTGACCGGATCCCGTACAAAGTGAGAGCATAGCTCCTGGAAGTCTCACCCCCGGAGCACAGAGCCGCTTCGCCTGGCCCCGGCAAAATCGGACAGTGCAGCATTGGGGGGATCGCACAGCTCTGCGGGTTACTCCTCAGCGCAAAACGAATGCTGCCACGCATAAGCAACCGGCGCGTGTCATTTGCACGCGCGCCCGCCTGCCAAAAGCGCTCAACTCATGCTATCACCACCAGGATGAACCTGCCTGAGTGCGGCTCCTGCAGGGGGCCCCCTCCGGCAAACCCCTTATTGTCGAAGCCCGGAAGTCATGGCAGGAAGCTCCGGGCGCCGGTCGGCCCGCAGCCTTGCCTGACAGGATACGGATATGATCACCCGCTCTTTGCAGACCGTTCCCCTTCTCGCCGCACTCCTTTGCCCCGGTAATGCGGCCTTTGCAGGGCTGACTGCAGAGGGGCTCTGGCACGACTGGAAGGCCTCAGCCGAACGGGCCGGGCTTACTTTGCAGGCGGAAGGTCATCACCTGAAGGATGGCGCGCTGCAGCTCACAGGTCTTTCGCTGGGGGTGAGCAACGGGGCCCGGCTGCAATTGTCACAGATTGAGCTCACTTCAAAACCCGATGGCAGCGTTGAGATACGCCCCGGCACACTTTCCCTGCGCGGTCTGGACAGTCTCGACGCGGCGCTTCCGCAACTCAACCATAGCGGGCTGAGCGTGACCGCGACGGAGCCTGCGGCAGGCGGAATCCGCTACAGCTATCAGGCGGCAGAATTTTCTCTGTCTTACGACGTGACAATCGGCCCTGCCGATACCGGGCGCGCTGCCCAAAGCCGGGTTGCTCTGACCGGACTGCGGGGCAGTTTCAGCGACCGCCCCGGCGCGCTGCACCACTATGCCCTTGATCTTAAGGCCAGCCGTTTTCTCAGCGAGATGCGCCTGACCGGCGCAGGGACGAAGGCCACAACACCGCCGCTCAGCCGCTCGGACACCGAAGGGCTGGCGTTGCGCGGAGAGCTGATTTTGCCGCAAAGCGTTCTCCCCGGCAGCATTGTCGACGCCGCTTCCTTCCGCGCCGCGCTGATGGCCGGCCTGAGCGTCAGCTTTGACGCCGCTCAGGGCATCACCCTGGGAGAGGGCCGCGATGACGCCTTCCCGCTGCCCTATGCCATGGCCTTGCGAAGCGAGCCGGCAAGCGGGCGGATCGCGCTGTCGAAAGCCGCCCTCAGCCTCAGCGTTGAAAGTGCTGCGCTGGATTTTCACATCACCACGCCCCTCGGCCCCGCGCCGATGGACGTCAGTTTTGGCGGAGCGCGCTTTGCGCTGACTTTGCCCGCCACCGCCCGTGACACTGCCGCACCCTATGGGCTGAAGATCGGCGTGCAGGATCTGAGCATGTCAGAAACGGCCTGGGCCGTCTTTGACAGCGGTCGCGTTTTACTCCGTGATCCATTGCAACTTGACCTCGATCTGAATGGAAAAATGCGCTTTGACCTGGCCACCGCAACTTCCGGGCAGGCTGAGGCCGGCGACCCTGACGACTTTATACGGCCTGAGACCCTTACACTTCGTAAAGCGCTCCTTTCGGTCGCGGGCGCGCGCTTTGAGGCAGAGGGCGCCTTTCGCTTTGATGCTGCAGCCCGCACTCTTTCGCCCGTCGGTCAGGCCCATATCGCGATGAGTGGGGTAGAGCGGCTGATACGGGCGCTGACGACACTTGGCGTGTTGGCGCAGGAAAATTCCGGGATCGCCACGGGGATGCTGCGCAGCTTCACGAAGCCTGGACCCGGTGTGGACAGCTGGATCAGCGCCATTAAGACCTTGCCTGATGGGAGTGTCACGCTGAACGGCGAGCGCATGAGATAGGCAAGGCAGATCCGTGACGTGTTTGATCCCACGGTTTGATGGTGCGATCCTTTCGAAGGAATGGAAGGAAGCTCTGGGGGAGGAATTCGTCATAAAAACGCCACGACCACGCAGGCCGTGCGAGGTGCTGTAATGAGGGCTTGCCCGTCATCGGTTCAACGGCAGTGAACCGCGCCGGGTTTGCCGGAGGCTGATTAGGGTTAGTTACGCGGCCATGGGCTCAGT
>NZ_RRAZ01000034.1 GCF_003863335.1 Falsigemmobacter faecalis | reverse complement strand
ACATATGGCACATCGATGCCGTCGGGCGGTTACACTATCAGCGCCTCAGCGAACGGGATTCTTTTCGCCGATGGGCTCACTGGGTCAGAGCGGTATGGATGCAATACGGCACGACCCTGATAAGGTGTTTGGGGAACTCCCGGGCCGTCTTCCGGTCAGCCTTTCCGGCCGATTGTGTCACCGCGAATTTGCCCGGTCTATCAATGTCGACAAAGAGATAGAGCCAATCGTCGGGAAAGCGATCCCCCGGATCGTTTTCTGATCCTCCTCACGCCGGACGGTGCGGCTCAGCTCCGCGAACACTCAATCCCGCCCCCGGACCGATGGCACGCGGGCCTTCGTCCTGCGATCATTCCGGACCAGCGGCGGGCAAGCCGTCAGTCGTGCAGCTCGGACGGCCTGCCTGGTCGTGGCCTGCCATGGTGAATTTGTTCCATGGGGCCCCTTCCATTCCCTCAAAGGATCGCACCCTCAAACCATGGGATCAAACACCGAAGCACAGAGCATCCGCGGGAGTTCAGTGTAAGCCGGGTTTCGAAACTGAAAGGTGGGAGTGACAGGGCGACGGCATCCCGCGTGAGGCAGGCTGCATGCTTTGTGAGCACGAAGGGGCATAGCAGTCCTGGCGCAGCATCGGGTTCCGGCCAAAGGGGCTGGTAAAGCCCGCCTTGCCGAGAGGTCCGGAGGGCGACCTGACGGAGGCTGGGGATGCCTGGGCCTTCCCCATTTCCATGCCTCTCCTCGCCGCTTATATCGGTGCGAAGCCGGGCAGAGGCGACTGCGGTGGGATGGGAGCGCCCTGCCCCTGCCTCGACAGATCCCCTGAAAAACGCTAGAGAGCAGCCCTGCCCAATCCCGGGCCGGAAGTGTGTAATCCGTGGTTTTTCTTCACAATCTGACCATGGCCGAGATCCTGTCCCGGATTGTTGCGGCCTTTTTGTTCTCCGGTCTTGCGGGGGGGCTGACGGCGGTGTTCATGAGGCTTCTGGGCGAGCCTGCGGCGCGGCACGCGGGACGGCTGAGCGCCAGTCCGTTCCGGCATGTCTCGCTGTCGGGGATCTTTCTCGCAATCGCTTTTCGCGCGTGCTGGTTCCTGCCGCTGCCCGTGACGCCGACAAAAGGTCTGCGCCGGTTCGGACCGGTTCTGGCCGTTCCCGGGGCGATGGCCGTGATGCTGGCGCTGGTGCCGGTTCTTGATCTGCTGCGCAGCCCGCTTCATGCGGTTTTGCCGCGCGGGCCGGGCTATATGGTGCTGGCAGAAATCGATACGCTGCAGATCGTGATCGTGAATTCGGTTGTTCTGGGGCTGCTGCCGCTGCCTGGCCTCTGGCTTGGGACGGTCGTTCCCACCGTGCTGCCACATCTTGAAAAGCGCTGGCGCAAAAGCACCGGCATTGGTCTCTCGCTGGCAGCGGTGCTGCTGATCCTTGGCTGGTTCCCGGATCTGCGCCCACTGCTGAACGCTCTGCGGCTGGTGTAAGCGGAACTGCGGGACCGGGCTTTGCAGAGCAGCCGTGCCGGGACCCCCTGTCCCGGCACGGCTGCCGAACTTTATGTCGTGGCCTCAGCGGGACCGGGTGTCGTCGCCCGGCGTGCCGGGCCAGTTGAACTCTGCCATCAGCCCGGCGATTGATCCGTCTGCGACCAGCGCATCAATGGCCTCGTCGATCTGCACGCGCAAAAAGGTGTCGCGGGTCTTCACCAAAGCGCCAATGCGGGTGACCGTGGCGGGAACCGGTGAGATGGGCACCGCCCGCAGATCCGCCGCTTCGGGGTGATTTGCCAGAAGTTCAGCCCAGGCCGGTGACCAGATCAGACCGCCCGCGATCGTGCCGTCCAGCACACGGCGCGCCATCAGCGGCATATCCGCATAGGGAAAGCGCGTGAACCGCGCGCTTTTCGGCTGCTGCTGGTTCCAGGTGATCATCACCCGCTCTCCCATAGAGCCAAGCGCGGTGCCGAGCTTCAGATCCCGGGGGATATCGCCCAGCGACTGGTAGTCCTCTTTCACCATCATCATATAAGGCAGGCTGACGTAGGGACGGGTCAGCGTGGCCCATTCCGGGAAGGGCGAGTTTTCCTGCACCGTCATGCCGACGACCAGATCACAGCTGTTGGTCAGCGCGATCTGCAGCTCATCAAGGAAGCCGTCGCCGCTGGTGGGATAGCCGCCAAAGCCTTCGTGAAAATCCATCTCCAGAAACAGGCTGTCGGCGATCAGCTGCGCCACGCGGCGGTCAAACGCCAGAGTGCGGCCGCTGACATCGGCACAGACGCTCAGACGGTCCCCCTCCATGCGGCGGGTGTTTTTCAGAAAAGCCGGCGGTACGCCATGGCTTTGCGCCAGCGCCGCACCGGCCGTGAAAAGGCCCGTCAGGCCCGCCAGAATCCAGGTTTTCATCGCAACATCTCACATATGGCGAAAGGGGGCCGAAGCCCCCTTCCTTTGATAACGCTCTGAGAAAACTCAGTTCTTCGGAAGTTTGAACACGAAGATCGAGTTGCCGTTGCCGTTCGGCAGCGGGGTCTCCGGGAAGGCCGAGGAGATCGAGGAGGCCGAGTTCGAGTAACCGGTGGGGACCACCAGATACTGCTCGCCGTCGATTTCATAGGACATCGGATAGCCACCGATCGGTGCGTTCAGACGCTGTTTCCACAGCACTTCACCGGTTTCCTGATCGAAAGCTTTGACGTAGCGGGCTGCGTCACCACCAAAGACCAGACCGCCTGCGGTCGCGAGAACCGACGAGGTCGGGGTTTCGCGCTGGCGGCTCTGCCAGACGTGGTCACCCTGCACCGGGTTGATCGACAGCGCCTCAAAGAGACCGGCTTTGTCGATGCCTTCCGGCAGAACGCGCGGGCCGAATTTGACCGAACCCACAGCGTTGCCTGCGGTGAATTCCGACTGGGTCGGGGTCACGTCGTTGCAGGCCTCGGTGAGCGGCGCAAAGAGGGTCTTGGTCAGCGGCGAATAGGCAGCCGCCTGCCAGAGTTTACCACCCGAAACCGAGGTGCAGGCGTGAACCGGCTGGCCAACTGCGGTCGGGATCAGGTCTTCGTTCACGTGAACCGTACCGTCAGCATCAACTTTGGTGATGACGTTCTGTTTCACGGTCTCTTTCGACCACAGGTATTTGCCGGTTTCGCGGTCAAGCGCGAAGGCCACGCCGGTTTTGCCCGGGATCGAGACCAGCATCTTGTGCATCTTGCCGTCGATTTCCTGGTCAACCATGATGCGCTCAAACGGCGCGTCGAGGTCCCAGTTGTCGCGCGGCAGGTGGGTGAAGTACCACTTCAGCTCACCGGTTTTCACGTCCAGCGCGATGGTCGCGTTGGTGTAAAGCACATCGCCGTCGCCCGAACCACGGATCAGCTCCGCGTAGGGACCAGGCATACCAACGCCCCAGAAGGTCAGGCCGAGTTCCGGATCATACGAACCGGTTGCCCAGGGCGTACCGCCCCAGCGGTTCTCTTCCGGCACACCGCCCCACGAGTCGCCCTGCTTGGGGTTCTTCGGGTCAGCGATGGTGTTGAAGCGCCAGATTTCTTCGCCGTTCTCAAGGTTATGCGCCATGATATAGCAGCCACCGGCGGTGCCGGCGATCGAGCAACCCGAGATCGCGGTGATGATGGTGTTTTCAACAACCAGACCACCGATGGTGTAGGAATAGCCCTTCTCCCAGTCGAGAGCCTGCTTTTCCCATGCCACTTTGCCGGTTTTGGCTTCGAGAGCGACCAGTTTGGCGTCCGGGGTGGTCAGGATGACTTTGTCACCGGCCAGCGCGATCGAGTTTTTCTGACGGCGCGCCTGGTTGGCCTGATAGGACCACGACTTCGGCAGTTCCGGCAGCACGTGACGGTAGGTCCAGAGCAGATCGCCCGATTGCGCGTCAAGCGCTTCGACGATGCCGTTCGAGGTCTGCAGGAACATCACGCCGTCACGAACGAGCGGTGCGGTTTCCTGGATACCGACATCCGCCATCGGCCAGGCCCATGCCAGCTCAAGATCCTTGACGGTCTCTTTGTTGATCTGGTCAAGATGCGAGAAGCCGGTGTTCGCGTAGTCGCCGCGCCAGTGGATCCAGTCGGATTTCGACGGGTTCAGCAGGTCTTGCGACGTAACCGGGGTGTATTTGTCCAGAACGCTGTCTGCGAAGGCGGCAGGCGCCAGAGCGACGAGCGCGGTGGTTGCTGCCAGCAGATGTTTGCGGATGCTGAGTTTCATTCTTTGATCTCCAACGACGAAGGCGTCTTCACCTTCGTCAAACCCGGATTACTTGTTGTACTGCGGCAGTTCTTTGCCCCAGGTGTAAGCCTGCGGCACTGCAATCACTTCAACCGGCTCACCGCCATGCGCAGCGTGGCGCTCGGCTTCTTTGGCAGCGGCACCCTCTTTGGTGGCCTCCACGAGGCTCAGATCGGCAGCAGCGGCGAGCTGCAGAGCGGCCTCGCCTGCGGTTGCGCCGTTCTCAGCCATGATGTGAGCGACGATCTGCAGATAGACGTCTTCGCCCAGCTGCCCCGGTGCGGCCGGCGGCATCGCGACCGAGATAAAGTCAAAAAGGCCACCCGCGGTGTCCCAGTTGCCCATGACGTCCTGACCGAACAGGCCGGGCGCTTCCGGGCCTTCCAGTTGCGCGCCGTGGCACTGGGCGCAGCTGGACATATAGGCTTTCTTACCAGCCTCAGCCTGCTCGGCGGTGAAGCCCGAGGCGAAAAGCGAGCCGGCCGATGCAAGGGTCATTGCAGCAGCGGCGGTGATGGCGTGGACGGTTCCCCGTCCGAACGAGATGGCTGGCACCTGAGCCTCCAATTATACCCGGCCTGCAGGACAGGCCGGTCTTTACCGTCTGTGGGCTTGTCTCTCCGGCACACAATCCGCCTCGCAAACAGCCGTATCCGCCCGCAAAAGACATGCGGGAGAAGCCGAAGCTTTGTTTGTGAGATACGCCGGTGCCAAAGTCCGGGGCGCGGCCACAGCCCGCGCCTTCTGCCGCACCTCATGTGACATTTATGCGCAGAAGGCAAGAGCAGGTATGCAGCTGTATACTTCGATATGCACTCATTGCATGGATGAATGCGCGCTAATTCATGCCCCGGAGAGGCGGCGGCTGTTTCAGCCCCGCGTCTCCGCCCTGAGATATCGCTTCGCGGAAGGCCCTCGTGAAGGTGGTATCCCCGCGCCAGAGGCCAAAAACCAGATCCCTCACCTCGCCCGCCTCTGCGGCCAGCGGGTGATGCGCTGTGCCCTCAGGAAGAGGGGTCAGCGACAGAAAAATCGCCGGCGCGCCACCAGCGATCCAGGCGCGCAGATCCGCCTCACGGCGCAGCGGAACCGGCTGCCAGCCGCGGCTGCGCATAAAGCCCGAAAGCCGCACCCGGTCGAGCCCGGCCGTGCCCGCAAAAACCCCGACCTTCGTGCCAGGCGGCGGCTCTTCAGCTGTTCCGCTGCGGCGCAGGGCGATCTGCTGTCCGGTGGGGATCAGCGTCATAAATCCGCGATTGGCCGCAGAATCCGCCAGCCCGCCGCCCAGCACATCACATTGAGCGCGCGTCAGATTCCAGTCCGCCGGATTGAACGAACGCCCGATATTGGCCACCTCAACCAGACGAAGCTGAACACCCAGACGCCCGGCGGCAGCCTGCATCAGCCTGAGTTCCGGCCCCGGGCCGCCCGCTGCGGGATCGCGGATCAGAGGGCTGTTCTGATCGGCCACGCAGTAGCGCAGCTGCCCCGAGGCCTGACGCTCGGCGAGAGAGGTATCTGCGGGCAGAAAACTGACCGCCGCCAGAAATCCGGCCAGCAGAGAAATGTCCCGTAAGGGCCGCCGCCACCCCTTCGCCAGCGCGCTCATTTTCCAAAGCTCCGCAGCGCCCAGGCGAAGAAGCCCGCGCAGCCCGCGGCCACCAGCGCATAGCCGATCATGGCCGGAAACTGATGAAATCCAATAAGAATTCCGCGCAGTGCATCCACCGCATAGGTGATCGGATTGACCCGGATCAGCCACAAAAGCCACTCAGGATAGCTCGTCGAAAGCTGCGTCCGCGTCAGCGAGGGATCCAGCGGAAAGACCGAGGACGAGGCGAAATACATCGGCAGAATGAGGGTGTTGGAAAAGACCCCGAAGCCTTCAAAGCTGCGTACCTTACCCGCCAGCACCACTCCAAAACAGGTCAGCGCAAAAGACAGCGCAAACATATAGCCGATGGCCGCAAAGACCTGCGGCGCGGTCAGCGTCACATCGGCAAAGCGCGCCAGGATCAGCACCAGGGTGCCATGGCCGGTCGCCGCCGTAGCCCCGCCGAGGACCTTGCCCAAAAGCACCGCCCAGCGGGGCATGGGCGAGACCAGCACCTCGCGCAGAAAGCCGAACTCGCGGTCCCAGATCACAGAAACCGCAAACTGGATCGAGGTATACATGATGTTGAGGACGATCACGGCAGGAAACAGAAACTGCAGATAGTTAAACGGCAGCACCATTTTCACTTCGCCAAAGACCTCGCCCCGGAAATAGGGATTCAGCCCGACGCCAAGGATCATCAGCCAGATCAGCGGGCGGCTGACGCCGCCCAGAAGCTGGCCCCGGTCGCGGGTGGCGCGCATGATCTCTCTGAGCCACACCCCGTGGATGCCGCGCAGGATCGCAAGAACCTCGGTCATTCATTACTCTCGTCAAGGCCGCGGCCGTGAAAATCCGACTGCGGGTCCGACAGAACCATCTCGCGCAGCGCCGCCCAAAGCTCGCCGCGCAACAGGGAAAAGTCGGGGTGATTGCGGCGGGCTTCTGCGCCGCCCCGGAAGGGAAGGTCAAGGGATTTCGCAACCCGCCCCGGACGCGGCGACATCAGCACCACCCGGTCGCCCAGGACCAGCGCCTCATCGACGCTATGGGTGACAAAGACCACGCTGCGCCCCGCGCCCTGCCGCGACAGCCGGGAAATCTCGGCCTGCATCAACTCGCGCGACTGCGCATCAAGGCTCGCGAAGGGCTCATCCATCAAAAGGATGTCCGGATCGGCTGCCAGCGCCCGGGCCAGCGCCACCCTTTGCTGCATACCGCCCGAAAGCTCACGCGGATAGCTTTCGGCAAAGCGCGACAGCCCGACCATGGCCAGCATCTCCTGCACCCGCGCACGGCGTGCGGGCGCGGGGCGGTCTGCCAGCACAAAGCCCACATTTTCGGCCACGGTTTTCCAGGGCAGCAGGCGGAAGTTCTGAAACACCAGCGCCGAGCGCGCGCCCGGCACCGGCGGCGCGCCAAAGACGCGGACACTGCCGCTGTCGGGCTTTACCAGCCCCGCGATCAGCCGCAGAAGTGTCGTTTTACCGCAGCCTGAGGGGCCAAGGATCGTCACCACCTCTCCGGCGGCGAGTTCCAGGCTCACATCCTCAAGCGCCGCAAAAGCGGCCCCCGGAAAGCGCAGCGAGACATTTTTCAGAACGGCCGGAGGGGCGTCAGTCATCGCGCATATCCGTCGCCGCCCCCGACAATCCCGATGTTTTGCAGCACGGCATCAAGGGGGCCGAACTCAGCCCAGGCCGCAGGGTCAGGACGGGTCAGCCCGGCAAACTCCTCGGTCGCGAAAAGCCAGTCGGCGGTCTGGCGCAGCTCGGGTCCCTGAAGCCCGCCATTCACCGCCCAGGAGGTCTGAAAGGCCAGGGCAAGCTCGGCCAGGACCTCAGGGGCCACATCCGGGCGCAGCTTCGCCATGGCGCGGGGCCAGGCCTCGGGATCGGCGGCCATATCCCGCGCCGCCAGGGTCAGCGCGGTGATCACCGCCTCGACCTCTGCGCGGCGGGCTGTCAGCGTTTCGGTGGTGACCGCGTTGACTTTGCTGACCACCGGGGCCGCCTGGTAATAAGCGTCAACCGCGACCAGAACCGGCAGCGCCTCATGATCGGGAAGCGCGGCCCAGGTCCCGACCGACAGGGTCGTCGCTGCGATCTGCCCCGCCGCGAGAGCGCGGGCGCGCACATCCGGCTGGCCAAGCGCCACCAGCCGCAGACTGTCGGGCGCCACGCCCTTCCCCTCCAGAACCTTCAGCGACAGCAGCTGATCAAGGCTGCCGACCCGGCCGATGCCGAAAGCCTGGCCCGCCAGCCCCTCCAGCGTCATCCCCGCCCGACCCGCGATCAGATAGGGCAGCGCCTTATTGGGCGACATCACCGCCCTCAGGCGGTCATTGCCGCGCGCGGCCAGTTGCACCAGACCTTCCGTTGCGACATTGGCCATCTCGCCCTGGCCCGACTGCAGGGCCGCCAGCGCCATCGGGGTCTGCTGCACGCGGATCAACTCGACCTCAACGCCTGCGCGGGTGAAATAGCCCTCGGAGAGCGCGATATCGACGATGGAATTGGGCACCAGCGGTGCCTCCATATCGGTGATGATCAGCCGGAACGGCTCCGCCGCCGCCGGGAGCGCCAGCGCGCTCAGCGCCGCGATCAGCAGAGATTTCAGTGTCACAGCCTTCATCTTTGCCCCTGGCCCTTCCAGCGTGTCAGTCGTGTCTCAATATGGCGCAGCGCCTCGGTGACGCAGACCCCGATCAGCGAGAGTGTCAGCACCACCACGAAATATTCCGCCATCCGAAAGCTGCCGCCATAGACCGCCAGCAGCCCGCCAAGCCCGGTCACGGCGGTGTAAAGCTCAGCCACCACGGTGTTGATCAGGCCAATGGTGGCCCCGATCCGCAGGCCGGTCAAAAGAAAGGGCACCGCACCCGGCAGCACCACCTCGGTGAAAACCCGCGCCCGGCTGGTGCCAAAAGAGCGCGCCATTTCAATCAGATCGCGGTCCGCAGCCCGCACACCCGCAGCGGTGTTCAGAATGATCGGCATCAGCGCGCCTAAGAAGACGATGAAGACCTTGGCACTCATCCCAAGGCCTAAAACCACGATGATCAGCGGCACAAAGGCCACCCGTGGCGTCGCCGCCAGCGCATTGACAAAAAGATCCAGCGTGCGGCCCAGCAGCGGCACCGCCCCCATGGCGACGCCGATCGTCACCCCCGTGACGGCAGCCGCCCCCAGACCCGTCAGATAGACGCCAAGCGATTCCGCTGTTGCCGCAAAGAGACGCCCTTCCCGCAGCATCACGCCCGCCGCCGCCAGGGTCTCCAGCGGAGAGGCAAAAAGCCCCTGCGGCATGCGCAGGGCGGCAAATTGCCACAGCGCCAGCAGCGCGATGAGAACAGCGAGGCGGGCGAGTGCGATCATCGCCGCCCTGCCCGCCGCCCGGCGCTGCGCTGCGCCTCGCGCGCGCCATCGGCACGGTCGCGCAAAGCGCGTCCGGTCAGGCTGAGGAAAACCCCCTCCAGCGTCGGGGCCTCATAGCGCAAAGCGCTGAGCTGATTGCCAAAACGCGCCAGAAGATCCGGCACGAAGCTCTCTCCGGTCACCGCCAGCGACAGATCCCCCGGCGAGGGCGTCCGCGCCTCGGGAAAGGCCGCCAGCAGCGCCGCGTAATCCGCCTCAGAGGCCGGGGTGACATGCAGCCAGGGCTGGCCCATCTCACGCCGCAGCGCCTCGGGGCTGCCTTCGGCGATGATGCGGCCCTTGTCGACGATGCAGATCTGATCGGCGCCCGCGACCTCTTCGATGTAATGGGTGGTGGTGAAAAGCGTCAGGCCGCGCGTGCGGCGTTCGGCTTCGAGATAGGCCCAGATCTTATTGCGGGTCTGGGCATCAAGGCCCACCGTCGGCTCATCAAGAAAGAGGATCTTCGGCGCATGCATCAGCGCACGCGCAATCTCCAGCCGCCGCTTCATGCCGCCGGAAAAGCTGCGCACCACCGCCTCGCGCCAGTCCTCCAGCTCAACCAGCGCCAGCATCCGGTCGATCGCCTCGGCCCGCGCGCGGCCCGGCATGCCATAGACGCGGCCATGAAAATCAAGGTTTTCTTCGGCCGAAAGACGGTCATCCAGGCTGGGGTCCTGAAAGACCATACCAATGGATTGCCGCACCGCCCGCGACGCGCGGCGCACGTCATGGCCCGCCACCCGCACCTCCCCCGCATCCGCCAGGCGCAGCGTCGAGAGCACCGACATCAGCGTGCTTTTGCCCGCGCCATTGGGGCCGAGCAGCGCAAAAGAGCTGCCCGCGGCCACGCTCAGGCTCAGGTTGTCCAGCGCCACATGCGCGCCGTAGCGCAAAGTCAGCCCGCGCACATCAATGGCGGGCGGCAGGGCGGCGGCCCCGGGGGCGGGCGTGGCTGCAAGGGTCATCAGAACTCCGGGATTACCTTTAAAACGGGGAGACAAAGGCCCGTAAGCCTCAGGGCAGCCGCCCGGCTGTCGCCCCCGGTATAGCGGCGGCAACGCCCGGGGAAAAGCACCCCTGCCGCTGTGCCCGGCCACCTCATCCCCATGCGGGGGTGGAAATCACCCGCCCTGGCTTCTATTGCTGAGAGCTGAGATGCCCGCCTTTTCCGCACCTTTGCCGGAGCCCTGCGGGCCGGATGCAGGTGAGCATGAGCCAGATACCCGAGCGCGATGATGTGAAAAGACCCCCCCGCGCCGCAGGCCTGCGGGTCGGCGGCGATATCTCTGTGCGCAAGATCCAGGTCTTCTGGGCGGTGGCCCGGGCCGGATCCATGACCCGCGCCGCGCGGATGCTGGAGGTGACGCAGCCCACGCTCTCGCAGCAGCTGTCCTCGCTGGAGGCGAGCCTTGGCAATGCTCTTTTCACGCGCTCGGGCAACAGCCTGACCCTGACGGAATTCGGCACCGCTTTTCTGCGCCACGCCGAAGATGTGCTGCGCGCGGTCCAGGAAATGGAGGATATGATCACCGATCACGGCCAGGGCCGGCAGCAGACGATCCGCATTGGCGGGCTGCCCTCGGCCATGCGGGTGCTGGTGCCGCCGGCGATGCATGCCATCCGCGCGCGTCATGCGGTCTTTGACATCGACACCCATGAAGGCAGCCCCGGCGAAATCCTGGAGCTGCTCTATGCCCGCCGCATCGGGATCGCGCTTCTGGCGGCCAATTCCGTGGGGGATCTGCCGCCGGGCTTCACCCAGGTGCCGCTTTTGAGCGATAAAAACGTGCTGGTGGTGCCGCGCAGCCTTGATCTGAGCCAGGTGACAGATCCGGGCCGGGATCTCTCTGAGGCGCAGTATCAGACGCTCCGGCAGGTCATTCAGTTTGTCTTCGGCTCGATCCACAGCCAGCGCCAGCAGCAGTGGTTTGACCGGATCCTGCCGGGAAACCGCACCGTGGGGCGCAGCCGCAGCTTTGACATGGCCGTTGAGATGGTGCGCTCGGGCCTGGGCGTCTGCCTTGCCCCGGCGCTGAGCGTGGCGCCCGCCTCGCTCTCAACTGCCGGGGTGCGGCTTTATGATGTCTCGGTCGCGCCGCGGCAGATCATCGCGATTGTGCCCTCGCAATATGCCCATCAGGAAACCATCCGTGAGGTGCTTGATGAGCTGCTGCGCGCCGCAGCCTGCGTCAGCCACCCCGCGATTGAACCCGAGCCGCCCTTCGTTCGCGCGGCAGGGTCATAGGCCCGGGTCTATACTGCCCATAGATTGCGCCACCTTGTCGCAGCGCGTAACTTTTTGAGGCAGAGCAACCCTTTGCACCAACCCCGCGCCGAAAACGCGGCCCAACGGAGGCTACCATCATGGCATGGACCAAACCGACGATCGCTGAAGTTCCGGTCAGCATGGAAATCAACATGTACGCCTGCGCAAAGCAGAAGTAATGTTGCAGTGCTGCAGCCTTCGGGGCCGACTGAATGCTTAAAGTCATCGTTCTCGGGGCTGCAGCAGGCGGCGCTTTGCCGCAATGGAACTGCCGCTGCGCGATCTGCGCAGAGGCTTGGGGACGCGCAGAGATGCAGGACACTCAGGTGTCGCTCGCGGTCTCAGCCGATGACGGGCAGCATTGGTTTTTGATCAATGCCTCGCCCGATATCCGCGCGCAGATCCTGACAACCCCGCAGCTACATCCGCGCGAAGGCCATCTGCGTCACAGCCCCATCGCGGGCGTGTTCCTGACCAATGGCGAAATCGACGCGATCACCGGGCTGTTGTCGATGCGCGAGGGCCAGCCCTTCGCGCTTTACGGCCACCCGCGTGTGCTGGAGACCCTGGCCTCGAACTCGGTCTTCAACGTGTTGAACCCCGGGCGTGTGCCGCGTCTGCCGATCACCCTTGGCGAGGTCTTTGAGCCTGCCCTGCCCGATGGTACCCCCTCGGGCCTTGTGGTGGAGGCCTTCACGGTTCCCGGCAAAGCGGCCTGGTATCTCGAAGGCACCCCGGAAGGTGAGGGGCATTCCGTCGGCGACACCATCGGGCTGACGCTCTCGGATCGCACGACCGGCAAGCGGGCGCATGTGATCCTCGCCTGTGCCGCGATGTCGCCCGATCTGGAAGCGCGTCTGCGCGGGGCGGATCTGGTCTTCTTTGACGGCACGCTCTGGCGCGATGATGAGATGATCCGCGCAGGGCTGGCGCAAAAGACCGGGGCCAGCATGGGGCATGTCTCAATGTCGGGACCGGGCGGCAGCATGGCCTTGCTCAGTGATCTGGGCATTACCCGTAAGGTCTTTGTTCACATCAACAATTCCAACCCCGTCTGGCTGGAGGATTCGCCCGAGCGCGCTTCCGTTGAAGCCGCGGGCTGGATCATTCCCCGCAAGGGACAGGAGTTCACCGCATGAGCGCGACCGGCATTTACACGGCGGAGGTCCTTCCCGAACCGCAGGAGCCGCTCGACAGCCCCGAGGCCATGGAGCGCCGCCTGCGCTGGATCGGTGAGACCCGCTATCACAGTCTGCACCCCTTTCATCACCTGCTGCACGGCGGCAAGCTGAACAAGGGCCAGGTCCAGGCCTGGGCGCTGAACCGCTTTGCCTATCAGTCGATCATTCCGATTAAAGATGCCGTGGTGCTGTCGCGGTTCCGCGACCGCGCGACCCGTCTGGAATGGCGTCACCGCATTGAGGATCACGACGGCATCGAAGGCGATGAGGGCGGGATTGAGCGCTGGCTGGTGCTGACCGATGGTCTGGGGCTGTCGCGCGACTATGTCGAATCCACCCGCGGCATCCTTCCGGCCACCCGCTTTGCGGTTGAGGCCTATGTGCATTTCGTCCGCGACCGCTCTCCGCTGGAGGCGATTGCCTCCTCGCTGACAGAGCTTTTCGCCCCGAATATCCACCGCGAACGCATCGCGGGCATGCTGAAGCATTATGACTTCATCAACCCCGAAGTGATGGTCTATTTCAGCCGTCGTCTGAACCAGGCGACGCGTGACGCGGAATTTGCGCTGAAATACTGCCTTGAGCATGCCCAAACCCCTGAGCAGCGTCAGCAGGTCTGCGATGCCCTGGCCTTCAAGACCGATGTGCTCTGGGTGCAGCAGGATGCGCTTTATCAGGCCTATGTGAACGGCATGGTGCCGCCCGGTGCCTTTGTTCCGGGACGCGACGCATGAGTGGCGAAGAGGCCCCCGTCTGGCGCCCCTCGGTCACCCCGACCCGCGCGGTTGTCACCCGTGACAGCCGTCCGCGCCTGCCGCGCCATGTGGTGCTGCGCCATGATCCGGCGCGCGACCGCTGGCTGATCCTGGTGCCCGAGCGCGTGCTGATCCCCGAGCCGACCGCCGTGGTCCTGCTGCAGGAAGCCGATGGCCAGCGCACGGTGGCCGAAATCGCCGCCCATCTGGCACAGACCTATGCCGCCGATGCGGCGGTGATTGAGGCCGATGCGATTGAGATGTTTCAGGATATGTCCGATCGCGGCTTTCTGACCCTCGTCAGCGAGGGCTGATCGGATTCCTCGGGATCTGCAGCCCTGGAAATCCCGGCCCCTAAGGCTATGTTTAAACGTCAGCCCCGGCTGACACCACGGACCTTCCGGAGCGCCCCCACAGGCCCCCGGCCAGGCTTTGACAGTTAAGGAGTTACCAGGATGGACGAAATCCTTGCACAGGACGAATTCGCCCTGGTCACCCGCAAGGGCGACACGGCCAAGGCAGATTACGGCATTCCGCTGGCGGTGCTGGTGGAGCTGACGCACCGCTGCCCGCTGCAATGCCCCTATTGCTCGAACCCGGTCGAGCTTGAAGCCTCGGGCAAGGAACTTTCGACCGAAGAATGGCTGCGCGTCATCGACGAGCTGGCCGAGATCGGCGTTTTGCAGATCCACTTCTCGGGTGGCGAGCCGACGGTGCGCAAAGATCTGGTGCAGCTGGTGCAGCGCGCCCATGATGTGGGGCTTTATTCGAACCTCATCACCTCGGCGGTGATGCTGTCGCGCGATAAACTGCAGGCCCTGGCGGATGCCGGGCTGAACCATGTGCAGATCTCGGTTCAGGGGGCAAATGCCGCCATGGCCGACCGGGTGGGCGGCTTTAAAAACGGCCATGCCAAAAAGCTGGAAGTGGCGGCCTGGGTCCATGAAATGGGTTTGCCGCTGACGGTCAATGCGGTGATGCACCGCCAGAACCTGCCGCAACTGCCTGAAATCATTGATCTGGCGCTGCAGCTGCGCGCCCAGCGGCTGGAAGTGGCCAATGTGCAGTATTACGGCTGGGCGCTGAAAAACCGCGCCTCGCTGATGCCCAGCCGCGAGCAGATGGACCGCGCCACCGCGATCGTCGAAAGCGCGCGCAGCCAGCTTCATGGCATCATGGAGATCGACTATGTGATCCCCGATTACTATGCCGAGCGCCCGAAGCAATGCATGGGCGGCTGGGGACGGCAGTTCTTCAATATCTCGCCCGCGGGCAAGGTGCTGCCCTGCCATGCGGCGGAAAGCATCACCGGGCTGGAGTTTGATTCCGTGCGCGGCAATAAATCCATCCGCTGGATCTGGGACAATTCCGAGGCCTTTAACGCCTATCGTGGCACCGGCTGGATGCCCGAGCCCTGTCAGTCCTGCGAATTCAAAGAGATCGATTTCGGCGGCTGCCGCTGCCAGGCCTTTGCGCTGACCGGCAAGGCCGGAAACACCGATCCCGCCTGCGCGAAATCCCCGCATCACAAGCGGATTTTTGAGGCGGCGCTGGAATCCGCGGGCGGCAGCGACAGCTTTATCTACCGCAATTTCTCGGGCGGAACGCCGGAGACCGATAAGGCGTAACCCTTTGTCAGAGCGCAGCTTCTTTTTTGACGCGGGCGACGGGCATCGCCTGCATGTGGTGCTTTGGGGCAAGCCCGGCGGTGTGCCGGTGGTCTTTTTGCACGGCGGCCCGGGCAGCGGCTGTAACCCCGGTCAACGCGCCCTTTTTGACCCCGAGCGCCATTTCGTGGTCTTTGTCGATCAGCGCGGCGCGGGCCAAAGCCTGCCGCGGCGCAGCCGCGCGGCCAATACGACCGCCCATCTGATCGGCGACCTGGAGGCCTTGCGCCGTCATCTCAACCTGGGCCGCTGGCTGGTCGTTGGCGGCTCCTGGGGGGCGACGCTGGGGCTGGCCTATGCCCAGGCGCATCCCGCCGCTGTGTCGGGCCTGGCGCTGCGGGCGGTGTTTCTCGGCACCCGGGCAGAGCTGGAGGCGGCGTTTCTGACCCGGCTCTGCACATTCTATCCCCGTCTCTTTACCGCTTTTCAGAGCCTGGCCGGATCTGAGGATCCCCTGACTGCGATCTGGCAGCAGATCCTGCATCCCGATCCGCAGATCCACCGTCCCGCGGCCTTCCTGTGGTATGACATGGAGCGCGCGATGTCAGAGCTTCGCCCCGGCTCTGAGGCGCCGATCACCCGCCCCGATGATGCGCCGCTGCCCGCCACGCCCTTCATGGAGGCCTCCTATTTTCTGAACGACTGCTATCTTTCGCCGGGGCAGATCCTGCAGAACGCGCCCCGCCTGGCGGGACTTCCGGGCATTCTGGTGCAAAGTCGTTTTGATCTTCTCTGCCCACCGGAGGGCACGGCGCGGCTTGCGGCGCTCTGGCCGGGGGCCGAGATCCGTATGGTGGAGGCGGCCGGGCACAGCCTCTCTGATCCGGGCGTCAGCGCTGCGCTGGCGCTGGCGATTGCAGATCTGAGTGCAGGGTAAACAGCCCCGGGCGTTCTGCCAGGGCAGCGCGCAGGCTGGCCTCAGGCCCGAAGATCACCGGGCGCGCCTCTGCCAGCGCTGCCTCTGTCTCCTCTGCGGCGCGGTGCAGCTCTGCCAGCGTTAAGGCCCGCAGATGGGTCAGTTCGGCCTTTGCTGCGGCGCGATATGAGGTGCCGGTGATCTGCGCGCGCAGCACCTCCTCCAGAAGATCCTGCGGCCCTGACGGGGTCAGCAGCTGCCCCGCAGCCCCAAGGCGGCAACGCTCCAGCACATCCGGCGAGAGGCGGCCCCGGATCCCCCCCATCGCAGCCCGCAACACATCGAGGCTGCGCAGAAGATGCGGATCACGGGCGGTGAAAATCACTGCCTCTCCTTCGGAGTCCACCTCGCTTCGCAACCCGTAAGCCCCACCCGCGCCACGAATTTCCGGCCAGAGAAAGGCGGCCTCAGTCGCCCGCAGCAGCACACGCGCAGCCGCCGGTTGTGAGCTGCGAAACCCAAGGCCGACACAGTGAAAGGGAACCGGAAGCGCAAAGCCATCCCCCCCCTTCGCGCTCATCCCCCCGCAAACCGCAGGCGCAGCGCTGTGGCTGAGCGCGGCGAGGCGCTCAGAAAGACCCTGCAAAGCCGCACCGCGAGTGCCGCTTGCCGCAAGATACACCCGCCCCGAAAGCCGCAGATCCTGTGCCGGGCGCCGGGGCTGCAACACCAGCCCCGGACCTGCCAGGGCATCGTGCAGCGCCGAGTTCGCAGAGAGCCCTGCCCGCAGCCGCGCCGCGATCACGCTTTGCGGGCGGGAGATCATCCGCGCCAGCATGGCAGGCCCCGGATCTTCAGGCGCGCCAAGGCACCCGCGGCTCAGAGTCCGCACCAGCGCGTCACAGGCGGTGGAAAAATCCTCAGGCAGGGTGGTGAGTTGCAGCCACAACACCCCCTGCCCGCCACAGGCCCCGGCCCACACCCCGACCCCGCGCGCCACGCGCGCAAGGCTGCGCTCCGCTGTCAGATCGCGTGCCAGGCCTGTGGCCAGCGAGGCCAGTCCCCCGCCGCCGCCCGCCTCAGCCACAAAGGCAATCTTCAGCCGGGAGAGCGGGTCCTCCTCAGGGCTGAGCAGGCTGACAGACCCGCGGGTCTCAACCTCCGGCTCCGGCAGGCCTTCGGGGATCGCAGGCGGGGCCCCGGAAAGGAGCAACGGTCGAAACGGCAAGGCCCGCCCTGCGGGCGGTGGCGGTGAAAGCCCCGCTTCGACCGCCTGCGGCAGAAGTTTCACGCAGCTTTCGGGAGCACCGCGGCCAAATACCTGCGAGATCAGCCCCTGGAGCAGCCTTTGTGCGTCACGGGGCTGGTCCCGCAGCGCCCGGAGTTTCCCCCCGGCGTCAAGCAGCGCAAAGGGGTCGCGGCCATTCAGCCAGGGCGCGATCAGCGGATCAAAAATCTGCAGCCCGAGCGGGCGGCGCGGGCTGACGTCTGTCTCATACCAGATAAAGAGCGCATGGCTTAACGCCACCTCCACCGCATCGGGCGACACCCCGGCCAGCAGGTCCCCAACACATTGTTTCAGGGGCGCGTCCTCGCCATCCGCAAAGGCAAGCGTCAGATAGGGCTGTGAGATATCGCGCACCAGGGCTGTGGCGGGGCCAGGGATCAGCCCGGGCAACCTGCGAAACACGGCCTCCGGCCCGCTGATGAGCAGGCTGTCGAGCAGAACCGCGAGTTCCGGCGGGCAGTCCTGTGGCAACCGCCAGGCATATCCACAGCGAGTGGCACCAGAGCCATGGGTCAGAGTGACATCCGACAGCGGCGCCCCTGCCCGCGCCGGTGCGACCTCGCCGCCGCGCTCCCGCGCCTCGCAAAGTGCCCTGTCGATCTGCGCCAAAGCCTCCGCCGCACCCCCATAAAGGGTGATCCAGGCATTGCCGGGGTTGAAACTCTCGCGGTGAAAATCCTGCACCTGCTGCAGGGTCAACTGCAAAAGGCATGTCAGATCCCCGCCCTGATTAAAGGCCCCGTCCCCGCCACCGAGGATCGCGGCCCGCAACCCCAGGGCCAGGGCGTTGTCGGCATGCGCCATATAATCGCGCATCTCACTCAGGATAACGCCCCGCGCCGAAATCGCCCCCTCGGGCAGATCCCAGGCCTCCTCCCGAAAGGCCTGAGCGTCCAGTTTCGGGTTGAAAACCGCATCCAGAACCACCTGCAGGATTGGCAGAAGCCCGCAACCGGTGGGGGCGGCCGCATGAAAGGTTGTATAATCAGGCCGCGTCGAGGCATTCAGAAAGCTGCCCATCGTGGCCTCCGTCAGCGCCGGATACAGCGGATCCGCCGGGTAGCGCCGTGAGCCGCGAAAGATCAGATGTTCCAGCACATGCGCGGCGCCGCGATCATCCTGCGGTCGTGTGGGAAAGCTGATGGTAAAGACCGGCTCAGGGGTCTCAGCCTCCAGCCACAAAACCCGCGCACCACTGGCCTTATGGCGCAAAAGCTGCGCCAGGCCACGATCTGTCGGACGCGGAACCTGCGCCAGAAAGGCCGGGTGGGGAGAGTGACGGGCGAAGGTCGTGGCGTCTGGCATAGATCCCGATGATAGACCGAATGCGCCCGCCCTTCCAGTGGGCCCGTCTCGCGCGGCACCGGGGGGCTTTGAGGGACCTGCCCTGGGCTAACCCTTCGCCGGTGGCTGTCGCCGCTCTCTGAACTCTCAGCAATAACTCCGCCTGAGATTTGGCTTTTTACCCTGCCGCTGCGCGCGGATCACTGACGACGGCTCTGTATCGACAGATTGAATTCCCAATCACACTCTTGTGGAGCATATAGCTATGGGTGCAACGGGGCGCCGTTGCATAAATCTCTTAGGATTCAGGGCCCTTCCTGATCATGCTACGTTGTTGGTATAAACTATCCGCCGAGGCCCCGCTGGAAGGCGAGCAACTGGCGTGCTTATAACCAGGCATTGAAGCGCCGAGGTTCACTGACCCATGGCTTGATGCGGGCATGGGTGGGACGCGAGGCCCTCCGGCCAGCGGGGCCTGCAACAGATCTCCAGCGGTGAGGAGGATCCGCAAACCGTCCGGGTATGAGCAGGATAAGCCTCTGATCCGGTGGATCAAATGCCCTGCGATTGGTTTGCCCGACGATTGGATGAACTGCCTCAAACAGCCCGGCCAGAGGCTCATGGCCAGGGCATTCGACAGGCAGGTCGCAGAAGTCCAAATCCGTGCTTTTCGCAGCCTCTCGCGGACCGAGGGCCTTCGACGGCTCAATCCTAAAACCGCGTCACAGCACCGGGCACGCCGACGACCATCCCTGTTCCATAAAGCTGAACCAGTTGATCGTCTGTGCCGAAGTATGAATGCCGCACGTCATTGCGCAGCTCATCATCCCGCGCAATCCTGTGCCGGTAGTGAGAGACGGCGATCTGATCAGGGGCCAAAGGGCATCCGACGGGATAGAAGCGGTTGCTTACGTTCCGCCTGCGCAATTTGAAGCTGCAGCTTGCGAGCCCCCCATGCAGCGACTTCAACGCAGTGCGCGGTCAGACCCCGGAGACCCTCTCCACGCCGACTTTCCGACACAGCCCGGCGCGCTTCAGGCATGACCCGCCTGGCAAATATCTGCTGTCCCGATTGAGAAGAGAACGCTGTGAACCAGCCAGGTCACAGTTTTCGTTTGTAATATCAGAATGGAAAAAGCCCAATGAAACAAGGAATTTCCTTACTTCACTGGGCCTGTTCTGGTGGGCGATAACGGATTTGAACCGCTGACATCTTCGATGTGAACGAAGCGCTCTACCGCTGAGCTAATCGCCCGATAAGGGGTGTTTAGCCGCTGACATCGGGGGGCGCAAGAGGGAGTTCGCCATTTTTATCGTTCTTTAGCCGAAGTTTAATGACCAGGCCGCCATTCTTGTTGCGGGTGATCTTTCCCGCGCCAAGGCCGGGCAGCACAAAGGCCTCACCACGTTCAAAGGCCTCTGCCAGCTCTCCCAAAACTGCCTCAATGGCCAGCCGCGCGTCGGCGCGGCGCATCCCGCTGCGGGTGGCCACGGCCTCGGCAAAGGCACCGGGACGCAGTTTCTGCCCTGCCCCGACAGGCAGCGGGGTGTCGTCGTCGCTCATTCCATTTCTCCGGTTCAGGCCTGCCGCGAAAAGCGCGCCAGCGGCCAGCGATTTCATCAGGCACCCGGCCACTATGAGGGCGGATTGAGCAAAAATCGTTAACAAACTCCAGGTGCGGGCTATGACAGCCCCCACACCTGATGAAAAAGCCGCCCCGAGGGGCGGCTTTTAAGGAGTGTTAATGCGCTGTGCGGGTCTCGCCGCCGCGCCCTGCCTCAATCCGGGCGAGGGCTGCGGCTTCTTCCGCCGCCTCGTCCCATTCAATCGGCTCCGGCTTGCGCAGCAGGGCCAGTTCCAGCACCTCACTGACATGGGTCACCGGGATGATCTTCAGACCGGCCTTCACGTTCTCCGGGATTTCCGGCAGATCGCGGGCGTTTTCTTCCGGGATCAGCACGGTGGTAATGCCACCCCGCAGCGCCGCCAGCAGCTTCTCCTTCAGACCACCGATCGCCATGGCATTGCCACGCAGCGAGACTTCGCCGGTCATGGCGATGTCTTTGCGCACCGGAATGCCGGTCAGCACCGAGACAATCGAGGTCACCATGGCCAGACCCGCCGATGGGCCATCCTTCGGGGTTGCCCCATCGGGGACGTGAACGTGAATATCGACCGCGTCAAACTTGGTCGGCTTCACCCCGATCTTCGGCGCGATCGAGCGAACATAGCTCGAGGCCGCCTCAATCGATTCCTTCATCACGTCACCGAGTTTCCCGGTGGTCTTCATGCGACCCTTGCCCGGCAGTTTCAGCGCCTCAATGTGCAGCAGATCCCCGCCCACCGAAGTCCAGGCCAGACCCGTCACCACACCAACCTGATCTTCCTTCTCGGCCAGGCCATAGCGGAATTTCTTCACGCCGAGCATGTCTTCCAGAAGCGCAGGCTCCACCGCCACGGCTTTGGTCTTGCCTTTGACGATCTCGGTCACGGCCTTACGGGCCAGTTTCGCGATCTCGCGCTCCAGGTTCCGCACGCCCGCTTCACGGGTGTAATAGCGGATGACATCATTCAGGCTCTCATCCGAGACGCTGAATTCCGCCTTTTTCAACCCATGCGCCGTGGTCTGCTTGGGCAGCAGGTGACGCTTGGCGATCTCACGCTTTTCATCCTCGGTATAACCCGAAAGCGAGATGATCTCCATCCGGTCCAGCAGCGGCCCGGGCATGTTGTAGCTGTTCGAAGTGGTCAGGAACATGACGTTGGAGAGGTCATATTCCACTTCGAGGTAGTGATCGACGAAGGTCGAGTTTTGTTCCGGATCCAGCACCTCCAGCAGCGCCGAGGCCGGATCGCCGCGGAAGTCCTGGCCCATCTTGTCGATTTCATCGAGCAGGATCAGCGGGTTGGTGGTCTTCGCCTTTTTCAGCGCCTGGATGATCTTACCGGGCATTGAGCCGATGTAAGTCCGGCGGTGACCGCGGATCTCAGACTCGTCGCGCACGCCGCCCAGCGAGATGCGGATAAACTCGCGCCCCGTGGCTTTGGCCACCGATTTGCCCAGCGAGGTTTTCCCCACGCCCGGAGGACCCACAAGGCACAGGATCGGACCTTTGAGCTTTTGCGAACGGTTCTGCACCGCCAGATACTCAACAATCCGCTCTTTCACCTTCTCAAGGCCGTAGTGATCGGCGTTCAGAATGTCCTCAGCCTTGCCAAGGTCCTTCTTCATCCGCGAACTCACCCCCCAGGGCACGCCCAGGATCCAGTCGAGATAATTGCGCACGACGGTCGCTTCCGCGCTCATCGGGCTCATCGACTTCAGCTTCTTGATCTCGGCATCGACCTTTTCACGGGCCTCTTTCGAAAGCTTGGTGTTGCGCACGCGCTCCTCAAGCTCCTGGATCTCGTTCTGGCCGTCTTCGCCGTCCCCGAGTTCCTTCTGGATCGCCTTCATCTGCTCGTTCAGATAGTATTCACGCTGGGTGCGCTCCATCTGCGATTTGACGCGGGATTTGATCTTCTTCTCGACCTGCAACACGGACATTTCGCCCTGCATATGGCCGTAAACCGCCTCCAGGCGCTCAGCCACATCCAGCGTCTCCAGCAGCAGCTGCTTCTGCGCCACCTGAATGCCCAGATGCCCGGCCACCAGATCCGCCAGACGCGCGCTCTCGCGGGTCTCAGCGACAGCGGCCAGCGCTTCTTCGGGGATGTTCTTGCGGATCTTGGCGTAGCGCTCAAATTCCTCCGAGACCGTGCGCACCAGAGCCGTGACCAGCTCTTCCTCACCCGGAAGCTCTGCCAGCGGCTCCACGCGGGCCTCAAAGAAAACGTCGTTTTCCACAAAATCGGTGATCGCCACGCGCGAGCGGCCCTCGACCAGCACCTTCACGGTGCCATCGGGCAGCTTCAGGAGTTGCAGCACATTGGCAAGCACACCCACACGGTAGATGCCATCGGCTTTCGGGTCATCCACGGTGGGGTCGATCTGCGACGACAAAAGGATCTGCCGGTCTTCCGACATCACCTCTTCCAGCGCCCGCACCGATTTCTCGCGACCCACAAAAAGCGGCACGATCATATGCGGGAAAACCACGATGTCACGCAGCGGCAGCACCGGATAGCTGGGGGAAAGAACTTCGCTCATCATCGTTCCTTGTCTGGCAGGAAGGCCAGGTCCCGAGACATTCGGCAACCGGGTCTCCCCCTCTCGTATGCTCAGTAGATGGGAGCAGCCGGGGGGCCTGTCAACCGCCCCGCTTCCCACGCCTGATCACTGATTAATATTTTACCACCGGCCGGTCAGCGCCCGAAAGGCCAGACTGCCGCGCCGCTTATAGTCGGGCACCACCAGCTGTCCTGCCGCCACCCGCCCCGGCTCACGCCGCACCAGATCGAGGATGCCATCGGTCTGCCAGCCACTCAGCAGCGCAGGCAGCGCCGCCTTAGCCACCTGCCCGCGCGCCGCCCGCGCCTGCGCCAGAAGCGAGGTCCCGCGCGCTGCCAGACGCCGCACCGCCGCCTCATTGCCCTCCGGCAAAGGCCAGCGCCCGCGCGCCTCCAGCTCCGGCACGGCTCTGAACCAGGACGCCAGAGCCGAGGCCGTGCCGAACTGCCGCACCGGCTCCGGATCTCCCGCCGCACCGCAAAGCTGCGCCGCCACCGCCATCAACGCCCCGCCGGTCGCCTCAAGATGCGCAAAAAGTGCGTCATCCTCCTCAAAAGGCTCCGACCAGACATCCCAGCTGCGCGCCGCAACAATCCCCGCGATCTGCGCACAAAGCGCCGCTTCGCCCGAGAGAAACCCGCAGGCCTCCAGCACCGGATGCCCCTTCGCCCCGCCGCCCGCGCCCAGCCGCTCCAGCGCATCCGCCCACCACTGCAGCCGCATTTCGCAGACCAGCGGCTCCCGGCTCACCCAGGCGGCGCGGCCGATCTCAAGGTTCAGCGCATAAAGCGGATAAAGCCGCGCCTGCACAGCCTCGGGAAACCCCTGCAAAACCAGATGGCGATCGGGGTCCTGGGCAGTCACGCGCTCAATGCAGTGAGAAAGGCTCATCGGGCACACCTTCGCTGGCAGATCAGGGCGCCTCCTGACCATGCGCGCGCGCCAGGGTCAAGCCGTCTTTGGCTTTTTCAAAATACTCGCGGGCGGGGTCCGGGGAGGGCAGCCAGCCCTCCCCGGCCTGTCCTCAGATCCCGCGCACGCCGTCGCGGATCAGCTTCCAGGTGATCGCATCCAGAAGCGCCGTAAACGAGGCATCAATCAGGTTGGCCGAGACCCCAACCGTGGACCAGCGGTTGCCCTGGCCGTCTTCGCTGTCGATGATCACCCGGGTGATCGCATCGGTACCACCCTGGGTGATCCGCACCTTAAAATCCACCAGCCGCATGTCATCAATGCTCGCCTGATAGGGCCCCAGATCCTTGCCAAGCGCCCGCGACAACGCATTCACCGGCCCGCGATCTGCGGAATCGCCGTCAAAACTCTCCGAGACCGACAGCACCTTGCGCCCGCCGATCTTCACCACCACCACAGCCTCGGAAACCGAGACCATCTCATCATAGCGGTTCCTGCGCCGCTCCACGATCACGCGGTAGCGCTTGACCTCAAAGAACTCCGGCAAAAGCCCCAGTTCGCGCCGCGCCAGCAGCTCAAAACTGGCCTGAGCGCCATCATAGGCATAGCCCTGATCCTCGCGCTCCTTCACCACCTCCAGGATGCGCGACAGACGCGGATCCCCCGGCGCCACCTCAATCCCCGCCTCCGCCAGACGGGCGCGCAGATTGGACTGCCCGGCCTGGTTCGACATCGGGATCACCCGCGCATTGCCCACCGCCTCAGGCGGGATATGCTCATAGGTCGCGGGGTCCTTCAGGATCGCACTCGCATGCAGACCCGCCTTATGGGCAAAGGCCGAAGAGCCGACATAGGGCGAAGAACGCAGCGGCACCCGGTTCAGAATATCATCAAGCCTGCGCGAGATCCGCACCATCTGCGGCAGCGTCTCAGCCGCCACATTGGTCACAAACCGGCTGCGGTAAGGCTCTTTCAGCAAAAGCGTCGGGATCAGCGTGGTCAGACTGGCATTGCCGCAGCGCTCGCCCAGACCATTCAGCGTGCCCTGGATCTGCCGCGCCCCCGCATCGACGGCCGCCAGCGAACAGGCCACGGCATTGCCGGTGTCGTCATGGCAATGGATGCCCAGGCGCTCGCCGGGGATCCCCGCCGCAATCACCTCTGAGACAATGGCAAAAATCTCGGCCGGAAGCGTGCCGCCATTGGTGTCGCACAGCACAATCCAGCGCGCCCCCGCCGCCTGCGCCGCCCGCAGACAGTCCAGCGCATAGCCGCGGTTCGCCTTCCAGCCATCAAAGAAATGCTCGGCATCAAACAGCGCCTCGCGCCCCTTCGCCACCATATGCGCGACCGAGTCGCGGATCGCGTCCAGATTGTCCTCAAGGCTGACCCCAAGCGCGGTGGTCACATGAAAATCATGGGTCTTGCCCACCAGACAGACCGCCGGCGTGCCCGCATTCATTACCGCCGCCAGCACATCATCATTCTCCGCCGAGCGGCCCGCCCGTTTGGTCATGCCAAAGGCGGTAAACACCGCCCGGGTCTGCGGTTTTGCCTGAAAGAAATCGCTGTCGGTCGGATTGGCCCCCGGCCAGCCACCCTCAATATAATCCACGCCAAGCGCATCGAGAGCTTTCGCAATCTGAATCTTCTCAGCGACCGAGAACTGCACGCCCTGGGTCTGCTGCCCGTCGCGCAGCGTGGTGTCATACAGATAGAGCCGCTCCGTCACGCCTCACCCTCCTCTGGCAGCCGGACCCTCAGGCACCCGGCGGCTGGCTTCTCAGAGGTGAGGGAGTAACGGACTCAGCCCCGAAGCGCTATCCGAAAATGTCGCATCGACCCGGCTCAACGCAGGAATACTGCGCAAAGCCGGGCGAAAACCGGTTCATCGCGCCAGCAGGGGCGCCAGATAGCGACCTGTATGGCTGTCCGGCGTGGCGGCAATCTCCTCCGGCGTGCCAGAGCCAACCACGATACCGCCGCCTGCCCCGCCCTCGGGGCCAATGTCGATCACCCAATCCGCGGTCTTCACCACATCAAGGTTATGCTCAATCACCACCACGGTATTGCCCTGATCGACCAGCGCATGAAGAATATCGAGCAGCTTGCGCACATCCTCAAAATGCAGACCCGTGGTCGGCTCATCGAGAATATAAAGCGTCCGCCCGGTTGAGCGGCGCGACAACTCCTTGGCCAGCTTCACCCGCTGCGCCTCGCCACCCGAAAGCGTGGTCGCCTGCTGGCCGATCTTGGCATAGCCCAGACCCACCTGGTTCAGCGCCACCATCTTGTCGCGGATCGCCGGCACCGCCTGGAAGAACTCTGCCCCCTCCTCGCAGGTCATATCGAGGATATCGGCGATGCTCTTGCCCTTGAACTTCACCTCCAGGGTCTCGCGGTTATAACGCTGTCCCTTGCAGGTCTCGCAGGTGACATAGACATCCGCCAGGAAGTGCATCTCAATCTTGATGACGCCGTCGCCCTGACAGGCCTCACAGCGCCCGCCCTTGATATTGAACGAAAACCGCCCCGGCTTATAGCCCCGCGCCTGCGACTCCGGCAGCCCGGCAAACCAGTTGCGGATCGGATCAAACGCCCCGGTATAGGTCGCAGGGTTAGAGCGCGGCGTCCGCCCGATCGGACGCTGGTCAATATCAATGACCTTATCGAGATGCTCAAACCCGGTGATCGCCTCACAGGGCGCCGGGGTCTCGCGCGCGCGGTTCAGCTTCACGGCGGCGTTTTTATAAAGCGTCTCAATGGTCAGAGTGGATTTGCCGCCGCCCGAAACCCCGGTCACACAAACGAATTTCCCCAAAGGGAACTCCGCCGTCACATCGCGCAGGTTATTGCCCGAAGCCTTGTGAACGGTGACCTTCTTACCATTGCCCTTGCGGCGCTCTTTGGGCACCTCAATGCGGCGGCTGCCTTTCAGATAGGCCCCGGTGACACTCGCCTCATTAGCCATGATCTCGGCAGGCGTGCCATGGGCCACGACAGAGCCGCCATGCACCCCGGCGCCGGGACCAATATCGAAGACATAATCCGCCTCGCGGATCGCATCTTCGTCATGCTCCACCACCAGAACGGTATTGCCGGCATCGCGCAGGTTCTTCAGCGTCTCCAGCAAACGGTCATTGTCGCGCTGGTGCAGCCCGATCGAGGGCTCATCGAGCACATAAAGCACCCCCGTCAGCCCCGAGCCGATCTGACTTGCCAGACGGATCCGCTGACTCTCGCCACCCGAAAGCGTCCCCGAGGCTCGGCTCAGCGTCAGATAATCGAGACCCACATTGACCAGGAATCCCAGCCGCTCGCGGATTTCCTTCACAATCGCGCGCGCAATCTCATGCTTTTGCACCGAAAGCGTCTCCGGCACGCCCTCAATCCACTCCAGCGCGCCGCGGATCGATTTCGCCACCACCTGGCCCACATGATGATCCGCGATCTTCACCGCCAGAGCCTCCGGCTTCAGCCGGTGCCCGCCACAGGCCCCACAGGCGCGGTTGTTCTGATAACGCTCCATCTCTTCGCGCGACCAGGCGGAATCGGTCTCGCGGTAGCGGCGCTCCATATTGGGGATCACACCCTCAAAGCTGCGGGTGACCTGATAGATCCGCCCGCCCTCATCATAGCGAAACGGGATCTCCTCGCCCTGCGAGCCAAAAAGAAACAGCTTCTGCACCTTCTCCGGCAGATCCTTCCATTTCTTCTTCATGTCGAAACCGTAATGCTTCGACAAAGCCTCAATGGTCTGCACAAAATAGGGCGTCTTCGACTTCGCCCAAGGCACAATCGCCCCCTTCAGCAGCGTCAGGGTCTGATCCGGAACGATCAGACGCTCATCAAAGAAGAGCTCCATCCCCAGACCATCACAAACCGGACAGGCCCCCAAAGGCGCGTTAAAGGAAAACAGGCGCGGCTCGATCTCCGGAATGGTAAAGCCCGAGACCGGACAGGCGAATTTCTCGGAAAACACCATCCGCTCGCCCTCGCCCTCCGCAGGCGCGGTCTCCAGAACGGCGATGCCATCCGCCAGATTAAGCGCCGTGCGCATCGAATCCGCCAGCCGCACCTCGAGGCCCGCCCGCACCACGATCCGGTCCACCACCACATCGATGTTGTGCCGGAACTTCTTATCCAGCTCCGGCACCTCCTCGATCTCATAGAACTGCCCGTCGACCTTCAGCCGCTGAAAGCCGCCCTTGCGCAGCTCCAGGATCTCCTTTTTGAACTCGCCCTTGCGGTCGCGCACCAAAGGCGCCAACAGATAGCCCCGGGTGCCCTCCGGCAGCGCCATGACCCGGTCGACCATATCCTGCACCTGCATGGCCTCAATCGGCAGGCCCGTGGCGGGGCTGTAAGGCACCCCCACCCGCGCAAACAACAGCCGCAGATAATCATAGATCTCGGTCACCGTGCCAACGGTTGAGCGCGGGTTCTTCGAGGTGGTCTTCTGCTCAATCGAAATCGCCGGGCTCAGACCCGAAATCCGGTCCACATCGGGCTTTTGCTGCATATCAAGAAACTGCCGCGCATAAGCACTCAGGCTCTCGACATAGCGCCGCTGCCCCTCGGCATAGATCGTGTCAAAGGCCAGCGAGGATTTCCCCGAACCCGACAGCCCGGTGATCACCACCAGCTGGTCGCGCGGAATATCAACATCGATGCCCTTAAGATTATGCTCGCGCGCGCCGCGCACCTCGATGAACTTCAGCTCGGCCATCAACACCACCCCGGGAATTCTGATCCGCCCAGAGATAAGCACAAAATGCGGCAGCGCAACCGCGAAAAGTGAACAAAGTATGAACCACCACCATCGCCATCGCCATCACCGCCGCCTACCCCGCGCTTTGGCTTTTTTACAATACTCCGGGGGTGAGCGGCGCAACCGCGCCGCGAGGGGGCAGCGCCCCCTCTCCTGCCTCTCCGCTCAAAGCGCCGTCCAGCCACCATCGACGGAAATCGTGGTCCCGGTGATCTGCGCCGCCGCCTCTGAGCATAAAAACGCCGCCGTCCCGCCCATCTGCTCCACGGTGGCAAATTCCCCCGAGGGCTGGCGTGCCAGCATCACCTTTGCGATGACCTCTTCGCGCGACATGCCATGCACCTGCATCTGCTCCGGGATCTGCTTTTCGACAATCGGCGTCAGCACATAGCCCGGGCAGATTGCATTGCAGGTGATGCCCTGACCGGCACATTCCAGCGCGGTGGTTTTCGACAATCCGATGATGCCATGTTTGGCGGCGATATAGGCCGATTTAAAGGGCGAGGCCGTCAGCCCATGCGCCGACGAGATATTCACCACCCGCCCCCAGCCCTTCGCCCGCATCCCCGGCAAAGCGGCGGCCGTCGTGTGAAAGGCAGAAGACAGATTGATCGCGATGATGCTGTCCCACCGCTCGACCGGAAATTCATCGATGGGTGCGACATATTGGATGCCCGCGTTATTCACCAGGATGTCGCAGCCCCCGGCAGCCGCGACAAGGCCCCGCGCCTCCTCTGCTTTCGACATATCCGCCCGGATGTAGCGCGCCTGAACCCCGAATTCCTCTGCGAGGCGCGCGGCCAGGGCGTGATCTTCGGGGCTCTCGGTGAAAGAGTTCAGCACCAGATCCGCCCCGGCCCGCGCCAGTTCCCGCGCGATCCCAAGCCCGATCCCGGAGGTCGATCCCGTCACCAGCGCCGTTTTTCCCTGCAGTCCCATCCCGGATCTCCTCCTGCTCTTTGCGCAGAGAATACCGGGACCTGCCCGCACCGCCAGAGGGAAAGCGCCCGCCGCCGCAGCGCATCAGGCGGTAAAACCGGGCCCCCGACGCCCCCGGAAAGCGGCCAAAGCCCCCGCCGCCACCGGGGCATAAAAAAACGCCCGCACAAGGCGGGCGTCAGTCTTGAGGCAGGTTTCATACAGGCAAGAAACCTATCGAGCAGTGCTTAACATATACGCTCCAAACGCACGGATTCCAACCCAAAAGTTTGCGAAGCCGCGTTTGGGTCGGTATCAGGGGCGCAGAGGCTGCGACAGCCGAAGGGAAAAGGGGCGATTATGGCGGGCAGATTTCCAAAGCGACTTGCATTGGCCGCGTTTTTCTCTCTGTTCACGGCGGCTTACCAGCCTTTGTTCGCAGAGGAAAGTGCCTCTGCGCGAGGGGTCCACGGCCTTGCCATGCACGGCGAACCCGCGCTTCCCCTGCATTTTAAGGCGCTCCCGCAGGCCAACCCCGATGCGCCGAAGGGTGGCACGCTTGTCATGGGGGAAAGCGGCGGTTTCGATTCTCTGAACCCTTTTTCAACGAGGGGGCGAGCCTCAGCCTGGATCACCCCGCTGACGGTTGAAACCCTGATGGCACGCGCCTGGGATGAGCCCTTTACCGTCTATGGCTTACTGGCCGAATCAGTCAAAACGGATGAGGCGCGCACATACGCAGAATTTACTCTGCGTGAAGAAGCGCGATTCGCCGATGGCAGCCCGGTAACCCCGGAAGACGTCGTCTGGTCTTTCCATGCGCTGGCCGAAGCCCACCCGCGCTACCTCACCGCGCATAAGAAAGTGGCAAAGGTGACGATCACCGGCCCGCGCTCGGTCCGCTTTGACTTTATCGCCCCCGACCGCGAATTGCCGCTGATCCTGGGGCTGCGGCCGGTGCTCAGCCAGGCGGACTGGCAGGGGCGCGATCTGACCGCCTCGGGGATGACGGCACCGCTCGGCTCGGGGCCTTACCGTATCGCAAGGGTCGATCCCGGCCGCTCGATCACCTTCGAGAAGCGCGCGGACTGGTGGGCGAAGGATCTGCCGGTCATGCGCGGTCAGCACAACCTCGACCGGATCCGGGTGGAATATTTCACCGACAGCTCCATCATGTTTGAGGCCTTCAAGGCCGGTGCCCTCGATGTCTACCGCGAGCATCAGGCCGCGCGCTGGCGCTCGGGCTATGACTTTGGCCGCGTGACCTCGGGCCAGGTGGTGAAATCTGAGATCCCGCACCAGCGCCCCGCCATGATGACCGGTCTGGTCTTCAACACCCGCCGCCCGCTCTTTGCCGATCTGCGGGTGCGTCAGGCGCTGCTCGACAGCTTCGGCTTTGAGTTCATCAACCAGACCCTGAACGGCGGCAGCGAGCCGCGGGCGGGCTCGTGGTTTTACAACTCCGGACTGGCCATGCCGCAGGGCCCCGCCACGCCCGCGACCGCCGCACTTCTGGCCCCCTTTGCACAAAGCCTGCCTGGTGATGTGCTGAGCGATCTCAGCCTCCCGGTCTCCGACGGCAGTGAAGCCAACCGCGCCGGTCTGCGCCGCGCGATGGCGCTTCTCGAAGAGGCAGGCTGGCAGGTCCGGGACGGAGAGCTGCGCAATGCTGAGAACAGCCCCTTCCGCTTTGAGATCCTGCTGCCCATGGGCAATGCCGAGATCCGCGCCGCCGCCACCATCTGGGCCCGAAGCCTCAGCCGTCTGGGCATCACCGCGCAGATCCAGGCCGTGGATGACGCGCAGATGACCGCAAGGCTGCGCGATTTTGATTTCGATATGACCACGCTTCTGCGCGCCAATTCCCTCAGCCCCGGCAATGAACAGCTGCTTTACTGGGGCGCTGCCAATGCCGATGCGCCCGGCAGCCGCAATGTGGCGGGCGTCAAAAGCCCCGCCGTTGACGGGCTGATCGAAGGCCTGCTGACCGCCGTCACCCCGGAGGCGTTTCGCGAGCATGTCCGCGCGCTCGACCGGGTGCTGATGGCGGGCCGCTATGTGATCCCGCTGTGGTTTGCCGACCGCTCGCGCCTCGCGCATGACAGCGGCCTTGGTTATCCCGCCGACCGGCTGCCGGTTTACGGCGATGCGGCGGGCTTTCTGCCCGATCTCTGGTGGCGCAAGCCCTGACCCCCTTGCCAGGGGATTGGACCTTTGCCACCTGAGCGTGCTAAACTGCGGCCATAACACCGGCATCAAGGCCGGGGACAACCACAGGCAAAGTGATGAAAACATTTCTTTTCGCAGCACTGGCTGCTTTGACGCTGGCGGGCTGCAACACCATTGACGGCGTGGGACAGGACATCTCGGGCGGCGCGCGCCGCGTGGGCACCTGGTTCTGAGCCGCTGAACCGGAGCCCGGGGCATGAGCGCGGAGAAACCCGTCCGCAGGACGGATCGCCTTTATGATCTGATCCAGATCCTGCGCGACGGGCGGCTCCACCGTGCCTCAGAGATGGCCGAGCGGCTGCAGGTTTCCACCCGCACCATCTGGCGCGATATGGCGACCCTCATGGCCTCGGGCCTGCCGGTTGAGGGCGAGCGCGGCATTGGCTATGTGCTGCGCGCGCCGATCACCCTGCCCCCGATGATCCTCTCCGGCGATGAGATCGAGGCGCTGCGCCTTGGCGTGCGGCTGGTGGCCCAGGGCGAGGATCCGGTGCTGGCCCGTGCCGCCCGCTCGCTGGCGGGCAAATTCGCCTCTGTCACCCCCGCCCCCGGCAACCCCGAGGACGATGATCTTTTCGGCAGCTCCGCCCGCGCCTCTGAGCGCGCGCCGGTGCATCTGCCGCTTTTGCGCGATGCGATCCGCAACCACGAGCGTGTCACCATCACCTATATCGAGGCCGATGGATCCGAGAGCCATCAGGACATCCGCCCGCTGGAGATGGATCTGACCGGACGGGTCTGGACCCTTGCCGCCTGGTGTGAGCACCGCGAGGGGTTTCGCTCGCTGCGCATCGACCGCATCGTCGCTCTGACCGGCACCGATGAGACCTTCCCCCGCGAGCCCGGGCGCGAGCTTGCGGATTTCCACGCAAGAGAAACGGCGCTTCCCGATGAGCCGTGACATTGCCGCCTTCGCTCGCCACACTCCCTTCGCACTGCTGTCAGCAACGGATATTTCATGACCGGCATTTTCATTACCGCAGGCCCCTTTGACGGGCAAAAACCCGGCACCTCCGGCCTGCGCAAAAAGACCGCGCAGTTCAGCGCGCCGCATTATCTGGAATGCTTCGTTCAGGCCACGCTGAGCGCGGTCGGCGCAAAGGGCAAAACCCTGGTGCTCGGCGGCGACGGCCGCGCCTTCGGCGCGGAGGCGGCCGCGATCATCCTGCGCATGGCCGCCGCCAATGGCGTGGCCAGGGTGATTGTGGGCCGCAATGCGCTGCTCTCGACCCCGGCGGCCTCGCATCTGATCCGCCTGCATGGCGCGGATGGCGGGATTATCCTGTCGGCGAGCCATAATCCCGGCGGGATGGATGGCGATTTCGGGGTGAAATATAACATCGCCAATGGCGGTCCGGCCCCCGAAGGCGTCACCGCCGCGATCCATGCCGAGACCCTGCGTCTGAGCGGCTATCACATCACCGCCACTCCGGCCCCCGATCTCTCGCAGGATGGCTCTTACAGCCTCGATGCCATGGCGGTGGAAGTGGTCGATCCGGTCAGCGATTACGCCGCGCTGATGGAGAGCCTGTTTGATTTCCCCGCCATCCGGGCGATGTTCGCGCGCGGCTTCCGGATGAAATTCGACGCCATGTGCGCCGTGACCGGCCCCTATGCGACCGAGATCCTTGAGCGCCGCCTCGGGGCGGCTGCGGGCAGCGTGATGCACGGCACCCCCCTGCCGGATTTCGGCGGTATGCATCCCGATCCCAACCCGACCTGGGCTGCCGATCTTTATGGCCAGCTGATGGCCCCCGATGCCCCGGATTTCGGCGCGGCCTCGGATGGCGATGGCGACCGCAATATGGTGGTCGGGCGCGGCATCTATGTGAACCCCTCGGATTCGCTGGCCGTGCTGGCCGCCAATGCGCATCTGGCACCCGGCTATGCGGGCGGCCTGAAAGGGATCGCGCGCTCGATGCCGACCTCAACGGCGGCGGACCGCGTGGCCGCAGCCCTGGGGATTGAGGCGCATGAGACGCCGACCGGCTGGAAGTTCTTCGGCAATCTTCTCGATGCCGGCCGGGTGACGATCTGCGGAGAGGAAAGCTTCGGCACCGGATCAGACCATGTGCGGGAGAAAGACGGCCTCTGGGCGGTGCTGTTGTGGCTGAATATCCTCGCCGCCACCGGGCGCAGTGTCGCGGAGCTGATGCAGGATCACTGGCAGAAGTTCGGCCGCACCTTCTATTCGCGCCACGACTTTGAGGCCCTGCCCGTGGCTTCGGCTGAGGCGGTGATGACGGCGCTGCGCGACCGCCTGGCCACCCTGCCCGGCACCCTGGTGGGCAATACTCAGGTGACCCTGGCTGATGACTTCGCCTATCACGACCCCGTCGACGGCTCAGAAAGCCGCAACCAGGGCCTGCGGGTGGTCTTCGCAAATGGCGCGCGCTTCGTGCTGCGCCTCTCGGGCACCGGCACAGAGGGCGCGACCCTGCGGCTTTATCTGGAGCAGCACAGCGACACCCCCGCCGATTTCGCCCGCGACCCGCAGGAGGCGCTGTCCGCGGTCATTGCTGCCGCCGAAGGCCTTGCACAGATCTCCGGGATAACGGGGCGGGTGGCTCCGGATGTCGTGACCTGAGAAATGCCGGGCCGGGCGCATCGCCTGACAGAGGCACCCGGCCCGCTCCCTGCGCCGCGCGATCCCGCAGGACGCCGGATCTCCCTTCGCTTTTTCTCCTTGCTCAAGCGGGATGGCGCATTTTCATAAGATATCCCGCTCACAGCCGCAGAGGCCTCTGCGTTCAGTCTTCGTGCCAATGTCCGCCCGCCAAACACTGGTCCCTGGAGACCGAGACCGAGACCGAGACCGAGACCGAGACCGAGACCGAGAAAATTATCTGCGCCTGTCCCCCTGAAAAGAACAATCTGCCACGCCTGAAACCGGCAGTCCTGAAGCAATCTGCTTTCATCTCCGCACTCAGCTCTGGTCGCCAGCAGCCCGGCTTCCTGCCCGAGCTTCAGATTTCCAGGCAAGTGTGAGGTCGCAAAAGCGTATCAGCCGACCCGCAGCCTGCGCATTTTCCGGTTCCGGCTCCTTCGGTCGCCGGGTTATTCCCGTCCACCGGTCTCAGGCAGAAGAACGCGCAGAGCTGTTCTTTGAGCCAGGGACCTGCCGCCCGGTTCCGCAGCCTTCGCCTGAGATGGCTCAGCTCAAAGCCCCGATCGCAACTGCCCGCGTGAAGCTGGTTCAAGTCAATTCTGATGTGCGCATCTCGCGGACGGGCTTGATCCGATCGCATCGGCCCTGAACACGGCATGATCGAAACCGTGTCGGTTAGCTCGCGCGATGGCCTGCGTTCGGGCGGGCAGCGACTTGGGCCCTGTATCTTCAGCCGACCTGAAGCACCGGACTGTCAAAGCAGACCCTGGCCTCATCCGTTCACGACCGGTGCACAAACACGACGATGCTGCAGGCCGGCACAGCCATCGCGCCTGGCGCCTCACCTGCGCGCAGATCGCATTGCCCCGGATTGCAGCGCGCCCGTCCGCGCCCCACCCACCTGGCACAGCGCGCGATGCGGGGTGACTTACCTGCCTATGATAACCCTGCCCAAGACAGCATACACGCCTGTGAGGTTGCAGGAGGGCGTCAGGCCGACGCCCTCCGACCGCCTGCGGGGATGCAAAGCCAGCGGCACCGACAGCTCAACGCCACAGCGGCGCCACTCCCGGGCTTTAACCTCAGTCGACACCAGACCGGACCTTTCAAAATGCGCTGCCGGACATTGTGTAAAGCGCGCGCAGTATGGGAGTGGGCGCCGCTTCCGGCATCGGATTTCCAGCCACCGAAACGGCCACGCTCCCCCCACACACAGGATATAGCGCAGACGCTGACCTCACCGGTCCGCAGCAGCCTGCGCGGCGACATTTCTGGCGGGATAATCCCTCGTTGCCCAGCCACACCTGCACATCGCACGACTCTGACTTCCTGCTCAGACGCCTGTTTACAATGGCCCGATCGGAGCCGGTCAGGATAAAGCAGAGCCGCAGCACCCTCTGCATCCAGTCAAACCTCCCGGACCCGCATGGCCCTCTGGGTGCATGTGACGGTGGTTTCACCGGATCGACGCAACACTTTATTCTTTAGTGAGAGAAGGCGTGTGATCCATTGCATACCGTCAGCGTATCTTTTGACCGATAAACAGAAGGCAGGGATTTGGGATCGTTGGCAACGCAGCGGTTCCATGAATGCGCTCAGGGGAAGCTGTGATTGCGCTTCCTCGTCGGTCCATCCCCTATTGGTACGCACAGGGGGGGGTGTTGCGCAAATCGGCTTTAGTATTAAACCCGCTCAACTGTATGGAACACAGATGGTCGTCGGCGTGCCGAGTGCTGTGAAGCCGTTTAGGACTGAGCCGTCGAACGCCATCGGTCCGAGAGAGACTGCGAAGAGCACGGATTTGGACTTCTGCAACCTGCCTGTCGAATGCCCTGGCCATGAACCGCTGACCGGGCTGTTTGAGGCAGTGCATCCAATCGTCGGCAAAACCAATTACAGGGAATTTGATCCCCCGGATCAAATGGTTATCCTGCTCATACTTGGACTGTGTGCTGATCCTCCTCACCGCTGGAGGTCTGTTGCCCGCGCCTCTGGCCGGAGGGCTTCGCTTCCCACTTCATGCCCGCATCAAACCATGGGGGCAGTGAACCTCGGCGCTTCAATCCTGGGTTATAAGCACGCCAGTTGCTCGTCTTGTAGCAGGTCCTCGGCGGATAGTTCATACCAACAGCGCAGCATGATCACGTAAAATACTGAATCCTAATAGATTTATGCAACAATGTCCCTCAACCCCGACCTGCAGCGTCGAACTGATCGCCCTCTCGCACAGGATCAAGGCTTAGTGGCCTGCCGAGGGGCCTTTGGCCGACAGGGGCTATGAAGCCAGTCCCGCGAGACACCTGTATCCAAAACGGCAGATGCTCCCATCATATCACTCTCTCGTTCTTGTGGTGCGCGGTCTCATTTAGGTGTTTGATCTCACGATTTGATGGTGTGATCCTTTCGCAGGA
>NZ_RRAZ01000033.1 GCF_003863335.1 Falsigemmobacter faecalis | reverse complement strand
T
This sequence comes from Falsigemmobacter faecalis, assembly GCF_003863335.1. Taxonomy (GTDB): domain Bacteria; phylum Pseudomonadota; class Alphaproteobacteria; order Rhodobacterales; family Rhodobacteraceae; genus Wagnerdoeblera; species Wagnerdoeblera faecalis. Next base: position 37,845 of record NZ_RRAZ01000033.1, on the reverse strand, counting down.
AGGGGCGCTCTATCCTAAGGCGGATTTGTGCAACAACGCCCATCGGCGGCGTATCTTTTTTACCGATCAGCAGAAGACCGAGATTTGGGATCGTTGGCAACGCGGGGAGTCCATGAATGCGATCGGACGAAGCTTTGATCGCTCGTCCTCGTCGGTCCATCCCCTATTGGCACGCACTGGTGGCATACGCCCTCCATCGCGTGTCAGATCCTGTCGGGCCCTGTCATGCTCTGAGCGTGAAGAGATCTCACGAGGCTTGCATGCGCGGGATAGTTTACGTGCCATAGCAGGCAGGCTGAAGCGCTCACCTTCTACAATCAGCCGGGAGGTCAACCGCAATGGCGGTCGTGTTGTTTATCGCGCAACGTCTGCGGATCAATCGGCGTGGGATCGGACCCGTCGGCCTAAGACCTGCAAGCTGGTGGGCAAGGTCCATCTATGTCGCATCATATCGGCAAAACTCTTACGTAAATGGTCTCCCGAACAAATTGCAGGCTGGTTGATGCGCGAACATCCAGGCGATCCAGAGCAGCGTGTGTCGCATGAGACGATTTACAAAAGCTTGTTCATTCAGACACGTGGCGTTCTCAAGAAAGAGTTGCAGGCGCATTTGAGAACAAGGCGCTCGATGCGGCGCCCGCAATGTTCGAGCCTGAAAGGCCAAGGCTTGGGGCAAATTCGAGAGGCCGTCTCAATCCGAGAGCGCCCGGCCTCTGCTGAGGATCGTGCCATTCCCGGGCATTGGGAGGGAGATCTCCTCGCAGGCTCAGGCAATAGCTTCATCCTGACCCTGGTGGAGCGCCACTCGCGCTTTGTGATGCTCGCCAAAGTGCAAAACAAGGATAGCCAAAGCGTGACATCTGCCTTGATCAAACAGGCTCAAAAGCTGCCGCGTGATCTCTATCTGTCGCTTACCTGGGATCGGGGGACGGAAATGTCCGGCCATCAGAACTTCACAATCGCCACAAACATCAACGTCTACTTCTGTGATCCACAAAGTCCCTGGCAGAGAGGTACAAACGAAAACACGAACCGCCTCTTGCGCCAATATTTTCCTAAGGGCACAAACTTATCTGGGCACAGTCAGGCAAAGCTCAGCGCGGTGGCAAGACAACTCAATGAACGTCCGCGAAAAACCCTTGGCTACAAAACACCCGCGGAAAAGTTTCAGGCCTGTGTTGCTGCGATCCTTTGAACCCACCGCCCAAAGCGGTCATAGGCTCCGCTCAATGACGTGTTGACTTCCGTACCAAACCATCGGTGCCCAGCATCAATGTCGCTTCCCAAAGCAGCGTTTTCACAAAGGTGGCCTTTTCCAACTGATACCGAGGCTCTCCGTCGATCCTTTCCAGAAGCCCGATCCAGATCAGTGGCCGCAGGACATAGAGCGAGAGAGCATGCAATCCGTCATTGTAGGATGGCCGATCGCGCTCCGTCGGGTCTTCGCAGAAGATCTCCCGTAAACGGGCACCTGTGACCCCGCCCTCGGCCTCGACATTCAGAATATTCAGATAAATCCGCCAGTCCGGGCGGGCCGCTCCAGCGTCAAATCGCGACAGCGTGCTGTGATTAAACTCTGTCAGCCACCATGGCAGGATCTCAGAGAAGAGCGCTGCGGGACGGCCGGCAAGTGCCTGCCCGGATTTGGTCAGCCGGAAGTTGCCCTTGTAGTGGCGACCGAGCTTCATTTGGAGCAGCAGGTCATGGATGACCATGAGGGGCAGGAAATCCTGCTCATTGAGCACACGGTTGACGGCGTAGAGATCCTCGGGCCGATGGCCAGGCCAGTCGAAATGATGCGCGGCCCATTCGACGAAGACCCGTTTGAAAGCCGTTGAGGGCGTGAGCGGGATGGGGCCGTGCTCTTCGATCCAGGCCATGAGGAGAAGGATGCCCCGGATCAGCGGAGAGGCTCGCAGGGCAGGGTGATCATCAGAGATCGGTTTCAGGGCAATCATAGGGTTTCTCCTCGCTGCAGATCCTGCAGCGGAGGGATGCGGAGATCCAGCACCCCCGATCAAAGTTTCTGACCGGGGTACCGGATTTTACTGTCCCAACCGCCGTGCGCGTTCAGCTATGCGGGCGATTTGTGCGCCGCTGCTCAGGACTGCTGCCCGCGTCGCCGCAGGCGTCTGAATAATAGCGCGCCCGGCGAGCTCTGTGCCGCTCAGGCCGCCGCTTAGTGCCCGGGCCTGTACAGAGCGGGTATTGGCGAGCCCACGCGTGAGGCCGGCTGCCCCTGCGGCCACCGCCGGCCCCGCGATCAGCATGAAGTTGCCTGACAGCCCCCGCACGATGATCGGGGTTGCCGCGACAAATCCCTTCGCCAAAAACACCATGACAAAGAAGGGCACCAGCGACCCGATATTGGTGGCAGAGGCAGGATCACCCAGTTCAGCCAGCAGGGCATTGGCCATGCCGACGACCGTTGAGAACATCGCTGCAATGACTACCGGGTAGAAGGCATAGCTTACGGTGGTCGAGATCCAGCGATGGAAGTAATCTTTCGTGGCATCAAAGAGGGAGAGGGTGATCATCAGAGGCGCGAGGCCCAGCATAAGCGACAACATCATCTTGCCAAAAATCAGCACGATGCCGGTCAGGAAGCCCAGCAGGCTCAGCATGATGAGACCCAGCCCACCCAGAATGGCGCCCGTCATCCAGCTGAGATTGCCGCCGATGGCGTTCAGATATTTGCTGAACTGTTCAATCAGGTTGTCAAACTCGGCCGCGAAGTGACCTGCCCCAGCTCCACTGCCGCCGACTGAAGCGACCAATGTGCCGGCAATATAATCAAGCCCACCGGTCACGGCGGTCGCCACCGCGTTAAATTCAGCCCAGTTGAATGCAAAGAGCCCGATCAGCGATAGCTTCAGTAGATACCAAAAGAAGCTGGAGCCATCCATGCTCCGGTACTGGAATGCCATGTTCAGAAAGAGCGCGATGATGGAGAGCGTAACCATGAGCAGCGCTGCTGTGCCAAGGTGACCGGCGACCGCGCCAAACTGACTTTCCGCGGCAGAGGCGAGAAAGCCATCGGCACTTCCGACCATCCAGCTGACCACCCCCATTACCAGTTGCCCTGCGCGCGGCAGACGGTTTCCACTGCGGATCTCAGTTGTGCCGCTTGGCGCCGGAGCTCTCGCTGCTTTCGGGTGTGTTCAGCTGCACTGAGCAGCCTGATGGTTTTATCATACTCGTTTCCTGCATTGGTCCAAGGTGGGAACCGGGTCGCACAGGAACAATCCTGACTGCGAACAATCGTCTCCCATGAGCGCAGTTCATAGAGTTCCATCAGCGTCACTGCGCGATAAGCTTCCCGCGGGACGATTGTCTCCATCCACGCCAGTCTTTCGGGCCGGTCATTACAGATCCGATAGCGCTGCGGGTTCAGGCTGACGGTCAGATCTCCGCTGATCGGCACCTGAGCCTGGGCCGTGAGGGGCAAAAGGGTCATGACCAGGGCCATGGTGAGGAACTTCATCTGCAGATCTTTCAGGAGGGGGAGGAGGCGGTGTCGCCTTGGGCATCGTCCTGCCCGGGCAGCCAGATCTCGGTGATCCCGCGCCGGCCGCCGTGGCGGCCGGTCTGAATGATCACATCGATGGAGCTGCGGATGTAGCGCAGCATATCTGCATGGCTCATCGGAAGCTCGGTCTTGAGAGCGGCAATGGCGAGGCGCTGCAGCGCCAGTTGTGGGGTTTCCGCGTGAAGTGTGGTCAGAGATCCGCCGTGACCGGTGTTGATCGCCTCAAGGAAGGTCAGCGCTTCACGGCCACGGACTTCGCCGAGCACAATGCGGTCGGGACGCAGCCGCAGAGCGGCCGTCAGCAGCGCATCGGCGCTGCGGGCCTCGTTGTCGCGGTCTGCGAGCAGTGTCACCACATTGCTCTGCTCGGGACGGAGTTCAGCGGCTTCTTCGATTGTGAGGATCCGCTCACTGTCGGGTACCAGCGAGAGGATCTTGCGGGCGGTGACGGTTTTGCCGGTCGAGGTGCCGCCCGCGAGGATCATGTTCAGCTTCTCAGAGACGCAAAGCTGCAGCGTGGCCGCGATATCGCCAGTGGCAATGATTGCGCGGAGTTCGCGTGCCATTGCCGCGCGCCGCGCCTCTTCTTCCCGCGGGGCGCCGTGCAGATAACTGAGGTTAATCTCGCTGAGCGGCAGGCTGGAAAAAAACCGCAGCGAGATCGCAAAGCCGCCCTCCGTCACCGGCGGCTGGATCACCTGGGCGCGGATCGGGCGGCCCTGACAGGCAATGCTGACGGAGACAATGGGCCGGCGCGAACTCAGCGTGCTGCCGGCGACCGAGGCGATCTGCGTGCCAAGATCGCGGATCTCTGTGGGGCTCAGTGTGACACCGAGGGGGTGCATGTGCAGATCACCGCGAACTTCCGCAAAAATGCGCCCGTCGGGATTGATGCAGATCTCAATCAGATCTTCGCGGCGGATTGTCGGGCCGAGCCGCTCGAGGGAGAGCTCCAGATAGCTGGTGTCCATCACAGGATCTCCAGATCACGATCGACCATGACGGTGATGCGGCTCCCCTGCGGCACCCGGATAACCGGGCGCAGGGTCAGATAGTCCTGCATCACACTGCGGCTGGCGTCGCGCAGATCACCCGCGACATCGCCTGCGACGTCCCCCGCGCGTTCGCTTTCCACCCCGGCGCGCGCGAGATCCGGCACGGCACCGATCAGTGAGATCAGCGCCGCCGAGCCAAACCTTTTGCCGAAGCGGCTGTTGACATGTCCGCTGACGCCCGCCCGGCCGAGCTCGTCGCCGCCATAAGCGCTGAGGGTGACGCTTTGATGATCGGGCAGCAGGATCCGGTCCCAGGCCACCGTAACCCGTCCTTGGGCGAGCCCGACATCGGCTTTATAGCGCCCCAGCAACTGCGCGCCGCGCGGGATGAGCACACGCGAGCCGTCAAGTGCGTGGACATCTTCGGAGACCACGGCCCGCAGCACTCCGGGCTGGCTGCTGTCCATTGCGCTTTCCAGCACCGCCTGAATGACCGTCCCCTGCAGGACGGTATGGCCTGGGTTCACGATCACCGCGGCGCGGCTGACCGGGGCCGCCACCGCACCTTCGCGCACAAAGGCCTCCGTCCCGCTGAGCCTGCGGTCCTCCGCCGGAGATTTGCTGCCGGCGTCGGAGCCGGTCCAGGCAATCAGCGGCGAGGTGATGCGGTCCCCGGGGGCAGATCCTCGCGGCGCGCGGCTGTCTGAGCCGGTGTCTCCGAGCTTTGCGAGTTCCAGATCCATCCGCAGCCGTTCGAGCTCGCGGTCGCGCTCGGTCAGCTGGCGCTCCAGTGCGTCTTCCGCCGCACGAGCCGTGGCTTCCATCTGCGCCAGTTGCGCAGAGAGCGCGGTCAGGGCTTCCGGATCACTGCTCTGCGGGCTCTCGATCACAACGGGACGGGATTTGAGCGTCGCAAGTTCGCTTTGCAGCGCGGCGAGGCTTTTACGCAGCTCCTCTTCCGCCGGGGTGGGCCCGGCCGGGGCTTCCGCACGCGGCTTCACCGGCACGGGCGGCGGCAGATCGCCAAAGCCCGAGCCGAGGGTCTGGAACTCTTCGGGCGCCGCCGTTTGCAGCGGAGGCTCAGCCGGTGCGCTGCTCAGCGCCCAGAGGAGGCAGCCCCCCATCAGAAGGCCCGCGCCCCCCAAAGCAAGCGGCAGCAGTGCTTTCGGGCGGCCCGACACTTTCCCGCTCGCAGCTTCCAGCGCTTTGAGGCGGGCAGAGAGATCGGCAGGCTCCGTGCTCATGCGCCGGCCCTCGCCTTAGCGGCGTCCTCAATGCAGATGACTTCCTCGCCGATGCGCAGCACCCATTGCCCGCTGGTGCCCGAGACCCGCATGACGCCCTCGCTTTGTACGACCGCATTGACCAGGCGTTCTTTGCTGCCACTCATCCGGAAGATCGCCGGCATGGGCGCATCCGGTGCGAAGCGGAAATACGTAAAGCGGCCGTCGTCCCAGACGGCTTCCGGGCGAAAGGCGCCGTCACCGCTGGCGGCATAGGCGTAGTTCGGTGCGGCGGAAGCGACCGCGCGGCTGGCCCGGCTCAGCGGCTCGGGATAGCGGAACTGCACGACGTAATGCGAGGTCGTGCCCGCCTCCACGACGTGGAAATAGTAGGATCGGCGGTTGGTATAGACGATGATATTGGTCGCGGCCCCTTCAAGCACAGGCTTGATGGCGAAGGCCTGGCCGCCGGGCACACCGTCAAACTGGAAGCCCGCGGTGTCGCCCGCGATGATCGAGCGGATGGTCTCGCCTGTCCCAAATTCGATCGAGGTCACGCGGGTCAGCGAAGTCACGACCCGGTAGACCTGACCTTCGGTCCAGGTGGCGCTCCGGACGCGGCTGTCATGCGGGCCGGAGCGCGGGGTGGTTTCGGCAAAGCCCGGGGCAGTGGCGCAGAGCAAAAGCGCGCTCAGGGCACAGGTGAGGGGGCGGATCATTCAGAGCGGTCCGATCGGATGGCATATTGGGTGACGGTGAAGCCGAAGGGATTTTGCCAGACTTGATCGAGATCGCGCGGGGCTTCGGGGCGGAACGCAAACATCAGGGTGGCTGTGAACTGGCCGGTCTGATTGCTCTGAGGGCTGATCAGCTTCTTGCGCAGCCGCACCTGGGCGCGGTTTGTGCCGATCAGCGAAATGCTGGCGATCTCAACGGACATCTCCGCGCCGGCGCCGTAGCGGGAGGGCGGATAGTCGGGCTGTCCGCTGGTCCAGAGCGCGCGCATGCCGGCTCCAGCCTGACCATCCGACTGGGTCAGCACGCGGCGTACCCGCAGGTCATTGTCGAGCTGGTTGTAGCTCTCACGGTCATGGATATAGCGGTAGATCTGGGCTTCGGTGACGGCGGGCCGCTCGGAAAGGTGCACGGCCTCCACCGTGGCCCGCGGCAGGGCGAGACCCGTTGCGGGATCATAGGGCACAATCAGGGGCGGCGGGGCGTCGACCATGAGGGCAACGGCGGCGGCAGCGAGGCAGCCGGTGACGCCAAAGCCCGCGCCGATGATCCCCATCAGACGCCACTGACCTTCGCGGCGCAGCGCGCCGCAGATCAGCTCTTCCTCGACGACCTCCTGAAGTGAGGTCAGGTTAGCAGCAGCGGTCATTTGAGCTCCGGAAGCGTGAAGTCCATGTAGCGGCGCTCCTCCGCCAGGGTGGCGGCATCGATGAGACCGGCAGTGCCGGCACCGATGGTCTGGATGGCCTCGAGCTCCCAGATACGGGTCATGGCGATGGCCAGCTCTGCAGTGACGCGGGTGTTGTGATCCATAGAGGCCTTGAGGTCTTCCATCTCGGGGATCAGGCTCACGAGGTGCTCCACGCGCTGCAACGATTGCCCCGCCTCGGCGTGGCTGTTTTGCGCAGCCGTTGAGATCACGGCACCCGTGCTGGCGCGGGTTGCGATGCCTTCGGCACCGGGTTTACCGCTGGTGGCGATCTTTTGCAGGCTGTCGCTGTCAAAGCCGGCTTTTGCGAGGGCCGCTTCCATCTGCGTGCCGAGCGGGCCTGCGGCGCCACCGATCAGGCCACTCCAGTCCCCGGCCTGAATGCCGCGGATGAGACCCGAAAGGTCTGAGAACTTTGCCTCGAGAAGCCCGTCGAGACCTTCGCCCAGCAACAGGCCGGGAATGGATCGCGGGCCGGTGAGGGCTGCATAGGTGGAGCGCAGCTGATCGAGCTGGTTTTGCACGAGGCTGAGGGTTTTGAGGAGGGTGTCGAGCTGGTCGGTCTGGATCCCGAAATCCTCCAGCATCTGCTGCAGCTGCCGGATCTCCTGCGCGATATTGCGGGTGTCGATGGTGGGCACGCCCTGAGCAGCGGCGGGCAGGTTGAGGGTCAGCCCGAGCCCTGCGGCGAGAAGGAGTTGTTTCATTGGAGGTTTTGACCTTCCCAGATCATATAGCGCCGATCAGCCGCCTGCTCAGCGGCCAGACGCAGTTGCTCGGCGCCCTCGGGCGCGAGGCGGGCGGCTTTGATGCGGGCGCGGATGGCGAGGATGCGGGCGAGTTCCGCGCGGGCGTAGCTGTTGAGCGCAAGCGCTTCCTGCGCGTCACGGGTCTCGGGAATACGGCGGATGATCTCCTGCAGCCGTGCGGCGACGGTGGTGACTGAGACCGTGGCATAATCGCCGTACGAACCGGCACTGTGAGCTGAGAGGCTGAGGCCCGCATTGGCGAGCAGGACCGGATCAATGCTGCCGCGCGCCTCCGGACCGCCGATCTCCGCGAGATAGCGGTTATATTGCGCGGGCAGGCTCAGCACATAGTTTTGCGTTTCGGCGAAGGGCGGCACGCCACCGTGGCTGCGGACATTGCCGGGCCCGGCGTTATAGGCGGCGAGCGCATGGATAAGATTGCCGTCAAACATCGCCAGCATCTGCGCGAGATAGCGCGCGCCACCGGTGAGCTGGAGGTAGGGATCGTCGTAATAGTCAGGCAAAATGCCAAGATCGCCCGCGGTGGCGGGCATGATCTGGGTCAGCCCATAAGCGCCGACGGGGGAGCGCGCACCAATCTGGAACCGGCTTTCCTGCCAGACCAGGGCCTGCAGCAGACAGCGCCATTGCAGCGGGCTCAGACCGGCAGCGGTGATGCCGGGCAGGCCGTGGGTCTCCTCGGCGGCACGAATGATCAACGCCTCGATATCGGCTTTTGCATCGCCAAAGAGGCGAGCGGCCGCGGGGTTGGGGTCGTCTGCGCCATAAAGCGAAGCCGCGGATGACCCAGGGGAGGTGCCGTCCTCCAGCGCGCGGAGTGCGGAGGACTCGGTATGCTCATGGGCTGTCGGATCCCGTTGGAGCGCAGCTCCGATGCCCTCCAGCGCCGCCAGCTGGGCCTCGCGCAGCTGCGCGAGCTCAGCCTCGCGGCTGCGCCTTGCACTTTGCAGCGTCAGATCGCGGTCACGCTGCGCGATGATGGCGCCCGTGCGCAGAAAGCCCGCCGCGTCAAAGACGGGCACGCCCTGGGCGGCAAGCGGCAGGGGAGCCAGGAAGGCCGAGCCGAGAATAACTGCGCAGGTCGCAGAACGCCTGCGGGGCTGGCGCTCAGCCCGCATGCTGCAAGGGCCGGAAGTGACAGGGACCGGGCAGGGCCGTGTCAGCGGTGCCGCGGGTTGAGAGGGTCACGGTCGGGGTGAGAGCGGTTTGCTCACTTGTGAAGCAATTGGGCTTGATGGCCTCGCCTTTGGAACAGGCGGCCAGAAGGAGGAGCCCGCCGAGCGCGAGACCTGCGACAGGGCGGAGACGGCAGATCGGGGTGAGGGGGTGCATCAGAGGAGTTTCCAAAAATCCGGGCGGCTGCGGTAATCGGATCCTGCGAGCTGTTCGCCGGTCTCCATGCCGCCAAGGAGGGTCACGAGGGGACCAAGCGCCGAGAGATCGGCATCGATCACGGTAGAGCCGCGGTCATCACGCACCAGGGCCAGCCGGGCGTTGCCGGGCGCGCTGGTCAGAAGACCCAGTTCTTTCCCGGAGAGCCCGAGGAGCGCATAATCCGCGGCGGTCGCCCGGATGTTTGGCAGCAGGATCTGGGTCGGCACGGCTTCAATAATGGTTTTGCCGGTGCGGCTGCGTTCCAGCTGGCTGGCGTATTGCGTCATCATCACGACAACGGCGTTTTGTTTACGGGCGGTGACCAGCCAATTGTTCAGCCGTTCGGCGAAATAGTCATTGTCGAGCGCTTTCCAGGCTTCATCGATCAGGATGACGGTGGGGCGGCGATCCTCAATCACCCGCTCGACGCGGCGGAAGAGATAGGAGAGCACCGCCATGCGCTCGCGCGGGCTCTCAGAATCCAGAATGCCGGTGAGATCAAAGCCTGAGACCTCCCCACCGATTTCAAAGCTGTCCTGTGCACCGGCGCCGAAGATCCAGGAATAGCGGCCATTGCCACACCATTCCTGCATGCGCTCAAAGAGATCGCCCTCGTCATCGGTGGAGACAAGGAGCGAGGCGAAGTCCGACCAGTTGCGCAGCCGCGCGTCGCGAGCGCCGGCGTTCTGGCGCACGACCTCCTGCAGGCGGTTGGTCTGCACCGGGCTCAGGGGCTGGTCGGGACGCTCAAGAAGGGCTGCGAGCCAGTCGGCAAGCCAGGCCTGGCCGCGGGGATCGATCTCGGTCGCCAGCGGATTGAGGCCGGTGGTACGCCCGGCGCGGATAGTGGAATAGCTGCCACCCATGGCGCGCACGGCCATTTCCATGCCGGCGCGGTAGTCAAAGACGAAGAGCCGGGCGCCGGCGCGCCGTGCCATGGCCATCAGGAAGGCGGCAAGGACGGATTTGCCCGAGCCCGGGCGGCCCAGGATCAGGCTGTGGCCGCTGGTGGGCTCGCGGTTGGGCGCGCCCGTCTCATGGAAGCTGAAATGAAACCCCGAACGCTCGGGCGTTGGGAAGAGGACCAGCGGCACGCCCCAGGGCAGCTCCGTGGCCGCTTTGCCGGTGGGGCTGCGGTGAAAGGTGGCCAGATCGGCGAAATTGTGGTTGGTAATCGTGGCTTTGCGGCTGCGGGCGGCGCTGTTGCCCGGATGCTGGGCCATATAATGCGCCCGCGCCCCGAAGCTCTCGGAGATCAGATTGATGCCGGAGGAGGCCGCAATATTGCGCACCTCCGCGCAGATCTCATCAAGATGAGCAGGGGTGCGGGCATAGACAGCGACGCTCATATGATGATCGCCAAAGATCAGCCGCCGGGCTTCGAGATCATCCTGGGCCTCCGCAAGCTCTGCCTCGAGGCTGACGGCGCCGTCTTTGCTGGCCTGCATCAGACGCAGCTGGCGCTTGATGCGGCCGGCCATCAGGTTGGAATTGATCGGGGTGAAGGAATGGCTCACCACCATATCGACGGGCAGGTTCAGCTCATCGAGCATCAGGCTGTCGGTGCGGGCTGGATAGGTTTTGACGGCAAAGATCTCGCCGATCTTCTCGCCCGAAGCCCCTTCCGAGAGATGGATCCTGCGACCTTTAAAGGTCGCACGGGTGTTGGAGACATCCTCAGCGATCAGCCCGAAGAGTGAGCGCGCGAAGAGCGGATGTTCTGCCCCGGTGTTAAGGCTGCCGAGGAAGCCCAAAAGCTCGCCGCTGGCCGCGGTCAGCAGCCGCGGCTTCAGCTCAGCAAAGGTCGGCAGCAAAAAGCCGGTGACCTCGTCGAGATGACGCATGCGGCGCTCCAGCTCGCCCGCGAGTGCTGCGCGGGAGCGCAGGGCGGTGAGGCTCATGCGAGGCGAAGTGGCGGGCCGCTGCAGAAGGGTGAGGGTCAGGCTTTTATCGCGCAGCCCTGCCCCGGCCAGATGGGCCTGCCAGCGCCGGTCCAGCGCGGCTGCAAAGCTGTCACCGGTGATCGGCGGCAGGCGGGTGTCGACGGCCTTTGAGACCTTGTGGAGATACCAGGAATAGCCTGTGCCGATCTGGGCGATGACGCCGGCGAGGAGCCCGCCGATGCGGTCGAGATGGGCCGTGTCGCTGGTGCTGCTGCCAATTCCCTCAAGGCGGATGCACTGCATCAGCTCATTGCCGCGGGTGCGGATGGTGTGATCGTCCACGAGGCTGACATAGGGCAGCATATGGGCGAGCCGGCGCTCCCGGGCGAGCCAGTTCGGCGTTGCGTGAAAGCTTGGATCAGGGTGCATAGCTGTCGCCATCGTGGTGTTTGCGGTTCCGCGTGGGCGGGGTCTCCTGCAGGGTGATGGCGAGCACATCGAGGAAGTTCGGGTCGCGGTCTGCGGCCTTCCACAGAAGAGGCCAGATCATCAGAGCGAGCGCCGCGATGACCCAGCTCTGCACCCAGAGAAAGAGCAGCACTGAGCCAAAGAGCCAGGACATGGCATAGAGGATTGGCAGACCCAGCAGCCGCGGCGGACGCAGAAGGCCGATGAAAAGGGGGGAAGGATCCGGCATTCTGCACCTGCTGTCTGATCAGGTGGTCCAGATGGCGGCGACGATGGTCGGTGCGGCCGCGATGCCGGCGATGGCCACGACGACCCAAAGCGCCTGACGGAAGTCCAGAATACCGAAAAGCCAGGAGAGGAAGACGCCGATCATCGCGAGCGTGCCAATCACCATGCCCAAGGGACCAGTGATGGCATCGACGATGCCCTGCAGCAGCGTCTGGACAGGGGAGAGGTCAATACTTTGCGCGAGCGCGGGGGCCGCGAGCCCGAGGGTGAGGGTGAGGAGGGCTGCGGTGGAGATGAGGCGGCTATGGGTCATCAGACCTCTCCTTTGAGGCGCGCGACCACTTGGGCGACGCGGGCAAGATGGCTGCGGGTCTCGGGATAGGGGGGAATACCGCCGTGGCGGCGCACGGCTTCGGGCCCGGCGTTATAGCCGGCGAGCGCGAGCTCGGTTGTGCCGAAAAGTGCGAGCATCTGCAGCAGATAGCGCGCCGAGCCGTCGAGGTTCTGACGCCAGTCATAAGGATCCACGCCGAGATCCGCCGCCGTTGCCGGCATCAGCTGACCGGGGCCGATGGCCCCTGCCGGGCTGAGGGCCTGCAGCTGATAACGGCTCTCAACCTCGATGTTCGCGCGGTAAAAGAGCATCCAGTCGGAAAGCGTGAGCCCGGCTGCTTTGAGTGCACCGTGTCCGGCGTAACGCAGGGCCGTGGCCTCAATGGCCTGCAGGACCTCCGCAGCGGGCGCGGGCGCATGATCCCGGTCTGCAGGAACGGGGTCGGCCTTATCAGCCGACCGGTCGTTTTGTTCAAAGAGGAAAAGAGATCCAGGCACTCGAGGCTTCGCGGTGCCTTTGCCGCTGATCAGCCGACCATCCCCCTGCACCCGAAACACAAAGTCAGCGCCAGGCTCGGCGCAGACGGGCAGGGCGCCGGCGCCCAGAAGCGCCAGCGCCAGAGCATAGCGCTCAGTCTTCGACCGGGAGGGTCGGCAGCTGGTGTTGCACGCGGCCGCCGGCTTCGAGCGGGACATGAGCGGTCGTGAAACCCATGTCCGACAGGAAGCTGACGAGACCGACGACGGTCTTGAACTCGCGGACCTTAAAATAGGCGCGGCTGGTGACGAGGAGCTTCTCAGCGCCATTGTCGGGTCCGACGGCACGGATGATCCAATTGCCGGTCCAGGTGTTGTGGCGTTTGCCTCCGGTCTCTTTGCAGACCACCTCGGCCCGATAGCCGAGAGCGAGGAGTTTACGCAGTCCGTCTTCGGTAACCACATTCGGGGCTTCTTCTGTCATGGGCTCCCCACCGATCCTTCATAGCTGAGGGGCCCGGGTGGGGTTCAATTCCACACGGGCAATACGTTACAACATTATCAACTACAAGCAGGTTATTTTAAGATAAACCATCCGCTCTGAGTCTGCCGTGTTGGATAGCGCACAATTCCCTTGGAAAGAAGGGCCAAGGCCCGCCGGAAACCACAACTAAGGGCCCCAAAACAGGCCCGAGGAAGGAAGTTATCCCCAGCTTCACGCCAAGGATGTGTGCTTGCGTCTCAAGATGTTGAAATGTATCGGCGCAGTTGAAATGACAAACTGCCTGTCTGGACGCATTATGAAACCCTTTTTGCTGGTGGCGGGCCTTGCCGCTGCCCTGCCATCTTCGGCTCTGGCGCAGAGCTATCCGATCGATTGTGCGATCCTGCTGTGCCTCGCCGGCGGCTGGCCGGCCTCGGAACCCTGCGCACGCGCAAAGGCGGAGTTTATCCGGCGGATCACTCCCTGGCCGGTGGAGCCGCCTTTGCAGCTCTGGCGCTGCCCGATGGGCGGATCGGCGGGGGTGGTTCCGGACACCCCTCTGCGCGAGCGGCTCTTCAAGGTCGCGACATCCACAGAGCCGGAGCGGGCGGACATCGATGTCTCGGGCAGTGGCTTTGACTTCATTCGCGATCTGAAGGTCTGGCAGATCGATTACCGGCAGTTCGAAAACCGCTCCGGCTGTAAACGAACCGACGACAGCCGGCTCGGGACTTACGGGCCGCAGGGAGAGTTCACCTGGGCGACAATCTCCGCGCGCAGCGCGCCGGCCAGTTCGGGTGTGCAGGTTCCGCGCCAGTGCCAATCCTATCGCTGGCGTGCGGTGCGGGTGGAATGGCGCGATCAGGCCGGCACGCCCGGGTTTGAAGAGGTGCGCTACTGACGCAGCGCTCTGATCCTCCGACCTCAGGCTGAGGGCTGGCCCCGCGCCGTCTGACGCCGCCTCCACCGAATGAACTGAATGACGCAGAGCTATCCGCTTTGCGAAGGGCCCCTAGTTGCCCGGAGATACCTCATGGATATGACCACCTGCAGCCTGTTGCGCCGGATCACTCAGACCGACCTGACCATGGCGGCACATAAGCTCGCGACCCTGATCCTCGACCGCATGGCCTGGAAAGAGGGGTATAACGGTCTGCCGAAAGGGGCGGCAGGCTTCACCATGGCGGAGCTCTCGGAGGCCATGGGCGTCTCGCGGCAATATCTCTATCAGCTCTTTGCTGAGCTGGAGGCGTCAGAGCTGAAGCTGTCTCGCGAGCGTGTGGGGGCGGGCGGTACGCTCTGGCTCTTCCGCTTTGGGATCATGTCAGAGACAGACGGCCCCGGGCCGACAACCAGAGGCGACAGGGCTCTTTATAAAGAAGAAACTAACAAAACATTCTTTACCGGGATGATTGAGATTGAGATTGAGGCGGAGAGCGGTGTGCAGGGCACCGGCAACTGGCTCGAACGGATCGCTGCAGTGAAGGAGAAACTGCCCTGCAAAGGCCTCGACAGCCGGCACATCTGGGAACGCTTCCTGGCCTTCAACCAGGCTCGTGGGCATCTGCGAGTCCCCGCGGGCTGGCTGTTGGGTTTTATGCGCAAATGGCGGGTGAGGCCTGAGGCGGCGCGCTCTGAGCCGGCTGAGAAGGTGCCTTCCTTGCCGTCAAGGCAGCTTGAACTGCAAAAGCTGATCGCGAAGGCCTCGGTGGCAAACCGCGGGTTTGTGGAGCGCGAGCTGCGGCAGGCCTGGGGCGATCAGGGCTATGAGCAGCGCGTGCGGGAAATGGCGGCACGGTTTGGGTGTGGGCTCTTCAGTGCGGCACTTGCTGTCCATGGCGCAGCAGGTGCGATGGCGGTTCCGTGAGCAAAGCTTTGGCTCATCCTTACGAATTAGTGCTTTGGCCCAGGGTTCTGGATAATCGCTCATGCAGTTTGATGTCTCGATCTTTTCGACGGATCCGAAGGACGCCTAATATGAAAAGATCGGTGCGGCAGGGCGGCGATTACGCGCGCCCTCTGAACGTCACAGAGACGGCGATGTGCAGTCCAGTCCAGTGCATCCGCGGATGACCGCAAGTTTTGCACGTGGAGCCCAAGTATGGTGACTGGATCTGAAATCCGGGCCTCGAACCTGAACGTGGCATTCCAGCTCTGATCCGCCAGATGTCGCTGCTGAACGAATAGCACAATCGTGTCGATCATGTCGGTTCTGGTGAGGCGCAAGTCCCGATCAGGAAATTGCCGCCGGATGTAGGCGTAGCGCCGGAACAGATCCTCCCGATCCGCTAGCGCCTCACTACGTCGGAATAGCAGGCCCGCTCAGAGATTGGGGCAGCAGCGCGCGTCAGAGAGTTGGACGGGCACGCTGGCAAGGCGCCAGGAGGGGACTAAGTGGTGGCGGAATGCCTGCATGTCCGCACAATCGCGGCCTCCCCATACCGTGGCGCTGGCACCAGGGAGGGCTTGCACGGGGTAACCCAGTCAGCTGGACGGTCAGCGCGTCATCGGAAGCAGCGCGCTTGCGCGCTCCTCCCGTTGATCAGGTTTCAGAACGCGTCTCTGGATGACTTAGGCACATTCGATTGACAGGCCTGATAGGTGGCATATTGGTATTTGAAGACAACCCAAGGGGAGTAGTCTGATGAAGTTCTCCACAGCGGTATTCGAGCAGGGCAGAGACCATGACAGTGATCTCAACGCGGTCTGGACGCACGCCCGGATCGTTCTTGAGAGCGACGCGCCCGGTGACACTTGTCCGTCAGTCCGTGCCGACATTCCTCGGGAGTTTCCTCCGACAGTGACTTTCGGAGAATGGCTGGAACAATTCCGGGGGCTCGCGGTGGCAGCACTTCGGGCAGTGGCAGACGGACTGGAGGCAGGTCAACGGCTGGATCTGCACAAGAGTTCGGTTCAGAACGAGCCGGCTTATCGGGAGCAGTCAGCACTGGCTGATCCCACGGATTGATTTTGGGCCTGCTAAAACGCATGGACGGCCGCGCGGGAGAGCTCGCTGTGCTAATCGCCTCGAATGTGATGTGCTCCTTTACCCGGTCGCTGCATTCGGTACGCCGACGGCGGCTCGTACTCCATGACCGACACCGATCACGGGTGGCCAAAATTCGAGCTTTGCAACAGCACCTCTTTTCTTGGTGAAGAATCTAAAACAGGTTAAGCAGACCAAAGATCCTGTTGCGTTGCAGTATGTGGCGAAGCTCTGCGTTAACGCCCTTCTCAGGATATCTCCTCTTCCTTTTCGGACAGACACTTCATGAGCTCACCCTGAACAAAGTGTTCAGCAAGCAATAGCTGCTTGGGAGCGTTGGTTTTCCATTCCCGCTGCAGCCCAAATAGCCGCCATGATATAGGCAAGCCAAAGCCTGAGGTGGGCGAGGATCTTGCGAATGTTGTGGCCACAGGCGCAAAGGGCCGCAAAGATGGCGTCTCCGGTGGCGCCTTTCAGGGGGCATCGGCCGAGGCGGCCATCGGTTTTCATATGGCCGATTTCAGGCTCGATGGCGCTGCGTCGGCGCAGATCGGCGATCAGCTTTGGTGTCAGGCCGCGCCGCGTACCGCTGATCAGGACGCGGGTTTTGGTCTCGCCGTGGCCACGGTAGCCACGATCGACCACCGCCAGTTCGGGGCGCTTATCGGTGAGGATTTCGACCTGCTCCAGCGCCTCGCGCAGGGTATGTCCGTCATAGGGATTTCCGGCGAAGCTGCGCATGCCGAGGACGAAGCCTTCATCGAGGCTGGTGGCAATGCTGACTTTGCAGCCGAACTCATAGCGCAGCCGTGCTTTGCCTTTGGCGATACAGTCCACTTCGGGCGCATGCAGGGCATAGATCCTGTTACCGCCCTTTGCGGGCTGATGCAGCAGCTGCGAGACCAGCGCGAGCCTGGCGGTGATCCTCTGGCGCAAAGTGCCCTCGGGGATGTCCTGCAGGTGACGACGCAGGTCCCGCATGACCCGACCCGTATACCCTTTGAGCCTCTTCAAGGCTTTACGCATGCGTTTGAACTGTTTGGCATGGGCATAGCGGCCCACTTGCAAGGTCAGACGTGGCGACAGCCGTGCATAGGATTGGCGCAGGTCAATCCCTGCCTCTTGCGCCAGGGCGACCAATTGGCTGCGGGCCCGATCGAGCAGCCGGGACTCGGTGGGATGGGCAATCGCCTTCTCCATCACCGTCGTATCAACGGCCACCCGCTTGAGGCTGCCTTGGTCGATCGCCCCTGCGATCTGCCCTGCGCGGATCGTTTGCGTCAGCAGCCACTCAACACCTTCCTCGCCGATCCGCTTCCGCCAGCGGGTCAAAGACGAGGGGTCAATCGGCGGACGGTGCTGGAAGAACACCTCGCCGGTAAAATGCTGGTAGTAGGGGTTCTCGACCCACCGGGCCACCACCGCCTCATCCGATAGCCGCCAGGCATGTTGCAGATAGAGCAATCCCGCCACCAGCCTCGGCGGCGTTGCGGGGCGGCCGCGGTGGGAGGGAAAGAAGCCGGACCATTCCCGCTCGAATACCTCCCACTCGATCATACCGGCCAGCTTCACCAGCTCATGGCGCGGATCGATCAGATCGACCAGGCGTGGCCGCAAAAGATCATCTTGTTCTTCAATGCGAGGACGGTACTTCATGGCCAGAACCGAAATTGCAGGGTTTCAAACGAGATTACCCGAAATCCTGCAACAGAAAGCGAGAAAAATTACAACAATTCTGCGTAAAATCAGACGGTTGAGAATTATTCAGACCGAACTCAGGAAGGATTTGGGCTGCATGCGACATGCCCCTTTAGAGAACGACCTTCGCAAAATCGTATAAAAACAACGGTATTCGGTAAAAAAACATCAACCGACGCGGGCCGGAGGGGCCCCCCGGTTCGGCCGCCGCCAGTCGATCCCCTCCCACAGCATTGCGAGTTGGGCGGCGGTCAGACGAACGGCGCCATCCCCGCGCATGGGCCATGGAAAGCGACCACGTTCCAGCACTTTGTCGTAAAGACAAAACCCCTGGCCATCCCAATAAAGCAGCCTGATCCGGTCCCCCCGGCGGTCCCGGAAAGCAAACACCGCGCCGCCGGATGACTTTTGCCCCGGAACGTCCTGAGCCAGAGCGGCAAGGCCGGCGATCCCTTTGCGCATATCCGTGACGCCGCTTGCCAGATAAACCCGGACACCTGTCCCCCGTCCAATCATGCGGCCTCCAAAACCTGGATCAGGCGCGCCGGAACAGCAGGCGAAATGCCCGGCGTGTAACGAAGCTGACGGCCGTTGCGCAACCCGATCCCGATCTGAAGCTCTGCGTCAGGGCCTGGCGCCTCGGAAGGCAGATCATCCCCGACAGGCACAAACATCGCTCCGCTCACGCGCGGCCAAAGGCCCTTGCGGCGCATCTCCTGGCGCTACTGGCAGATATGCTGACGGGTCACACCCGCTTCCCGGGCGACATCTGCCACCGTCCGGCCGCCCATGCCCACGCGCTCCAGGATCGTGAGCTTCTCGTCGTCCTGCCAGCGCCGACGGCGCTCAACTCCCAGAATATCAGAAGGCGGCATGGGCGGGCTCCATCTATACGACGACAATAACGACGTCAGTATTGTCGTCGTATAGATCTGAGACCCGTGTCAGAAGGCGGGAGCAACCGGACGGTTACGAAGACCTGCGGCTGAAGGCCGAAGAACAAAAAGGGCCGGATCATGGATGACAACAGGCTCCGCGACGTGCTCGCCGTCCTGGTCGAAGAGATCGGCGCGCTCAAGGTGGCAGCACAGGACAGTGCCGCCATCCAGACACAGCACAGCGCAGATATCCGCAATCTCGCCGCTGGGATCACCGCAACACGGCGAGCACTCGATCCCGAAGCCCTCGGCAAACATGTCGCCAAAAACATCGACGATTTCCTTGGCGATCAGGTTGAGCTCCTCGCCCGCGCCGTCAGGATCAACCATGACGCCGCACGGCAGGCCGCCGATCTCGCCGCGAAGCTGAAGGACGTAACCGCCGAGGCCGAGACCGCGAACCGGGGGCTGCGCAGCATCGCGACCCGCATTGAAGCCCATGCCGGACGGTCAAAATGGGACTTCGCCGTGCTCGCAGCAGGCATGGCCGTCGCCGCCCTGCTGGCAGGTGCCGGGGCCGTCTATTGGACCAAGCAAAGCCTCGGCAAGATCGGATTCCAGGATGCCGTCCAGCTGATCAAAAACGACCGCACCAGCTATTGGTGCGGTCGGGCAGGAAGTGCCAAACCCATACAGGACGCAACAGGCAAATACTTCTGCCCAGTCAGGATGGAAGGGTTTCAGGGCGGGGAAGAAGAAGGGGACTAAGAGGACGGGAAATTCAGGCTACATCATATTTTTTCAGAAGGTCTTGGCAGGAAAGCTTTCCAAGCTTTAATGCTTCAAACTCGTCAGAAGTAATACTGTAGCGGTCAACGCCTCCCCCGTGGCGCGCTGCAAGAAATTCAAAAATGAACTCTCCCCCTGTTTTCTCAACCTGCCAACCATCTCCCTTGACCAAAGAATCCGTAACGATGGTTTCGCGCTTGGGAGGGTAATAGGTTTTCCCAATCTCTAATTTGGGCATGACAGTTCTCCTAGAATTTAATTGGTGTGTACGGCACACCCGAAAAGTCCATAACAGCTTCAGGAACTCCGCCAGATGTGTATCCACCCGGAACCCATTGGCCATTTGCCCCACCTTCATTGCCAGACGGCACTCTCAAATTTCTCATATCTTGTGGCTTGATTTCCAAGGCAACAGTTTTCCCACTCGAAAGAGAGCCGCTGTCCAAACCAAGCCTCCGCTCTACAACACGCATGTTTCCCCCTGCTTCTCGAACCAGATAATCAAATTCTGATTTTGGCATAACAAAGCCGCCGCTTGGTGGTCCTGCTGTGCCGTATTTGGCTACATCATCTGCAGAAGTAACCCGTACAGCGCCACCGTCAAATTTACTCAAGTGGGCGTCAATTTCAGCTTTAGACATATAGGCTGACGGATCAGGGCGCTGACCTTTGCGGGTGCGGAGAATTTCGTCAATCTTACTTTGGCTTAATCCTCCCTTTGGGGCTATTTTTGATGATATAGCATTTATGGTAGATCCATTAATTATTCTTATCGGCGAAGCTTTCCCCTCTTCAGGATGCGCAAAAATGCAGACTATTGCGCGGATCGGACTCCGCGGCTCATCTTTTGTGGCGATCCTTATCCTCGCGGAGGTGCGGGGTACTGATGGATAGGCATCCGGGCTGGTCATCCGCTCCGTCAGGCCAGCGAGGTCAGTCCGATCGCATGCCGTGAAACGGCTGGACCTTGCGACATGAAAGCAGTCCATGTCTGTGCCCGTATCCCCTTACCGCTGGCAGGGCTGGCTGGACCATGTAAATGCAGCCGGGCTCACGCGGTCGATGTCACGCAAGGCGAGTTCACAGGATAATGCCGCCTGCGAAGGCGTCTTCGGCCGCCTCAAGACGGAGTTCTTTTCTTCGCGTGATTGGCGGGCTTTCTCAGTGGAGCAATTCATAGACGCCGTGGACGGCTACATCCGCTGGTATAACGAAACCCGCATCAAGATGTCGCTTAGTGGCCGAAGTCCGATCGAATATCGTGAAAGCCTCGGCCTTGCGACCTGAAAACAGTCCAGGTTTTTGTCCGCTCCCCCGGGTCAGTTCTGCGCGGAAAATCACAACATAGGCTTCCAGGGTCAGGATTCATAACCAGAACATAACCGTCGCTGCCAGAGTTATGGCGTTGAGGAATACTTTGGGGCATCTGTCGTATCGGGTAGCGACGCGCCTCCAATCCTTTAGTCGGCCAAACATCATCTCGATACGGCTGCGGCGGCGATAGCGGCGCCTATCATATTTGACCGGCTTTTCTCGTGAATTTCGCCCCGGTATGCAGGGCTCTATCCCCTTATTTTTAAGGGCCTACCGAAACCAATCAGCATCATATCCCCGATCTGCCAGCAGGAAATCCGCTTCGGGAAACGAGCTGAGCATAGCTGCAGCCCCGGTGTAATCGCTGACCTGACCCGCGCTGAGGAAGAAGCGCAACGGCTTGCCATCGCGATCGGTCAGGGCATGAAGCTTCGTGTTGAGGCCGCCTTTCGTGCGGCCGATCAGGCGCTCGCGCCCCCCTTTTTGAGCCGAAGGCTTGACGCGGTTCGATGAGCCTTCAGGTAATCGCATCGATCATCAAGGTGGACGGATCGGCATCGGCTTGCGCCAGACCCAACATCATACGCGCGAACACCCCCATATCTCCCCATCGCTTCCAGCGGTTATACAGGGTCTTCGCAGGCCCATATTCAGCAGGGGCGTCTCTCCATCGTAAGCCATTGCGATTTATGAAGATAATACCACTCAGGACGCGGCGATCATCGACGCGTGGCCGACCATGAGACTTCGGGAAGAATGGCTCAAGCCGTGCCATTTGTTCATCGCTGAGCTAGAACAGATCACTCATAAAACCGGCCTCCTACAGGAAGCCTGAATCATGAAATCATTGCACAATCAATGGGTCCTGGCCCTAAAACCCTTGGGCTTAGGGCGTTAAAACGGCACGGATCGTCATCCATCTGCCCGTACAGCCGTGACAAATGAACCAGCCCTGCATGCAGGGCTGGTTCTGTGGTGCGTCAGAACTTCAGGCTCGCTTTCAGCGTCATCGTGCGACCGGGTGCGTAGACCGGATCAAGACGATTGGTGCTGCCGATCCCGGAACGCTCAGAATAGCGCTGGTCGAAGAGGTTATCGACGCCGAGGCGGACAGCGAGGCCTTTGTGCGACGAAGGCGTCCACTCTGCACAGGCATTTACAACGTTATAGCCGTCCAGTGCGTTGTAGACCGTCGTGCCTTTTCTGGTCTCGTTCAGGCCGCCGGCCCAGCTGGCGCTGGCGCCGATGCTCATGTCCCAATCAGCAAGCTGGTGATCGATGTAAAGCGTCGCCTGTTTGCCCACCGGCGCGAAGAACTCACCTTTCGACGGCACCAGATCGATGCCCCCTTCGGTCACATCCGCTTTGGTGTAGCTTGCACCGATTTTCGTCGCACCGAAGTCATAGGCCGCATTCAGCGTGACGCCTTTAGAACGGAACTCCTCGGGTTTGTTGGTCAGGACAGTGGCCGATTTCACCGCGCCATAGTCAAACAGATTGCGCACGCGGGTGTCGAACTAAGTCACGCCGGCCTGCCAGCTGTCGCCGCCGAAGTTCGCGCCGATCTTATAATTCTTTGACTTGCCGGCCTGCAGATCGGGCGAGCTTTGGAAGCCTTTGACCCGCGCGTGCAGATAGCCGTAATCCCCGACCACATAGCCGAGCCAGGTGTCCGAGGCGCCTGCGAAGACCTCAACCGTGTCATTCAGGCGGTAAGCCAGCGTCGCATTCAGGCTGGTGCCGGTGTCTGAGAAACGCTTGCCGTTCCAGTCATCAAAGCGGTGGCGGTCAAGGCGCGCGCCCGTCGACAGGCTGATGCCATTTTCAAACTCAAAACGTCCCTGAGCGAACAGCCCGATCTGCTGGGTCGAGAAATCGCGATAGCGCGTGTAGTTGGATTGTGCTGCGGTTGCGTAGTTGTCGACCAAATAGTCGTGGCTGTTGAAGTCCAGACCGGCGGTGATGCGACCGTAACCCAGGTCGAACGTATTTTGCACCTTACCGCCGAATTGCTGCTCGCTGAAGGTCGCGTCGCCGGCAAAATCGGTTGAGTAGTTGTCGCGCCAATACTCAAAATCGCTCAGATAGAAGGAAACTTCAGGGTTCCAGAAGTCCGTGCTGTCCGTGGTGGTATAGGAAAGCTTCAGCGTATCGTTGCTGACCTTCAGCGAGTGCAATGTGCGGCTGCCGGGATTGCCGAGGTTGGGGCGTTGAAGACGATCGTCATTGTCACGGCTGCGCTGATAGCCCAGCTCAAAGCGGTGGCCTTCGGCTTCAAAACCAAATTTGGCCAATGCGTTACGGCCTGCAGCCTTGGTGCCTTGCGACACGGCACCGTTGCCGTCTTTGTAATCTTTGTCATTGGCGCCATTGACCATGACGAGCCAGTCAAGACCTTTGTGACGCCCGTAATTTGCAAAACTCAGCGCGGTGCCACGGCCGTTGCTCCCGTAGGAAAGTGCAACACGGCTGCCAATGTCTTTCCCGGCGTCCAACAGATCATGGGCATTGTCGGTTTCATAGCGCAGCGAGCCTGCCCCTGCGCCAAAACCGGCATCCGCAGCGGCGGCACCGGCCTCAACTTTGACCGCTTTCAGAAATGCCGGATCAACGACATTTGAGCCGGTATTGTGCCATGCGGTTGCGCCTTGCGGGACCCCATCCACGCTGGTGGCGAGCAGAGACTGCTCGATGCCCAGCACGCTCACCCGCTTGGCTGCCCCACCGCCGCCAGAGACTGAAACGCTCGATTCACGGCTGAAAAGATCAGAGACATCATCGGGTTTCAGACGGTCAAGATCGTCATCATTCACCTCAGTGCCGCCGGTGGCTTCGACATTATCCTGCCCGCCGGAGACCAGTTGAATGATGCTCAGGAGCGTCTCACCATCGCCTTCTGTCTGTTCTTGTGCCTGAAGCGCGGTTGACAGCGCCAGCACGGAGGCGCTGGTCAGCGCAAGCAGCCAAAGATTGGCACGGGGAGAGGGCAATGACATGATGATCCTGTCTGTGATACGCCCATAAGGGATTGAAGTCAGAGGGCTTCCTTCAATCCCTTATGATAGTTGAGTAAATTACACTGATAATATAACTTCCTCGATGCCATGCTCCATGAGAGGCTGTTTTGCCTGCGCGACATTTTTGTTTCGTCAGGCGTCAGCGCTCAGAGTTGGCGGGTTTGTGCAGCATCAGGGGTGCCCCAGTGACGGTGTTTCATTATCCAGGCAACTTCCGCGTGGGTATTCGTCATGAACAGATAATGAAGGACACCCGTTCACGACGGGTGATCGACGAAGATCGTATATTTCTGATGGTGCTGCTGAACGGCCACCAGCGGCTCGTCTATGATGAAAAGACCTACACCCTTTCGACCCTGTCGCCGGAAGAGTCCGGTCCGAAAGCGATCATACTTCACCTGCGGGCGGGTGAGGCCGTCGAGTATCTTGAAAGTTACGGCGCGCCTTTAAGCAAAATCAGCGTTTCTTTCGATGAGGACTGGCTGGCGCAGGCCGGCAGCATGATGGAGGAGCCGGCCAGCCCTGCGCTCCACCAAGTGGCGGTTGCAACCCTGCCGGATAAAATGATGCAAAAGGTCTGGACGCCAGACGCGCGCATGCGCGAAACGGCGCACACGATCTGTGAGCTTTACGCGGGATTTGCCGCGGGCGCGCAGTCGCGCAATGCGATGAACCTGCGGCTGATGTCCTGCGGGATCGATCTGGTGCGCGCGGCCCTGGCGCACGCGGGCATACTACGCGCCGCAGACTCACGCCCTCATCGCGGGCCGCGGCTGACGGCCTATATCGCGGGCAATCTGAACAAGGACGGCTGGGGGCCAGCATTCAGCAGGCTGCGCGTATCGCCGGCTTCTCCAGCACCTAAAACTTTGCGACCGCATTCAAACGCCGCTTTGATATCACGCCCGGCAACGCGCACGAGACGGTGCACAGATCGTGCGCCCGGAAGGGTGTGTCGTGACGGGCACCTGGCCCTGACACCACCTTCCAGACCTGCAGCGGATGCACCCCATGGCGTCCGGGCTCCCTCTGCCGCAGCAGGCAAGGGAGCCCAGGCGCCAAGCGCGTGGGGCGTCAGCTCCTGCTCAGATGCTCCATCAGCAGTGCGGCGAAGCGCTCGGGTTGCTCAACGCAGGGGAGATGGCCTGCGTCTGCGATTTCCACAAAGCGCGCGCCGGGGATCTGCTCTGCGGTTTCGCGCACAAGCGCAGGCTGGGTGGAGCTGTCCTGCGCGCCCGCCACAACCAGTGTTGGCAGCGAAATCCGCGCAAGATCGGCCCGGTAATCCGCATCACGGATGGCGGCACAGACGGCGGCATAGCCCTCAGCCGGGGTGCGCTCCAGCATGAGTTGCCACATGCTGAAATCAGCCGTCGTCTGATATTCCGGGGCGAACCAGCGTGCGAGGATCATATCTGATATGGCGGCGATCCCCTGGCGCATCACCGTTTCAATCCGCGGATTCCACACCTCTTCTGATCCGATCTTTGCCGCGGTGTCGGCCAGAACCAGATGGGTCATGGTGGTTTCGCGCCGCAGTGCCAGGCGTTGCATGATCAGCCCGCCGACCGACAGCCCGACGCCTGCAAAGGCCCCGATCCCGAGATGATCGAGCAGAAATTCGGCGTCGTCAGCCATGGTTTCAATCGTGAGCCCGGCCTGAAAGCGGCTCAGCCCGTGCCCGCGCTTGTCAAAACGCAGGATGCCCCACTGCGCCGGAAGCCGCGCCCCCACCCGGTCCCAGACCCGCACATCCGTACCAAGGGAGTTTGCAAACAGCAGCGTCGGGGCGCCAGCTTCAGCAGGGCGCCATCCGTAATGCAGGCCATCAACGGATGTGAAGTTCTCGGGGCGGGGCATTTAGAGTCCTTTTAAATCGGTGGCAGCGCGGCAGACACGCTGGCCAGAAACTGCTGAAGCGGTGGGCTTTCGTTATCGCGCCGCCAGACCAGCGCGATTTCCGCCGTCACGCTGACGTCTGACAGGGCGCGGCAGACAACGCCGGGGATTTTTACCCGGTGCAGAGACTCCGGCACCACCGCAACGCCAAGGCCGGCCGCGACCAGCGAAATGATTGAGGCAAACTGCGGCGAGCGGTGGACGATATTCGTCTTTATCCCCGCATGAGCGCAGGCCTGATCCATCGCTGCGGCGAAACCTGTGTTCGGGGGCAGATGGGTTGCGATGAAATCGGCGCCATCAAACTGTGCGAGGTCCAGCTTTTCCTCCCCCGCCAGAGGATGCGTTGTCGGCAGCGCAATCCAAAGCGCCTCGCGATGAATGACGCGGCTGTCGAGTTCGGGCGGGATGTTGGGATAGGGCAGGCGCACAATCCCGGCGTCGAGGTTGCCGGCCGCAACTTCGGGAAACTGGCGGTCCAGATCCATCAGGACCAGCTGCAGATCCAGCTGCGCGGCCTGGGTATGAAAATGCGACAGAATTTTCGTCAGAACGCCGTTATAGGCGACCGTGCCGATATAGCCAAGGCTGAGACGTCCCGTCAGGCCGCGGCCTGCACGCAGCGCGACCTCTTCTGCCTGGCGTGCATGGCGCAGGACCGCGCGGGCATCGGGCAACAGCAGCGCACCCGCTGCCGCCAGCTCAACCCGGCGTTTCGTGCGGTCAAACAACCGCGTCCCGACCAGCTCTTCCATCTGCTTGAGCGCCTGCGTGAGCTGCGGCTGCGAGACGCCAAGGCGTTGCGCCGCCCGCCCGAAGTGCAGCTCTTCGGCCAGGGTTGTCAGCAACTCGTAATGTTTCAGCGTCAGCACGTTAAATTCCTGTCAAAGGGCACGGTTAACCAGCACAATACCAACTGCGAAACGAAATCAAGAAACGTCCCCCGCAGGCCGCAGCATCCGCGGGGGACATCGGTTCAGTTCCCGGCAAGCCCCACGGTGACGCCGCCGCAGACAAACAGCGTCTGGCCGGTGACAAAGCTGCTGTCGGGCGCGCAGAAGAAGGCCACGGCATTGGCAATATCTTCCCCTGTGCCCATCCGCCCGACGGGCACGCGGGCCACGATCTGCCGGGTTAAAGGGGCATCGGGGGGATTGTTGGCCCAGAAGGCATCGGTGCCGATCGGGCCGGGCGCCACCGAGTTCACGGTGATGCCGTGCGGGGCCAGTTCCAGCGCCCAGGTGCGGGCCATAGACTGCGCCGCGCCCTTCGTCGCGCTGTAGAGGCTGCGCAATTCCTTGCCCAGCGTGACGCGGCTGGTGTTCATCACGATCCGGCCCGCGCCCCGCGCCTTCATGCCCGGCACCAGCGCCTGAGCCGCCAGGAGTGACGGGCGCAGGTTGATGGAGAACAGGCGGTCGAAATCGGCCAGATCCACGTCTTCGAGCGCAGCGGGTGCCACGATCCCGACGTTATTGACCAGGCAGCCGACCTCTTCTTCCGCTGCGATGCGGGCAAACACGTCCTGTGCCGCACCGGCATCCGACAGATCGACCTGAAAGGCACGATCCGCAGCGCCCGGTTCAGGCGTCAGAATGTCGGCCACGATCACCCGCAGACCGCTGGCTTTCAGCCGGGCGGTGATGGCCGCCCCGATCCCGCGCGCGCCACCTGTCACCAGGGCCGTGTTCAGCGCGCCGCTCATCTGTCGTCCTCGCGGATGGAGGAGGGATGGCGGCAAATCGGCGTGACGTCGATCTGCATATAGGGAAACAGCGGCAGCCCGGTCAGGACGTCATGCAGATGCTGGTTGTCGCGGCAATCGAAGATCGAGGTGTTCTTATAGGCCCCGGCATGACGCCAGATATGGCGCCAGATGCCGCTGCGCTGCAGTTCCTGCGCATAGTCTTTTTCGCGGGCCTTGATCTCTGCGGCCGTTTCTGCGGGCATATCGGCCGGGATCATGACCGTCATTTCAACCTGAAACAGCATTTATTCCTCCCCCAGGGTGTTCTGTCCGTCAAAAAAAGCTTTGCGCCAGCGGGTGATGAACACCCGTTCAAAAAGACCGCCCTCGTGGAACGGGTCGCGCGCAATGAACGCCTCGGCCTCGGCACGGCTCTCCACGTTGAGCAGATAAAGCCCGCCGCTGGCCGCGGTGCCGTCATCCGAGAGCTTGGCGCCGCAGGCCAGCAACAGCGAACGGTTGGCCTGCAGGTAGTCCAGATGTGCGGGGCGCAGCTGAAGGCGCAGATCTGCGCCCCCGGCTGTGTCAAAGGTTTCAATCATCCAGGGCATGGCTCAGAACACGAAGCCCCAGGCCAGTACGGTGGCGACGAAGATCGCGCCCGTGTAGAACAGCACCAGCACCATATAGCCCATGATATCGCTGAGCTTCAGCCCGGAGATCGCGAGCGCCGGCAGGAGCCAGAAGGGCTGCACCATATTGGTCCACTGGTCCCCCATCTGCACGGCAACGGCCGTCGCCGGGACAGAGGCGTTCAGCTGACGCGCCGCTTCCATCATAACGGGGCCCTGGATCACCCACTGACCGCCGCCCGAGGGCACGAAGACGTTGATCAGGCCGGCTGAGATAAAGGACCACAGCGGCAGGGTTTCTGCCGTTGAGAAGCTGGCGAACCAGTTGGCAAAGGTCACGACCAGTCCCGAGCCCGACAGGATGGCCAGAATGCCGGCATAGAAGGGGTACTGGATGATGATACCGCCGAGGATTTTCACACCGTCGTTCAGCGCGGCCAGGAAGCGGTTGGGCGTTACGAACAGCAAAACGCTGAGGAACAGGAAGACGGTGTTCACAAAGTTCAGCGTGATGCCGCCGCCATTCCAAAGATAGAGCACTGCATAGGCGAGGCCGAAGAGCCCCATGCCGACGCCAATGATGGCGCTGTTGTTCAACCGCTCCGACACGGTGGTCCGGCCGCTGTCCGCGACGCTGAAAACAGCCTGGGTGCCGGGATCAACCTCTTTGATGTCTTCGGCCCGCGTGGGGTGCAGCATCGCGTTGAAGAACGGCATGGTCACCAGGATCACCAGGGTGCAGACCAGCACGATCGGGGAGAAGATCGTCTCGCTCAGCGGCACCAGACCAATGGTGCCCTCAAGGAAGTGACCGGGGGTGTTGATCAGCAGCGGGATCGAGCCCGACAGGCCGATGCCATAAATCACAAAGCCGGAATAGCCGGCCGCGATCACCAGCGGATAATGCAGACCGCGCACTTTATGGCCGAGCTTCTGGGCGATCAGCGTGCCGATCACCAGGCCAAAGCCCCAGTTCATCCAGCTGGCCACACCTGCGATCAGCGTGGCGGCGATCACCGCGCCGCGCGGGGTCGTGACCGGCGCGATCAGCTTTTCCATCAGCCAGTCCACCAGCGGCGTGCGGGCCATCATGTAGCCGGCCAGCAGGATCACGGTCATCTGCATCGTAAATGCGAGCAGATTCCAGAAACCGTCCCCCCAGAACATCGTCGCCGCGATCAGCCCGGTGCCCTGGCTGAGCATGGCGAACAGCACCGTCAGCGCCGTCAGCAAAATCGCAACGACAAGAGGGTCCGGCAAATAACGGCTCATAATCCGCGTAAAGAAATTGGCGAGTGAGTTCATCCGTCCCTCCTCCAGGGCGAGTTCAATCTTATGTGTTGTTCTTATCAATCGTCTTCATTTATATTGTCAACTTATAACGTGGGGGAGGATTCACATGCGACGGTACGTCGTTTTGTTGGGCGCGGGCGTGATGGGGCAGGGGCTTGCACGGCATTTCCACCGGGCAGGGTTTCAGGTAGCGGTGGTGGATCCGAACGCAGAAGCTCTTGAAAAACTGCAAAAATCCCTGCCGGAGCTGACGATCGCACAGGATCTGGCAGCACTGTCAGCGAACTGGGCTTCAGCGGATCTGGTGATCGAGGCGGTGCCGGAAATTCTGTCTCTCAAGACGGAGCTGCTGGCGCGGGCGGAGGCCTTTTTCTCCGCGCAGGTGCTGATCGCGTCGAACACATCGGGGCTCACGACCGCCGATCTGTGCCGCAACATGCGCCATCCGGAGCGCCTTGCGATCGCGCATTTCTTCAATCCCGCCGATGTGATTCCGGTGGTTGAACTGGTGGCTTCGGCACAGATGCCGCGCGAACGGCTGGAGCAGCTGACAGAGCTTTTGCGCGGTTCGGGCAAAGAGCCTGCGGTTTTGCACCGGGAGGTGCCCGGGTTTGTCGCCAACCGCATTCAGCACGCCATGATGCGCGAATGTTTGCATCTGCTCGATCAGGGGGTCGCGGATGCAGAGACAATCGACAGCATCGTGCGCTGGTCTCTGGGGGTGCGGCTGGCCTTTACAGGTCCCTTCGGCCAGCGTGATCTGAACGGGCTGGACACCCATCTGAACATCGCAGGCTACCTCTATCCCGATCTCAGCGCCGCACAGACGCCCTCTGCCACCTTGCAGGCGAAGGTGGCGGAAGGGGCGCTTGGCCGAAAATCCGGCGCTGGATTTTACGCATGGGATCAGGCAACCCAAGCACGGGCGCAGGCCGCAGAAGCGGCACTGGATGCTTTGATTCTTCAGGAAAGTCAGGGCGCTTCCAGCGCCGCACAGCAGGGGGGACAGAACTGATGCCGCAATGGACACAGGCGCCGGAAGGCTCAAACTGGGGGCGTTTTGGCGCCGATGATGAGCTGGGCACGCTGAACTACATCGGCCCCGCAGAGCGGCAGGCCGCCGCCGCTGAGATCCGCGAAGGACTGGCCTTCTGCCTGTCATTGCCGCTGGATGTGCCGGGAACGGTGAGCATTCACCCCCGCCGCAAAGCGCCGATGCTGCAGCCGACCTGTCTGGGCGATACGCCCTACATCAACTATCCGCTGAGCAATGTGGAAGCAGGATTGCAGGATGTGCTGAGCGACGATCAGGTTCTGATGTCGCTGCAATATTCAACGCAGTGGGATGCGCTGGCGCATGTCGGGGCGCAGTTCGATGCCGATGGCGACGGCGAAGCGGAATCGGTTTACTACAACGGCTTTCGCGCGGGAAAAGATGTGGTCGGTGGTGGCTGTGCGGGTGCCCATGGCTCCTACGCGCACCGTTTGTCGGTCGCCCGCCTTGCCGAAAGCTGTGTGCAGGGGCGGGGCGTCCTGGTGGATCTGCTGCGCCATTTCGGCCCCGGCCGCAGCATCATCGGCCTGACGGATCTGCAGCAGGCGATGAAGGCGCAAAATGTCAGTTTGCGTCCCGGTGACATCCTGATGCTGCGCACAGGCTATGCCGAAGCGCTGCTGGATATGCAGACCGCCCCCGACCCGGCGCGTCTGGATCAGACGGGTGCGGTTCTTGACGGGACAGATACCGCTCTGCTCACCTGGCTCGGAGAGATGCAGATTGCCGCGATCGCAGCGGACAACTATGCGGTCGAAAATCCGCATAATGCCGCCGGCAGCTGCTGTTATCGCCTGCCTTTGCACAATCACTGCCTGTTTCGTCTTGGAATGCCGCTGGCAGAGCTGTGGTATCTGCGTGATCTGGCGCAGGCCCTGGAAGCCCGCGGGCGCAACGCGGTGTTCCTGACAGCGCCCCCGCTGCGTTTGCCAGGCGCGGTAGGCTCTCCGGTCAGCCCCGTCGCAACCATCTGAAGATTAACCCGTCGCAATGGGCGGCGCCGATCCCTCGGGGCCCCCGTCGCGCGCCTCTGACATGCAGCGCCCCCGAACGGCACAGATGGGCTTTGTTGCACTATCCATCCGACCTGCGGATTCATATTTGTGAGTCAGGGGTTTAAGGTAGACATATGAGCAAGCCTGTCCCGCATTTCCGCACGACGAACTGGTCCAGCTACAGCCAGTCTCTGAAGCGCCGCGGTTCTCTGATGGTGTGGTTTGACCCGAAGATGTCCTGGTTCGCGACCCCGAACGGCAAACCGGGTCATCCTGAGAGGTTTTCGGCGGCTGCCATCCAATTCTGCCTCTCGCTCAAGGTGCTGTTCGGGCTGCCGCTGCGGCAAACGACAGGGTTTGTAGAGAGCCTTCTGAGCCTGTCCGGGCTCGATTGGCCGACGCCGGATTATACGACGCTCTGCCGCAGGCAGAAGCACCTGAAGGTGCAGATCCCGTATCGTGCGGCGTCCGGTCCGCTGCATCTGTTGGTGGACAGCACAGGAATCAAGCTCTCGGGCGAAGGCGAGTGGTCAATCGCCTGGAAAACAGTCCCCCGGACTGTTTTCTGGCCCGGCTCATATTCGCAGGCATGGGGCCAGCCGTCGCAGGCAATGGCGCAAGGTTCACATCGCGATTGATGCTGAAACACTTGAAGTTCGCGCGGTGGAGACGACCAGAAACCGCATCGGGGATGCGCCCGTTCTGCCGGACCTGCTGGCGCAGATCCCGGCTGAAGAGGCGCTCGGTCGTGTCACCGCCGACGGTATCTATGACACTAAAGGCTCTCATACCGCCATCGCGGCCCGAGGTGCCGATGCCATCATACCACCACGACGAAATGCCAGAGCCTGGAAGGGCGACGACCCCGGCCTGCAGGCCCGCAACGAAGCGCTACGTGCATGCAAACGGTTCGGACGGGCCAACTGGAAGAAATGGTCCGGATATCACCGACGAAGTCGCGTGGAGGCCAGGATGAGATGCGTCAAACTCCTCGGTGAGCGCATCATGGCCAGAGACTTCGACAGGCAGGCTGCAGAGGTCCAGATCCGCATCCTTCGCGGTCTCTCTCGAACCGATGACGTTCGACCGCTCAGTCATGAACCGCTTTACATCTCTCGGCACGCCCGAGACCGTCCGCATGCGCTGAAGGTGTCTGGGAAAGGGACAATTCCGACCTCATCCCTAATAGCGCAACAAAGCCCGGTCGCGGGGGCGGCTGCGGCGTTCTGATCCGAAAATCAGCTCTCGCATTCCCTCTTAGCCTGCCATCGGCAGGAACCAACGATGCGTCAGGCAAGCCATGAGAAGGCCTGTTTTGTCAAGGGAATGTGTGATGACGGATGATCTGCCCGCCGCAGAGGACCTGAGCCGCCACGCCGATAAAAAGGCGAAAATCAAAGCCGCGCGGGACCGGATGATGGCTGAGAAAACCGGCGAGAAAGGCCTGATCCTGGTGCTGACCGGCCCCGGAAAGGGCAAGCCTTCTTCAGCTTTTGGCATGGTGATGCGGGCGATTTCGCATGGTATGCCGGTTGCTGTGGTGCAGTTCATCAAAGGTGCCATGGCCACCGGCGAGCGCGATTTTCTGCTGCAGCATTTTCCGGATCTCTGCCGGTTTCATACCATGGGAGAGGGCTTCACCTGGGAAACTCAGGACCTCGCCCGCGATATCGCGGCCGCCCGTCGTGGCTGGGAGATGGCGCAGGAGATGATCCTTGATCCGGTGAACCGTCTGGTGCTTCTGGATGAGATCAACATCGCGCTGCGCTATGATTATCTGGATGTGGCCGAGGTGGTCAGCTTCCTGCGCGATCACAAACCGCCGATGACCCATGTGCTGTTAACCGGCCGCAATGCAAAGCCCGAAGTGATTGAGCTGGCCGATCTGGTCACCGAAATGACGGTGGTAAAGCACCCATTCCGCGCGGGAGTTAAGGCGCAGGCCGGGATCGAATTCTGATGGCTGCGCTGATGATCCAGGGCACCGGCTCAAATGTTGGCAAATCGCTGCTGGTGGCAGGGATCTGCCGGGCCGCAAAGCTGCGCGGCCTTTCGGTGCGGCCCTTTAAGCCGCAGAATATGTCCAACAATGCTGCGGTGACGGAAGATGGTGGCGAGATCGGCCGCGCCCAGGCGCTGCAGGCCCTGGCCTGTGGGGTGGCGCCTCATACCGATATGAATCCGGTGTTGTTGAAGCCGGAAACCGATGTCGGATCGCAGGTGATTGTGCAGGGGCGACGACTGGCCACGGTGAAAGCGCGTGATTATGCGCGGTTGAAGCCGCAGCTGTTGGCCCCGGTGCTGGAGAGTTTCACTCGGCTTAAATCCCAGTGTGATCTGGTCATCGTCGAAGGCGCGGGCAGCCCGGCCGAGGTCAATCTGCGCGCCAATGACATTGCCAATATGGGCTTTGCCGCCGCCGCGGATGTGCCGGTGGTGCTGGTGGGCGATATCGACCGGGGCGGGGTGATTGCACAGCTGGTCGGCAGCCAGGTGGTGATGGATGCGCAGGACAGCGCGCGCATCCGCGGCTTTATCGTCAACCGCTTTCGCGGCGATCCGAGCCTCTTTGATGACGGCTATCGCCTGATCGCGGACCACACCGGTTGGCAGGGCCTGGGGGTTGTGCCCTGGTTTGCCCGTGCTGCTCTGCTCCCGGCTGAGGATGCGCTGGATCTGCGTGCCTTTGGCACTGGCAATGTGAAAGTTGCTTGCCTTGCACTGTCGCGGATTGCCAATTTTGATGATCTGGACCCGTTGAAGATGGACCCCTCGGTTCGGCTGGAAATGGTCCGGCCCGGGCAACCCATTCCGGGGGATGCCGATCTGGTGATCCTGCCGGGGACGAAATCGACCCGCGGCGATCTGGCATTCTTGCGCGCGCAGGGGTGGGATATTGATCTGCAGGCGCATCACCGGCGGGCCGGGCGGATCCTGGGGATATGCGGCGGCTATCAGATGCTTGGCAAAAGCATCCATGACCCGGAGGGGTTGGAAGGTGCGCCAGGGCGTACGGAGGGCCTGGGGTATCTCGACGTGGAAACCATCATGTCGCCGGACAAGCGCCTTGCGCGCGTATCCGCGCTGCACGAAACCACGGGGCTGAGGGTCGAGGGCTATGAGATCCATCTGGGCCGCACCACCGGCCCCGATTGCGCCCGCCCTTTTGCCAGGGTTGACGGCTTACCCGAAGGGGCCCGTTCGGCCGATGGAAGGGTACAGGGCAGTTATCTTCACGGGCTTTTTACCGCCGATGTTTTCCGTGCCGCATGGCTCTCGGACTTCGGCGCGGGGATCCCGGGCTATTCTTATCAGGACACTGTTGAGAACGTGCTTGATGAACTGGCCGCGCATCTGGAAACTCATCTTGATATGAACGCACTTTTGCAGATGGCGGAGCGGGGTATATCAAAGACTGAGTTGCCCGCACGCCTGCGATGAGCATCAGTTCGGCTGTGGGCCACGCGGCTCGACAGAGGCGCATGGCTGTTGAATCTCACTCGGATCTGAGCCGGAGATGCGCATAATTATCATTGAGAAGTGAGCCATGTGAACCTTCCCCCAACGCGATCAGTGGCGGGGGGTGACGGAGTGATCCACATGGGACTTTTAAACATCATCCGACGAATGCACTTACGACAGAAGCTGTCGATCCGCGAGATTTCGCGGCTGACTGGCGTGTCACGTAATACGGTGACGAAGCATTTGGCGGCGAACACCATCGAGCCAAAATTCTCCACACCGGAGCGGCCCGGCAAGATTGATCCCTATGCGGATAAGCTGGCTGGTTGGTTGAAGACCGAAGCCGGGAAGTCTCGTAAGCAGCGGCGCACAGTTAAGCAGTTACATGCTGATCTTGTGGAGCTTGGCTACACCGGTTCCTATCCTCGTGTGGCAGCCTTTGCGCGACGATGGAAGGCAGATCGGCAGCGCGAACAACAGACAACGGGGCGCGGGACTTTTGTGCCCCTGCATTTTGCGCCGGGCGATGCTTTCCGGTTTGACCGGAGCGAGGACGTGGCGGTTCCGGGTGGCGAGCGCACGAAGTTGCAGATGGCGCATATCAAGCTGGCGCACAGCCGCGCTTTTTTACTTCGGGCTTACCCATTGCAGACCCATGAGATGCTGTTTGATGCGCATTGGCACGGCTTCCGTGTTTTTGGCGGCATCCCTGCTCGGGGTATCTGCGACAACATGAAGACGGCAGTGGATCGTGTTGGCCCTGGCAAGGAGCGACAGATCAACATGCGCTTCCTCGCGATGGCGAACCACTATGTTTATGAGCCCGAGTTCTGTAATCCTGCCGCTGGGTGGGAGAAGGGGCAAGTCAAGAAGAACGTTCGGGATTCCCGCCACCAGATATTGCAAAGAATGCCGGACTTTCCGGATCTCGTCGCGCTGAATGCCTTTCTTGAAGAGCGTTGCCTCGCGCTGTCGCGGGAGACCCTGCATGGCAAACTTCCTGGCACCTTCGCTGATGTCTGGGCTGAGGAACAAGCCGAGCTGATGCCACTGCCAGTCGCATTTGACGGCTTCATTGAGCTAAGCAAGCGTGTCTCGCCCACCTGCCTGATCAGCTTTGAGCGTAATCGCTACTCTGTTCCCGCCTCCTTTGCCAATCGACCGGTCAGCCTGCGGATCTATCCGGATCGTTTGGTTGTGGCGGCTGAGGGTAGCATCCTGTGCGAACATGCGCGCGTGATCCAACGCAGTCACCATCTGCCTCCGAAGACGATCTATAATTGGCAGCACTATCTGATGGTCCTTCAGCGCAAGCCAGGCGCTTTGCGGAATGGCGCACCCTTTTTGGATTTACCGCCAGCGTTCAGACAGTTGCAGGATCACATGCTTCGCAGGCCCGGTGGTGATCGTGAGATGGTCGACATCCTTGCGCTTGTGCTTCACCACGATGAGCAGGCCGTGTTGGCCGCGGTGGAACTGGCGTTGACCGAGGGTGTGCCGACCAAAACCCATGTGCTGAACCTGCTGCACCGCCTGATCGACGGCAAGGTGGTCGGCGGGCCGCCACTGGACACACCGCAAGCACTGGTCTTGCACCGCGAGCCAAAGGCCAATGTCGAACGCTATGACGGTCTGCGCAGCCAGCTCACGAGGCAGGACGTTATGCGTCATGATCCAGCTGCTGGGGCAATCGTCATCATGGCTCGCACAGTCTGAAGATGTATGGCATGGCCCAGGCCGTAACCGATCTGATCGAGCAGGGAGCGCCGGCTTTTGAAGCTGCGATCCCGATGCTCTCGCAATTGCTGAAAGCCGAATTGGCCGAACGCGAAGTGCGCTCGATCGCCTGTCACATGAAGTCCGCGCGCTTCCCGGCCTGCAAGGACCTCGCAGGCTTCGACTTTGCCGCCAGCGAGGTCAATGAGGCCACTGTCCGCACCCTGCACCGCTGCGAGTTCATGGATGGCGCACAGAACCTGGTCCTGATTGGCGGCCCCGGAACCGGCAAGACCCACGTTGCTACTGCGCTTGGAAGCCAAGCCATCGAACATCACCGCAGAAAGGTCCGCTTCTTCTCCACCATTGAACTGGTCAATGCGCTCGAACAGGAAAAGGCCAGGGGCAAGGCTGGACAGATCGCGGAAGGCATGACCAGGCTTGACCTCGTGATCCTTGACGAGTTGGGGTACCTCCCATTCAGCACGTCGGGCGGGGCGCTGCTGCTCCACCTACTGAGCAAGCTCTACGAACGAACCAGCGTGGCGATTACCACCAATCTCAGCTTCAGCGAATGGGCCACCGTCTTCGGCGATGCCAAGATGACTACAGCCTTGCTCGACCGTCTCACACTCCGCTGTCACATCCTGGAAACCGGAAACGACAGCTTCCGCTTCAAGGCAAGCCCGCGGAAGCTGCCGCCAGAAAAAAGAAGGAGACAAACCCGTCCTTGACCCCAGCATGAGCCGAAATCCATAATCAGAGGTGGCTCACTTCTCGGTGAAAAAGCCGGCTCAGATCCGGGTGAGTTTCAACACCAGACCTGACTGATGAACGGGATGACAAGTTTGGTCCAGCCGTCTCTGAACCGCGCCGGGTTTGCCGGAGGCTGATTAGGGTTAGTTATGCGGCCATGGCTTCAGTTTCCAGAGCTGCATAGAAGTTTGCCTCTGCCTCGGCGGGTGGGATGTTCCCGATTGGCCCGAGCAGGTCGAGCCGGTGAACGCCACCGGTTCAAGAGAACCGGCGAGGGGTTGTTGAACCAGTCGACCCATTCCAGCGTGGCGTATTCGACGGCTTCAAAGTTCCGCCACGGACCACGCCTGTGAATGACCTCTGCCTTGAACAGACCGTTGATCGTCTCGGCCAGGGCGTTGTCACAGCTGTCACCGACGCTGCCGACAGAGGGCTCGATCCCGGCCTCTGCCAGCCGTTCA
>NZ_RRAZ01000032.1 GCF_003863335.1 Falsigemmobacter faecalis | reverse complement strand
ATCAGGCAAAACACTGAATCCAAATAGATTTGTGCAACAGCGCCTATCAGATGTTTAATATATTAGGCTGTTTTATTATATATCATGGGTGGCACTATTCATGTTTAAGGCATGAGTCCCATTTTCTGAAATTGCCGCTTTTATTTCTCCTGATGATCCTTAAAATCACAACTTGTTACGGAATTTATATCTTGAGAAGGCTGTCTTTAATTCCTGATTTCCCCTTCCGGATTCCTCTGAAACCTGAATAAGTTCCGCTCAGGATTGTATTCCGGAGGCCTGATCCTCACCCTTCGCAGAAAGCGTGCTTTTTTCTTCGGCGATCACGCGTTTTGAAACAAAGCGGCGCAACTTTGCCGTCGGTTTTACGCGGAAAGCTTGATCCGTTTGGCGCGATCCCCTAGCAGGGTTGCAACAAACCTTTACTCTGCCCTGCAGCACGAAAGTTCCAGATGTCCCTCTCCCTGATCCTTCTCGCTGCCGGCCAGGGCAGCCGGATGCAATCCGATCTGCCGAAAGTGCTGCATAAGGTGGCCGGCGCGCCGCTTTTGCATCATGCGATGACGGCGGGGCGGCAGCTCAATCCGGGCAAGACCGTGGTGGTGACCGGCCATGGCGCCGATCAGGTGGCGGCTTCCGCCCGCGCCTTTGATGAAGAGGTCAGCATCGTTCTGCAGGCCGAGCAGCTTGGCACCGGCCATGCCGTGGCCCAGGCCGCAGAGGCGCTGCTGGTGCAGGCCGGCGATGCCATCGTGCTTTACGGCGACACCCCCTTCATCCGCCCCGAGACGCTGGAGGCCATGCTGGAGGCGCGGCAGCGCCATGCGGTGGTGGTCCTTGGCTTTGAGGCGGCCGATCCGGGCCGTTATGGCCGTCTGATCCTCGAAGGTGAGACGCTTTCAAAGATCGTTGAGTTCAAAGACGCGACGGAGACTGAGCGCGCGGTGCGGCTTTGCAATTCGGGGGTGATCTGCGCCGATACCACCACGCTCTTTGAGCTGGTGGCGGCGGTCGGCAATGAGAATGCCTCGGGCGAATATTACCTCACCGATATCGTGGGTCTGGCCCGCGCAGGCGGGCTCTCGGCGGGGGTGGTGCTTTGCGATGAAGCTGAGACCA
Source organism: Falsigemmobacter faecalis (assembly GCF_003863335.1). GTDB lineage: Bacteria > Pseudomonadota > Alphaproteobacteria > Rhodobacterales > Rhodobacteraceae > Wagnerdoeblera > Wagnerdoeblera faecalis. The sequence continues at coordinate 40,836 of NZ_RRAZ01000032.1, read as the reverse complement.
TGGGGATCAACACCCGGGCCGAGCTTGCCAAAGCTGAGGCGGCTTTTCAGACCCGCGCCCGGGCTGAGGCGCTGGATCTCGGGATCACGCTGACCGCGCCGGAGACGGTGTTCTTTGCGCTTGATACCGTGGTCGGCCGCGATGCGGTGATCGGGGCGAATGTGGTCTTCGGGCCGGGCGTCACGGTGGAATCCGGTGCGGAAATCAAAGCCTTCTGTCATCTGGAAGGCTGCCATATCTCGCGCGGGGCCACGGTCGGTCCCTTTGCCCGTCTGCGTCCTGGCGCAGAGATCGGCGAAGACGGCCATATCGGCAATTTCGTCGAGGTGAAAAACGCCATTCTGGGCGAGGGCGTGAAGGTGAACCATCTGACCTATATCGGGGATGCCGATATCGGCGATGGCAGCAATATCGGTGCGGGCACCGTGACCTGCAATTACGACGGCGTCATGAAGCACCGCACGGTGATCGGTAAAAACGCCTTCATCGGCTCGGACACCATGCTGGTGGCCCCGGTGAAAGTGGGCGACGGCGCGATGACCGGCTCGGGCTCGGTGATCACTGAGGATGTGCCCGCGGGGGCCGTGGCGCTTGGCCGGGCGCGGCAGGTGACCAAAGAGGGCCTCGCCACGCGGCTCTTTGAAAAGCTGCGCGCGATCAAAGCGGCCAAAGGCTGAAATATCATTTCAAAGCCTTGATCGCCCCGGTTCGCGCCGGGGTGGCTCGGGGTCAGTGCTTGTTTTAAACACCATTTCAATATCGGCCCCCGAACGGCGGCCCGTTTAACAGGAGATTTCTCATGTGCGGTATCGTCGGCGTTCTGGGCCATAATGAAGTGGGCCCTTTGCTGGTTGAGGCGCTGAAGCGGCTGGAATACCGCGGCTATGACAGCGCGGGCATTGCCACCATCAATGGCGGCACGCTGGATCGCCGCCGTGCGGTGGGCAAGCTGGTGAACCTCTCGGATCTGCTGGTGCATGCGCCGCTGGCCGGGAAATCCGGCATCGGTCACACCCGCTGGGCCACCCATGGCGTGCCCTCTGTCGGCAATGCCCATCCGCATCAGGCGGGTCCGGTGGCGGTGGTGCACAATGGCATCATCGAGAACTTCCGCGAGCTGCGCGCCGAGCTGGAGGCTGCCGGCTATGCCGCGCAGTCTGAGACCGACACCGAGGTCGTGGCCCTTCTGGCGCAGCGCGAGCTGTCTGCCGGGGCAGATCCGGTCGAGGCCGTGCAGCGCACCCTGAAGAAGATCCACGGTGCCTTCGCGCTGTGCTTTCTCTTTGAGGGGCAAGAGGATCTGATGATCTGCGCCCGCAAGGGCAGCCCGCTGGCCATCGGTCATGGCGAGGGCGAGATGTTCGTGGGCTCGGACGCCATTGCGCTGGCCCCCATGACCGACCGCATCACCTATCTCGAAGAGGGCGACTGGGCCGTGGTCACCCGCCAGGGCGCGGTGATCCGCGATGAGCAGGACCAGCTCGTTGAGCGCCGCATGACCCGCGTGGCCCTCGATTCCGTGCGCATCGAAAAGGCCGGTCACCGCCACTTCATGGCGAAAGAGATTGCCGAGCAGCCTGTGGTTCTCGCCGATGCCATCAGCCGCTATTCGACCCCGGAGGGCGCGCTGAACCTGCCCGAGGGGCTTGATTTTACCGGCATCGACCGGGTGATGCTGGTGGCCTGTGGCACGGCCTCTTATGCCTGCCATGTCGCGAAATACTGGTTTGAACAGGTCGCGGGTCTGGCGGCGGAAATCGATATCGCCTCGGAATTCCGCTACCGCGATCCGGTGCTCTCAGAGCGCGCGATGACGATCTTTGTCAGCCAGTCGGGCGAGACCGCCGATACCCTGGCGGCGCTGCGCTATGGCAAAGGCAAAGTCGCCAAAGTGGTCTCGGTGGTGAATGTGCCGACGTCGTCGATCGCGCGGGAAAGCGATCTGGCGCTGCCCATTCATGCGGGCGTCGAAGTGGGCGTGGCCTCGACCAAGGCCTTCACCTGCCAGCTGGGCGTGCTGGCGCTGATGGCGCTGAAAGCGGGCGCGGACCGCGGCCGTCTGGATGCCACGGCGCTGGCCGCGCATCTCGAAGATCTGCGCCGTCTGCCGGGGCTTCTCAATGTCTCGCTGGCGCTCTCAGAGCCGGTGACGGCGCTGGCGGATGAGCTGGCGCGGGCGCGCGACATCATCTTCCTTGGCCGCGGGGCGATGTATCCGCTGGCGCTGGAAGGCGCGCTGAAACTCAAAGAAATCAGCTATATCCATGCCGAGGCCTATGCCTCTGGCGAGCTGAAGCACGGCCCCATCGCGCTGATCGACGATCAGGTTCCGGTCATCGTCATGGCCCCGCGCGATGCGCTCTTTGAGAAGACCATCTCGAATATGCAGGAAGTCATGGCGCGTTCGGGCAAGGTGCTGCTGCTCTCGGATGCGCAGGGCATCGAAGAGGCCGGGCCCGGCCTCTGGCAATCGCTGGCGTTGCCGGAAGTGCCGCCGGTCTGGGCGCCGATCCTTTATGCGGTGCCCGCGCAGCTTCTGGCCTATCACACTGCGGTCGCCAAAGGCACCGATGTGGATCAGCCGCGCAATCTCGCGAAATCGGTGACGGTGGAGTAAATCCTATGGCAGTCAAACTCTTTGGCACCGATGGCGTGCGCGGCACCGCCAATCAGTTCCCGATCACCGCGGAAGCCGCGCTGAAGCTTGGGATCGCGGCGGGCAGCTTTTTTCGGCGCGACGGTCGCAACGGCCACCGCGTGGTCTTGGGCAAAGACACCCGGCGGTCGTGCTATATGCTGGAGAATGCGCTGGCGGCGGGGCTGTCGTCGGCGGGGATGAATGTCATCCTGCTGGGGCCGGTGCCGACGCCTGCGGTGGGCTTTCTCACCCGCTCGATGCGGGCGGATCTGGGGGTGATGATCTCCGCGAGCCACAATCCGGCCCGGGACAATGGCATCAAGTTCTTCGGCCCCGATGGCTTCAAGCTGCCCGATGAAGATGAAGCCACCATTGAGGATCTCTTTGAGAACCAGCCCGAGGCGGTCGAGCCGGATCAGATCGGTCGTCTGCGCCGCCTTGAAGACGGCCGCGGGCGCTATGTCGAATTTGCCAAGACCACCATCAATGGCGCGCGCTTTGACGGGCTGAAGGTGGTGGTGGACTGCGCCCATGGCGCGGCTTACCGCACCGCCCCTGAGGCTTTGTGGGAGCTGGGCGCCGATGTGGTGCCGATGGGCGTGGCACCCGATGGCTTCAACATCAACCTCGACTGCGGCTCAACCCATCCCGAGGCCGCGGCCGCCATGGTCAGGGCCACCGGCGCGGATCTCGGGATCTGTCTTGATGGCGATGCCGACCGCATCATCCTGATCGATGAGACCGGGGCGGTGGCGGACGGCGATCAGATCATGGCGCTTTTTGCCGAACACTGGGGCGCAGAGGGTAAGCTGAAGAACGGCACCCTGGTCGCCACCGTGATGTCGAACCTTGGCCTTGAGCGGTTTCTTGAAGGCAAGGGCCTGACCCTTGAGCGCACGAAGGTCGGCGACCGCCATGTCGTTGCGCGGATGCGCGAGGGGGGCTTTAACCTTGGGGGCGAGCAGTCGGGCCATATCGTGATGTCGGATTATGCCACCACCGGCGATGGTCTGATGGCGGGTCTGCAGTTCATGGCGCTGATGAAACAGACGGGCCTGCGCGCCAGCGAGCTGGTGCGCCGCTTTACCCCGGTGCCGCAGGTGCTGCGCAATCTGCGGCTCGACACCGCGCTTTTGCAGCGCCCTGAGATCGGCGCTCTGATCAAAGCGCAGGAAGTCCGCTTAGGCAAAACCGGCCGCATCCTCGTGCGTCCTTCGGGCACTGAGCCGCTGATCCGCGTTATGGTTGAGGCTGAGGACAGTGGTCTTCTTGAGGATGTTCTGGATACGGTTGAGGCCGGACTTCGGCCCTCATCCTGAAGCTTTATCAGGGAGGACCGAAGGGGGCGTGATCTGCGGAGTGTGGCCCTGTCAGCTGCGGTAGCCTTCGGGGTTTGCCGACTGCCACCGCCAGGTGCTTTCGCAGATCTCGGTCAGGCCGAGGCGGGCCTGCCAGTTCAGCTTGTCCCGCGCCATGGCAGGATCGGCGTAATAGGCCGGAAGATCGCCCGCCCGGCGCGGCAGCACCTCAAAGGGCAGATCCCGCCCGCAGGCCTGCGAGAAGGCCCGCCGCATCTCCTGCACGGTAACGCCCGCGCCGGTGCCGATGTTGAAAGCCTCGGCCTGACCGGGGGCGGGGCGATAGGCCAGCGCCGCCGCATGGGCCCGGGCGAGGTCGGTGACATGGAGATAATCCCGCTCTCCGGTGCCGTCGCGGGTGTCGTAATCATCGCCGAAAATCCCCAGAGCCGCGCGCCGCCCCACCGCCACCTGGGCGATGAAGGGCATGAGGTTATTGGGGATGCCCTGGGGGTCTTCGCCGATCCGGCCGCTCTCATGGGCGCCGACCGGGTTGAAATAGCGCAAAAGCACCCCCGAAGCGCCCGGCGTGGCGCGCGCCCAGTCGGTGATCACCTGCTCGGCCATGCGCTTGCTGCGGCCATAGACGCTGGTCGGCGCCAGGGGGTGGTTCTCATCATAGGGCAGATAGGCCGGATCGCCGTAGACCGTGGCGGACGACGAAAAGATCACCTTCCGGCAGCCCGCCGCATCCATGGCCGCCAGCAGCGAGACCGTGCCGCCGACATTGGTGGCGTAATAGCGCAAAGGCTCTGCCTCGCCCTCGCCCACGGCTTTGAGGCCCGCGAAATGCACCACCGCTTCGGGGCGGAAGTCCTGCAGGATCCGGGTCATCCGGGCGGTGTCGCAGACATCCGCGGTCTCGGTGCGAAAGCTGCGGCCGGTCAGCCCGGCCACGCGGCGCAAAGCCTCGGGCGAGCTGTTGGCAAAGGTCTCGGTCACACAAAGCTCATGCCCGTCTGACAGCAGTTCCAGCAGCGTATGGCTGCCGATATAGCCGGCCCCGCCGGTCAGAAGAATGCGCATGAAACTCCCCTCAGTTCTCCGCCCCGCCCAGCAGCGCGGCCACCACCCGATCGGCAGCGTTTTCGGCAGAGAGGCTCACGGTGTCAACGATCAGTTCCGCCGTCTGCGGTGGCTCATAGGGGCTGTCGATGCCGGTGAAGTTCTTCAGCTGTCCCGCGCGGGCCTTTTTATAAAGCCCCTTCACATCCCGGGCCTCGGCCACCTCAAGGGGGGTTGAGACCCAGACCTCCATGAATTCGCCCGGGGCCATCAGCTCGCGCACCATGCGCCGCTCGGCCCGGAAGGGCGAGATAAAGGCCGTCAGCACGATCAGCCCCGCATCGGTCATCAGCTTTGCCACCTCGCCCACGCGGCGGATGTTTTCCACCCGGTCGGCATCGGTAAAGCCCAGATCGCGGTTCAGCCCGTGGCGGACGTTGTCGCCATCAAGAAGAAAGGTGTGTTTGCCAAGCGCGTGGAGTTTCTTCTCGACCAGATTGGCGATGGTGGATTTGCCCGAGCCCGACAGCCCGGTGAACCAGACCACCTTCGGGCGCTGGTTTTTCAGCGCGGCATGGGCCTCGCGGTTCACATCCACCGCCTGCCAGTGAATGTTCTGACTGCGCCGCAGCGCAAAGCGGATCATGCCCGCCGCCACGGTGGCATTGCTCATCCGGTCGATCAGGATGAAGCCGCCAAGCGCGGGATTATCGGCAAAAGCCTCAAAGGCAATGGGGCGGTCGGTTGAGAGGTTCACCACGCCGATGGCATTGAGGCCCAGGGTCCTGGAGGCCAGATGCTCCAGCGTGTTGACGTTGACCTCATATTTCGGGGCGGTGACCGTGGCGGTCACCACCTGGGTGCCGAGTTTCAGCAAGTAGGGCCGCCCCGGCAGCATCTCGGCCTCGCCCATCCAGACGAGGGTGGCCTCAAACTGATCGGCCACTTCGCAGGGGGCATCGGCCTGGACGATGACATCGCCGCGCGAGCAGTCGATCTCATCTTCAAAGGTCAGCGTGACCGACTGCCCGGCCCGCGCCAGATCCTGCGATCCGCCAAAGGCGGGGATCTCTTTGAGGCGGGTGGTTTTGCCCGAGGGCAGCACCCGCAGGGCATCGCCGGGGCGGGCCTGGCCGGAACTCACCAGCCCGGTAAAGCCGCGGAAATTGAGGTTGGGGCGGTTCACCCATTGCACCGCCATGCGGAAGGGGCGCTCCTCCATGCGGCTTTCCTGCAAAGGCGCCTCTTCGAGATGCGCCAGCAGCACGGGGCCCTGATACCAGGGGCTGCGCTCACTGCGGGTCGCGATATTGTCGCCCTTCAGACCCGAGATCGGGATCGCGGTGAAAGCCGCCATGCCGATCAGATCCGCAAAGGCCTGATACTCGGCGACGATCTCGTTGAAGCGGGCCTCAGACCAGCCCACCAGATCCATCTTATTGATCGCCAGCACCACATTGCGGATGCCCAAAAGCTGCACCAGATAGCTGTGCCGCCGGGTCTGGGTCAGCACGCCCTGGCGCGCATCGATCAGGATGACGGCCAGATCCGCGGTCGAAGCCCCGGTGACCATATTGCGGGTATATTGCTCATGGCCGGGGGTATCGGCGACGATGAATTTGCGCTTTTCCGTCGCAAAAAAGCGGTAGGCGACATCGATGGTGATGCCCTGTTCGCGCTCGGCGGCAAGGCCATCGACCAGCAGCGCGAAATCAAGGTCCTGACCTTGTGTGCCCATGGCTTTGCTGTCGGCCTCAAGCCCTGCCAGCTGGTCTTCAAAGATCATCTTGGTGTCGTAAAGCAGCCGCCCGATCAGGGTGGATTTGCCGTCATCCACCGAGCCGCAGGTGATGAAGCGCATCAGGCTTTTGCGCTCATGCAAAGCCAGATATTCTTCAATGTTTTCAGAGATCAGGCTGTCGGTCACATAAGAGCTCATCAGAAATAGCCCTCCTGCTTTTTCTTCTCCATCGAGGCCGACTGATCGTGATCAATCGCCCGCCCCTGCCGCTCGGAGGTGGTGGTTAACAGCATCTCGCGGATCACCTCTGACAGCGTGGCGGCGGTGCTTTCGACCGCCCCCGTCAGCGGGTAGCAGCCCAGCGTCCGAAAGCGCACCGAGGCCATCTTCGGCACCTCGCCCGCCGCCAGCGGGAAGCGCTTGTCATCTACCATAATCAAAAGCCCGCCGCGCTCGACCACAGGTCGGGGTTTGGCGAAATAAAGCGGCACAATCTCAATGCCTTCGGCGCGGATATATTGCCAGATATCCAGCTCGGTCCAATTGGAAATCGGAAAAGCGCGGATCGTCTCACCCCGGGCTTTGCGGGTGTTATAAATCTGCCAGAGCTCAGGGCGCTGGTTTTTCGGATCCCAGCGATGCGCGGCCGAGCGGAACGACAGGATCCGTTCTTTGGCGCGGGATTTTTCCTCATCGCGGCGCGCGCCGCCGAAGGCCACGTCAAAGCCCCATTTATCCAGCGCCTGTTTCAGCCCTTCGGTCTTCCACAGATCGGTGTGCAGCCCGCCGTGGTCGAAAGGATTGATGCCCTGGGCGAGAGCCTCGGGGTTTTGATGCACCAGAAGTTTCATCCCCGCCTCTGCCGCGGCGCGGTCGCGCAAAGCGTACATATCGCGGAATTTCCAGGTCGTATCGACATGCAGCAGCGCAAAGGGCGGCGGCGCGGGCCAGAAGGCCTTTTTCGCCAGATGCAGCATAACGGCGGAATCCTTGCCCACCGAATAAAGCATCACCGGCTTTTCCGCCGTGGCCACCACTTCGCGGAAGATATGAATACTCTCGGCCTCAAGCCGTTGCAGATGGGTCAGCGCGGAAGACAGCACAGCCAAATCACTTCAATCCTTCAAACATGGCCCGCAGGGCCGGATCCCCCTGAAAGAGCAGGGGTTTGTCTTAAAATTCCGCTGACGGATCGGCGGTTGCACACCCATGATAAAAGCAACTTCGGGCAAAAGCGGGGCAGGATGACGGCCCCTGAGAGGTTTGAGCGTACGCAGCGTTAACCCTGCTGCAAAGCCCTTCGCCGAGCATGGCGGCGATTTCCTCACGCCGGAGTGGCCATGTCTGATCTTTTCGCCTCTGACGATCTTACGCCCGTTCTGGCTTTGCCGATGATCCGGCCGGCCCAGGCGCAAAAGCATATCCCCCATAATGAGGCGCTGCGCCTGCTGGAGGTGCTGGTGCAGGCCGGGGTCGCAAGCCGCAGCGAAAGCGCGCCCCCCGATGATCCCGCAGAGGGCGCGCGCTTTTTGATCCCCGCCGGGGCCACCGGGGCCTGGGACGGGCGGGGCGGGCAGATCGGCTATTTTGCGCAGGGCGCCTGGGTCTTTCTGACCCCGGCTGAGGGCTGGCAGATCTGGGTCGCGGATGAGGCTCTGGCGCTGCGCTGGCAGGGCGGCGCCTGGGTGGCGGCGCAGGATCTGCCGTTGCAGGTCGCGCGGCTCGGGGTTGGGGCAACGGCTGAGGGGGCCAACCGGCTTGCCCTTGCGGGAGAGGCGTCGCTGTTCACCCATCAGGGCGCGGGCCATCAGATCAAGATCAACAAGGCCGCCGCGGCGGAAACCGCAAGCCTGCTCTTTCAGACCGCCTGGGGCGGGCGGGCCGAGATGGGCACCTCCGGGACGGATGATTTTGCGCTGAAGGTCAGCGCCGATGGCAGCACCTGGATCACCGCTTTGTCGGTGGCCCGCGCCACGGGGCTTCTCAGCGGCGCGGGGATCACGCAAAGCGCCACGGATGAGGTGCCGGGACGGCTGGTGAAATCCGGCGATTACGGCTGGCCGCTGGGGCTCGCGCTTGATGCAGGCGATGATCCGGATGATCTGCCGGGCAGCGGGGTCTGGGTCTGCGCTTCGGCGGCGCTGACGGCGGGCAATCATTATCCCGAGGCCGCCGCCGGGGCCCTGGTGCAGATCGCCCGGCCTGGCGCGGGGGCGGCGCAGCTTTACATCACCCAAAGCGGCACGCTCTGGAGCCGGGGGGCGGACAGCGCCGGAACCTGGCAGCCCTGGATGCGCCAGAGCAGCAGCAGCGGCAGCACGGCCAATGGCTCCTGGCTGCGGCTGCCCGATGGCACGCAGATCTGCCGACGAAGCCTGACGCCCTCGGCTTCGGCGGCCACAACCTGGAGCTATCCGCAGCCCTTCACCGCGCCTCCGGTGATCAGCGGCACGGCCCAGGCCACGGTGCTCTCGGCGCTTTGTCTGGATGCCGCGCCCGGCACCACCTCGGCGAGCCTCAGCCTGCGCGGGGCCGATCATGCGCGGCGCGCCGATCCTTTGCATCTGACCGCCATCGGGCGCTGGTATTAAGGGGCCCCTCATCGCCCCGGTGCCTGTCCGGTGGCGAAGAGGTGGCGGATGAAGGCGCTGTCCGTCCAGGGGCCTGAGGCACCTTCCTGCCACAGGCAGTCGCGCCCCTCTGCCAGGAGATTGAGATAGCGGCGGTATTCCTCAGCGCCGTTGAAATGCTGCCCGCGCGCGACCTCGCGCGCGACGCGGGCGGCAAACCAGGGGGTATATTTGAAATGCCCGAAAAGCAGATCCCGCGGCGCAGGGCGGCAGCCCGAGACGTAATGCAGCCCCTCGCTCAATTGCATCTGCGGGCCAAAGCGCAAAAGCGCGATCTTTTGCGCCACGAAAAGCTCGGGCCGCGATCCGGGCATCAGACGGTGGCGCAGCCCGCTGGTCCAGGTCGGCTGATCCGAGAAAGGCCCCCGCGCCCCGGAGGTGGTCAAAAAGGGCGTCAGATCGGCATGGCCCGCCGCCTCAAAGGGGCTGGCACGGGTGAAATCCGCCTCTGACAGGGGGCCTTTGGGATAAAGATCCAGCATGAAGACCCGCACCGCATCGGCCCCGGCAAAGTCAGCGCCGCGCAAAAGCGCGGGCAGATCGCTGCCGGGGTCGGGGACCAGAAATTCATCGGCATCGGCCACCAGGCTCCAGCGGTTTTGCCGGAAAGACGACAGCAGCGCCTCCTGCCAGTCGACGCCGTAATGCGACAGGCTATAGGGCGTATCGACGGAAAACAGCGCCACATCGGGCTGATCCGCCAGATATTCCAGGCTGCCATCATCTGAGCCATTGTCGGCAATCAGAAAGCCCCCGACGCCCAGACTGCGGTAATGCGCCAGATACTGCGGCAGGATCTCGCGCTCATTGCGCAGGGCACAGACCACCGCGACCTCTGCCCGCGCCAGCTGTGAGAGCCGCGCAACCGGGCTGATCAGCGTCAGACAATTTGAGGCCCAGCCGAATTTCACCCCCTGAGAGGCGGGCCAGATCCGCCCCTTCTGCGGCAGATCCAGCCGCGCGGCCCGGTGCACCTCAACCTGTTGCTCAGGCCCGTCGAGATGCAGGCCGAGGATCCCCGCTCCGGCAAAGGGGCGGGGGCCATTGTGCCAGAACGGCACCGTGCGGCCCTGCAGCGCGGTGCGGCGCTCCTGGGGCATACGCCAGCCGGTCGGATCGGGGCGAAATCCGGCGCGGCTCAGCAGATCCCCCAGCAGTTTGTCTTCGAGAAACGACAGGCTGATGAGCCGCTGCCCCGCCGGGGTCGCCGCCATCTCAAGGGCGGCTGTGATGGCGCGGCGGCTCAGCACATAGCCCGAGCCGCCGTCGGTATAGACCGAAGGCTCGGGCGATTTGTCGAGATCCTGCCGCCCGCGCGGGCTTTGCGATTTCGCCTGATGCCAGAGCCGGTCGGTATTGCCGCGCGCCCGGCTCAGCACCCGCCCCGCCCAGTCCGACATCAGATGCGGCAGCCCGGTGACGAGGCTTTCTGTCGCCAGAAAGCAGTCGTCATCGATCTTCAGCATCCGCGCAAAAGGGGTGTGATCGCGGATATAGCGCAGCACCGCCAGGGTCTTTTGCGGCAGCCCCTCATAGTCATCGGGACAATCAAGCGTGACATGCCGCCCCGCGCGGCGGACCTCTCCAGGAAGCCCCCCGCCGGTCACGATAATATAAGGGATTTCAAAGGCCTGAAGATCAGACAGCCAGCCCTTTTCCATGGCCGGAATGCGGGTGCCGAGATGGGCTTTGCAGGAGAAAACCACCACGATCAGATCATGCAGCTTTGAGACCGGCTCCCCCCAGGGCGGCAGTCCTTCGGGGGGGGCGGGGGCGGGGATCAGCCCCGAGATCCGGCCCGTCATCCGCGCGGGAAGCGCAGCAAGGGCCGGGGCCTCTCCCAGCGGTTCTGCGCCTGGGATCAGCGCCTGCAGCTTCGCGCGCAGGGCCGTATCTCCGGGGCGGGGCGGGGCCTCTTCGAGCAGCAAAAGCGCCAGGGCGAGGCCGAGGTGACGGGCCTCCCGCCCGCTTAAGGCGCGCAGATCCCGCCAGAGCGCGCGGCCCGCCTCTCCCCCCGGCAGGCCCTCTGTCATAAAGCGCGCCAGATCGCGCCCCAGACGGGCCTGAACGGGGGCGAAAAGCGCCTCGGGCACCCGCTCCCAAAGCCCGCTCACCGCGCGGGCGGCGCGGGCGCGGTCCTCAGGGGGCAGATCCTCTCCGCCCGGGGTCAGCGGCGCGAGCAGATGGCGCAAAAGCGCCTCGCCGCTGAGGGCGGAGGGCACCTCCAGCCCCGCCCCGGCGGGACCGAAGCGGGCGCGGCGGAACCGATCGATCCCGGGGGTGCCTGCCGCTTCAAAGAAGCGGGCGGCCTCCTCCGCTTCGCCGGGCGGGGTGTCGGGGTCGGAGAGCCTGCGGAACTGCAGTGCGGCGGCCCGCAGCCGGGGCGGCAGCTCCGAAGCGCCACAAAGCTCTGACAGCGCGTCATAAAAGGCCGTGGTCAGGCCCAGACAGCGCAGCCAATGCCCCTCAAGGCGCTGTTGCAGATCCCCGGGCAGCGCCGGGTGCAGCTGCAAAAGCCCCGCCGAGGCGCGGCAGAGGGCCTGACAGCCATGGCGGCTGAAGCTCTGCCAGGCGAGCGCCTCATGAAAGGCGAACCAGGCGCTTAAAAGTGGCTCCAGATCGCTCAGCGGCAGCGCAGGGCGGGTCAGAAGCCGCGTCAGCCCCTCGGCAACCGCCGGAGTGACGATCCAGTCACGCGCCCCCGTCAGAGCGGCCAGCCCGGCCGTCATCTCCGGCAGGCTGCGCCCCCGCGCCGCCTGCCAGGCAAACAGCACCGAGCGCATCCAGGAGCTGTCCGGGGCGGCCAGAAGCACCCCGGCGGCCCCGCTGCGCTCCGCCGCCGCCAAAAGCCGCTCAAAGCTGCCCGTCAGGCAGTAACTCTCGGTCAGCTCTGCGAGAAAGCTCCCGCGCTCGTCAGCCGTGGGCAGCCCGGACAGCGCCGCTGAGAGGGCGCTGTCGTCCGGATCTCCTCCCGCCCGCAGCCGGGCCATCAGCCCGCCACTGAGGGCATAGCGGCGCGCCTGTGCGTCCTCCTGCGGCAGGGGCAGCGGGAGCGGGGCGGCCTCTGCCGTCAGCCCGCCTGCGGCCAGATATGCCTGCAGCCCGAAACGCGCCGCGAGACGCAGCAGCGCGCGGCGGGTGGCCGCGGACAGATCCGCGCCCGCGCCGCTCCAGCGGCTGTGCTCAAGCAGTTGCAGCGCCAGGAAATCATCCAGATCGGCCTGGCCCTCCGCCAGCACCTGATCCATCAGCCGCGCCAGATCGCGGCGCGAAAACGAAAGCCCCTCCCCGGGAGAGAAGACCTCTCCGCCCTGCCAGATCCGCCCGGGCAGCGCCGCGCCATAGCCGCCGCCTGCGAGCGGCAGCAGATCCAGCACGTCGCCCCCCGGCAGCGGCAGCGGTGCCACGGGCCGCGGAGAGATCAGCTCCAGCCTGCGGCTGATCCAGAGCGCCCGCCCCCCGGTCAGCCACCGGGGCGCGATCTCAGGATGGGTGTCGGGCAGGGTTTTCGGGAAAATCCCGCCCTCGGCCAGGACGCCGGTGATGCGCTGCAGCCCCGGAAAGCCGCGCCTGAGCTTCAGCCTGGCGCTGCGGTCGGGGCGGGGGAAAGGGTCAAAGCGGCCCAGCCTCCGGCCATCGACCTCCAGCAGAACGCCGTTTTGCCCGAAGGTCAGCTGCAGATGGCCGCGGGGCTGCGCAAAGCGGTGCGCCAGCGGCAGCTCGCGCCGCCAGCCCGCGCGGTCGCGCCGGTTCAGCACCACCAGCCCCTCCCCCGGGCGCAGCGACAGATGCAGCGGGATGGCGGCGGCATCCGCGGTGCAGAAATGCAGTGACGCAAAGCTGTGCTGTGAAAAATCCGTCTCACAGCAAAACTGCGCCCCGGGGCGGGGCTGAAAGGCAATCATGAACACATCCGCTTTTACAACCGGAAGAGATCCGGCCGCCCGGTCACTCGCACCCTGTCAGTCTGCCAGAGCGGCGTTAATTTGCAACTTAAACGTGTATTCCCGGAAAAGATTTTCCGCCGATATTTTCCGGTCTCAGCGCCATCCCTGCGGGCGCAGCAGCCGCGAAAGCCGCGCATCCAGCGGCCCCTCTCCGGGCCAGAGCCCGGCGCGGCTGAGCCGCCTGCGGCCGTAAAACACCCCCGGCAGCAGCCACAAAGGGCGCAGCCGTCCCGCGCCCGGGGGGCCGAAATCCATCTGCATCTGCAAAACCCTCAGCAAAAACTGCCGCCGCTGCGCGCCGCTCAGGCCGCGCGTCACCGCCAGATCTTCGGCCCGCTCAAAGACCCGGGTTCCGCGCAGGGCCGGGCAAAGCGGCGGATGCACCGCGGGAAAGCCCAGCCAGACGATGCGCGCCGCTTTGGCGCTGAGCCGCAGGCTCAGATCGCCCTCGGGCCAGGGGCTGTCGGGCGGCGGCAGCGCCTCTGACAGCAGCGGGCGGCTGATCAGAAGATTGGCCGTCAGCGGCAGCAGCGGCAGGCCACCGGGGCGCGGCTGCAGCGCCAGCCCCTCTGCGGGCGGCTGCGACAGCGCCGCGCTGTCGCCCCAGCCGTCATGCCAGCCGCCCCCCGCCGGAAGCCGCAGCCCCGAGACCGCCAGATCGGCCCGCCCGCGCCGGCGCGCATCCGCCCAGAGCCGGAGGGCCGAGGGCTCAAAGCCCTCCTGGCCGGTGCAAAGGACCAGCGCCTCCGCCTCTGAGCCGGTCAGCGCGGCGCGCCAGCGCAGCGGGGCGGGCCGCGCGGGAGGCATCTCCAGCCTTATCAGCAGCCGGTCAGGGCAGCGGCGCTGAAACTCGGCCAGCCGCGGCGGCAGCGCCGCTCCGGGCCGGGTCAGAGCGATCAGGCTGAAGGCGGAGATGTCCTGACCCGCCAGCCCCTCAAGGGCGGCCTCTGAGAGATCGCCGCCCGCGCTCAGATCCGCGACTACGCCCACGGGCATGCGCCCGGCAAGGGCCGTGGCCAGCGAGGGCGAATGGCGGGCGGGAAAGTCAAAGCCCTGGCGGCTGAGCCAGTGCCGCGTCGCCCCGATCCAGCGCGAGCGCCGCCCCGGATCGCGCAGCACCTGCGCGCGCTCGGCCAGCAGCCGCCCCGCCAGATCCTCAAAGGCCTCCGCCGCGCCGGGGCGGCCTGAGGACACCAGCAAATGGCGCAGCCGCTCAAGCACCGGGAACTGGTCAAAGACGCGCTCATCATCGCTGGTGGTCAACTGCCCCTTCCGCCCGCGGGTCTGCAGATAAAGCGGCTCGGGCAGATGCAGGATCGCCGGGCTGCGCAGCGCGGCGCGCAGCCAGAAGACGTGATCTTCAAACCAGCCCGGCTCAAAGCTTAAGCCCGCCAGCAGCTCGCGGCGATAAAGCTTGTTCCAGACCGAGGGGTAATGCGCGAGGATCCCCTCGAGGCTCGCCAGCGGCCAGCGTGCGGCGGCGCGCGGCATGGGCCGGTCATAAAGCGCCGGCTGCGGGATCTGCCGCCCGTCGGGCAGGCAATCGGCAAAGGCGCAGGCCACCCAGTCGCCGCCATCCTCCAGAAGCGCCGCCCGCATCCGGCTGAGAAAGACCGGGCTGTAGCGGTCATCGCCATCGAGAAAGGCAATGAAGCGGCCGCGGGCCGCCGCCAGCGCCCGGTTGCGCGCCGCCGGCAGGCCAAGGTTCTGCTGGCGCAGCAGCCGGAAGCGCGGATCGCCCCCCGCCGCCGCAAAGGCCGCCGTGCCCGAACCATCGGTGGAGCCGTCATCGACCAGCAGCACTTCATAATCGTCAAAATCCTGCGCGAGCAGGCTGTGCACTGCAGCCACTCCGAAAGCGCCCAGATTAAAAACCGGCACGATCACCGAGATCTCCGGCGGATCCCTGCGCATGATATCTCTCCTGCCCCCTGACGCAGGAAAGCAGATCCCTGCGCCATTACAACCCCTGATAGATACAATCTAAGGTTGATTAATGCAGCCGGACCGCCCTACCCTCGCACATGCGTCCCGAAAGTCCCGGCCCCGCCGGCTGTTCCCGCAGGAGCCTGAGCCCCGTGTCTGTCCCTTTCATCATCTGGACCCTGCAGCGCACCGGCGGCACCACGCTGGCGCATCTGCTGATCACGCTCTCTCAGGCGCCCAGCCTCGGGCATGAGCCCTTCAACCCCGACCGCCGTCTGGGCGGGCTGCATAAAGCCTTTCTGCAGACCCAGGATGAGGCGGCGCTGCGCGCAGGGATCCGCGAGGCCCTGAGCGGCGCGGGCAGCATGAAGCACTGCCACGAGCTGGTGCCGCCGCGCCTCAATGAGATCCTGATGGAAGAGACCACAGCCGCCGGCTGGCGGCCGCTGATCCTCGACCGTCAAAGCGACAGCGCAAGGATGCTCTCTCTCATCACCGCGCAGCTGACCGGGGCCTGGGGCAGGGCCCTGGCCGATCAGGTGGTGCGCGACTGCGAGGCCGGTCTCCGCAGCCTGCCGCCCGCCGATCTGGAGGCCGCGCGCCGCGGGCTCTGGAACGGCTGGCAGCGGCGCTGCCAGCTGGCCGAAGCTTTCAAAGCCCGCGGCCTTTGCCCGGAGGTGGTGCTTTTTGAAGAGGTCTATGACACCCCCGCAGAGGGGGTGTTGCGGGTGGCCGATCTCATCGCGCGGCTGGCGCTTTCCGGCGCGGCCAGGCCCGGACCCGATCCGCGCATCCGCGCGGCGCTGGAGAGCAGCGGTCAGGACAGCGGACGGATCCTTGAGTATCTGCCCAATATCGCCGGGCTGCGCGCCGCCCTGCGCGAGACCGAAGCACGGCTGCCCTTCTCCTGGCGCGCGCGACCGCCTGCCGGGCCGCGCGGCTGAAGGGCCTCAGCTTTCGTCCGTCGCCGTGAGCCGCTTTTTCACCCAGCCAAGGAAGGCTGCATCGGGGGCGCGCAAAGGCTGGCGTCCGGTGCGGGCCCAGACCGCGCGCCAGTCCTGCGCCAGAGCATGGACATCTGCGCCCGGCATCAGCACGCGGGCCTTTTCCAGCGTGCTGACCTTCAGCGCCGGACCCTCGCCCGCTTCGAGCACAATGCCGCGGCGGGTGACCAGCAGCATATCGCCGGGCTCTTCGGCCAGGTGATAATCGGGCAGGTGATCGGCGCTGATCATCTGGCGCAGCATCTGCCGGAACACCCGCAGCGGCGAGTTGGAGCCCGACTTCAGATGCAGCACGGAAATTGACACGCGCCATTCGTTCTGCCGTCCGCAGTGCTTGCGCGCCAGCTCATAGACCCGGCGCTCCAGCGGTTTTCTGAGCCCGAAGTAATCGCGGCTGAGCGTCAGGACCGATTTCGACAGCACCGCACGGTAAAGCCATTCCGACAGCACCACCGTGACCATGACCATGCGCCCGCCGCGGCTGTGGCGCAGGATCTGCCAGCTTTCAATCAGACCAAAGCCGGTGGTCATCTCCACGCCCCCCGTCACCACATTGGTGGTGATGCGGGTGCCTGCGAGCCGCTCAAAGGCCTCGCGCAGGCGGCGGTAGCTGTCGCCTGAGGTCTCGCGCCCGGTGGCAACGAGCAGATCATGCGCGGTCAGGCTGACGCGGCGCGAGACATCGCGGCCTGCGTTCAGACCCGCCACCAGCTGGCTCACGCAATAGATCAGAATGTCTTTGTCAAAGAGCGTCGCCAGCCCTTTGACCGAAGGGGTTACCGTGACCTCAGCGCCGTTGTGATCGTAGCGCAGCACCCGCAGATCGGGCCGGGTGGAGAGCGAAAAGAGCGGATGCTCCATCGTCGCCATATCATCTTTCGGAAGCGCATCGAGGATGTCGCAGTAGAAGAAATCCGTCGCACCAGGATCCGGCAACAGCCCCTGCGACGGTGCAACGACCGTACCTGCCATTTGCCTGCCTTTTATCGTGGTTTCATTGACACCCAAATTAGCGAAGAGCGCCCGGAGCAGCAAGGCAATGAAGCGGGTTTCAACGTGGTTTTGGAATCGCATCTTCGTGGTTCTGGATTCACTTAAACGTGGTTTCACATACGCATGACGCCCAAAAACGCCTGTAACATATTGATATTATTGATAAAAAATTGTCAGACAATCTGCTTAACTCTTATATTAACTATATATAACTAAGAGCCGCGACGAAGCGCGCCCTGTGGATAACTTTTCAGCCAGGGACAGAGCTTTGAATTGCTTAGGAAAATTGAATGCGTGCTGAAAACACTGGGAAGTGCTTTGTTTTAAGGTATATTGTGTGAAACACAGCACATGACCGGGAAAGCCGGCCTGTCGGGAGAATCAAGCATGGCCGCCGGACCCGCCCGTCACCCGCGTCGTAACGCTGAGAAACCTGCCCGGTCCCCGATGCGGGACAACCGCAGTCTGCCGCCCTATATCGGGCTTTCGCCCGATGCGGCGTTGCAGGAACTGGGGCCCGTGGTTGGAACCGACAGCTTTGCCACCATTGCGGGGTCCTGCGCAAGGGGGCGTGACGATCTGGCCGCCCGCGGCCTTGACCAGAGCGGCGAGCGCAGTCTGCGGCTGTTTTCGACCTGGGAAATCACCCGCTATCTGATCCCGGTGGCCCAGGCCCACTTCCGCCGCGTGCTCAAAGCCCATCCCGATCTGCCCCAGGGCAGATCGGAAACCGAAGGCGGCGCAAAGTGGTTCACCCTCGATGAGGTGCTGCGGCTGCGCGCGCATTTCGGGGCCGAAGGCTCCAAGGCCAAGCCCTATCTGCCCTGGCGCCCCGAGGGGCTGCCGGCCAAGATCGTGGCGGTGGCGAATTTCAAAGGCGGCGTCGGCAAGACCTCAACCGCGGCGCATCTGGCGATGTCGGCAGCGCTCGATGGCTATAAGGTGCTGGTGATTGATCTCGACAGCCAGGGCTCGATGACTTCGGTCTTTGGCGGCCAGGTGCAGGATGAATGGCAAACCGTCTTTCCGCTGCTGGCGCGGCACTACGCGCGCCATGTGCAGGGCGAGAACCGCATCCGGGTGTCGCGCGGCGAAACACCCCTCAGCCTTGATGAGACGCTGACTGAGGCGCTGAAGGTGGGCTCAAAGGATCTGATCCGCAAAACCCACTGGCCGAATATCGATCTGATCGGGGCACAGCTGAACCTCTATTGGGCGGAATTTCAGATCCCGGTCTGGCGCATGGCGGCGCGGGGCTGGAAGCTGTGGGAGAGCCTCACGGATGTGCTGAGCGAGGACGGGATCCTTGATCAGTATGACCTCGTTTTTCTCGATACGCCGCCGGCGCTTGGCTATCTGACCATCAATGGCCTGGCGGCAGCCGATATTCTGCTGGTGCCGACGGGGGCCTCTTTTCTGGAATTCGACAGCACGGGGCGGTTTTTCGACATGCTGCATTCGACGTTTGGCTCGATCGAGGAGAGCGAGAATATGGCCGCGCGTGCCCTGGGGCGCGAAGAGCTGAAGTTTGAATGGGACGCGGTGCGGGTGCTGCTGACGCGCTATGACGGCAGCCAGCAGGCCGAGATGGCCGCGCTGATGCAGGCCTGGCTGGGGCGCACCATGGCCAATGAGCGCCAGGATTTCACCGCGCTGATCGGTCAGGTCGGAGAGCAGGTGCATGGCATCTATGAGGCCGATTACCGCGACTTCAACCGCGAGACCTATATCCGCGGCCGCGAGACCTTTGACGCCACCTATGCCGCCTTCAAAAAGCTGCTGCTGGGGATCTGGCGGCGCGAGGATCTGGCGCGTCAGGCCGCGTCGGCTTCGGGCTGAATGTTTCGCGCGCGAAACATTTGCCGCTTCCGGAGGGGCCGGGTCCGGCGTTTCGCGCGCGAAACACCCCGCCCGGACCGATCCTTCAGGGTCCCTGCAGAGGCCGGGACTTGCCCTTGAATGTTTCGCGCGCGAAACGTTTGATGAGCCGAAGATGTTTCGCATGCGAAACATTGGGGAGCTGTGGAAATGTTTCGCGCGCGAAACATTTGCCCCCCGCCACCTGACCCGAATGTTTCGCGCACGAAACATTTCCACCCTCTGAGGGAGTGACCCGATGGCCCGTCGCCGCCTGCCGCCGCCCTTTGCCGTCTCTGATCTGCCGGTCGAAGACCCGGCTGCCCTGCGCGGTTTCGTCCGCCCGCCGGTGGCGCGGGTGGCTGCGGAAAGCGCTGCGGAAGCGGCGCTGCGCAGCCTCAGTCTGGAGATGCAGTCTTTGCGTGATCAGGGCCGGATGGTGGTCAGCCTTCCCCCGGGGGCCATTGAGGAAAACCACCTGCTGCGCGACCGTCTGATGTCGGATCCGGAAGATTTTGCGGCGCTCAAAACCTCAATCCGGGCGCATGGGCAGCGCACGCCGATTGAGGTCTGTGAGCTGGCCCCGGGGCGCTATGGGCTGATCTCGGGCTGGCGCAGGCTGCATGCGCTGCGTGATCTGGCGCTGGAAGAGCCGGGCCGCTTTGCGGAAGTGCTGGCCCTGGTGCGCAGCCCTGAAAGCGCGGCAGAGGCCTATATCGCCATGGTCGAGGAAAACGAGATCCGGGTGGGCCTGTCTTATTGGGAGCGCGCGGCCATCGCGCTGCGGGCCGCCCGCGCCGGGGTCTTTGCTGATGAGCGCGCCGCCCTGCGCCAGCTGTTCAGCGGTGCCAGCCGGGCGCGGCGCTCAAAGATCGGCTCGTTCATGAGCCTGGTAGAGGACCTGGACGGCGTGGTGCAGTTCCCCGCCGCCCTGCCCGAGCGGCTGGGCCTTGCGCTGGCGGCGGCGCTTGCCCAGGAGGCGGGCCGCGGGGCGGACTGGCGCCAAAGACTGGCCGCCCTGCCCGCCGCGCTCAGCGCCGAAGAAGAGCAAAACCGCCTGCAGGATCTGCTGAGCGCCGGGGCGGGCCGCATGCCTGCCGCCGCCCCGAAGCCAAAGGCGGTGCGCCAGGAGCTGCGCCCCGGCCTTTGGATGGAAGCGCGCGGCGGGCGGCTGGTGCTGGGCGGCGCGGCCCTGAGCCCGGATCTGATCGCAAGGCTGACGGATCTGCTTCGCAGCGAAACGGACGCGGCTTAAAACCAGAGCGCGGCCTCGGGGCTGTTTTGTAAAAAGAGCGCATAGTCCGCGGCTGCCGTCTCGGAGGCAAAGAGCAGATCCGCCCCCGCCCCGCCGTCGAGATGATCGCCCGGCCCGCCGCCATAAAGGCGGTCATCGCCCTCTCCGCCAAAGAGATGGCTGCCGCCTGTGGGTCCGGCGTAAAGATGATCCGCCCCCGCGCCACCAAAAAGCCGGTCCTGGCCCGTGCCGCCGTAAAGCCAGTCATCCCCGCCGCCGCCAAAAAGAAAATCATCCCCGCCATAGCCAAAGAGCAGATCCGCCGCCGCCCCCCCGGTCAGGCTGTCGGATCCTGCCGTCCCCTCAAGCCGCAGGGGCAGGGGATCGGAGGAGCCCGGCGGATCGGGATCAGGCGGCTCCGGCTCGGGGGGCAGTGTTTCGCCGCGAAGCGCCCAAAGGAAGGGGCCCTGCAGCAGATCCGCCCCGAGGTCCTGCAGGCTGAGCGGGGCGCCACTGGCGGACAGGATCTCCATGCGGCTGTCGCGCCAGATCAGGGTCAGGCCCCCGGGCAGCGCCTCAAGGCTCAGGGCGGCGGGGCTGTAGAGCATCGGCAGGGCGCTCAGATCAATCCGGTCCTCGCCGGGGGTGAAATCCAAAATCCGGCTGGTGCCCCCGGGAGTAAGGACAAAGAGATCGGCCCCGCTGCCGCCGGTCATCCGCACCCCGTCGCCGCCCACCAGGATGTCATTGCCCGCACCGCCCGAGAGATGCCCGCCGCCGGGGGCCGCGATCAGCAGATCCGCCCCGGGCGTCCCGGTCAGATCCGGAGCCTCCGGGGTGGCGATGCGGGGGGCGGTGAGAAATCCGGCCCCGGCGCTCAGGACCAGCAGGCCGGGGGTCTCACCGGCGGCGTAAAGATCAAGCCGGGTGCCGCTGGCGCTGTCGGATGCGCGCAGCACCATGCTGCGCAGATTGCCCGGGGCCATGCCGATCTCCGGCCAGATGAAGTTCGACAAAAAGACCGGCCGCCCGTCGGGCAGCAGCTCAAAGAGCGAGACCCCGTCGTCGCCCCCGCCCGCCACCAGAAAGCTGCGCCCGACCGGGGTTTCGGCCAAAGCGATCCCCTGGACCTTCTCAAAGCGGCTGCCGCGGCTGTCGATCAGATGGAAGGCCGGGGTCAGCGTGCCATCCGCGCTGAGCCGGAAGCTGCTGAGGCTGGAGCTGCCGGCGGCGCTGACCACCAGGATCAGCTGGCCGCCGCTTTGCGCGATCCCCAGATCGGTGGGGGCGGCGATCCCCGGGCCCTCGGGGGCGGGAATCCGGCTGACCTCTGTGGGAGAGCTGCCGGGGGCGGCGCGCCAGGTCATCACGCTGCCATCGGCCTGGGTGGTGGCCAGCAGCGTGACCCCGCCGCTGTCGCGCGCGGCGAGGCCGGACCAGGCGAGTTCGGGCGCAGCGCCCCCGATGCTGCCCACCGCCACCCCGGTCTTCGGATCAAGCCGCAGCGGGCTGCCCGCCCCCGCGCTCAGCCCAAAGACCGAGGTGGCGGTGGTGGCAACCGCCAGAAGCCGCCCCTCAAAGCCGGGGCTGCCCTCACCGGCGGGGGAACCCGCGCGCCCGCCAGGGCCGATGCTCAGCCGCAGCATCATCCCGGGCTCGGTGCCCGAGATCAGCAGATGCCCGCCGCCCGGGGCCAGCGCCAGGCCGGTCCGCACCGGGGTGTCATCCACATAAAGGTTCTGCGCCCCGATCAGCGACAGCTGGCCATCAGCCCCGATCTCCCAGCTGTTCGCTGCGAAACGGCGGCTGTGCGACAGCCCGTAAAGCTGGGCGCTGCCGCCGCTCTCGCGCAGCACCAGGTCCTGCAGTCCCAACAAAAACCGCACATCTGCCGCAGAGAGCATCTGCGTCAGCCGAAAGGCCACCATGTCTTCACCCGTTCGTCACGTCACCCGAAGCCAGTTTTGCAGGCGGGCGGGGCGGGGCGGCGCGGGGATTATGGCAGGGGTGGGGTTTTTGCCTTCAATCCGCCGGAAGCTAATGCAACTTCAGGTTGTTTTTCTGCGGGCTGCCAGTGCTGCATCAGCACCCGCAGATGGCTTGGCATATCGGCGGGGGCGGCACCGCCCTGGCCGTAATCCGCGCGGGTGATCTGCCCCTGCAGAACCGCGCGCAGGCGGCTGTGAAAGGCGGCGATATCTCCGGCGGGAAAGACCAGCGCGGGGCAATTGCCTGGCTCCTGGGCGCCGCCCCGGTCCGAGGTGAGCAGTGCAAGGCCGCGCAGATGCATCTCCAGCGCGACCTGGGGCAGGTTGTCTTCCCATAAGACCGGCACCACGCCTAAGCCGGCGGGGGCCAGAATGCGGTCCAGATCTTCGCGCTGATAGCCATTGGCCCAGCTCAGCCCGGCCAGGCGGGCGCGAAGCGCCTGCAGGCGCGGGCGCAGCGCAGGATCGCTGAGCCGTGCGGCCAGCACCAGAGAGACCCGGGCGGCGAGATCGGCGGGCAGCTGCTCCAGCGCGTCGAGAAGAAAGAAGAACCCCTTATCGCGGCGCATATAGCCGACATAGGCCAGCGTCAGACGGCCCGAGGCATCGAGCAGCGGGCGCGGGGGGGCCGGGGGGCGCGCGGCCTCGGGCGTGCCGATGCGGCAGGTCTTCAGCAGATCGCCGCGCAGCCCGAAGCCTTCCGAGAGTTTGCGCACCCGCTCGGAGACGCAGAGAATGGCATCGGCATTCTCATTCAAAAGCCGGATCATCAGGGCGCGGCGTCCCTGCAGCGCCGGAGGCGCGCTGGCGGGCAGGGCGGCAAGCCCCCCCGGCCCCGGGCGGGATCTGCGCGCGCGCAATGCCCGCCAGAGGCCCGTGCCGCGGCGGTAAAGCCGCAGACCGCCCGGCCCGCCGCGCTCAAGCAGCGCCGTGGCAAGCGCGAGGCTCAGGCGGCGGCGCGGGGCGGGCGGATGGGCAAGGCAGCTTCCGCAGGCCGCGCCGCCCTGATCCGAAGCGCAGCTTTCGCGCTCCTGAAACCAGAGGTTCACCTGCGGGCAGAGCGGGTAGTAATTGTGCAGCATCACCACCAGGCGGGCGCCATGGGCGCGGGCGATTTGCAAAGCGCGGGCGGGAAGTCCCTCTAAGTTGTTGAAATGGATAACATCCCAGGGGCCTGTTGCACGCAGAAAGGCGGCAAAAGCGGCCTCGGTGGGCGGATGGCTGATCTGCTCGGGGTCGCCAAAGGAGAGATGCGAGGGCGCGAAGGGGCGCGCATTCACCAGGCGAAACTGACCGGGGGCGCAGCGCTCCCAGCGGGGGGGACCGGGGCGCAGATCCTGAGCGAGGCCCGAGTTCAGCCAGCCCGCCTCAATGCCTGCCCCGGAAAGCGCCGGTACGAGGGCGCGTTCATAAGCGGCCACGCCGCCGCCGCGCCCCTCGGGGTCAAAGGGGCTGACCCAGTTGTAAAAAAGCACCCTCATGTGCCCCCGCCGCCGGGGAAAGCCGCCGGGGGCTGTCCCTGCCGCAGAGAGGCCGCCACTGCCGCGCCCGCCTGCAAAGCCTCGGCGATGCTGACATCCATATCGAGATAGCGGTAGGTCCCGAGCCGCCCGAGAAAACTCACCCCCCGCGCGGCGCGGGCGCGGGTGAGGTAACGGTCCAGCCGCCTTTGGTCGCCGGTCAGGCGCAGCGGATAAAACGGCGGATCCCCCGGCCCGCACCCCTGGGCATATTCGCGCAGCAACAGCGTGCCGGGCGGATCTTCCCAGGGCGCGAAATGGCGATGCTCGCTGATGCGGGTGAAGGGCACGCCGGCATCGGGGTAATTCATCACCGCGCAGCCCTGAGCATCGCGGCACCCGGGCCGCACCTCGCGCTCAAAGCGCAGGCTGCGGTAGCCAAGGGGGCCTTCCGCCTGGCCGAAAAAGCTATCGATCGGGCCGGTCCAGATCAGATGGTCAAAGCCCTCCGCCAGGGCGGCCTCGGGGGGGCCGGGCGGTTGAGATGCAGCGAAATCAGCGGATGCGCCAGGATGGCCCTGGTCATTTCGGTATAGCCCGCTTCGGGGATCGCCTGAAATTCATGGCTGAAATAGCGGTCATCATAGCTGAAGCGCAGAGGCAGCCGCTGCAGGATGGCGGCGGGCAGATCGCCGGGCTCGGTGCCCCATTGCTTGCGGGTATAGCCCTCCAGAAAGGCGCGGTAGATCTCAGGGCCGACCATGGCGAGGGCCTGTTCCTGAAAACTCTCCGGCGCGCGGCCATGGGGCGGGGCGCTGCAGCGCGCGGCGATAAAGGCGCGCGCCTCTGCGGGGGAGAGGCTGGTCCCGAAGAGCTGGTTGATGCTGTGAAGGTTCACCGGCAGGCTGAAGACCTGGCCCGCCACCCTGGCTTTCACGCGATGAGCATAGGGCCGAAACCGGGCAAAGCGGGTGACAAAGGCCCGCACATCGGCGCGGTCGGTGTGAAAGATATGGGGGCCGTAGATATGCTCCATCACCCCCGTCTCCGGGCAGCGCGCGGTATGACAGTTGCCCGCCACATGGGGGCGGCTTTCGCGGATCTCAACATTGATCCCGGCTTCGGCCAGCACCCTGGCGCAGGTGGCGCCCGACAGCCCCGCGCCCGCGATCAGCACCCGAAGCCCGCTCATGCGCCGGGCCTTTCGTCCACGGGCGCGGGCGGGCGGGCCATCAGCTCTTTGTGGTGGGCAATGGCCTCTCCAAGGTTGTGATAAAGCGTTAGCCGCCCCTGATCGAGCACCACCCCCGCCGAGCAGAACCGCCAGATATCGCTGAAATTATGCGAGACCAGAATGGCCCCCGACTGCGCCATCCGCGCCTGAAACAGCGCCTGGCTGCGGGCGCGGAAGGCGGCATCGCCGACCGAGGTGACCTCATCGACCAGATAGGTGTCAAAGCGGATCCCCATGGAGACGCCGAAGTTCAGCCGCGCCACCATGCCCGAGGAGTAATAGCGCACCGGCATGTGGAAATATTTGCCAAGCCCCGCGAAGTCTTCGGTGAACCCGGCCAGCTCATCGCTGTCGACGCCGTAAAGCCGCGCGATGAAGCGGGTGTTCTGCGCTCCGGTCAGATCGTGGTGAAAGCTGCCCGCATAGCCCACCGGAAAGGAGATCGTGCCGTCTGACACGATCCGCCCGGTGGTGGGGCGCACATTCCCGGCGATCATCTGCAAAAGCGTGGATTTGCCCGCGCCATTGCGGCCCAGAAGCGCCAGCGACTGCCCGCCCGGCAGCTCCAGATTCAGCCGGTCGATGACCTGATGCCAGCGGCCGCGGATCATATAGCCCTTGGAGATATTCTCAAAGCGGATCACAGACCTACCCCCTGTCTCTCAGGCTGTAGCCAATCAGCACAAGGACCACCCAGCTCAGGGTGAGAAACAAAAACCCCAGCCCCGACAGCAGAAAGCGGCGGGGATATTCCGACATTTCAGCCCGGGTCGGGGTGATATAGGTCGCGAGATAAAGCGACTGCCGCTCGGCGCGGGCGCGGGCGAGATCATGGGCGGCCTGGGCGGTGCGATAGGTCATCTCGGCGACCTGGACATCCACCGTCAGCTCTTCATAGCGCGCAAGCAGCTCAGGATAATCCGGGGCCCCGGGATCGGCCGATCCTGCCGGAGCCGCGCCGCCTAAGGTCCGGCGTTCATCCTCAATATGGCTGCGGATCACCGCGATGCGCCGGTCCAGCTGGCGGCGGCGCGGATCGGCGCGGTCGGTGGTCTCTGACAGCAGATCGTTCTCGACCAGAGCGGTGGCGAGCTGCTCCTGGAGGCTTGTCAGAATGCCCATCCGCCCGCTCAGATCGGCGGCGGGATCCAGGATGCGGGTGCTGGCGCGAAAGCTGCTCATGGCGCTGCGGGCGGCGCGCAGGCGGGCCACGGCTTCGGTCAGATCCTCGGTGCTGTAGTGCATGGCATCGGCGCGGGCGGTGGTATTAAGGCCGTTGATCATGCTCTGGGCTTCTTCGATCACCATGGCCGCAATGGCGGTGGCCTGCTCAGGTGTCGGGGCGCGGACCTGAATGCTCATCAGCCCGCTGGCTTCATCAAAGGCGATGCGGACCATGCGCAGCCAGAAGCGGGTCAGCTCTTCGATCGTGGCATCGGGGGGCAGGCTGTAAAGGATATCCTGCGGCCAGCCGGGGCTGTAGATCGCGCGCAGCCCGAGACGGCTTTCCACCCGCGCCACCAGAGCGGGGCTGCGGATATATTCGTAAAGCACCCGGGTATTGGCCTGGCCCGCCCCCATCCCCAGCATTGAGGCCAGCCCCCCCGCCAGCGCCCCGGCCGAAGGGGTCTCTTCCTGGCGCAGCGTGAAGCCCACATCCGAGGCATATTGATCGCGCGCCAGGCCAAAGAGGTAAGCGGCGATCAGCGCCAGCGGCAGCAGCACCAGAGCGATGAAGCTCAGCCCCAGCCAGCGGTGGCGCGGCCGGATCCGTGCAGGCCCGGCGGGCGGTGGCACAGGGGCGGTCACTGGCGCGGTCACCGGCGCGGGCTGCGGTGCCGGTGGGCGCGGGGGCGCGGGGGGCGCTGTCTGCAGCCCCGCAGAGGGTGCGCCCGCAACAGCCACCGGGGCACCTCCGGGGCGGGGCGGTATCTGCGCAGTCGGGAAGAGGCTGGTGTCACTCAAGAGGAAACTCCGTCGATCCCCTCACCTTCGGCGCAAGTCATTAATTTCACGTTAAGGATGTTTTGGCAGACCAGAGCGGCAAGGCGCAGGCCAGGAGAAAGCCGATGAAGGAAAGCGGACAGATGTCCGGCGGCCGCGCGGTGCCACAGCGCCCCGGGGCGCCGCGCTTTCGCGCGTTCCGCGCGATCTCAGCGCTGATGCTGCGCGAGATGGCGACGCGCTATGGCCGCTCGCCGGGGGGCTATATCTGGGCGGTGCTGGATCCGCTGGGGACGATTTTACTGCTGTCTTTGGCCATGAGTTTTCTCATCCAGTCGCCGCCGCTCGGGGTCAGCTTTGTGCTGTTTAAGGCCACCGGCATGATGCCCTTTGCGATCTATGGCAGCCTCAGCGGGGCGGCCTCTTCGGCGATCAGCTTCTCGCGGCCGCTGCTGCGCTATCCGGGGGTGACCTGGATGGATGCGCTGCTGGCGCGGGTTTTGATGAATTTTCTCACCACGGTTCTGGTGGCGGTGCTGATCTTCGCCGGGGTTCTGTTGTGGAGCGACACGCGCACGCTGCTTGATTTCCCGCTGATCCTGCTGGCCATGGCGCTGGCGGCGCTGTTTGGCACCGGGGTCGGGGTCTGCAATATCGTCTTTTTCATGCGCTACCCGGCCTGGGAGCACACCTGGGCCATTCTGAACCGGCCGATGCTGCTGGCTTCAGGGGTGCTCTTTCTCTTTGAGAGCATGCCCCGGGCGGTGCAGGAGATCTTATGGTATAACCCTTTGGTGCATATCATCGCGCTGATGCGCGAGGGGTTTTATCCGATGTATCATGCGTCCTGGGTCTCGGTGCCCTTTGTGCTGGTCACGGCGCTTTTGCCGCTGGCGGCGGGGCTTTTGCTGGTGCGCCATCATCACGTCGATCTGCTCAATCTCTGAGCGGCGGGGGCCGGGCCCGGCGCTTCGGCCAGGCGGAGCACCGAGAGATGGCTGCGGGTGGTGTCACGGCGCAGCCCCTCGTGCAAAGCATGGCGCATCAGCCGCGCAAAGATCCGGCGCTCACCGGGGTAGTGGCGGATTTTTCCCGCCCAGACCGGCAGCACGATCAGAAGGGCCGGCCAGAACAGCCACCCCGCGCAGAGCCGGTAGAGCATCAGAAGGTTGCGGTGATAGTAATAGATCCGCCACAGGGGCCGCATCCGCCCGCCAGGTTCCAGGCTTTGAAAATCATGCTCAAAGCTGACCTGAGGCAGGAACCCGATCCGCCCGCCCGCGCGGCTGAGGCCGAGGGTGTAAAGCGCATCATCGCCGTAAAGAAACAGCGCGGGGTCCGGCCACCCGGCGCGGCTGAGGCCTTTGCGCGACAGAAAGAACCCCACAAAAGAGGCCCCGTCCACCGCCTGCTCCGGGGCCTTCGGGGCATAGGCTTCATCACCAAGGTGAAAGCCCGCCCGCCCCCGCCGCAGGGTCTGCAGGAAAACGCGCAGGCTGCGGAAGGGGTCTTTCACGGGGCGGTTGATCGCGCAGATCCGCCCGTCGGGATGGCGCACGGCGGCGGCGCAGCCCTCCCACCGCGGGTCGGGATCCGCCGCCAGAAAGGCCGCGAGGGCCCCCGGATCGGGGCGGGCGTCATCATCGCTCAGCACCATCCAGTCGGGATCAAACTGCCTCGCGGC
This sequence comes from Falsigemmobacter faecalis, assembly GCF_003863335.1. Lineage (GTDB taxonomy): Bacteria > Pseudomonadota > Alphaproteobacteria > Rhodobacterales > Rhodobacteraceae > Wagnerdoeblera > Wagnerdoeblera faecalis. The sequence continues at coordinate 12,193 of NZ_RRAZ01000032.1, read as the reverse complement.
GGCGCGCATCCCGGCCTCAAAGCCGCCCGCACCGCCGCGGTTCTCGGCCAGGCGCAGCACCGTCAGACGCGGGTCTGTCACCCCCTTCAGCCAGTCGGCCGTGCCATCTGTGGATGCGTTATCGACCAGAAGCAGCGCGCTTAACACCTCGGGCGGGGCCTCCAGCCAGCGCGGCAGGCTGCATTTCAGCTGATCGAGCCGGTTACAGGTGACCACAACAGCCACCAGCCGTCCTGCGGTAAAACTCATGACCGCTCCCCCCCCTCATACCTCAGGCAAAAACACGCTTGACGTGTGTGATGCTCTTTTAACTCTCCCTTTGGTTCAAGGGGTTTCTGTCCCGCCTTTGTGGCTGCGGGAAACTTCGCGCCGTTAACCCGGTCTCAAATCCTGCTGTGGCCTGATGACGGGGTGGCAAAGCAGGGGGGCTGCGCGGCATGGAGCTGGTGATTGAAGCGGGCGGGCCGCGTTTTGGCCCCGGGGCTTTGCAGGAAAACCTGAGGCCCGATCCGCTGCAGGGCGCGGAAGGCGCGGGGGTGGCAGGCTTTTTCACCTTCGGCAGTCTGGCGGTTCTGAGTGGGCAGGGGGGCAGATCGGAGTAATCTCTATGCGCGGCGCGGAACTTTCAGGCGGCGAGGGCAATGACACGCTGATCGGCGGCAGCGGCGATGACACGCTTTACGGCGGTGCGGGGGCGGACCGCCTGATGGGCGGCGGTGGCGATGATCTGCTTGATCCCGGCAGTGTGGCCAGGGCTGAGAGTGATGTGATCCTTGGCTCGGCGGGCAATGATGTGATCCGCTATGACGGGGCCGGGGGGGCGGATCAGGGCCGCAATATCCTGAGCTATGCGGGGTTCAGCGGCCCGCTGAGCGTCACCCTGAACCTGAGCAGTGGCGAGGGGTGGATCCGTAAATCCGCCGCTGAGGCCGATCAGATCCACGCCCTGACGCGGGCCGCAGCCGGGCAGGGTGGTTTTGTGCTGCTGGCCACGGGCGGGGCGGATGTGCTCTCGGTCCAGAGCCGCGCGGGCCATCTGATTGAGCTGGCCGGGGGCGCGGGGCGCGACAGCTATGTGCTGAGCGGTGATGGCGCGGTGACCCTGGTCTTTGACGGCGGCGCCTATCAGGCGGCAGGGCCGCAGCCGGTGGTGGTGAATGCCTATGCGGGGCGGGTGGTGAATGACGGCTTTGGCCTGGCCGAAAGCCTGACGGTTGCTCCGACCGTGCTGCTGGGGCTGAAGGGCGGGCCTTTGGGCGATAAGCTCTCGGGGCACAATGGTCAGGATCAGATTTACGGCGGCGCGGGCAATGACACGCTGTTTGGGGCCGGGGGGCGCGACAGCCTTTATGGCGGCTCCGGCCATGACCGGGTCTGGTCCGGCGATGGCACCGGCAACGTGCTTTATGGCGGTGACGGCGATGACACGCTGGGCAGCGGCGACGGGCAGGATGTGCTTTATGGCGGCGCGGGGGATGACCGGCTCTGGGGCGGCGGCGGCGGCGATCTGCTGATGGGCGATGAGGGCAATGATCTGATGGGCTCGGGGGGCGGTGATGACACGCTTTATGGCGGTGCCGGGCGCGATACCCTGATGGGCGGCCCGGGGCAGGATCTGCTTTACGCCGGAGAGCACGGCAGTCTTCTGGCGGGCGATGAGGGCTGGGACACCCTTTGGGGCGGCGCGGGACATGACACCCTGGAGGGCGGAAGGGGCAATGACCTCCTTTATGGCGGCGATGGCAACGACCGGCTTCTGGGCGGGCCGGGGCAGGACACCCTGTGGGGGGGGGCGGGCAATGACAGTCTGACCGGCGGGCCCGGCTCTGATCTGCTGTACGGCGGAGAGGGGGATGATTTTCTGTACGCGGGCCAGGACGGCAACAACCGCCTCTGGGGCGGTGGCGGCAATGATCTGATCTATGGCGCGGAGTTCGACGATACGCTGGGCGGCGGCAGCGGCAATGACACGCTTTTTGGCGGCGGCGGCGCGGATGTGCTTTATGGCGGCGGCGGGGCCGACCACCTTTACGGCGGGGCCGGGGCCGACCGGCTGCAAAGCGGCGGCGGCGATGTCGTGATGGAGGGCGGCGCCGGGGCCGACAGCTTTGAGTTTTATGCCCTGCCGGGGGCCGCGCGGATCACCGATTTCTCCCGGGGCGCGGGGGACCGTCTGGGGCTCAGCCCCGAGATCTGGGGCGGCGGGCTGAGTGCCGCAGAGGTGGTCAGCCGCTTTGCCCGGTCGGAAGGCCAGGATCTGGTGCTGCGTTTCACCGCCGATCTCAGCCTGCGCCTTGAAGGCCTTGCGGGCAGTGAGGGGGAGCTTTCCGGCGGGATCTTTTTCCTTTGACACAAAGTCCGGCCTTTCAGGGGGCGGCCTGCAGAGGCGGCTGCAATCGCGCCCCGGGGCTCTGTTTTCTGCGGCGTTGACGTAAAGCGGCGGGATGCTAGCCTTGGCGCAAACAGCGGGACAGTTTTTGTGAGCATTGAGCAAAGCCTTCTGGCTCTGGGTGGAATTTTCCTGCTGGCCTGCTGCAGTCCGGGTCCGGTTTTTCTGCTGATCGCTTCGGTCTCGGCGCGCTCGGGGCGGCTGGCGGGGCTTCGGGTCGCGCTTGGTGTGGCGGGGGCGACCTTTGTGTGGTCCTCTCTCACCGTTCTGGGGCTGGGCCCGCTTCTGGCTTCGGCGGTCTGGGCGCAGACCGCGATCCGGATCGGGGCGGGGCTTTATCTGGCCTGGCTGGGACTGATGATGATGCGCAGCGGCCTCTCGGCCGGACCCGCCCGGGAGGCGCAGGTCCCGGCGCAGGGATCTTTGGTTGCAAAGGGATTTCTGACCAGCATCACCAATCCTAAAGCGCTGGCCTTTTTCGGCAGTGCCTTTGCGCTGACCGCGCCTGACGCGCCGGGGCTGTCTTATCATCTGGCGGCGGTGGCCGGGCTGACGGGGCTTTCGGTGGTCTGGCACGGGCTGCTGGCTCTGGTCTTTGGCCTGCCGGCTTTGCAACGCGGCTATCGCGGCCTGAAGCGCGGGATTGATCTGGGCGCGGGGGCCATTCTTCTGACCCTTGGCGCCGCGACGCTTGCGCCGTCGTTTCGCGCGCGCTGAACCGCCTGAGGTGGTGTGAAAAGGCACCGGACCGTCATGGCGACAGAGGTGCGAAAACCCCGGACTGAAAGGGGCTTTCCGGGCTTCGTTCGTCAAAGCATCCGCTTCATATCCGATAAACCGGACTTATCACATCCCCGTATTCGTCTCAGCGGCTGCGCAATCCTGTGACTTTCCGGGTTTTACGCGCTTTGTGAAACAGGTTTCGCGCGGCCCTTATCTGCGGTGAAGGCCTTCAGGCGGCGACAGGGCTCTGCCGAAGATCAGATCAGGCCTCTGCGGGTTTTGTGTCGAAGCGAAACTCTCAACCGGGCGGCCCGAAGCGGCGGGGCCGGGCATTACATCGTCCCTGCTTCGCGAGGGCGTTGCGGCGCTTCAGGCCCGCGTCTTCCAATGGGTCGCAGGAGGGGGGGCCTGTAACTTCGCTTTGCCCGCCCCATATACCCGATCACGCGCGGATGTCGCGCTGCCGCCTGCCGGGCCGGTCCTGCCGTCGCCGGACCACCGCATCGTGTTGAATTACCGCCTGAAACTCTGACGTCCCTGTGCCGGACCCTGCTTTGCACTGCCGCTGACGAGGGCGGAAAGCCGCGCCGTTCTGTGCCTCTCAGCCTGCTCTTTCAGGCGGATTGTTGCGGGAATGCGGCTTTTTGAGTAGGGAAATGCACTGATCCAAGGAAACTTAAAAGTCTGATGGCTGAGAATAGCAATGTGCCGCCTGCCACGAAGCCGGGCTGGAAAGACGGGCTGATCTTTCGCCTGCTGAAGATGGGGCTGAAGCGTCAGGGCAAATATTATGCCCTCGGGGTGGCCGCCATGGTTGCGGTTGCAAGCATGTCGGCGCTGACGGCCTGGTCGATGCAGGCCATCGTCGACACCATGACCGATCCTGGCAACCGCGGCCGTGTGACGGCGGTTGCGCTGATGGTGATCGCGATTTTCACCATCAAGGGCTTTGCGACCTATGTGCAGTCGGTCTCGATGGCACGGGCGGGCAATGGCATCGTCGCGCAGCAGCAGCGCCGGGTGTATGACCGGCTGCTCAAGCAGGGGGTGGATTTCTTCAATCTGACGGAATCCTCAGACCTTCTGATGCGCGTGACCCATGGCGCCAATGCCGCGCGGGCGCTGATTGATCTGATTGTGACCTCTATGGTGCGCGATCTGCTGACGCTGATCGGCCTCATTGGGGTGATGTTTTACCAGCAGCCGGTGCTGTCGATCGCCTCGATCATTCTGGCGCCGCTGATTTTTGTGGGCATCCGGCTGATCCTTGGCTTTGTGCGCGCCATCATGAGCCAGCAGATGGCGGGCATGGCCGAGATCCTGAAGGTGCTGCAGGAAACCTCTACCGGCATCCGCGTCATCAAGATCTTCTCGCTGGAGAAGGTGATGAATGCGCGGATGGAAAAGGCCGTGGGCGAGGTGGAAAAGCGCGCCAATTCGATGATCCGCCTGGAGGCGATCACCTCTCCGATGATGGAGACGCTGTCGGGTGTGGCGATTGCCGGGGTGGTCTGGCTGTCGGCCGTCAATATCACCGGCGGAGAGCCGACCACGGCGGGGCAGCTGATGTCCTTCGTCACCGCGCTTCTGATGGCCTATGAGCCGGCCAAGCGGCTGTCGCGGATGCGGGTCTCCATGGAGGGGATGAAGATCGGCGCGGGCATGCTCTTTGAGCTGGTCGACCGCGACATCACCATCCGCGAAACCAGCGGCGCAAAGGATCTGAAGCTGACCGAAGGCGCGGTGCGCTTTGAGGATGTGAGCTTTGCTTATGGCAGTGGCGAGAAGGCCGTTTCGGGGCTTAATATTGAGTTTCAGGGCGGCAAAACCACGGCGCTGGTGGGGGAATCCGGGGCCGGTAAATCGACGATCATCAATCTTCTGATGCGGTTTTATGATCCGACCTCAGGCCGGGTGCTCTTTGACGGCACCGATATCGCCGGGGTCACCTTTGACAGTCTGCGCAGTCAGATGTCCTTCGTGGGGCAGGACACCTTTCTCTTTTCGTCAAGCGTGATGGAAAACATCCGCTGCTCGCGCCCCGAGGCCAGCGATGAAGAGGTCATGGAGGCGGCCCGCGCGGCCCATGCCCATGAGTTCATCGAAAAGATGGCCCAGGGCTATCAGACCCCGGTGGGTGAAAACGGCACCTTCCTGTCGGGCGGGCAGCGCCAGCGGCTGGCGATTGCGCGGGCCTTTTTGCGCCGCGCCCGGGTGCTGCTGCTCGATGAGGCGACCTCGGCGCTCGACTCGGTCTCTGAGGGCTTTGTGAAAGAGGGCCTTGAGCGCGTCTCGGAAGGCGCCACGACCATCGTCATCGCGCATCGGCTTTCCACCATTCTGGAAGCCGACCGGATCTATGTCTTAGGTCAGGGTCAGGTGCTGGAATATGGCACGGCCGCAGAGCTGCTGGCCCGCAACGGGGCCTTCCGCAAGCTTTATGACCAGCAGTTTGGCGGGGTTGAGCGGGCGGAGCGTCTGTCTGAGTGACCCTCGTCTGAGCCGTCAGAAGGACATCGGGGACTGATTTTCAGATCCTCTGCAACGCCGGGCCTTGTCCCGGCGTTGTGGTTTTCAAAGGCGCGTTTTGCCCCCTGGCGAAGACCCGCGGTGTTTTACGGGCTGCGCTGACAAAACCGCAGGATTTGCTTATGATCGCAGGGCTGCTTCGGGCGCTGCTGCGGGGCAATGGGATCCAATTGCGAGAGTGAGAATGCAGATAACCCGGACGAAACTCGCGGGCGTTGCCGTGCTGGAACCGAAGCGCTTTGGCGATGACCGGGGCTTTTTTTCCGAAAGCTGGAACCGGCGCACGCTTTTACAGGCGGGGCTGGAGCTGCCGGAGTTCGTGCAGGACAACCATTCCTTCTCGACCCGCAAAGGCACGGTGCGGGGGCTGCATTTCCAGTCGCCACCGCATGCGCAGGGCAAACTTGTGCGCTGCGGGCGCGGGGCACTTTTGGATGTGGCGGTGGATATCCGCCGCGGCAGCCCGACTTACGGCGAATGGGTGGCCGAGGAGCTGAGCTTTGAGAATGGCCGTCAGCTCTGGATCCCGGCGGGCTTCCTGCATGGCTTTGTGACGCTGAGCGATGATTGCGAGATCATCTATAAATGCACCGATCATTACGCGCCCGAATGTGACGGGGCGGTGCATTGGGCCAGCGCCTCGCTGGGCATTGAGTGGGGGATCACGTCCGATCAGGCGCTGCTCTCGCCCAAAGATGCGCAGGCACAGGATTTCGCCGATTTTGACAGCCCCTTCACCATGGAGAGCCAGGCATGAAGCTTCTGATCACCGGCGGTGCCGGATTTATCGGCTCGGCCGTGGTGCGCCAGGCGATTGCGCGCGGGCACGCCGTGGTGAACCTTGATGCGCTGACCTATGCCGCCTGCCTCGACAATGTCGCCTCGGTGGCGGATCATTCCGCCTATGCCTTTGAAGAGGCCGATATCCGCGACCGCGCGGCGCTGGACCGGATCTTTGCGGCGCATGCCCCCGATGCGGTGATGCATCTCGCGGCCGAAAGCCATGTTGATCGCTCGATCGACGGGCCGGGCGATTTCATCGAGACCAATATCACCGGCACCTTTAATATGCTGGAGGCGGCACGGGCGTATTGGATGCGTGCCGGCAAGCCCGCGGGCTTTCGTTTCCATCACATCTCAACCGATGAGGTGTTCGGCTCGCTGCCCGCGGATCCGGCGGTGCAGTTTACCGAAACCACGCCTTACGATCCGCGCTCGCCCTATTCGGCCAGCAAAGCCGCGTCAGACCATCTGGTGCGGGCCTGGGCCGAGACTTACGGCCTGCCGGTGGTGCTGACCAATTGCTCGAACAATTACGGGCCGTTCCACTTCCCGGAAAAGCTGATCCCGGTGGTCATTCTCAATGCTTTGGCCGGGAAACCGTTGCCGATCTATGGCGATGGCTCGAACATCCGCGACTGGCTTTATGTCGAAGATCACGCCGATGCGCTGCTGACGGTGATCGAAAAGGGCGAGCTGGGCCGCAGCTACAACATCGGCGGCGAGAATGAGCGCACCAACCTGGAGCTGGTCAAAACGCTCTGCGCCATCCTCGATGAAAAGCGCCCGAAAGACAGCGGCTCTTACGCCGATCAGATCACCTTTGTGACCGACCGCCCGGGCCATGATGCGCGCTATGCCATTGATCCTTCCCGCATCCGTGAGGAACTGGGCTGGCGTCCCTCGGTCACGGTGGAAGAGGGGCTGGCGCTGACGGTGCAATGGTATCTCGACAATGAGGCCTGGTGGCGGCCTTTGCAGGCGCGCGCCGGGGTTGGCCAGCGGCTGGGGACCAAAGCATGAAGGCGCTGGTTTTCGGGGCCACCGGCCAGCTGGCGCAGGAGCTTTGCGCCCGGCTGCCGGGGGCGGTGTTTCTCTCCCGCGCTGAGGCCGATCAGATGGATCCGGCGGGTTGCGCGGCCCGGGTTTCGGGCTTTGACGGTGATCTGGTGATCAATGCCGCCGCCTGGACGGCGGTGGATAAGGCGGAAGCGGAAGAAGCGGCGGCCCTCATCGTGAACGGCGAGACCCCCGGCGCGATTGCGCGGGCAGCAGCGGCAAAGCACCTGCCCTTCCTGCATGTCTCAACCGATTACGTCTTTGACGGCGCGGGGACCCGCCCCTTTGCGCCCGATCACCCGACGGCACCCCTGGGCGCTTACGGGCGCACGAAGCTGGCGGGGGAAGAGGCGATCCGGGCCGCGGGCGGGCAGCATGCCATTTTGCGCACCTCCTGGGTCTTCTCGAGCCACGGCCATAATTTCGTGAAAACCATGCTGCGGCTTGGCGCGAGCCGCGATCACCTGACGGTGGTCGGCGATCAGATCGGCGGGCCGACCCCGGCGGGCGCGATTGCCGAAGCGCTGATCACCATGGGCCGCGCGATGCTGGCCGACCGCGCGAAGGGCGGCACCTGGCACTTCTCCGGTGCGCCGGATGTCTCCTGGGCCGATTTCGCCCGCGAGATTTTTGCGCAAAGCGGCCTGAAAGTCGCTGTCACCGATATCACCACCGATCAATATCCCACCCCCGCAAAACGCCCAGGCAATTCGCGGCTCGACTGCCAAAGCCTGGAAGCCGACTTCGGCATTCAGCGCCCGGACTGGCGCGACGGCCTCACCCGCGTTTTGAAAGAGATTGGAGAGCAGCCATGAGCAGCAATCGCAAAGGCATCATCCTCGCCGGCGGCTCCGGCACGCGGCTTTATCCGCTGACCATGGGCGTCTCCAAGCAGCTGCTGCCGCTTTATGACAAGCCGATGATCTATTACCCGCTCTCGGTGCTGATGCTGGCGGGGATCCGCGAGATCGCGGTGATCACCACGCCGCATGACCAGGAGCAGTTCCAGCGCGTGCTCGGCGACGGCAGCCAGTGGGGCATCGCGCTGACCTGGATCGTGCAGCCTTCGCCCGATGGTCTGGCCCAGGCTTACCTTCTGGCGGAGGATTTCCTGGAGGGTGCGCCCTCGGCCATGGTTCTGGGTGACAACGTCTTCTTCGGCCATGGTCTGCCCGAAATGATGCAGGCCGCCCCTGAGGCCGGTGGCACGGTTTTTGGCTATCACGTCTCCGACCCTGAACGGTATGGCGTGGTCGATTTCGACAAAGACGGCACCGTGAAAGCGATCATCGAAAAGCCGCCCGCGCCGCCCTCGAACTACGCCGTCACCGGGCTTTACTTCCTCGATGGCACCGCCCCTGAGCGCGCCCGCGCCGTCAAACCCTCACCGCGGGGGGAGCTGGAAATCGTGACGCTGCTGGAGAGCTATCTTCATGACGGTAGCCTGCGGGTGGAGACCATGGGCCGCGGCTATGCCTGGCTCGACACCGGCACCCATGCGAGCCTGCTCGATGCCGGCAACTTCGTGCGCACCCTGCAGGAGCGTCAGGGCCTGCAGGTCGGCAGCCCCGATGAAATCGCCTGGGCGGCCGGCTGGATTTCCGATGAAGCCCTGGTGGAACGCGCCTCGCTTTTTGGGAAAACCGGCTATGGTGCTTATCTGAAAGGCCTGCTGCGGGGGGCGGAGCGCTAAACCGCCCGGCTGCTTCAGCGCAAAGACCTATGTTTCGGGGGAGAAGCTGTTGTGATCTATCCGGTGATACTTTGCGGCGGGTCGGGGACCCGGCTCTGGCCTTTGTCGCGCAAAGGCTTTCCCAAGCAGTTCTCGCGGCTGACCGATCCGAAGCAAAGCCTCTTTGAGGCCACGCTGGCCCGGCTGAAGGGCGCGGATTTTGCCGAGCCTCTCGTCGTCACCGGCCCGGATTTCCGCTTTCTCGTGGCCGAGCAGATGCAGGCGGCGGAAGCCACCGGCCAGATCCTGCTGGAACCTGCGGCGCGCAATACCGCGCCGGCGATCCTGGCGGCGGTGCTGCATCTTGCGCGCAAAGACCCGCAGGCTCTGGTTCTGGTGGCGCCCTCAGATCACGTGATCCCCGACACGGCCGCCTTTCAGACCGCGGTGCGCAGCGGGGTGCCTGCGGCTGAAGCCGGGCAGATCGTCACCTTCGGGATCACGCCGACCGCGCCGGAGACCGGCTATGGCTGGCTGGAATGCGCAGGCGCGGGCAGCAAAGGCCCGGTGCCGCTGAAGCGCTTTGTGGAAAAGCCCGATGCCGCGCGGGCCGCTGAGATGCTGGCGGCGGGGCATTTTCTGTGGAACGCGGGGATTTTCCTCTTCCGCGCCGATGTGCTGCGCAAAGCCTTTGAGGATCACGCCCCGCAGATGATCGTTCCGGTGGAAAACGCGCTGTCGGACGCCGTGACGGATCTCGATTTCCTGCGTCTCGCCGCCACCCCCTGGGAGGCGGTTGCCGCAGACTCGATCGATTACGCGGTGATGGAGCGGGCGGATAATCTGACCGTGGTGCCCTTCTCGGCGGGCTGGAATGATCTGGGCAGCTGGTCTGCGGTCGCCGATGAGATGGCGGGCGACAGCAATGGCGTGGTGGCCTTTGGCGCGGTGACGGCGATTGACTGCAAAGACAGTCTTTTGCGCTCAGAGGCGCCGGGGCTGGAGCTGGTGGGGATCGGGCTCGACAATCTGATCGCGGTGGCCATGCCCGATGCGGTTCTGGTCGCGGACCGCTCCCGCGCGCAGGATGTGAAACTCGCGGTCGACACATTGCGTGCGCGTGGCGTGCGTCAGGCCGAGAAATTTGCCCAGGACCAGCGCCCCTGGGGGCATTTTGAGACCCTGGCTCTGGGCGAGCGCTTTCAGGTCAAACGTATCGTCGTCAAACCCGGTGCGGCGCTGAGCCTGCAAAGCCATGTCCACCGCGCCGAGCATTGGATCGTGGTCTCGGGCACCGCGCGGATCACCGTGGGCGAAGAGGTTCGCCTCGTGACGGAAAACCAGTCGATTTATGTGCCGCTGGGGGCAAAGCATCGCCTTGAGAACCCCGGCAAAGTGCCGATGGTGCTGATTGAGGTGCAGACCGGCACCTATCTCGGTGAAGATGACATCATCCGCTATGAGGACCTCTATGCGAGGGGGCAGGGGGAAAAAGGCTGATGGCTCCGAAGTTTGGCACCTCCGGCCTCAGGGGGCTGGTGGTCGATCTGACGCCCGCCCTGATCGCAGATTACACCCGGGCTTTTCTGGCGGCCTGTCCGACCGGGCGGGGGCTTTATATCGGCCGCGATCTGCGCGCCTCCTCGCCCGGGATTGCAGTTTCCGTGGCAGAGGCCGCGCGGGGCGAAGGGGTCCCGGTGACGGACTGCGGCGCGGTGCCGACCCCGGCGCTGGCGCTGGCCGCGATGGCGGCGGGGTCGGCCGCCATTATGGTGACCGGCAGCCATATTCCGACTGATCGCAACGGGCTGAAGTTCTATCTGCCCGGCGGTGAGATCACCAAAGCCGATGAAACGGCGATCCTGGCCGCCCTTGGGCGCGCGCCGGGCGGGCAGTCGGCGGCTTTGCAGCAGGCGGATGCGGGGGGGCCTTGGGTCCGGCGCTATGTCTCGGCCTTTGGGGCGGGGGCGCTTTCCGGGTTGAAGATCGGGGTCTGGGAGCATTCGGCCGTCAGCCGCGATCTGATTGCAGAGACGCTTCTGGCGCTTGGCGCCGCGGTGATCCCCCTTGGGCGCAGTGAGAGCTTTATTCCGGTCGATACCGAAGCCGTGCCCCCGGCGATCCGCGCAGAGATTGCCGCCTGGTGCGCGGCGCAGGGCCTTGATGCGCTGGTCTCAACCGATGGCGATGGCGATCGTCCCTTGATGGCGGATGAGAGAGGCGCGGTCGTGCCGGGGGATATCCTTGGGCAGATCACGGCGCGCGCGCTTGGCGCAGAGGTGGTGGTGACCCCGGTCAGCTCTAACAGCGGGGTCGGGCTGGCGGGGGCTTTCGCGCGGGTGCTGCGCACGAAGATCGGCTCTCCCTATGTGATCGCGGGAATGGCAGAGGCCGGGGGCCGCGTGGTCGGCTATGAGGCCAATGGCGGATTTCTTGCGGGCTTTGAGGCGGCACTTCCGGGCGGCGCGCTGCCGCCGCTTTGGACGCGCGACAGCCTTTTGCCGCTGATCGCCCCGCTGGTGCTGGCGAAATCGGCGGGACTTTCGCTTTCGGGGCTGGTCGCGGCTGAGCCTGCGCGTTTCACCGCCGCCGACCGGCTGGAAGAGATCGCGCCTGAGACCAGCCGCGCCCTGATGGCGCGGCTGGAGGCTGCGGGCTTTGCGCCGCTGCTCACTCCCTTAGGGGAGGTGCTTTCAGAGCAGGACCGCACCGATGGTCTGCGGCTGCATCTGGCCTCGGGCCGGGTGATCCATCTGCGCCCCTCGGGCAATGCGCCGGAACTGCGGCTTTATACCGAGGCCGAAAGCGCCGGGGCTGCCGAAGATCTGCTGACCCGCGGGCTCGCGCAGCTCAGGGCCTTTTTGCGGCAATAATCTCGGTGTCCCCGGCAGGCTCTCTTACAGACCTGCCGGGGGCACCGCGCCGGGGCGAAGAAAGCGGCGCTCAGATCGGCCCAGAGCCTATAGCCCGGGTGTGATTCCACCGATTCCGTGGACTCAGCCCCTGAAGGTGTCGGTCTTCCGTCCTTCTCCACCGGCTCC
>NZ_RRAZ01000031.1 GCF_003863335.1 Falsigemmobacter faecalis | reverse complement strand
CTGGGCATGAGCTGAGCGGCACAGAACTGAGGTTTGAAATGACCCGACCCCATAACGACCCCGAGCGCGCCCGACTGGAGCGCGAATTGCAGGAAGCCCGAGCCGAGATGACTGCGGTTCATGATCTCTGCGATGCGCAGCAGGCGGAAATCGCTCAGCTGCGCAGCCAGCTGGAGGATCGCACCTATGAGTGCTGAACCCGATCTGCTGCAGTGCCTCCTGGAAGAAGGCGAGAGCCGGGACGAGCGGCTGCACCCCGCCCCAAGGTGGCTTATTGGTGCTCTCATCGCCAACGTCACCGCCTTCGGTCTGCTCGCGTGGTGGCTGTCATGATTGCGAAATGCACCCACGTGCTGGCAACGCTCAGCTGCCATTCCTCCGCAAATACCTCCGCTCAGATCAGCCTCTCGCGCATGCCGTGGGGCCCGTCAGTAACCCATGCCGATGCAAGGCCTGAAAGCGCGCCATCTGCCCTGAGCAGCCGCCGGCCGCTAACCCGTCAGGCGGAGAGCAGCCGCCTGACGCAGACGCTCTCCGCCATCCGGGCGGAATGGTCAGAGCACCGCGAGCGGGCCGCATGAAATGACCGTTTTCCGCCATTGCCGCCATTAGCCACCCCGCCCGTGCAATGTTGGCGACTTTCTCCAATGCCGCAACTCGGAGAATCATACAACGGAGCCTCGGCAGCGATGGAGCAATCTGGAACGACGCGGCCCCTGAACTTTATGCGCCGCATCGTCGTAACATTATAAAGGCATATTTATTGGGCGAGATGCCCAGAAGTTTCAGCAAAAAGCGACTGCAAATGGAAACCAGACAAGTCTAAGATCGGTTCATACATGAAAGAATTGAGGTGAATGTTCTCCGGCGTCATGAGTTGAACTCTCTGCATAGTTTTCATGATCGCAGGGTCTGCATCAAGAGCGTTACTATATCGCCGTATCAGCTTGGATGTTTGGTTCTTCTGAATTGCATTAACAAATACAGGATCCGCTATTTCTTGAATTAAAATTCGCTCGGCTTTCAACCTGATTCCCATCGATAGCGCGATCTTGCACTCAAGGGTTAATTCGTCCGGGTAAATGTTCATTATCGCTTCGCACTCGCTCTCAATAATTGAAATGACTGATACGTCAGATCGATCAAATTCATAGAATGAACCTGCATTAAGAACTGAACCAAAAACATTCCGGAGTTCTGAGACGGTAATCGCTTCACTTGCTGCCTTGATGTGTAGAAGAGCAGTCAGCGTGTTGAAAGCAGCAGTATTTCCCGTGTACTCTGCTAAGTTTCGCACAAACGGTATTGAGGCAATTAATTTGACTGCCTCCCCAAGATTATCCTTCCAATCTGCAAACGGATTTTCGCTCAAATTATCCTCAACAAGCGCGATACTGTTTTCGCTTCGACTGCAAAGGACTTTGTTCGCGCCGTAAATACCGAGCCGACCCTTGATAGTTCTGTAAAAATCGAAGTTGTGCGTCAGCACAATAAGATGAAAAAGCGGATCATTTTTAATGTCGGAAAGATATTCGATGATTGCGTACTTGTTCTTATAATCAAAGGAGTCTGCAATATCATCAAACACAAAGACTGTTTCTATATTACCCTCCCTTCTCGCTTCAACTTCAAAAATAATATTAAGAATATAGAGAGCTCTTTTTTCTCCATTGCTAAGGACTTGATCAAGAGCATCCTTCGAGGTCTGGCGTTCCACACCATTAAAGCGATCTTTGAAGTAGAACGCCAGCTGTGGTGATCGGCTATTCAATATCGCATCGCTCTTGTTCACAACCTTGACTTCGAATGGAACGTGGAAGCGGCGGTTAAATAGGTCTACGACATTTTCCCATCTAGTTTGCTGGGCTTCTGCTTCAGAAATAATCTCGCGCAGGCGGACTTGACTGCTATCAAACTCGCTGACTAAAGAAAGATAGTCTGTTTGGTTTGCAATCAAGTAGGCTATCCAAACACGCTGCTTGAACTGATCAATATTATTCAATTCTGGAATTAGTTCTGGATTGTCGACTAGGTAATCTCTTAGCTCGCGCAACTCAGCACTTGTGATAGCTTTTTCTACTTTGTTAAACTTTTCTTGGAGTGCTGGATCAGAGAGGATTTGATTTTTCTCCAGCTGTATGGCTGCAGTCAGATCAGCCTCACTCTGAATTTCCATGCGTCTGTCGCCATCACTAAGGTTTACGGAATGCCCCCCATCGAACCAGCCATTGGCTTTGAGATTTTTTGCAATAATCTCTGCGTTGCTATGGTTGAAAGTGCCTTTCTTAAAGTACTTTGAATTTTCCAAAATTTTATCATAAGTAGCGGTGTACTCTCCAATCAAAACTTGGATGTCACCGTCCTTTAAAAAATCTATCACCTTTGGTCCAAAAATGACCTTATATTTTACATTCGCAAATTCAGCGTACTGGCCGCTATTAACCTCACGATCAAGTCGCGCAAGCGCATCAATAATTGCAGTGCTACTCACCTTGAAAGCATCGCAGAACGACGCTTCTGCATCCTTGGTTAAACCGGATTGCTTCTTGAGCTTTTTAAATAGATCATCTAGCTTTTTTGATATAGTATTAAATATTGAGTCGTATTCACTTTTCAGATCGTCGCTTGCTAAAAGGCTCGAAATTCTCTCTGAGCTATATTTTTCGTTTATAGATTCAACTACGAAAATTGATTCCGGAGGTACAGGGGCGCTATTTTGATCTTCAACATTGCATGCGGACTCCCTTTCATCAAAAATCAGATCTTTTGGCACCCCCCCCCTTGAGTAATCTCTTAGGGACTTTGCAAGAGATGTTTTCATCGTGCCGTTTGGGGCATACAGCACGACCGGCATGTTTTTGTTAGAAAAGTCAAAAGTATGCTGTAAGGCGGTAATTCCGTAGCAGTATGTCAAACTGATATTAATTTTATCCATTCGTTTACCCTAAATTTTCCAGAAAATGCCGCGCAATGTAGGAATGATCTTGAATTTATTAGTAGTATGTATTTTCATCTGCTCCAAATATCTAATTCAGATTCATCTGGGGCGGATTTCTGATTTATGCATTTCGGTGCGGAACGGGCAATCGCCCATCTTGCAGAACTTCGAGCATTCGCACTAAATGATACCCTGAGCTACTTGATGGCGCTACACCCAGATCAAGCACCCCCTCTGTCATGCTTTCGCCGATGCCACGACGCAGCACCTCAGGCCGCTTGCCGCTCGAAACGGCCCTGCTGGACACCCCTGACCCGTTCGCGTCAGACGCCTGTCAGCCATGGGTGCGGCGCATAAAGTCAGGGTTTTGCCTGGTAGCTCGGAGTAAGACTGCGTGTTGATAAGTAAACTTTTCGCTCACATCAGCGGCATTGACCTGCCACACCTACCCGCGGTTCTGGCCAGATAGAATGATCAAGGGACAGACGTGTTAGAGAATGTTGCGCTGGATGGGCTCTCGCCTGATACAGCGAAGCCAATCGCGGCCTCTGATATTGCTGCCCAGCGGAAAGGGATGAACGAAGACGTCGCTTTCGAGCTTCTTTACGCACCCCAGAGGGCAGATGATAGCCAAACACAGGGTTGAAGGCGCGGAATGAATTTCGTTTAATCATCTTGGAATTGTATTTTTGAGCAAGGATTTGACCTGTGACACATCCGGTAGATGTTGCTGTGGGACGGCGAATACGCTTCCGACGCTGGATGATAGGCCTCACCCAGCAACAGCTTGCAGCAGAAGCTGGGATCACCTTTCAGCAACTTCAAAAGTATGAACAGGGCGCCAACCGCGTCAGTGCCTCCCGTCTTTTTGAATTGGCCCTCGCGCTTAAGGTCCCCATAGGGTTCTTTTTCAAAGATCTGGAGGAGGACGGCATCCGGCTGGAAGATATCATCTTAACCAAAGAGGCGTGCGAACTTCTGAAGGCCTACCACACACTGCCGGAAGCGGTCCGCAGCCATTTTATGGGCATCGCCATGAGCATGACGGCAGGGACCGAAATTGAATAGTTTCTGACAGAATACGCAAAATTTTCGCAAATCGCACATCATTTCCCGAGCGCTGCAGATGTGGATAATTTTCGATCCTCGCCCATTCGAAGACATACAAAACTGTCGCTATCCACCTTCAGAACCAAGGCAAACTACCCTACGTTCTGACACATGGATCTAAACCCAGGGGGATTGAGGTTGCCAGGTGGTTGGAAGAGGGCGGCAACAATTGCCCTCCTGTGGGTGATAGGTGTGGCATGTGTGGTTGGTGCGCTTA
Organism: Falsigemmobacter faecalis; assembly: GCF_003863335.1. GTDB lineage: Bacteria > Pseudomonadota > Alphaproteobacteria > Rhodobacterales > Rhodobacteraceae > Wagnerdoeblera > Wagnerdoeblera faecalis. The sequence goes on along the minus strand of NZ_RRAZ01000031.1, from coordinate 23,146 downwards.
TGATAGGTAGTATGCTGGGTTCCCTGCTCTGGCAGGTATACAGGTGATCACGGCGTGGATATGCCACGTTGGTGTCTGTGTTATCGCTGTCGTGGGCGCCTTGCAGGTGCGGCTTCTGCGCCGGGATGTAAGGACATTCGGTGATGCCTGAGAGTAAACGAAAGGGGTTCGACCCCGAGATCGCGAAACTGATTGCAGCATTTGCTGTGGCCGCACAGCGCATCGAGCTGGATGATGATCTGGCCGAGGCACTGTTTCAGACCGCGCTCGAGATTTACAACGGCACCGAAGCGCGCGCGCGCGTAGAACGATACGATGCATGAGCCCGTGCGAGAATGAATCCTTCGGGCGGGGCGTATAACGCTCAGGAACTCTCCCCTTTTGCGCATCCTGTCCCCGGCATGGGCTGCACTGATAATTTTATACTAGGGCGGATGTTGTAAACCACAGATCTGAGGTCTTGGAAGACTATCCCACAGCAGGGAAAATCGATACCGAAAGACTTAAGTGTTCAAAGAGAGCAGAAAGAAAAGCACGGAGCCAAGGACGCCATTACTCATAAATAGTGCGACGGTGAATCGTTACCAACGACCCTGACCCCGTGCACACCGTCGACCTAAGAGGATAATTTCGGACAGCGTAATTATTCAAAAGTATAGGGTAAGGAATATACCACCTTGTGGTGCTTCCAAAGCCTTTCTCACCATCTTACAGATAGCCTGAAGTTGCGCCATCGGCAGAACATTTTTATCTGAGCCGGGGAACACGGATGCTGGAAAACGATGACATGACGGGGTTTGCCCCGGAAGTCGCAAAGCTGATCGCGGCCTTTGCCCTTGCAGCTCAGCATATTGGGATGGACGAGGATGTAGTCCATAGGTTCTTTCAGACGGCCCTCGAAAACTACGAACAGGGCTATGCGAGCGTCCCATCTGTCCGACACGATGCCTGAGGCTCCGTCTTACAGCGCAGGAGGATGGGGAGTGTAACGCGCATGCAGCTTGCCCTTTTGCACATCTAACCCCAAGCATTGGGGTACTGATCATTTATCGTATATACAAAAAGATTGACATCTGTCATCTTTATGTATATACGATAAGTCTTGGAAGAGGAATCTATGCAGATCGTTTGGGATGAGCCGAAGCGTCAGGCAAATATCGCCAAACATGGTCTGGATTTCGCGGACCTGACAGTTTCCTTCTTTCTGGCGGCACAGGTGGTCGAAACCCGAGACCGCCGCTTTATGGCAATCGGCCGCTTTGCAGATGGGACCATCGCGGTTGTCTTTGCCGCCTTGGGCAGCCAGGGGCTTTCCATCATCTCGATGCGACCGGCGGGTAAAAAGGAGAGGGAGTTCCATGAGGGAATTTGATCCAAAGCATGCTGCACAGAATGGCTACAGCCGGACGGACTGGGACGCCGTGGAGAGCCCGGAGCTGGAGGCAGAAGACCTGAAGAACGCCAAAGCCTTTTCAGAGGTGTTTCCTGCCCTGGCAGAGAGCGCTCGAAAGAGCCTTGGCCGGCCGAAGCTGGCAAAACCCAAAATTGCGGTCTCTCTGCGTCTGGATGCGGATGTGCTCGAAGCATTCAAAGCCTCCGGACAGGGCTGGCAATCGCGCATGAATGAGGCACTGCGCAAGGCCGCACATCTCTCACGATAGAGCCCGCTCTTTCAGGCGGGCCAGCTGCGCAGTGCGCATAGCATGGCATGCTTTGAGCACAATCGGCTCTGACTGAGGAAGTCCTGATAATTTTACATTATCGGACTCGAGCAGGCGCCCCCTTCAGTAAAAGGGAACACATGCGGCAGTACGACGAAGAACCCCTAAAAGGTTGCTAAAAAAGTCGGGCGAAGGGGTAAAGTGCCTGTGAAATGCTGGAAATCATCCTAGTTTCACCTGCTCCAAGCAGGTCATCGCGAAATTCTAGGCCGATCTCGGAAATATTTCCGCCGAAGTCCCGCGCAAAAACACGTTTGCAGCAGCCTGCTAGAGCATAGCTGATGTCATTCTGCCAAGCGCCGAGTAATCACCTCATGATGAAAACGAACGGTAGGAAACCCTGACGCCGTTGTCGTATCGATTCTCTTGCTCTTTGCTCATGAGTAGTTAAGATTTATAGGCAGATTTTTTGGCACTATTTTATTGGGCGGGTAATGGAAAAAGTAGACATTCTAAAAAATCTCCGCTTCGGAGAACGGATTGCGGAAGAAGAACTTGATGACCTTGAGCGATACTTTGTAGCCACAGATCAGTGGTCACGAGTTTTCTCAGGCGAAGTAGATGTCGTGTATGGATCAAAGGGCGCAGGTAAAAGCGCGATATACGCCCTCATCGATAAACGTCAGGACGAACTCTTTGACCGAGGCATCATCGTAAAGGGTGCAGAAAACGTAAGAGGAAATACTGCCTTCAAGGATGTACTTGGAGACCCTCCTCCTTCTGAAAGAAGTTTCATCGATCTTTGGAAGCTTTACTTCTTAATTATAGCCACAAGTACGATCAGAGATTATGGCATATCCGACAAAAATACGCAGCATCTAGTGAAAGCTTTGACAGATGCTCAATTATTGCCAGACACCGCGTCTTTGGCGCAGTTATTCCAGCGAGCAAAGAAGCTGATTTGGTCTTATGTTTTCCCGGAAAAAGAAAGCGTAGAGTGGACTGTAACGCTTGAAGCTGCGACAGGCCTTCCGGTAGTTACACGAAAGGTAAATCTAGCGCAGACATTGCGACCGCAAGACGTCAAAGTTGATCTTCCTTTAGATGAGCTTCTTAACTTCGCTAATTCTGCCCTTTTGAAAAGCGGTTTCTCTCTTTGGGTTTTATTCGATAGGCTGGATGTCGCGTTCAATGATACGCCGGATCTAGAGAGAAATGCGCTTCGCGCCTTGTTCCGAGTGTACAATGACTTCAAAGCATTTGACAATTTAAAGTTAAAAATATTCGTCCGAGATGATATTTGGGAAAGAATAACTGAGGGCGGATTTGCTGAGGCGAGCCACGTTACTAGGACGGCAACAATCACTTGGAGCTATGAAAGCCTGCTGAATCTATTCATCAGGCGGCTCTTGGCTAACAAAGAATTTGTTGAAGCGCGATCAATCAACCCAGCAAATATTGAGGGTGACTTCGATAGGCAAACTGAATTGATCGAAGCTATCCTCCCCGACAAGGTCGAGACTGGAAATAACCCAAGTACATTTAGATGGATGGTTAACCGGGTGCAGGACGGCACCGGAAAGTCTGCTCCTCGCGAATTAATTCATATGTCGGAAATGATTAGGCAGCAGCAGATTGGAAGGTTCGAGCGAGGAGAGGCTGAAATTTCCGACGCTGCACTTTTTGAAAGGGCTGTATTCAAGCCAGCACTTCGGGAAGTTAGCAAAGTTAGGTATGAACAAACCTTTAAAGCTGAGAACCCATCTCTCGCCCCCTTTACTGAGAAACTGAAAGGACAAAAGACAGAACAAACGGCTGACAGCCTGTCTATGGCCTGGGGCATTAATGGAGAGCATTTAGATATCACTATAGACAGATTGTTAAAATCTGGCTTCTTCGAAAAAAGGGTAATTAAAGAAGAAACAACCTACTGGATTCCATTCTTATACAGAGATGCGCTAGATCTGGTGCAAGGTAAAGCTTTTGGCAGCTAAGGCATGATATAATCTATCTTGAGTTGAATGGAGCTTAAGACACCTCGGCGGCCAATTTTCAGGAAACTTCAGTGTCGTACCGCGAATGATCTCCATTAAATTAGCGCGCTATATGCAATCGTCCAGTCTCGACTGTCATTAAACGTAGAAACTAAATTCTCCCCTGAGAAAGTGAATAGATAATACTGTTCATTGCAGTTTCTTAAGAAGTAAATCAAAACAACTGGGGTTAGAAATGAGTTATACCGTCAGGAAATCTTTCACTCACAACGGCAACAATTACGAAGTGCGTAGCACTGAAATTGGAAATTTCATTACCATTAAAGCATTCAAGGAAGATGGGACTGCTGCTGATCCCTTTGAATTTTCAGTTACAATGGATGTTCAAAAGGATGCAAAGTTGACTAATAGCATTATCAACCCGGAAGAAGCGCTCGTGGCAACAGCGGAAGAATATGTGCTGAATGATCGATGGGGAGAATATCTCAAAGCATTGAGTGATTTAGAGAAGGGCAGTCACTAACTAAAATTAATATTGCTGTATGAAATATTAATTACATATCAAATCCGGCCGGTAGGTGCATGATTTGAAATTGTGCACCTACCCTCATCGAATATGAATTAAAATTCTAATATTATACGGCGAGATCTAACGGAAGATCTGAAATATCTTTTAAGCGTTTTCCATCGACCATTACAGAAAGCATATCTCCTGCATCGATCATGCCTAAATTTTTCAAGGTGGCTTGTAACTCATATAGTGCGAAATGGTATACGCAATCGATATCTCCAGTACCAAGAGCAATCGAGGCAAGACGGCTTGGAGTTGGTTCGGCTGTCACTACAACAACATGAGGCAAGCGGCCCTTTCTGTTTCGCACTAAATTCAAGGCCTCAGAGCGTGCATTTTGGGCACGATCGCTTCGAATCGTCCATTTACAGGAAATGCTTGCATGCAACAATGGTGATCCACCGTTTATGGCACGAAGACTTGCGAGATTTGTAACATTCTCGTTAACTAAAAGAGAGGGTGCATTAATAGATATATCGTCTTCTGTGTCCCTAACTACCACAATATCGGGCGTGATTGTATAATCACTACCTAATGCTGCAGCTAACTCCTTATCCGCCTTAGCTGCGCGGTCGAGTGCTACTAGATGCGAATATTGTTCATAGCGGGCGATTTCCAAACGATTTCGCCCGCTAACCTGTCGAACGCTCCATTTTCCGGGACGGAGATGTCCTAATTTCAAGAAGGTTTCGCGCACAAAATCAGCGCAGATCCCTTCAAATTGGTTTCCAGAAGTCTGTCCGGCAATGCGCTCCCCGATTGTCTCGGCTTTGAGCAACTCAGCGATGCCTCTTGCGATTAGTTTGCTGGTATTGTTACTGCTATCTGCATTGCTCACTACACCAGCCAAGTTGGTGGTTAACGTTTCTTTCAGTAATGCTGCATGAAAAGACCGGCGTGCGACAAGGAACTCAGGCTCAGACATTATGCGACCTTGTAAATACGCTTTTTCGACAAAGCTGTAAAAATCTGACGCGACACTGCGGCTGCCACCGGGGGCGGAAACGCATTCCCAATCTGACGATAAGCTGCCGTTTTGCGTCCATAAAATTGCCAAGAATCAGGAAATCCTTGAATGCGAGCTGCCATTCGAGTGGTCAAGCGAGGCATGCCGACAAAATCAGGTTGAGGTGCGTCATCCCAAATACCCATGCCATCGACACCAAGCGCAGCCCAAGCGCGCTTAGCGCGTGTCGGACCCAGATCCGGCCCGCCGTGCTTCTTCGAGCCACCGACGAGCGTAGGCGCTATAGCGCTTGCCTGCTGGCGCCAGACATTGGCACCCTTCCATTTGTTCGCGGCCATCAGGTCATGGAGCAAGTCTCCGACAGTGGCAGGCTGGTGCTGTTGGGGCTCGGGCCATGAGAAGTTGTCGGCCAGCTCATTTCGTATGCCGACAAATACGACACGGGGTCTCAATTGTGACACACCGTAATCAGAAGCATTAAGCAGTCGCCAGCCAGGAGTGTACCCGAGTTTGATAAGCTGTTGCTCGACTTTGCTTCGGTAGTCTTGAAATACCGCGTCTAGAAGACCACGAACGTTTTCCAGCATCACCGCTTGCGGTCGGCATTCGTCAACTAACCGAATAGCTTCTGGAAACAGATCTCGCTCGTCATTTTCCCCTAGTTGCTTCCCCGCCTTCGAGAAGGGTGGGCATGGGACCCCACCCGCAAGGAGGTCAATACCGTGATGAGGCGTTCCGTCAAAATGCCTGAGATCACCCTCGACCACGTTCCACTCAGGTCGATTTAGACGCAACGTCGCACACGCCGGGGGTTCCCACTCAACCAGCGCTGCGTGGCCGAAGCCAGCCATTTCTAGCCCAAGGGCTTGCCCACCCGCGCCCGCGCACATTTCCAACGAACTGAATCGGCTCATATTCTTCACTCTTTATTGAGCAGATAGTCACAGCTGAGCCATGCCTCTGGTCTGGGTTCTAAGGTCGGCGAATAGCACAGCCCGCCTCGTACAGGTGGAGATACTGTAAGCGCGCTACCGTGCCAAGCGACACACCTCCCACATGATATGATGCACTAACTACTGCTTTTTATCAGGTAATTAAAAATACCGGATAATTCTATACACCAGATTTTTCCTTATACAGGGCCCATGCTTCCTCGATTATCACGCCTTGCTGCACGCCACGGCGCCTGGCTTCATCAGCGATCTCTGCCGCCACATTCGGAAATACCTTCGCATGGACCTGCCCGGTGCGTGGTGACGGCTTCCGGCCGCGCTTTGCCGAGGCCTCGCGCGATGTGAAACCGAGATCCTCGCTCACGCGATCTACTGCCTTGATGCGCTCCGGCTCGACGTCCTTACGGCGCGACCTTAGGGCCCCCACATTGATCTTGAAATCCGTCATGCCCCTTGCTCCCCGGCAAGCCGCGCGAAGACCGCTTTGGCGAAGCCTTGGGCATTCTCGATCGCCTTATCCGCGTTGCCTTGACCTGGCATCGAATACAGGTCACCACCGAACTCAAAGAGCGCCGAGAACGCGGCCCGCTCCATCAGTTCAGGTTCAATCACATCGACGCCCTGCTCTTTGAGACTCCCGACAATGCCTTTGTGTTGCTTCGACTGGATAGCCCGGGTCATGGTGAACACCACGGCGTGCGGAATGTCCCGCTCCAGAGCCTCCGCCTCTTCCTCGATCAACTGCAGAGCCCGAACCCCGATGGTGGCGTCGAGTGTTGTGGCCCGCATCGGGATTATCACCAGATCCGCCTGTGAGATTGCCCGGGATACCAACCGCGACGCGACGCCTTCAAGATCGACCACGACAATCCGGCCGTCCTGATCGTGCGCTTTGATCGCCCTGATGATCTCGCCCTCCCTGAGGCCGCTCACTACCTCGATGCGTTCAGGAAGTGTGCCGCGCTCACTCCACAAGGTAAGGCTACCGTTCGGGTCGCAGTCCATCATCGTAACGTTCGCGCCGGCATGAGCAAACTCTGTGCCGAGTATCACTGCGGTGGTTGATTTCCCTGCGCCCCCCTTGGGGCTTGCGATCACAACGGTTGGCATTACCTGATTTTCCTATTTATCGGATATTTTTAATTACCGGATTTACTTTATAACCGGATTATCTCTTTAATCGGATAATCCATCTAATCCGGTCAAGGCTTCCTTTTCATCTTCGAACAGATCGAACTGCCGCTCGCGCTGCGCCTGCCATTGCGCTTTCAGCTCGTCCTTGGTTTTATCCCACCACGTCACGCGCAGCCGGGTGACTTTACGCCCAAGCCGCTCTGCCACATCGATCCGACATGAGAAGGGGGCCAGCAGGTTCACTTCTTCTACCGCAGGCTCCAGGGCCTTCACACGCAGAGCCCCAAACGATGCCAGCGCCCCCTTGGGCACCCCGAGATAATCCCGGAACTCATCAATATCGAAGTCATTGAAAAGCACGTGCTTCAGACGCACACGCTTTGAGATGATCTCATAGAGAGCCATGCCGTACTTGGTGGTGAAACCGTGCAGGATCTCCATCTCAAGCCGGGCGAAAATCTGGCTGTCACGCAAGATCGGGATGAGGGACGAGTGAAATTCATAACTCACATAGCGGCCGCATCGTGACCTGATGGTAGGCCCCAGAAGCTGAACACTGAGCACGTCACCATTGGTCAGGATCACCGTGACGTCAGTTCGACGAAGAACCCCAAGAGCTTCAATCACACGCTGGCTGGACGGGTTGTTACCCCGAAGCTCAGCCATGGTAATTTTGAACATACGGCCTTCATCAGCCATGTTCGGGCCAAAGGCATTCGCGAGGAGCTGATTATAGATCCTCCGCGCCAAAAGCGTCATGCGCTCGCCTCCGCGAACCTCGATCAGCTCCACAGGCTTGATAACCTCGCCTCTGCGCTGAAACGCGGAAAGCGTGGTTCCATCGTAACCTTTTGGTAGGGTAGCTTCGTCCATCATTGTAACCTGTGCAATGTCACCCGGTCACAATACGAGTTTTAAGCACCTTCGCCACACTGAAGACACCAAATCCCTGATAATCCGACACTACCCTACCAATAAGTTACAATAGCAGGGCTTCCGGACGGCTCTAAGCCTACCAATAAGTTAAAATGACTTCCGATGATGTCGCCATTTGCTGCCATTTGCGCGCCACGGGCATCGAAATAGGCAGCAAGGAGCAAACCTACCAAAAGGTTACGATACCCCTACCAGGAAGTTACGAATCCCCTACCATCTGGTTACAGTAAGCTAACAAAAAGTTACGATAACCCGATTTTTATCATGATTGTTCAAATGCTTAGTCCATCTAAAATATAAGAAACTTAAAAAATAAGAAATGGTTATCCACAACACAAAAAGCCCGTCCCCACCCGTGAGGGCAGGGACGGGCAATGAAACCACGATCAGCCGCCCCCATAGGCGACGACCAGCGGCGCAGTGCTGCCGACCAGTGCTTTGAGCCGATCGACTTCCTCCGGGTAGTCGGTCACCAGCCCGACCTCATACGTCACGCGCTCCCGATCGAGCAGGGCTTTCGACTGGTTGCACTGGACGCCGTTTCCGGACGGCACATAGAGGATCACATGGCTCATCCGCAGACCCCTGCAAAGACCAGCTGGAATCGCGCGCCCTCCTCAAGCGTCTGCGCCGTGTCCTGTTGCGAGTAGCTGGGAAGATCCGCCCGGAGCTCGCGACAGATCGAGCGCTCAGTCTCGGAGCCGCCCTGCATCGCGCAAAACGCTGGCAGCGTCGCGACCAGGAGCATCGGCACGGGCCTGATCGGCGGCATCCTGAATTTTACGCGCCCGCGCATGGTCCTCTTCCTTCTGCTTTTGAGTGGTGTCCGAGATGCCGGAGCTGCGCCCCGCGCGATGAATGCCGATTGCCGCCGCGAGAGCGGCCCCCAGAGCCGCAAGCCACGGCCCGACAGGTGAGAGTAGCGCCCGCATCACTTAGCCCGTGGGTCGAGCGTATAGGGCCGCGCAGAGCCCGCGCGCTGCTGTGCGATGATGAGGGCGAAGAGCGGCGACATGCGCAGCATCCAGCCCTCGATCACCACAACATCGAGACCGAGCATCCAGCCCGCCAGTGTGGCGACCGGCGGTACCAGCTGAGGATCTGAGAACACAGCCGCCGCGAGCCAGGTGGCGACATCGAGGACAATGAGCAGGGCAGGGAGGATGCCGAGCCAGAAGCTGCGGGTCCGCCCGATGAAAATCGGTCGCATGGATCAGACCTCCTTTGCCACCAGGGCGCGCACAGCGGCATCCTTGGCTTCGAGCAGTTTGCGCAGGGCAACGGTGCGCTCCGGGTTACGGGGCAGGGTGTCCACGATCTGCTGGGCGAGATCCCCGAGGAGCTTGCTCACGGCCTGCAGGTGCGGGGGCAGATGGGCATAGGCGAAGAATTGGAGGATATGCTCCATGGGTCAGGTCTCCATTTCCGGGATGAGGGCCGCCCATGTCAGGGGGCCGATGATGGCGTCAGGGGTGAGGCCAGCGGAGCGCTGGAACGCCCGCACTGCGGCCTCTGTACGGGCTCCGAAAACCCCATCGGGCAGGCCGGGCTCATAGCCCTGCGCGGTGAGGTGGATCTGCGCCTCTGTGACCGCCTTGCCGCGCGCGCCACGGCGCAGAGCAGGGTAGGCCGGGGCAGGGGTCAAATCGTATTCATAGGCCAGCGCGAGATCCGCGATCGCAGCCGCCTTGTCAGTGCCGTTGATGATGCGCCGCGCGCCCAGGTAATCGGTGCCGCCCGGGCGGATGTAGTCGGCGAGTTTCTTCCCGGTGAACCAGCCCTCTTTCGAGCCGAGCACCAGCACCTGTGCGGCAATTACCGGATCAAGTGCGAGATCCGGATTGGCGATCAGATCCACTTTGAGCGCCGAGCTGGCGCGCCGATAGTTGCTCTCCCACGTGAGCTGAGAAAACCCGCGCCCATACCACGGGTAATAGCGCAGGCTGCGCCGGAAGCTCTCCGCGCGGGAACCGAGGTAATAGCCCTCTTTCACCGGCAGCATGGTCGCGTTGGTTTCCCAATGCGCAGTCGCCAGCACGTAGGCTGTCTGAGGGATCGTGAGGCCATGAGCCTCACAGGTCTCCCGGATCAGCCGCGTGTGGCCGAGATTGTGATTGAGCATAAGGGCTCCATTGAAAAAGCCCCGCCGGAAAGATCCGAACGGGGCTATGGAAGGAGGAATTGTTTACAGGTGCACAAAAACTGATCATTTTTCAGATCAGAGGGGAGGACAGCATGCACCACGCGTCTGAAGTTATTCTGATCGGATACGGCGAGCGCACCGTTGGGGAGGTGCTGGTCGGTCAAATCAGATTGTCAGGCGAATGGTCAGCTCCGAGCTCAGGCGGCTTTTTCTTCACGCCCGAAGGAAAAGATCAGCCCGTCGTTTGGGCAAAATCCTTGGAGGGATTCTATGACGGTATTCTGGACTGGCATGCCGATCTTACAAGAAACGCTTTCAGAACAAGAGGCTAAGCTTGTACGCTTTTGTGAACTGCCCAGCAGTGAAGGTATGCTAATCTGTTCAGATCAACTGGTTATACGCGCATCGCGTCACAGATGACTTCGGTCCTGTCACAACATGCTACGAGCCAGATGTGATGGGACAGGGCGTCTTCAATGAAGGCGCCTTGTTTCGTTCTGGCTTCCCCTGTTTGGGGGAATTGCCTGAGGAGTCGGCTTGATATCTATGCGGAAAAATTGGCCCCTAAGTTTTACAAGACGGAAAATTTTCAGCTGCCCCCGAGCTTCTCTTTAAGCAAGGGGGCTTTTCTCTCTGAGGGACACCAAGCCGAGATCGGCGCTTAACCCGCCCGAAAACCGCTGCATCGCTGACCTCGCGAAAAGAGGCTAATTCATCCACAAGTATAGGGTGATAACTCTTGGGTTGAATTAAACCTTTCCAGAGGCCATTTTCCCGGCATTATTTTGAGCATAAAGGGCTGGCGCCCATGTCTGAGAAAATTAACCGCATATTTGAGTGCGAGTGCGGTCACAAATTGCGCTTTGGCGCTAATCGCTGTGGCTGGTGTTACGAGAGAACCCCACTCAAAAACCGGAAGGAATTCTGGTGGGTGTCAGCTATAGCGCTTATCGCTGCAGTAACCGCTGTGGCTCAGGCAATTTTGTAGAACCGGCTGGTGTCAAAGACGCCGCTGAGAAGACAGCGTTGGAATTTCAGGAATGATCGATCCGTTGGCCCTATTTTTGTTTATTTGCGCAGGGCTTATGGGAGCAACAACATTATTTTGGACCTTTTTTATCCTGATTTCTCTCGCCTGTGAGGCTCGTAATCACAAGCCAGCTGAAAAGCCTGATCGTTAAGTCCGCCGCTCCATCCGCTCCACCAGCCGGTCGAGCGTTTTCTTGATCGCAGCGAGGCTCTCATCCATCCGAGCCAGTGTGACGGCCTGATCCTGAGCACGGCGGGTGATCTCGGCCTGCTCCCGGCGCAGTTCTCCGATAATCTGGGCCTGCCCTTTAACCGCGGCCTCCAGCCGGATCAGCCATGCGACGAAGGCCAGCAGCGCGAGAAGCTGCGGCCAGTAGGATTTGAATATGTCTTCCAAGGGCGGCTCCTGCGCACCAGCGGGCTGAAAAGGAAAAGGCCCGCGCAGTGGCGGGCCTTCTGTTACGCTTCGGGTTCCAGCTCGACCGGAGCCAGCGGCTCACCCAGCCCGAGCAGCGCCCGTGCGGCCGGCGGATCAAGCCCGACCACCGCGAGGATCTTGCCTTCGGGGATCTCCGGCGGCGGATCATCGGCAACCGGCGGCTCGATCAGAACCACCTCCGCCTGCGCCTCTGCGGCAGCCACCATATCCGCGCCCCATTCCGGCTCGATCAGCGGCTGGAAGGCATCGGAGACAAAGGCAGGAGCCACCAGCCCGGAGGCCACGGCATAGCCGCCGACCACCGGGGCCAGGGAGAAGGTTTCCCCGTCCGCTTCACTGTAGCCTATGACGCGGGCGAGGTGATTGGCCGCGCTGATGAGCGCGACCGGGACGGCAATCGTGACCGGGATCATGCTGCGTACCTCTGACGCCAGTAAGCCTCGAGGGCGGTTTTCTCTGTAGCGGTGAAAGTGCCCGCGCGAATGATGACATCGGCCATGCGTTCAGCCCTGAGCAGATCCGTGCCAGCAGTACCGTCGCTGGTGACCGCGGCATAGCTGAAAGCGCCTAAGGGCGTGACCCAGGCGATCTCGTAACTGCCAGCCGGGAGCACGGCGGGCAGGCTGTCGCCGCCGTCGTTCCAGAGGTGCCAAATGTCCGGGACGCCTTCCTCAGTTACGTTAACGGGCGAGGCCACCTCTTGGTAAGGGGTGACTGAAGCTGCCTTTTCATACTGAACGCGGGCCACAGCTACGCTCCCACCGTCAGACAGACGAAGTTGCAGATTTCGTGATGCTGTGAAATTCGAAACCCGCCCCTCATACTTAACCTTTACCCATTCCCCCTGCACCAATTGCGAAAATACTGACACAGTGCCCGCGATAGCAGGATCATACACCGACACAGAGGTCCCGGAGATGAGCTTAATCCACATCGAGAAGCTGTAACGTTCGCCCTCGATCACATCCACAGTGCCGTATATGGTGTACCGCCCCGGCGACGTACCAGCATAAGAAATGATTGGCGCCCGCGTTCCCCAAGGGGTGGGTTCCGCGTCTGAGACGCGGGTGGTTTCGCCCGCATGGGCTGAGCCGCTACTCAGAAACTCAGAGCCGGGTACGAGATTGCGCCGCCCACCCTTCGGCCACCTTGCCAGCGTCGGGCGCGAAAGTGCGGTGCCCTGCGCCGCATCTACCGTCCCGGCAGCGCGAACGACTTTGCCAACCGGATGTCCGGCGAGAAATGCCGGGAGCGTCCCGGCAGCGTCCTGAAACAGCCTCACTGGCGTGCCTCCTTAATGTTGGACCAATGCCCGGGCCTGCCACTCAAAAGCAGATCCGGCGTAAATGCGGGCTGGGTGAGATCCCCCGCCCAATGCCCGGCTGCGCCAGCGTTGAGCAGCAGAGACGGCGTAAAGGGGACGGGTGTATAACCACTCGCCCAATAGCCGGGCTGATCGACGCCAAAGAGGGCAAGGGGCGTGAATGTGTTCGGGCGCGATCCGCCGGATTTCAGCGCAACGGCCGCCAGGCCGAGGCTAAGCCCCAGCATCAGATCCAGCCCGTGATGAGCGTGGCCGTGGTGCCGGTGAGGCGGATGCGGCGGGCGCAGAGCGGATAGGTACCTACCGGCAAAAAGCCGGTGGTGTAGGTCTGACCGTCGCGCGAGCTGATGAAGCTGACCGCGCCACCCTCGCCGCCGATGGTGATGGCGCGGATCGCCTGCGCCAGATCATCTGTGTTTGAGGGCACGACTGCCAGCGCGCCGACGGCCGGGCCGTCCACACCGATCGCGTGATTTTTGAATTGATCGCTCATGATGTCTCACAGCAAAAAGCCCGCTCGAGGCGGGCGAGGTGACAAGGGGTGTAGAGTGGGATCAGAGCCGCGCGGTCTCGATGTCAGGCCAGAAGCCTGCAGCGCCGCTGCTCAGGAGGTGCCCGGCGACAAAGGGCGGCGGAGCAAAGCCACCGGCCCAGAAAGGGGCAGGCAGATGCGCAGGAGCCCAGACCCAGAGCAGATCCTGCCCGCGCGCGATGGCCATAATCGGCCGGGGGCCAAGTGCGGGGGTAATCATGCGCCCTCCATGATCAGATAGAGGGTGTCGGAATGAGGCGGGCTCAGGGCGTCATACTCCGCGCGGCTCAGAACGATCAGCTGCTGGGGCCCATCCTGCACACCAAAGTTATTCAGCATGATCGTAGCGAAGTCCGCACCGGCGGGCACGATCGAGGGCACCACCGTGAGCATGCCCTTGGCGCAGAGAAACCGCGCGGCAGCCGCGCCCGACCAGATGTTGTAAAAGTAGGCCGCGCCCTCGCCGAGCGCCTGCAGAGTGGCGGGCTCGAGATCGATCTGCGCGGCGCTGGCCGGGATCTCGACCAGAGGCGCGCCGCCCTCCGTTGCGCTGAGGGTCAGCACGTAGGGCGCAGAGGCCCCGGAGGCGATGAGGAGGCGCAAAGGCTCATCGCGGATCAGCGCGATGGCAGCCACCGAGGGCCGCGCCAGCCCCGGTGTGATGGTGATCTGACGCATCAGATATGTCCTTTGTTTTGGGGGATCAGCCTGCGGCCCGGGGGCCGCGCTCAGATGGCGTCAAAGTCGATATTGGCGACAAAGCCCTTGATGCGCAGGCCAGGGAAACGCCAGTGCCCGCCGCTCGGGTAGTAGTTGCTGCCAAGGATCAGGCCCCGGGCGAAGACACCCGAGCCGTCCCGGACGGCCCCGGGAACCACCGCCTGCTCGTTGACCCCACGCGCACAGAGCTGCTCTTCAAGGCACACCCATGGGTAGGGGCTCCCGGGTGATCCGGCCGCCAGAGGCCGGATATCGGCAATCACCTTGAGGTTATCCGACCAGACCACGGAGCCATCGGCGCGGCGCACCTCCGCCCCATAGCCGCTGGTGCGCGGCGCATAGTCGCTCGCCCAGGACGCCAGCACATAACGCAGCGAGGGTGCCGTGCTGTGAAAGCGGATGAGATTGCCATTGCGAAACCAGAACGCCCGATGCCCGGGCGGCACCTCGACCAGCAGGCGGTCTGCCATAACAAAGCCCGGTGGGGTAAAGCCGTTATTCAAATACCAGGTGCCGCTGATATTGGTCCAACCGTTGCCCTCAGGATCGTCGCTGTTCGTTTGCATATGGGTGGTGCCGGTGGTCCAGGTTCCGAGCCCGATGGTGCCTTTGTGCTTCACAACCAGCATCGGGTCGTCGGTGGTCATAACGGTCTCGCCGTTCTGGTTCAGCACCAGGATGCCGTAGCTCATCAGGTGAACTCCATAAAAACCACGTCCATGGTGGTGACATGCGGGTTCCCGTTCGGGGGCCACCAGGAGAAGGTCTGAGAGCCTTCATTCCAGCTCACCTGCGGCAGCCGGCGGCCAGCCTCGGTGCGGATCACAAAGAACATGCCGCGGCTGATCGAGAACTGCGGCAGATGCCTGTTCCCCGACGTGGCCCCGGTGGTGATGTAGGCGACCGCGCGCATGCTGCGCATCGCCGTGATATCGCGCAGCCCTGTCGAAGTGCCGATCTGCATCCCGAACATGCGCCAGCCCTCAATCTTCGCCCGCAGCCACCTGAAGGGTGAGAGCAGGCGCGTCCACAACCGCTGCAAAGCAGTCTGCACAAAAACATAAAGCGACATGGGCTTGCCTCGCGAGAGTGACATCGATCCAGAGCTGACCCGTGCCCCATCCTTCCGGAGCACGGCCATGGGCGGCGGCGGTCACGCTGAGCGTGCCGCAGCGATCGCAGGTGCAAAGCGTCTGCGCGTGGTCTGTGTCGGTTTTGATGGCCATGGTGTTTCTCATCCCAGATTGCCGATGCGGATCCGCACGGCGTTGTTTTCGTCAAAGACCATCAGCTTGTCGGTGTGCATCTCGGTGCGCGCGCCGCTGGTCGCGGTGCGCAAGACCCCGATGATGGCGGTGATGGCGGAGAGCTCAGAGACGTTGAGCTTATCCGCCGTCACCTGACCCGCGCCGATATGGGCCGCGAGGATGTTGTTCGCCGCGATGTGCTGCGCGAGCACCTGACCATCGCCGATCGCCACCGTGATCTGATCAGACCAGGCAGCAGTCGGTGCATCCCACCGCCAGATCTTTTTGGTGGTGCTCAGCATCACCAGCTGATCCGGCGCGGTGCCCGCGGTCGGCAGGGTATCCACCACTTTGATGCCCCCCTCAGAGGCCAGCCGCTCAAACTCATCGCGGATGTCCTGCCCGAGATCCTCCATCCAGACCGAGATGGCTTGGGTGGTGACGGTGATCCAGGGCGACCAGACAAAGCTGCCCGTGCGCTCTGAGATCAGCGCGCCGCGCACCCGGTAGGTGGCCTCCGCGACCACATCGGTGAGGGTCCAGACAAAGGGCGCGGCATAGGGCCGGAGCACGTCAAACTGCACCACGCCGCTGCGCTCGATCTGAATGCGGATCTCCGAGACATCCGGCTCATTGGCGCCGCAGCTGACCTGAATGGCAGGCTTGCGGGCCTTGCCATCATTGCCGGTCAGCAGCACCGCCAGCGCCGCCCAGCCCTCGATCCCTTGGGCAAAGCCGATGGGCTGCAGCGGAGAGGTGATCACCACCGGAAGCTCGAGCGCGGGCGACCAGTCATAATCCGACGGATCCACCTCGCGCAAAGCGACCGTGAGGCTCAGCCCCGGCAGTTTGGTCACCTGCTCAACCATGAACTTCTTGGCCTCATAGCCGTTGCGGGCCGAGGTCCAGCTGATCACGTCGAGCGGCTCGAGTGCATAGGCATCGGGCGGCAGCGTCATGGAGTGCTGGCGCATCCGGCGATACTCGCTGAGCTGCGAGACCATCAGGCGCTGCACCTGTGTGGCATAGGGGCAGGCCGGATAAGAGACCGAGGTCGGCAGATAGCGCCCGCCATCGGCGGCCGTGGCGGCCGCATCGATGCGTTGCGGCGCATCTTTGCTGGCCCAGCCTTCGCGCGGCTCGGGGTAGCTGGCCGAGAGCGCGTTGAAGGTCTGCGCCACCGGATAGAAGGGCGTCAGGCTTTGCCCCTCAGAGATGACAATATCGCCATCGGTGATCGAGAAGACGGCGGCGGCGGGCAGATCGACCAGCGGCTTCAGCTGGCCGCCCACTTCCGCAAAGCGGAGGTTGGCCGCGCGCCCGATCGCTTCCAGCACATCGGCGGCCGGCTGATCCACCGAGACCTCAAGACCGCAGCGATAGGCGGGCTCAAAGACCCCGCCGGCTGTTTCGATTTCCCGGTCGCAGGCGGTCATGGCCGCGACCCATTCCGCGCGCGGCAACCGCCAGGCGGGCAGGTTCCGCCCGCCGAAAATCCACTCCGACCCCCAGTAGATCCCGCGCGCCACGTTATAGGCGATCACAGCGGCATTGGTGCTGGGCTCATAAGTCGTGCGGTCGCCCCAGCGATGCGGGCCGGAGCCCCCGGTGCTGCTGTCTTTGCGCGGGTCATAGACCGGCAAAGGCGCAGGCTGAAACAGCAGCGTCGGCATCGAGGTCAGATCTTCGCGGTCATACTGCAGGGTGACCACGGCATAGGCTTTGCCCACCCCCACGCCTGCCCATGGGTATTGATCGCCCGTGAAGGCGAAGGCCAGCAGCGGATCGACCGTTACTTGGGTGCCATCGACCCAGCGGACCCAGATCCGGCGCTTGCCCTTGAGCGAGCTGATCTGCGCCGGGTGGCCGAGGCTCTGGCCGCTGAAGGACGCGCCCACGGGCCGCTCGGTCACATCGGAGACCTCGCCCTCTGCGCCGCTGATGGTGCCGATGCGGCTGAAATCGATCACCGCCTTTTCGTCCCCGATCCAAAGCGCCGCCAGCGCGGGATGCGGCAGGGCCGAGACCTCGATCACATCGGTGATGAAGCGCTGATTGCGCCCCCAGCTGCCGATATATTTGCGCCGCCCGGCGGTGGCGTAATCGCCAAGGATGAACGACAGGGGCAGATCATCGCCCATCTCGACAGTGAACTTAACGTCTGCGCCCTGCTGGGAGGGCTTGGGCCCGAGCTTGCGCGCGATGGCCGAGAGCACAAGGCTCGCACCCATCTGTGCCAGCGCGGTGAGAACCACCGAGCCCTTGATCACCGCGCCGATGGCCGCAATGGCTGCGCCGACCGGCCCGGCCTGTGCGGGATCAGCAGTAAGCCCGAAGGCCACCGCGAGAAGGAAGAGCATCCGCATGGGGGTTATCCGATCTTAAAGGCCCGGAGCGCCCGCGCGCGCGGGATGCGGCCATGACCGCGCTCCGTCAAAGCAATCAGCCCGGAGGCATCAAAGACCGCCAGCGCTTCGCCGAGCGCCCCGTCGGAGGCGATGAGCGCGATATCTCCGAGGTCGGCCCTGTCCGGGTGGATCTCCGGCAACAGGGCCGCCAGCGCTGACCCGAAGCTCTCATGCCCCGCCGCGCGTAAGGCCCGCAGAGCGCCCCGCTCGCTGCGATAGTGACCGCGCCAGGCACGGGCGAGATCTTCGCCGGTCATGGCCTGCACCGCGCCCGCCGCGAGGCCGAGGACGCAATCCTGTCGCCCCCAGGCAAAGGCGGTGGCGCGCTGGCGGTCGAGCTCGAGCGCGAGGCGGGACCGCCAGTCGGGCAGGCGGCTTACTCTTTGTACCATTGCACAGACCTTGTTCGGATGGCGGCGGCGTATTTGGAAAAGCCGTCTGTCGGTGAGCGCCGCCGCTGGTGCTCATCGGAGGATTTGGCCGGATTGATCGCGAGCAGCTGCGCCATCAGCTCAGAGCGCACCGTGATCGAGATGGCCCCCTCGCTGCCGGCCGCCGGGGTGGCGATCGGGCCATCATCGACAATGCCGATCCACTCGATCTGCGGGGCTGAGGTCAGCGCGCCGCGCGTCCAGGTCGTCGCATGGATCTCGCATTGCGCGAGCCGCAGATCATGGCCGCGCGCGAGGCTTTGGGCGAAAGGCGCGATCTGTGAAAGCGAGACGGAAACCGGCCGGTCGGTCAGATCCGCGCCATAGATCATGCCCTCGACCCGCAGCCCGCAGCCACCGACATAGGTCCGCGAAACCAGACTGCCGTCTGCGGCCTGCAGGGTGAGGGTGAGATCCTCATCGCCGGACCAGACCGAGAGCGGCACCACGTCTCCGGTCTCGCGATTGCGGGCGGCGAAATGCACGAAAGTGGCAGGCGCAATGCCGCCCTCCCGGGCCGATGCCAGAGAGGCCGCAAAGTCCGGATCATAAAAGCGCATGGGGGGGCTTCCACAGCAAAGGTGGGGGGAAGGACTCGACACAGAGCGAGTGGATCGCCAGTGTTATCCTCAAACCGCAGAGGGGTAGGACGGGATGCCAGTGGTCTATGAGAAAGACCTTGATGAAGGCGCTGAACGCCTGCTGAAGTTTCAGCGCAGCATTATAAATCAGATGGCCGCTTATATTGCGGATCTGGAAAAGGAATTACGGAGCCTCTCTCCCGAGGCGGTAGAGCGCTGCATCGCCGCCCGTAGGGCGACACTGCAGGCCAAGGAAGCGGTCGACTACCTGGCCGTTATGTCATCCGGTATTAAGCCCCGGGCTCATCAAAGCGACTCCTTCGACCTTCCGATTATTATCAACGGCGACTAACTCTCCTGGTCTCAGATCCGCTGCAGGAGTTGCAAAGCGCCGCCCGAGGACACTCCCCCGGGCCGCGCAGTAAAGGGTGTGTGACCGCCCGGGGGCACAAAGGCCCGCATCACCGGGCGCAGCAGGTTTGCTGACGCGCCCGGAGCGATGCCCAGAGGGACGTAAGGATAGACCGCGACAGCAGAGGCCATGCCGGTATTGCTGGCGATGGTCTCCTCTGTCACCTCCGCCAGATACTGCCGCCCGCCGCCCCATTCGATCGAGAAGCGATCGCCGGGTCGGATCGGATAATGCGGCGGCAGGCCGGTGAAGTTGACGGTCGAGCGATCAGAACTGATCGCCGAGACCACCACCAGATCGCCCGGGTCATAGGACGGCGCATAGGAGGGATCCGCCCAGAGGAAGCTCTCCTGCGAGCCGCGCAAAGCCCGCAGTCGCGCATCAATGCGCCGGCCATCCAGCGGTGAGCAGGGCACCAGACGGAGACTGACCTGCCACAGAGGGCTTGCCAGCTCACGGGTCCATATCCGCCCGTCGCCGCTGCCGGATTGCTCATCGAAACGCTGCAGGTGTTGCGTGACCTCCGCCACGCGCAGCTGATCCGTGAGAAACGCGAGCGGATAGGAAAGGGAGCTCATCCATACCTCCGGGGATTTTCCAGGATCTGCTGCACCCGGGCGGGAAGATTGCGATCGCTCGCCTGGGCGATTTGCACCGATTGTCGCTCGGCTTTGTGCAGGATCTCACCAACCAGCTCGGGGGAGAGCCGGACCTGAACAACGCTGGTCCCGCCAGACCCGCCACCGGTCAGAGACGGGGCGGAGGCATTGCCCCCGGAGGCGCGGGCCATGGCAGCCTGCGCCTGCGCCACGGTCAGCACCGCGCCGTTCTCGCTTGGTACGAAATATTCCGAGCGCGGCGTGTTCTCATTGACCAGATAGGGCACCCCGGCTTTCACCGGGCCACCCGTGGCCCGCTTGCCGCCGAGAAGCCCGCCGATGGCCGACAGGATGCCACCCCCGCCCCCATCCGCGAGACCGAGAAAGGCCCGCTGCATCTGCACCTTCGCCATTTCCATCAGGAGATCCGCCACCGCCTGCTTTGCTGATTTTGAGCCGTCCAGAACGGAGGTGAAAATGCTGCTCAGCGCGTTTGCGCCGCGCTCGCCGCTCTCCTCGACCTCGCGCAGCCTTTCTGCCGCCTCTTCGGCATTCAGCCCGGCGGTGACATAGGCCTGCGCCAGCTTATCGATTTCAGCCGTCAGTTCCGGCGTCAGGGCGTGGCCGGCGCGTTGTGCCGATGCCAAAAGCTCCGCCTTGACGTAAGCGAACTCCATGGCATCGCCGTATTTGCGCTGTGACCCTGCTACGCTGGTCAGCATGGCGGCTTCGGTCTGCAGCGCCTGCGTCCGGTCACGAATGGCCTGAGCCTCGCGGGCGAAGTCATCCAGCTTACTCTTGCCGCCTTTATCCCCCGATCCCCGTGCAGCGCGTTCTGCGGCCTGACGCGCCGCCTCTCCGGCCAGAGAGGCTCCCGCCGCATCGCGGGCCTGCGCATCCGTCAGGGTCAATCCGGCATCTTTGGCGCGCTTTCGGACCGCCTCGATCTCGCGCTCCAACCGCAGCGCCTCACTGGTGGCGCTGTTGCGTTCGCGCTCTGAAGCCGTGAACTTTGCGGTGGCCTCTGCCAGCGCATCCGCGCTGGCGATACTGGCTTTTTCAGCGGCAAGCCGATTCAACTCAGCCTGACGTGCCTTGCTGACAGGATCGACGCCGGCCGCCTCCTGCAACGCTCCTTTCAGGCCAATGGCAAGGCTGATGGCGCCGCCAAGACGTCCCATCAACCCGGTCAGGGCTTCGGTCACATTGACGAAGTAGAGACCCTCATCGTTTTGCATGGTCGCGAACATGGCTTCTGCCTCGCCGGCAGCCTTCTCCATCCCGCTCTGAAACTCTTCCGCGCTGATCGTGCCGCTGTCGATCCCCTCCGCCAGACGGCGCATCTCAGTTACGTTTTGCTCGATGGCCAGTCGCTGATCGTCAAAGCCTTTCCTGGGCAGTTCCTGCGCAGCGACACCCATTTCATGCGCGACCGCACGGGCGTCCCGGGCCAGGCGCTCATGCGCCCGTTTCAGGCGGTCCAGATCATTAGCCTGGGCGGCGAGGGCCTCGCGATCCCGCTCAAGGGTATCGTAAAGCGCATCCCCCATAATGCCGCGCCCCTGGGCCTCATCGGGGAAAATGCGGTCCAGCCGCTCCCGGAAATCTGTGGCCTCCAGACCGGCAGAGGCCAACGCCACAGCCACGCGCTTTCCGAAATTGGCAATGGTGGTGGTCAGATTGGAAAACTTCCGGTCCAGCTCTTCGGCTTTGGCGATCAGTTCGCTGTCGAGCACCGCGCCGGCGGAATGGGCCTCTGCGATCAGGCCGCGCAAGCCGCCTGACCCGTGCTCCATCAGCTGGCCGAACTGCTCGGCCAGCGCGCCGCCGAAGATCTCATCGGCCACCCTCAGGCGCGCCGCCGCACCGAGGCCTTTCATGCGGTCCACGATCTCGAGCATCAGCGCGGAAGGATCTTTCAGCTTTGCCTTCAGATCCGCCGCCGAGTAGCCCAGCCGCTGGAACGCATCCGCGGCCGAGCCGCCCCCCGTGGTGACAAACTCATCGGCCCGCATCGACAGCTCTTTGAAGCCATCGACGATCTGATCGACGCCGACGCGGGTCTGCTCGGCGACGTAGCGCCACTCTTGGAAGGCCTGCAGGCTCATCCCGGCGCGGCGCGCCTCATCCCCCACGGCCGCGACGGATTTGACCATGCCGTTCAGGTTGCTCGAAACGCCGGCCAGCGCTGCCCCCACGACGCCCCCGGCGATCCCGCCCATAAACGCCGTGCCGAGCCCGGTGGCTTTCGACATCAACCCGCTCAGACTTTGCGCGGCATGGTCACTGAAGCTCTTCACCTGTTTCTGAGAGCGACCGAGGCCGCGCTCAAAGTCTTTGGTGTCGAGCCCCAGAAACGCCCGGAGCCGCTCTTTCAGTGCTGCCATTCGTCCCAACTCCGGATCAGGCCGCGCGTGGCGGCAACCTCACGATAGACCGCCATGGCGGCCTGCATTTCCGCTGCGGCCTCCTCGCGGCTGCGCGGGGGGCGCGGCAGCAGGGTCTCGAGCGCGGGCAGGCGCTCCTGCCGGGCCAGCATGGCGCTGAGCCAGGCAGAGGTGACGCGCTCCTCCGATTGCCTGCGCCCCGCCTCATGGGCGAGGAGCGCGTAGTGCCGGGGTGTCAGCGCCCAGAAGTCGGACGGCGCGAACCCCAGACCGACAAAGCCGCGATAAAGCGCCGCCACAGTGACGGCGCTTTGCGCTTTTTTTCCGCAAAGCCCTCCCCGGGCAGATCCTCGCGGCGCGGCAGGGCGGCCGCGATCACCCGCAACAGCACATCCGGGACGGCATCGATCAGCTCGCCCGCGTCCTGCAGCTCTGCCGCCGGGTGATGGCGCTGCAGCATGGCAAGCACCATGGCGCGCAGCTGCAGTGCGGAGACTACTTCGCCGCGCTCAAAAAGGCTGAGCCAGGGGAAGGGCGGCTCGCCGGTCTGCGCCTCAAAGTGGCACATCGCATTCATGTCGAGCCGCAGCCGCCAGTCTTTCCCCCGCACCCGCAGGGTCACATCACCCGTCAGCGACAGCATGGCGTCAGCCCCCACCGACGATGGCCGGATCCGTG